>JBKJUW010000077.1:0-15717 GCA_046589725.1 Gemmatimonadaceae bacterium
GACGGAAAGGGCCTCGGCTCCACGGAGGGGATGGGCATCTGCCACAGTTATACGCCCGACGGGCGCTGCGTCTCGCTCCTCAAGGTCCTGCTGACCAACTACTGCCAGTACGATTGCCTCTATTGCATCAACCGTCGCTCGAGCAACGTGCGCCGAGCTCGGTTTTCGGTGGATGAGGTAGTGCGGGTGACCGTCGACTTCTATCGGCGCAACTACATCGAGGGACTGTTCCTCAGTTCCGGGATCTTCAAGTCGCCCGACCATACGATGGAGCAGCTTGTGCGCGTGGCGCGCACACTGCGAGTAGACGAGCGCTTTCACGGCTACATCCACCTGAAGACGATTCCGCTGGCCTCGCCGGAGCTGGTGCGCGAGGCGGGGCGCTGGGCCGATCGGCTGAGCGTCAACGTGGAGCTGCCGAGTCAGGGCGACCTCGACCAGCTCGCGCCGGAGAAGAGCCTCGTCACCATCCGCAGGGCGATGACGTCGATACGCGAGCGGATCGACGAAACGCGAGACGAGACGCGCCTGACGATACGCGCGGCGAGAGATGCTGGTACGCCCCTTGTACGATCAGCCGCGGTTCCGACAGTTTTTGCACCGGCGGGACAAAGCACCCAATTGATCGTGGGGGCGACCGCCGCTTCCGACGCGAGCATCCTCGAGACGTCGCGCGAGCTCTACGATGCACACAAGCTGCGCCGCGTCTACTACTCGGCCTTCAGTCCCATTCCCGACTCGCCGGATATTCTCCCGAGCGAGTCTCCGCCGCTCGTGCGGGAGCACCGGCTTTATCAGGCTGACTGGCTGGTGCGGTTTTACGGATTCGCCGCCAGCGAGCTGACGACGCCGTCGGAACCGAATCTGGACTTGCAGCTCGACCCGAAGATGACGTGGGCTCTGCGGAACCGCGGTCTTTTTCCGATCGACGTGAATCGCGCCGCCCGTCAGCTACTGCTGCGGATTCCGGGCGTCGGCGCGCGCAGTGTGGACCGAATGCTCGCGGCCCGGCGCTGGCACCGGCTGCGCCTCGCTGATCTCGTGCGCCTGAAGGTCGCGATGACGCGCGCGCTGCCGTTCATCCTCGCGGCCGATCACAATCCGGCCGCCCGCGCGCTCGATGTGGCGGACCTCCGCACGCGCCTCCTCGGGCGACGGACGCAGCTCGATCTCTTCTCGGCGCCGCTGTCGGCGGTGAGTGGGGAGTTGTGACCGCGATCGCAATCCGCGGAAACTGCCTTACCGCAGAGGTGGTAGAATTGCTTTTCCGCTTTTCAAGTAGCAGCCGTCGATGCCACAACTGACATTCGACGGCACCTGGCGAGGCTGGCGAGAGGTGGCGCGCATTGGTCTGCAATCGGGGATCGAGCCCAGTCAACTCGTCTTTCGCTCGCAGCACGATGCGCAGTGCTCGCTGCTCGACGCGCTTCCAGTTGAGCCGACACCCCAACGGACGGGCACGGCGCCCAACGTACCGAAGGCGTTTTTGTCGCTCGCGGCGGATGTGGCGTGTCATCGCGATCTTACGCGATGGAGCACGCTCTACCGCGTGCTCTGGCGCATCACGCATGGAGAGCGCAGCCTCCTGGACGTCTACGTCGACGACGACGCTCACCAGCTCGCCGCGATGGCGAAAGCGGTGCGCCGCGAAGGGCACAAGATGCGTGCATTCGTCCGGTTTCGGCGGATCGAGGATGATGCCGGCGACGAGCAGTTCGTCGCGTGGTTCGAGCCGGAGCAGGATGTCGTGCGTCGTGAGGCGCCCTTCTTCGCACGGCGTTTTCCGGCCATGCGCTGGTCGATCCTCACGCCCGACCTCTGCGCGAGCTGGCGCGATGGGACGCTGTCATTCACACCGGGCGTTCCGCGTTCGCAGGCGCCGCGCGGAGATGAGCTCGAGACGCTCTGGCGCACCTACTATGCGCATACCTTCAATCCCGCGCGGGCGAGTCCAAAGACCATGCGGGCGGAGATGCCGCGGCGTTACTGGAAGCACCTGCCGGAGGCGTCGCTGATCGCCCCGCTGCTTCGCGATGCGCCGCAGCGGGTGCGGACGATGGTGGCGCAGCAGCGCGAGGCGGCCCTGCGTCCGGGCGGCGCGCGTCCGGTACGTGCGGTCGAAGTGCTGCCACACGACGAAGGGATCGTCGTCGCGCGCGAGCGCAGCGATCGGGCACGAGCGGCGTGCGGCGTGAAGGGTTACGTACAAACGGCCAGTCCGCTTGCGGGACTGGAGGTGCGGCTTGGCACCGCGAGCTGGACAGATCCTACCATGACGGCGCCCCGCGTGTTCTATCCCGACGGCGTTCATACGGCGGAGGCGCGACTCGCGCATTACGCGTCGCGTTATTCACTCGTGGAGGTGGACTCCACCTATTACTCGCTGCCCTCGGAGCGAGTGGCGGCGTTGTGGGCCGAGCGGACGCCGCCGGGTTTCGTATTCGACATCAAGGCCCATGCGCTGATGACCGGACATGCGACAAGGGTGAGCCGGCTTCCGGAGGATATCCGTGCGGCGCTTCCCAGCTCGCTCGCTGGCGCGACGAGCGTCCGAACGTGCGATTTGCCGGATGCCGTCGTGGACGAGGTATGGCGCCGCTTCCTCGCGGCACTCCAACCGCTAAGGGATGCGGGCAAGCTTGGTGCGATCCTCCTTCAACTTCCACGCTTCTGCGTGCCGACGGATGATGCAGAGCGGGATCTCGCGCGCATCCGGACGCGTGCGGGGATGGACATCTGCGCGGTGGAATTCCGGCACGCAAGCTGGGTTTCGGAAGGACGTCGCCGCCAGCGCACCCTCGACGTGTGCAGAGAAAGTGATCTGACCTTCGTGATGGTCGATGGGCCACCCGGGTTCGAGACATCGATGCCGGCGATGACGGCGGTCACGAGCGAGCGCCTGGCAGTCGTTCGCATGCATGGCCGACGTACGGATACGTGGGAGACGCCTGTTTCGGTGGTGAGTGAGCGGTACCGGTACTTGTACGACGCCGCGGAGCTCTCGGAGTGGGTACCGAGGATCATTGATGTGGCGCATCGGACCCAGGGCGTGCATGTGGTGATGAATAACTGCCATGCGAATTATGGAAGTGCGAATGCGGATGAGATCACGGCGCTGATTATTGAGTACGACGAGGCCAGGCGGAGGAGTCAAGCCGAGCTGTGAGCTGAGCGGCGAGCATGAAGCGAACTGCGAGTTGCGAGCTCGAGCGCAAGCAAGGAGCCGGAGCTCCGAGCGTGAGCCGGAGCGCCGAGCTGAAGCTCGAAGCTGGAGCTCGAGCTTGAGCTCGCGGCTCAGGCTCCTTGCTTCAGCTCAGGCTCATCGCTCGATGTTGGCTCCGTGCTCGCCGCTCGCCGTTGGCTCAAGCTCGAGCTGGAGCCAGGTTTTATTATTGTTGGATGACGACCACTCTCCGCCCCGCCCTCGCCGCCCTTGCGGCTGCCCCCACCACAACGACTGTCCGTCGCCTGTGGAAGGCTCTTACACCCGAAGAGAAGACCGAGGCGATCACCGCCTGCCTGACTGACGATGAGAACGGATGGGTGAAGACCACCACCCGGAATGCAGTCGCCGCGGCGCTGAAGTTCCGGCCGCAGACCGTCGCGACGTGGCCGCGGGCGAAGCTCGTAAGCGAAGCGGTGCGCCTGCCGCTCGACGACGCGCAGCTCCTCAGCTCTTACCTCGTCGATCTTCATCTCGGCCACCGCCGCCCGATGATGCGTGCCTTCCTCGACGCGCTCGGCATCGAGAACGACGAGGGGCGGATCGATTCTGAAAAGTTGGAAGTGCCAGTGCAGGACGCGGGGACCCTTGCAGCGGCGGCGGACAAGCTGGTGGCCACCTATCCCCCGGAGGAGGTGGCCACGTACTTCCTCACGCTGTTGCTCCAGGACTCGGCGATCTGGGGCGGGTTGATCGGCTGGCTGGAGACGCAGGCCTGAGCGACTGCGCTACTTCCTCACCAGCGGGGAAAACGCGATGCCGTCCGGGCCCTTCCCCACCGGGCCGACGTCGACCACGGTGAACGTCACGAGGCTGATCGCGGCGACCTGGTTTGTCTCGTGGAGCGTGACGTAGGCGATGTCGGCGATCGGATCGAAGGTCACGCCCTCGGGGCCGGCGCCGGCGATGCCGGGAGGGCCGCCGTCGGCGAGCACGATCTTCTTCTCCTTTGCGAGCTCGATGCGCGCGAGCTGCCTGTTGGTGCCGACCTCGAAGAGCCATACTGAATTGCCACCCGGGTCATTCACCACCGCCATCCGCCCCGTGCGCGAGATGCCGATGCGATAGGGTGTGCCGATGCCGGGGATCGTGCCGATCTTTTCGCCCCGCTCGGTGTCGATGATGGTGACGGTCTTCTCCGAGTTGCTGCCCACCCAGACGAGAATGCCGCCTGGGGTGGTCGCGATGCCCTCGTCGTTCGCGGCGGCAGGGAGCTGTCGCACGGTGCGCCGGGCGTCGAGGTCGAACTCCGTGATGTTGCCGTCGGCGATGTTGGCGGTCCAGCCGCGCTTTCCATCGCGACGGACGGCGACCATGTGCGATCCGCGCGCATTCGTTGCAAGCGCCGTGTCCACCTTGCCGCTCGCGAAGTCGACGATCACGAGCTTCTGCGACGTCTCGCTCGTGACGACGAGCTTCCGGCCGTCCTGGATGAACGCCGCACCATGCGGACGGTGATATTCGCCGAGGTCGATGGTGCGGGTGACGGCCAGCGTTGGCGCGGCGAGATCGATGACGCTGAGCGTGTTGCCGATCGTCTCCTTGTTGCCGTAGTTGGTGACGACGGCCCAGCGTCCGTCCTGCGAAACGGCGACCTCGTGCGGTCCAATGCCGACACTGAGCGTCGCGAGTGTCTTCATCGTCGCGGCTTCGACCACGGTGGCGCTCGCCGCATCCTGGTTCGCGACGACGATCAGGCCGGCACGCGCCGGTGCATCCGGTCGTGCGTTCTCGGTGACGCGGTTGCCCCGAGTGGAATCGAGGGGACCCGGGCGACGCTGCTGCTGGCCGGTACGATCTCGCGGGTCCGTCTGCGGCTCGGGATTGCCGGAGGCGCAAGCGACAGAGAGAACGACAAGCGCTACGAACGAGAGACGGAGCATTAGTGAAACGGTTGGATGGCTGATAACAACTACAAGGGCGTACTTGGTACTGCGTACCCTGTACCTGGAATTGCATACTGCCCACGGGGAACAGTGGACGCTATCACCTCAAAGAGCGTACCCGGTACCTGTACGCAGTAACGGGGCCTCTCATGTCGTAAACTGTGTCCACTGTTCCCCGGAGCTGTTATGCCATTCATGGTACAAGGTACGGTGTACCTGGTACGCTCTTCCAGCTTTAGACACCGGCAGCGCCTGCTTCCCCGTCCGCGATGGTAACTGTTCCAGATGCGCGATACTGTGGCAACCGCACGATGAATGTCGTGCCTTCGCCGACCACGCTGTGGAGCGAGATGCTGCCGCCGATCAACTGCACGAACGACTGGACGATGGATAGCCCCAGCCCCGTGCCACCAAACTCGCGGCGCGTGGAGCTGTCGGCCTGCTCGAACGGCTCGAAGACCTTCACCTGACGGTCGGCGGGAATGCCCATGCCGGTGTCCCGCACCATGATTTCGCGCGGCTGGTCGGTCTCCGGGTCGTTCGTCAGCCGCACGAGCACCTCGCCCTTCGCCGTAAACTTGATCGCATTCCCGACGAGGTTGATGAGCACCTGCCGGAGCTTGCCTGCGTCCGTCACCACGGGATCAGTGCGCTCCGGGACCTCGCATCGCAGGGCAATTCCTTTCGCCTCCGCGGTGGATTCGAGCATGGCGACCGTCTCTCGCACGAGCTCGTCGATCATGACCGTCTCGCGATCGAGCTCCATGCGTCCGGCTTCCACGCGGGCGACGTCGAGGATCTGGTTGATGACTGACAGCAGGTGCATCCCGTTGTCGCGGATGCGTTCGACGTAGAGCTTGTCGCCGGGATCGAGTGGGCCGGACTTCTCGCGCAGCAGCGTGCGGGAAAAGCCGATGATTGCCGTGAGCGGGGTACGCAGCTCGTGGTTCATCCGCGTGACGAATTCGCTCTTCGTCTTGTTCGCGGACTCGGCGGCATCCTTGGCCACGCGCAGTGCGCGCTCCACTGCCATCCGTTCGGTGATGTCGTGCCACACGACGAGGAACACCGGGCGGCCGTGAAGCTTGAGCGGAGTGAGCGTGACTTCCACCTGAAATTCGGTCCCGTCGTCGCGGCGGTGCGTCCACTCGAATCGGTGATGGCCCGTGACGCGCGCGCGCTCGCGCATCTGGCCCGCGACGACCACCGAGAGGCGCCCATCGGGCTGCCGCAGCGGCGAAAGTTCCCCTGGCCGACGGCCTACCAGTCGCTCGCGTGAATCGACGCGCAGCAGTTGTAGCGTTGCATCGTTGCAGTCGATGATGCCCTCGGCGTCGTAGAGCATGTGCGCGTCGGTGGAGCGCTCGAAGAGCAGGCGAAACCGCTCATCCGAAGCCTCGCGCTCCGTGATGTCGACACCGGCGGCGATGAGCCCGTGTACCGGCTCGCCCACGCCCGAGGTGAGTGGCGTGATGTTCCAGAGCACGACGTGTCGGTCGCCGTCGCGGTTGGCCACGGGCCCAACGTGGCTCCGGATCTGTTGTCCGCCGAGGACCTCAGCCATGCCCCCCTGCATGCGCTTGCGATGCTTCGGGGTGACGAACTCCTCGACGTAGGACTTCCCGATTGCATCGCCACGCGGAATTCCGAAGAGCGACTCTGCTTCCCGGTTCCACTCGAAGACGCGTCCCTCCGCCGTAAGTCCGACGATGGCGCTGCCGACCGTCTCCATGAGCGAGCGGAAGAGCGCCTGCTCGCGTTCCAATGCGTCGGCCTGCGAGGTCAACTCCTGATTCTGGAGCTCGAGCGCCTCGGCCTGTGCGACCCGCTCCTGCTCGATGCGCCGAGCGATCGTCATGTCGCGGAAGATCGAGACGGCCGCGTGGGGCGTCGCGCGATCGGCGTGGAAGAGTGGGTTGGTATTCACGCAGATCCAGCGGGTTTCACCCGCGGGGGTGGTGATTGACAACAGCATGCCGGCCACTGACTTGCCCGTGCGGATCGTCAGCATGCTGGGGGACCGCTCGAGCGTGAGGTCGCGCCCATGTTCGTCGAGCGCGCGGCGCACGACCGCGGTGACGTCGGCTGTGGTCGCGCGCTCCGGCAGGCCGAGGATCCTCATCGCGGCCGGATTCCATTCCATGATGGCGCCCGTCTCGTCGATGATGAACATGCCGTCCTCCATGGCGTTCACCACGGCGCGAATGCGCGACTCGCTCTCCCCAAGCGCGCTCACGGTCGCGGCCAGCTGTTCCTGCGTGGGCTGCAGGACGATGCGGGCGCCGAACGTGAATGCGATGAGCAGGAGGATGACACAGGCCGCCTCGAGGAGGAGCAGGCGTTCAGTCTCGCGGCCCCACTCGAGCTCCAGCTCGTCGACGACGTGCTCGATGGCGACGGTGAGCCGTTTCTGCTGCGCGAGCAGCACGTCGATCTCTCCGGGTGTCGCGTCGGCGGCGGTGACGGTAGCGGCTGCTGCCTTCACGGAGTCCTGGAGCGCGATCAGGGCTTCGTAGTCGCGCCCTGCGCGGCTTTCCGGTGGGATGATGACGTCGCCGTCCGTGACGCTTCGGAGCTTCTGCGATGCGGCGCGCAGCTCGTTGACAGTGGCATCGATGCGCGGTCGCCAGAGCCCGCGGTCGGCGGGTGAGGCTTCGCGGCTGATCAGGGTGAGGGCCACGAGCCGCTCGCTGAGCAGTCGCTGGTGGCCCGCCACGTTCATGCGGGCACCGTCGATGCTATGGCGCGACGTCTGTGCGACGAGGAGACCGAGCACGGCCACGGCGACCGCGATGACCGCGAGCACGGCAACGCTGGCCCGGCGAGCGAGGCGGCTGACAGATGTGGCTGGAGTCATTCATAGAGCAGACAGGCAGCGACGGGCAGACGTCACACCAAAGGGCATGGTCGCCACGGCAGAGACCACTGTGATCAGCGATCCGCCTCAGTCCTGAGCCAACCCCGGCAGAGCCCACAGTGATCAGCGATCTGCATCAGGTCCGCAGTGAACCAGGACGTGGATCCCCGCTCGAGCGGAGATAACGGCTAAGGAAGAATGCCGACCCTCAGTCGACCACTCCGAGGCGCAGGAGCGCATCCGCGTCGAGGGCACGCCAGCTCCGCGGATATTCCCACACGCGGCGCACACACTCTCGCGAATTCAGAACGAGACAACATGCACCTTTCGCCCAGACCTGCGGCGTCGGAACCTCGCGAACCGTCCACTCCACCCCGTTCCGGTCCACCACCAAGTGGGGATATCGTTCATCGGCTGCGGCCACATTAGCGGGGAAAACGTGGCCGTCTGTATCGACACTCCAGGACACCAGTGCACCTACGGCTGTGCCGGTGAATGACTGCATGCTGACCCTCTTCTGGCAGCACCTTCGCAATTTCCTATAGGAAGGTTCGTGCCGTTTACATCGGAAGCGAACTGAAAGGCGAAATTGCCCTCGTGCAAACACGCTGCCCGGTGACGACAAGCGCCACCGGGCAGGCGTTTGAAGCGTTGCTCACGCGAAGGTGGCCTCGGCTTCGACGGACACTAAGTCAAGTCGCGTGCCACATGCGATTAGATGTCGCCGAGCAGGTTTTCAATTCGCTTCTCGGACGCATCCATGGCGCGACCCTCGAGAATCGCACGCATGAGGTCATCGACCTCCATCTCGAAGTCGGCGGGGAATTTCCGGTTCTCCGGAAAGCGGATCACCGCGCCGATCACGAGCGGAAAATGCGGCTCGGCGTCTTCGTTGACACCGTCGCCTTCGTCGTCGTCCTCGTCATCCCCGGCAATCGCATCCTCGAAAGACCCGCCGCTGAGCGTGAGCGATTCTGCCCAAGGCTCGCGCTCGTCGTCATCGTCACCTTGCTCTGGCGACACACTTTCCTGGATGTCGTGCATCGCGCGCTCGGGAAGCAGCGCACTGAGCTCGCCACGGATGCCGCCGTCCTCCTCCCACGCCGCGCCGACGACGATTACCGGCTCGCCGAAAGCATCGCTCGCGAAGAAGGCATCGACGAGTTGCGCTGGGTATGCATTCACGGCGAGCAGCACCTCCTTCGGACCCGCGCGCGTGAACGCGACGGGCTGATCGCCGGGTGCGGCACCGGGTCGGTCGAGTCGCTCCAGTCGAAGCAGGAGCGGCTCCGGCACGATGAACGTAAGCGGGTTTTGGCGCGTGAACGGTCCATGCGGCCCGCGGTCCCCGCGCGCGCCTTCGTCCTCGTACGAGTCCGGCGGTGGATTGCTCATGCTGCAGAATTTAACGCGCGATCAGCGAATCCATTGCGCTACAGAGCGCGTCGATCGAGTACGGCTTCGACACGAAGACTGTCTGCTCGTCGAGGGGAAGCTCGCGATCCGAGGCCGTGTAGCCCGACACGAACACGACGGGCGACCTCGCGCTGAGCCTGCGCAGCTCGGCCACCATCTCCACACCGCCCATGCGCGGCATCATGACATCCGACACGATGATCTCGAACTCGGCACCCTCCGCCTGAAACCGCTCGAGCCCGTCGCGTCCGTCCGCCGCGTCCGTCACGACGAAGCCACATCGCTCGAGCAAGCGGTGCGCCTGCGCCCGCACCCGCTCGTCATCCTCGACGAGCAACACGCGTCCGCGAGCGCCCACCGCGCGATGCTCCGCGGAACGCCGCGACTCGACACTCTGCGCGCTGCCCTCCTTGCGGGGGAGATACATCGTGACGCAAGTGCCCTTGCCCAGCGTGCTCTCCAGCGAAATTCCGCCGTCGGCCTGCTTTGCGACCCCATATGCCGTGGACAGGCCGAGTCCGCTCCCGAATGACGGGCCCTTGGTGGTGAAGAATGGCTCGAAGGCGCGCGCGCGTGTCGTGTCGTCCATTCCGATCCCGTCGTCAGAGACCGCAACGCAGGCGTAGGTACCGGCCTCGATCCCGACCACCGCGGCGCTCTCCGCGTCGACGGTGCATACCTTCGTCTCGATGCGGAGGGTTCCGCCGCCAGGCATGGCATCGCGCGCGTTTATGGCGAGACTCATGAGCACCTGCTCGATCTGCCCCGCGTCCGCATGCACGACCAGCGTATGTGACGCGCTCGACACTTCGGTTTGAATGTGCGGCCCGACCACGCGCTGGAGCATGCGCATCGCGTTGTGAATGATCGCGTTGAGATCCACGAACGCGGGGGCGTACACGTCACGTCGCCCCAGCGACAGAAGCTGCCGCGTGAGCGCCGCACCGCGTTCGGCCGAGTCGCGAATGTCGCGTACGTCTTCCCGAAGCGCGCTGTCGCTCGGCAGCACCTCACTGAGCTCTTCCGCCGCGCCGAGTATGACGCTGAGCAGGTTGTTGAAGTCGTGGGCGACGCCGCCCGCCAGGCTCCCGACCGCTTCCATCTTCTGCGCCAGTCTCAGCTGATGCTCCACGGAGAGCTGGCGCTCACGCAAGAGCAGCTCGTCGGTGATGTCGCGCGCAACGACGAGTCTGGAAGGGCGGCCCTCGAGCAGGAAATCCTCACCGACCAGCGCCACCTGGATGATCGTTCCATCCTTCTTCCGATGTTCGGCGCGCGATCGTAGCGGCGCCGGATTCGCACCTTTCATGTATTCGCTGAATACGAGCGCGTCCTGGGGCGTCCTGATGTCGAGCAACGTCATGCCGAGAAATTCCTCCTCGGTGTAGCCATACTGTTCCGTCGCGGCAGGGTTGACCGTGCGGAAGCGAAGCGTCTCGAGATCGAAGACCCACGTGGGAAGCGGCGTGACCTCGAACAGCGAGCGGTAGTGCCGCTCACGCTCCGCGAGCGCATTGGCGAGGCGGCGCCGTTCCGTGATGTCCTCGACGACAGCGACCGTGCCGATGAACTCGCCGCGCTCATCGTGCATCGGCGATCCAGAGATCAGGGCAGTGAAGGTCGACCCGTCCTTCCGGTAGTGTTCGCGCACGTACTTTTCCGAAACGTCATTGCGGCGCGCGAGCATGTGCGACTCAGGCGCGGACTGGTCGCTGACGAGTAGCTCGTCCATCGTGCGGCCGACTAGCTCGTCGGCGCTAAAGCCGGTGAGCAAGGCCATCTGCTCGTTTGCGTAGACCGCCCTGTTCTCGATGTCGGTGACGACCAGCGCGACGTTGAGGCTTTCGCCCACGACCCGCAACCGCGTTTCGGCCGACCGGAGCGCGGTGGCGAGCGGCCGCTGACGCACGATGCGCACGATGCCGACGGTGAGGCCGTCCAACGCCGTCGTCGCATGGATCTCGACCGGCACCAATGACCCGTTCGCGTGCTGAAGCCGGCGCAGGCTCAGCACCGTCCCGTCACGCGCGAGTTCTCCCACGAGTGCGGGCTGGCTCTGCAGGTCGGACCGCTCGATGAACGTGGATGGATCGACGCCGAGAATATCGTCACGGTCGCGGCCAAGCATGCGGCAGAAGGCGTCGTTCACGTCTACCACGCGATGGGCAGCGTCAGTAATGACGATGCCATCCGCGGCGTGGGCGAAGAGAGCCTTGTAGTCGGTGCTGGACATCGAGAAGGGAGGTACGGTACGGTGCCTCGGGACAGTATCGGTCATTGGGCCGAAAAGTTGAACACGACTCGATGCCCGCCAGAGGTCTTACTGCGAAACAGCGTAACGGCGACGCGGTTCCCTATTTTGGCGAACGCCCTCGTCTCCGCACTAGATTGTCCGGGCGGCGATGTATCCCGCATGCTCGCAATCCCAGCCAGGGATCAGATGCAGTCAAATTCGGAACCCGCGCTCCGGCTTGCCCGGACCGACGCACCCGCCTCCTTGGTCGAGGCGCACGAGCCCCGGCTCACGGACACGCACGTCGAGCGCAATCCCGGAACGGCCCTCGACTTCGACATCATTCGCGGCCTGCGCGTCAACCGCTCCGCCGTGGAGCGGCGCGCCGCCACGATTCCCACGCGACGGACCGTCAAGAAGGCATGGCAGGCGGGCTGGCTCTTGCGCGCCGTCACGATGATCGACCTCACGACGCTGGCCGGTGATGATACCCCCGGAAATGTCCGCCGGTTGGCGGCGAAAGCGTCGCGCCCTGTGCGAGGCGACCTGATGGACTCGCTCGGTGTCGCCGACCTCGGCATCACGGTTGGCGCGGTCTGCGTGTATCACGCGATGGTCGCGACTGCGGTCGAGGCACTCGAGGGGACGAACATTCCCGTCGCCGCCGTGAGCACCGGGTTTCCCGCGGGGTTGAGTCCGCTGGAGGAACGTGTTCGCGAGATTCGCGCGTCCGTCGCCGCGGGGGCGAAGGAGATCGACATCGTTATCACGCGCGGTCACGTGCTCACCGGCAACTGGCAGGCACTGTATGACGAAGTCAGGCGCTTCCGCGACGCATGCGGCGATGCGCACATGAAAAGCATCCTCGCCACGGGGGAGCTGGCCACACTCGGCAACGTGGCGCGCGCGAGCATGGTCGCTATGATGGCCGGATCGGACTTCATCAAGACGAGCACGGGCAAGGAAGGCGTGAATGCGACGCTGCCGTTTTCGCTCGTGATGGTACGGATGATCCGCGACTATCACGAGCGGACCGGCTATGCGGTCGGGTACAAGCCAGCCGGTGGCATCAAGACGGCCAAGCAGGCGCTCGAGTACCTCTTCCTCATGAAGGAGGAGCTTGGCGACCGCTGGTTGCGGCCCGACCTGTTCCGCTTTGGCGCGAGCTCGCTGCTCACCGATATCGAGCGGCAGCTCGAGCACTTCGTCACCGGGCGCTACTCCGCGGCGCACCGTCACCCCATGGTGTGACCATGACGACCGTCAGGGACGCATTCGAGAGCATGTCGTACGGCCCCGCCCCGGAGTCGGACAAGCCGGCGCTGGAATGGCTGTCGAAGCACGACGAGAAGTTCGGCCATTACATCGGGGGCGCGTGGACGAAGAGCGCCAACCCATTCGATGTCTCCAACCCGGCGACGAACGAGCGCATCGCGACGGTATCCCAGGGATCGAAGAAGGACGTCGACGCCGCGGTAAAGGCCGCACGGAAGGCACAGCCCGCCTGGCTGGCGCTCGGCGGCCATGCGCGCGCGCGTTACCTCTATGCGCTCGCGCGCGCTGTGCAGCGCAATGCCCGTCTCCTGGCGGTGCTCGAAACGATGGACAACGGCAAGTCGATCCGGGAGACGCGCGATATCGACATCCCGCTCGTGGCGCGGCACTTCTACCACCACGCCGGGTGGGCTCAGCTGCTCGAGACCGAGTTTGCCGGCTATCACAGCGCCGGTGTCGTGGGCCAGATCATTCCGTGGAATTTTCCGCTGCTGATGATGTCGTGGAAGATCGCGCCGGCGCTCGCCGCGGGCTGCACCATTGTGATCAAGCCCGCGGAATTCACGCCGCTCACCGCGCTGGTGTTTGCTGAACTGGCCGAGGCGGTCGGGCTGCCGGCAGGCGTGCTCAATGTCGTTACGGGCGACGGTGACACCGGCGCCGCGATCGTCGCGCACGATGGCATCGACAAGATTGCATTCACGGGATCGACGGAAGTCGGCCGCATCATCCGCAAGGCGACGGCGGGGTCGGGCAAGAAGCTCTCGCTGGAGCTCGGCGGAAAGTCGCCGTTCATCGTATTCGAGGACGCGGATCTTGATTCGGTCGTCGAAGGGGTCGTCGACGCGATCTGGTTCAACCAGGGGCAAGTCTGCTGCGCGGGCTCGCGGTTGCTCGTGCAGGAGGGTATCGCCGAGCGTCTCTACACGAAGCTGCGCGCCCGGATGGAGACGCTGCGACTCGGCTCACCACTCGACAAGGCGGTCGACATGGGCGCCATCGTGGCGCCCGTGCAACTCGAGCGCATCCGGGCGCTCGTCGATGCGGGGAAGACGGAAGGCGCCGACTTCTGGCAGCCTTCGTGGGCGTGTCCCACGGAGGGCTGCTTCTATCCGCCCACCCTATTCACGAATGTCCAGCCGTCGTCGAACATCGCGCAGGTCGAGATCTTCGGACCCGTGCTCGTTGCGATGACTTTCAGGACGCCGAGTGAGGCGGTGGCACTCGCCAACAACACACAGTACGGATTGGCGGCATCGGTGTGGAGCGAGAGCATCAACCTCGCGCTCGACATTGCGCCGAAGATCAAGGCGGGCGTGGTGTGGATCAACTCCACGAACCTCTTCGACGCAGCGGCGGGCTTCGGTGGGTATCGCGAGAGTGGCTTCGGGCGCGAGGGCGGCAAGGAAGGGATGTACGAGTACCTCAAGCGCGATCGCGTGTCGGCGACGGATGATCTCGCAGCAGGTCGCGCGGCGAGGATATCCGCGCGGACGGGCTCGAAGGGCGGAGCATCGGTGCGGCCCATCAAGCGTGCGGCTGAACTGGACGATCCTGATCGTGGCGGTCCGCTCGTGGACCGCACGGCGAAGCTCTACATCGGCGGCAAACAGGCCCGTCCGGATTCCGGCTACTCCATTCCTATCGCCGGTACGGACGGTCGTATCCTCGGCGAAGTCGGCGAAGGCAATCGCAAGGATATCCGCAACGCCGTCGAGGCGGCGCACGCGGCGTTCGCGGGATGGTCGAAGGCGACCGGGCACAATCGCGCGCAGATCCTCTACTATGTCGCCGAGAATCTCGCGGCGCGCGCAGACGAGTTTGCGGCGCGGCTCTCGGCGCTGACGGGCGAGGATGGGCATGCGGAGGTGGAGGCGTGCGTGCAGCGGCTGTTCACCTACGGCGCGTGGGCTGACAAGTACGATGGTCTGGTGCACCAGGTCCCCCTGCGGGGCGTCGCACTCGCGATGAACGAGCCAATCGGTGTAATGGGCCTCGTCAGTCCCGACGACGCGCCGTTACTCGGCCTCGTGTCGCTCATCGGACCGGCGATCTGCGTCGGGAACACGGTCGTCGCCATTCCGTCCGAGCGCTTTCCGCTCGCGGCGACCGATTTCTATCAGGTGCTGGAAACGTCCGATGTGCCGGCGGGCGTCATCAACATCGTCACCGGCCCGAAGGATTCGCTCGCGAAAACCCTGGCCGAGCACGACGACGTGGATGCGGTATGGTACTTCGGGTCGCGCGAGGGCGTGAAGACGGTGGAGCTTGCGTCGGCCGGCAACATGAAGCGGACGTGGGCCGAGTTTGACGCGCGCACGTGGTCGGAGCAGGACGAGGGTGAGGGGAGGGACTTTCTGCGCGAGGCCACGCAGGTGAAGAATATCTGGATTCCGTATGGGGAATAGCACCCCGGCAGAGTAGGTATTACGACCTGCTTCTCCGCCACAGCATTTTACCACGGAGGTTAGAGAGGACACGGAGGACTGCGGGTTTGTGATTGGGTGATTGATCGCTTTCCCAAAGCAGAACGCATCGAGGATCATTCTCGCTTACGTACGGCCTGACTTTGCGTGAGAGCTCCGTTGGCGTTGTCCTCCGCGCCCTCCGTGTCCTCCGTGGTAAAAGTTTTTCGCTTTTGTTCGCCATTTCGCCATCGATAATCTGCGTGTGCGGTGCAGCGCGACACTCATTAGAGCCTTGGTGATGTCGCCGAATGATGACGACCGAAAACACCCGGCGCGCATAGGCCCGCGAGTTGCTTGAGTGTGATACAGCGCACACTCGCGCCACGAACGATCAGTCCGGTACAATCGGTGGATTCGTG
>JBKJUW010000047.1:0-15742 GCA_046589725.1 Gemmatimonadaceae bacterium
CTCCGCCCCATCCCGACCAACGAAATCCTGCTGTCGACTGGTAACATCAAGCAGAATCCGGGCTATTGATCAGCGCATGACTGGCTCGGGCGTCGCGGGTAACCCCGCGGCGCCCGAGCCATTTCCGCTCATTGTTTCGTGAAGACCTGCGTCACAGTGCCGGCGATCGTCAGCGTGGTGAGGGAAACACGGGCGGTCACGACGGAGCCGTCGCTCTTGTAGACGAAGGTGACGATGTTGTTGGCGAGCGTCTCGGTGCCGGAGTCGGAGGCCGTGTTCGTGCTTACCGTGCCATCGAGTTCCGTGGCGCGCACGGTGAGCGATGTGGTGAAGGTGCCCGAAGCAGAGATGACGTACTGCTTGGAGATCAACTCGAGCTTCGGGTCGCTCGCCGAGTACAGGTACGGCAGCGGCTTGCCATCGACCGTTGTCAGTGTGAACGTACCGGCCACGGAGGTGACGACCGGCTCGGTGGCGATATCCGAACCGCAGGCCGTCGCGACGATCGTGGCAGCGGCGAGGGTGAGGACTGTGGTGAAACGATGCATCATGTGACCATGGCGTCTGGGATGTAGCGACGATGCTGCAATCTGGTTTGAAGTACCCCGTCATGGAAGAAATCGCGCCTCGGAGGAGTATGCGCGCTCGACAGTTCCTGTTCGCCATGGCCATCGCGGGCTTCGTGTCGCCCCGCACTGGGGCCCAGTCTCCCGCCGCTGAAACGGCGAGCCAACGCGACACCCGCATGGCCTGGTGGCGCGATGCACAGTTCGGGATGTTCATCCACTGGGGCGCCTACTCGGTCCCGGCAGGCACGTACCACGGCGAGCGCGTGCCGGGCATCGGCGAGTGGATCATGAGCCGCGCCAAGGTGCCGGTGAACGAATACGAACAGTTCGTTCGTGCGTTCAACCCCGTGAAGTACGACGCAAACGAATGGGTGCGCACCGCAAAGGATGCGGGGATGAAGTACATCATCATCACGTCGAAGCACCACGACGGGTTCGCGCTCTTCAACTCGAAGGTGTCGAGTTACGACATGGTCGACGCGTCGCCCTACCACCGCGACGTGATCAAGGCGCTCGCCGCCGCGGCGCACGACCAGGGCATGCGCTTCGGGGTCTACTACTCGATCATGGATTGGCATCATCCAGACGCGCAGGCGCCGAACGCACCAGACTACAACTCGAGCACCCGGAAGAATCCGAACTTCGGCCGGTACGTCGAGACGTACATGAAGCCACAGCTGAAGGAGCTGCTCACACAGTACCCCAACATCGACGTGCTGTGGTTCGACGGCGAATGGATCCCCAACTGGAGCGACGAGCAAGGGCGCAGCCTCTATGACTGGCTGCACACGATCAAGCCGAGTCTCATCATCAACAACCGCGTCGGGCATACGCGGGCGGGGTTGAGCGGGCTCTCGAAGTCGGGGTCGGTGGAAGTGGGCGACTTCGGTACGCCGGAGCAGCTCGTGCCCCCGACGGGCCTCCCCGGCATCGACTGGGAAACCTGCATGACCATGAACGACACGTGGGGCTACAAGTCGTACGACGACGGCTGGAAAGACACGCGCACACTCCTCCGCACGATGATCGACATCGCGTCGAAGGGCGGCAACTTCCTGCTCAACGTGGGTCCGACATCGCAGGGACAGATTCCCCCGGAGAGCGTGGCCCGCCTCCGCGAGATGGGCAAGTGGATGCGCGCGAATGGCGAGGCCATCTATGCCACGACGGCGAGTCCCGTGACCGCGCCGGAGTGGGGCCGCTACACGACGAAGCCCGGGCGACTCTATGCGCTGGTCTTCGACTGGCCGAAGGATGCGCGGCTGCCACTCACCGGCATCACGTCGAAGCCGACGGGCGCACACCTGTTGGCAGACGGCAAGCCACTCGCGATCGAGCAGGTCGGCGATGGGTACGTGGTGCGAGTGCCAGCCGTTGCGCCGAGCTCGATGGCGTCCGTGGTCGTGCTGGAGATGGGCGTCGGTGCGGCGAAATAGCCTACGGTCCCCTGCGCGTTGCGATGAGGATGACGCCGTTCGCGCCGCGGGAACCGTACGCCGATGTGGATCCAGCATCCTTCAGGACGTCGATGGACTTGATATCGTGAGGGTCGAGATCCATCAGCGTGCTGTTGTTGACGTTCTGCGGCACCCCGTCAAGGACCAGAAGGGGTTCCTGGTTGCCCATCATACTGTGCGCACCGCGAATACGGATGGACACGCGGCCATTCGACAGGGGCGTCACCTCGACGCCGGGAAAACGGCCCACCAGCATGTCCGCCACCGTGCGGGGCGACGCCGAAAGCATCTTGTCCCCCTCGGCGTGGTCCACGGCCCCGTTCACGTCTCGCCGCTCCTGCGACCCGTAGCCGACATTCACTGCGTCGGCTTGGGGCCGAGGCAACTCTGGCCCGCCAGGGTACGAATGGCACCCGGCGATGGCCACCATGCAGCAAGCGAGGGCATTGCCCGCGGCGAACGATCGGAGACGGCGGCGCGTACTCATGATGGCCTTGCCAGACGGCGGGGGATACGGGGTGCGGGAGCGGCACCTCGAACCCGATGATGTGTAGAGAGTAGCAAAAGGGCAATAGCGGTGCCTCTGGTGGCCGCGCACGATCGCGGCCGATTTGGTCGCCTAAAAAACAATCACCGATGGCGGCAGATCGTCGCCTCGCGCATCCGGGCTCGCTGAGCCCGCCTCAACAGCTTTCCGGGCTTCCCACCATGACTGACCAGTCCATTCCGCGCCGTTCCTTCCTGACCGCCGCGGCCGCAAGCGTGGCCGGCGCGGCCATCGGGGTTGGAGCGGCGCCGACGCTGCTGCGCGCGGCCACGTCGGCAGGCAACGCGACGGCTCCGGCCGACGCCTTCGCCTCCCCGGCGATCAAGCTCGGCGTCGCCAGCTACTCGCTGCGCGAGTTCCCGCTCGACAAGGCGCTGGAGATGATCAAGACGCTCCGGACGCCGTACGTGAACTTCAAGTCCGTGCACGTGCCCTACGACAAGACGCCCGCCGAGCTTGCGGAATGGCATCACAAGGTCGAGGCCGAGGGCTTCCAGATTGTGGGCGGTGGCACGATCACCTTCGACAAGGACACCGACGCCGACGTGGAGCGCTACTTCGCCTACGCGAAGAACGCCGGCATGCCGACCATCGTCTGCACCATGGAGCACGCCATCCTGCCACGCGTGGAGAAATACGCGAAGCAGTACGACATCAAGGTCGCCATCCACAATCACGGTCCCGAGGACAAGCACTTCCCGTCACCGTACGATGTACTCAAGGCCGTGAAGGGAATGGACCCGCGCATGGGACTCTGCATGGACATCGGCCATGCGACGCGCGCCGGCGCGAACATCGTGCAGGCCGCGCTCGACGCCGGCCCGCGACTGCTCGACATGCACGTCAAGGATCTCACCGACGGCACCGCCAAGGACAGCCAGGTCGCGGTCGGCGAGGGCAAGCTGCCCATCCCGGCACTCTTCCGTGCGCTCCAGAAAATCAACTATCAGGGCTACGTGAATCTCGAGTACGAGATCAATGCGAAGGATCCGCTGCACGGCATGCAGGTTTCGTTCGCGTACATGCGCGGCGTGATCGCGGGCATGGCATAGTTCGCCATTCCCGCCACTGCGGGAATCCATTTTGCTCTCTGTCGTTATTCCGGCGATCGCCGGAATCCATGACTCCCGTTCCTTCCACAGGCTGGCTTCATCATGACTGATCGTCGCTGGATGCTCTCGCTCGCCGCCGTCGCCCTCGCCTCCGCGACGGCTTCCGCGCAGGCTCCCAAGTCCTCGTCGAAGAAAGTGGCCGCGAACACTTCAGGCGGGTCGTACCTCGTCCAGGTCACCCCGCACGAAAGTGATCGCCGAGTGGACGTTACCGTGGACGGCAAGCCGTTCACGTCGTACGTCTGGCCCACCAACCAGAAGAAGCCCGTCCTCTATCCCATCATTTCGGACAACGGCACCGTGGTCACGCGCGGATTTCCGCTTGCGCCGCGCCCCGGCGAGCGCGTGGATCATCCGCACCATGCCGGCCTCTGGTTCAACTATGGCGACGTGGACGGCCTCGACTTCTGGAACAACTCGGATTCGATCAAGACCAGCCAGGCGTCGAAGTACGGCACCATCGTGCATCGCTCGATCAAGTCGACACACAGCGGCGCGGGTGAAGGCACGCTGGACGTCGTCGAGGAGTGGGTCACGAGCACAAACGTGCCCCTCCTGAAGGAAGACACGCACTTCATCTTCCGCGCCCGCAACGGCGCGCGCACGATCGACCGCATCACGACGCTCACCGCGCTGGATTCCACGGTGAAGTTCGACGACAACAAGGAGGGCGTCATCGGCATGCGTGTCGCGCGCCAGCTCGAGCAGCCGTCCATGACACCGGAGAAGTACACGGACGCCAGCGGCAAGGTGACGAACGTCGCCAAGCTCGACACCGCCGGCATTCACGGCTGGTACACGTCGTCCGAAGGCAAGGAAGGCGACGCAGTGTGGGGCACCCGCGGCAAGTGGGCGATGCTCACCGGCGACGTGAACGGCGCGCCGGTGACGCTCGCGATCCTCGATCACCCGAAGAACATCGGCTTCCCGACCTACTGGCATGCCCGCGGTTACGGCCTGTTCGCCGCCAACCCGCTCGGCCAGAAGGTGATGAGCAACGGCAAGGAGACGCTGAACTACAAGCTCGAGGGCGGCAAGAGCGTCACCTTCCGGCATCAGGTGCTCATCCTGGACAAGAAGGCGACGGCCGCCGAACTCGAGGACTACTACAACGGCTTCACGCGCTGAGCGATCAACGCACGGGCGAGAACGGCAGCGGACGGAGATAGGCGACATTCGTCACCGTCACGTTGCCGTTGATCGCATACTTCGGATCGGAATTGATGCGCTTCCAGTCCGGGCTCGCGCTGAACGCGGCCCACGCCTTGTAGCGCGCGGTCATGTCCTCGAAGGTGAGCATGTACGTCAGGCTCGGCAGGCGGGTGCCGAAGATGTTTTCGCCGAAGAACACGGGCGTCATGCCGAGCGTGCGGAAGAGCGCCACTTCCTGTTCGTTGAACATGGCGACCTTGCGTTCGAGCGCCGTGGCGCTGCGCGCCTCGTACGTGCGCAGCTCGAACACGCGCGCGGGGCGCGATGCGGGTCCAGGCGGAACCTCGATCGAGGGTATGCCCGTGAACGCGCGCATGAGGGCGGAGTCGTAGCGCAGGTATGGGAGGTCAGCGGCGGTCTCGAAGGCGCGCTGTGCGGCCATGAAGGTGGAGTCGTGGTCGAGCGCATCCTGGACGGAGGACACGGCGGCGAGCGACGGATACTCGATCAGGGCGAGCAGCGATTGCGACGGAAATCCGGTCTCGGGCGAGAAGAGGCCGATCGTGCCGGCACCCGCGCGCGCGTAGGCGGGGAGCAGGGCATCGCGGTAGAAGTTGCGGAGCGCCGTGGAGTTGACGTCGTTGCGCAACTCGTAGTTGCGGAGCTCATAGTGACGACGCGGGTCCGCCGCGCCTGGCGCACGGAAGCCGGTGGTTGCGGCGGCGCCGGTGGCGAGACCGGCCTTGATCAGATCGCGACGATGCATGTGTGGGCTGGAGAGGAAGTGAAATGACGCGACGAGAGATATGGCACCTTCTGCAGACTTTAATTCAGCACATGGGGAGCAAACGTCGAATATGACATCGAATATGACATACTTAATGCCGAAGCAATACCTGCGGGCGGCCGTCGTGCCGCGACTGGTCGGGTTGTGCGCCATGCTGGCCACGATGTCCGCATGCCACGGGTCCGCGGGTCCGGAAAGCGCTGCGATGATGGTCAGCACTGCGCCCAACCAGCTCACTGCGGCCGAGTCGGCGGCGGGATGGCGCCTGCTTTTCGACGGACGCAGCCTCGCAGGCTGGCGCGGCCTCGGCATGTCGGTCCCACCCGCGGGACACTGGACCGTCGAAGATGGCGCGCTCAAGAAGATCGCAACGAAGAATGTGCCCCCCCTCCAAAATGGTCAGCGCCCGCCTGGCGGCGACCTGATCACTACGAGCACGTTCCGGAATTTCCAGGTCCAATGGGACTGGAAGATGTCGCCGGCAGGCAACAGCGGCCTGAAGTACAACGTGTCGGAAGCGCTTTCGCTTTCGGGAGGCAAGACGGCCGCCGCGCTATCGCCGTCGACCGCGCAGAACCGCGCGGCGCTCGGCTTCGAGTACCAGATGATCGACGATGAACGGCACTCCGATGGCAAGCTCCCGACCCATCGCTCGGGTGCGCTCTACGATCTGATCACGCCGAACGAGAACAAGCGCCTCAATCCGGTGGGCGAGTGGAATCATTCGTTGCTCGTCTTCAACGGCAACCACGGCGAGCACTGGCTCAATGGCCTGAAGGTGGTCGAGTACGAGCTGGGATCCCCATCGATGAACGCGGCATTGGCGGCGAGCAAGTACAAGGTCATCGAGGGGTTCGCCACGCGGCGCGATACGCCGATCGTGCTGCAGGATCACACGGAGGAAGTGTCCTTCCGGAATATCAAGATTCGGGAACTGCCATAACAAACCTCTCTGCCACGAACGCACGTGTGAAGCCCGGTTCCGATGTTCTGCAGTGCAGCTTTCCCCACCGAGGCGCAATGAGCGAGACCGCTGGTTCTTCGCGACGCGAATTCCTTCTCCAGAGCGCCGCCCTCGCGGGCTCCATGCTCGCCGCACGGAGTCTCCCGCTCCTCGGCGAGATGGTGGAGCAGCAAGGGTCGAATCCGATGCTGCTCTGGTACACGAAGCCGGCGTCGCAGTGGGTCGAGGCCCTGCCGATCGGCAACGGACGACTGGGCGCGATGGTGTTTGGTGGCATCGAGCGCGAGCGGCTTCAGCTCAATGAGGACACCCTCTGGTCGGGTGGCCCCAAGGACTGGAACAACCCCAAGGCACCCGCCGTGCTCGCGGAGGTCCGCCGGTTGATTGCGGCTGAGCAGTACGTCGAGGCAGACAAGGCGGCCAGGGGTATGCAGGGCCCCTTCACGCAGTCCTACCTGCCGATGGCCAACCTGTATCTTGCGTTCGAACATGGCGACTCGGCGCGCGGGGGGTATCGCCGCGAGTTGGACATTTCGCGGGCGCTCACGGAAACTCGCTACAAGGTCGGCGCCACGAGCTATGTGCGCGAGATCTTCGCGTCGCGACCGGATCAGGTGATCGTGATTCGGCTCACGGCAGACAAGCCGGGCATGATCAGCTTTACCGCCACGATGGACAGTCAGCTCCGGCATACGCTGGTTGCGAATGGTGGCGTGCTGGAGTTGCACGGGCGCGCGCCGTCGAACGTGGATCCGAGCTATCACGATCGCGAGTTCCCGGTGCAGTACGATGACAAGGAAGGCATGGCCTTCGAGACGCATCTCGGCGCATCGACCACTGGCGGGCGTGCGTGGGTGGAAGAGGGCGAGCTACACGTGCAGGGCGCGGATGCAGTCGTGCTTCACCTGACGGCCGTGACGAGCTTCAATGGTACGGGCCGCTCACCCATGCGCGAAGGTAAGGCACCCGGCCCGATCGCCGCGGCGCAGCTGGTTTCAGCGTCGGCGAAGTCATTCGTCGCGCTGCGTGACGCGCACGTGGCCGATCATCGCGCGCTGTTCGATCGCGTGGCGCTCGAGATCGACCAGCCGCCGGCCGCGAAGAACCTGCCGACCGATGAGCGACTGGTCGCACAGGGCGCGAAGGACGCCGCGCTCGTGAGCCTTTTCTTCCAGTACGGGCGTTACCTGCTCATCGCGAGCTCGAGGCCCGGAGGACAGCCAGCGAATCTCCAGGGCATATGGAATGACCAGGTGCGGCCCCCGTGGAGCTCCAACTTCACGATCAACATCAATACGGAGATGAACTACTGGCCCGCGGAGACGACGAATCTCGCGGAGCTGCACGAGCCGCTCATGGATTTCGTGGAACGGCTAGCCGTGAATGGCCATGAGACGGCGCGGGTGAACTACGGCGCGCGTGGCTGGGTGGCGCATCACAACAGCGATGTCTGGGCGCAAACGGCGCCGGTTGGGGATTACGGCAGTGGCGATCCGGTGTGGGCGAGCTGGCATGGTTCGTCGGCGTGGCTGTCGCGGCACATGTGGGAGCACTACGATTTCAGTGGCGACATCGCATTCCTGCGCGACCGCGCCTATCCGGTCATGAAGGGCGCGTGCGAGTTCTACCTGGACTTCCTCGTGCCCAATGAGCGAGGATTTCTCGTGACGTCACCATCGGCGTCGCCCGAGCTCAAGTTCAAGACTGCCGACGGCAGGGTCGCCGCGCTCAGCGCCGGCGCCACGATGGACCGCGCCCTGATCTGGGATCTTTTCACGAACACCATCGATGCTGCGACGACGCTCAATGTCGACGCGGCATTCCGCGCGCGCGTGTCGGAGGCGCGCGCAAAGCTCATCCCGTACCAGGTCGGCAGTCGAGGTCAGTTGCAGGAATGGGCGAAGGATTTCCCGGAGCAGGATCCGCAGCACCGCCACTTCTCGCATCTCTTCGGCGTGTATCCCGGACACGAGATCACCGCGGAGGGCACGCCCGCGATCCATGCAGCGGCACGGCGCTCGATGGAGTTGCGCGGCGACCTCGCCACCGGTTGGTCCATGGCGTGGAAGATCAACTTCTGGGCACGCATGCAGGACGGTGATCATGCCTTCCTCCTGCTCGGCAACCTGCTGAAACCGGTTTGGAGCCAGCAGACCAACTACACGGGCGGCGGCGGCGTGTATCCGAACCTGTTCGACGCGCATCCGCCCTTCCAGATCGACGGCAACTTCGGCGCGACGGCCGGCATCGCGGAAATGCTCCTGCAGAGTCACACGGGCGACATCCACATCCTCCCGGCGTTGCCGTCTGCCTGGCGCGCGGGACGCGTGCGGGGATTGCGTGCGCGGGGCGCGGTGGAAGTGGACATCGAGTGGAGAGATGGCGCGGCAACGCAAGTCTGGCTGACCAGCCGAAGGGCGCGCACCGTGCGGTTGCGCCACGGCTCGACCGTCACGTCACACGCGCTGCCCGCGGGTATCAGGACGTCCGTGCGGATCGGTGCCGCGTGACCAGCTACCACATCGAGCTCTGCATGAGGGGGAGGTATGGCCTCTCTCAGTCGGACAGTCTGACGGTCTGACAGTAAACAGGACATCACCAACAAGTACCAAGTATCCAAGTACGCGAGCACCCCGTACCAGCAGCGCCCAAGCATCGCTCAACTCACAGACATCCAATATGCCATCAGTCGAAATGCATTTCCGATACACGGCGTCACGCAAGGTGATCGCTGCGGTTGCGATCATCGTCGGCGTTCCGTCGTCGATGATTGCGCAGGGCCCGCCGGCCAGCACCGCGCGGCCGCCGGCACTCCCCGCGTCCGGGGTCGTGCGCGCCGAGCCGAACGTCGAGCAGCGGCTCCAGACGGAGTTCAAGGTGCCTGCGGGCTTCAAGGTCACGCTGTTCGCGGGACCGCCGGTGGCGATGTATCCCACGTGCGTGAACGAGTCGCCTGACGGCGCGGTGTTCGTCTGCGTCGATCCGAACCTCTCGCTGTCGACGCTGAAGAATGTCGGGCGCGTGATGCGGCTCGTCGATACGGATGGAGACGGACGCGCGGACAAGTACACGACGTTCGCGACGATGGACAGCCCGCGCGGTGTCGTGTCGGACGGCCGGACGGTGTACGTCATGCATCCGCCGACGCTCACCGCCTATCGCGACACCAACGGTGACGGCATCGCTGACGAGTCGACCGATATCGTGACGGGACTGGGCTTCGACCTCGACTTCCGCGGCGCCGACCACACGACCAATAATGTCGAGATTGGCCCCGATGGCTGGCTCTACATCGCGGTGGGCGACTACGGCTTCATCAAGGCCGTGGGCACCGATGGCCGACAGATCCAGCATCGCGGTGGGGGCGTGGTACGCGTGCGTCCGGACGGCACGAATCTCGAGATCGTGACCGTCGGCACGCGCAATATCTACGACGTCGCCATCGATCCGTTTGCGCGCGTGTACGCACGCGACAACACCAACGACGGCGACGGCTGGGACACACGCCTCCACTACCTCGCGCCGGGCGCCAACATGGGCTACCCGATGCTGTACCAGAATTTCAGGACGGAGCACTTCCCGACGCTCGCGGACTACGGTCCGGGCGCGGGCGTGGGTGGGCTCTGGATCCAGGATCCGGCGTGGCCAGCGGGATACAACAACACGCTGTTCACGGGCGACTGGACGATGCAGAAGATCTATCGGCATACGCTCACGCCGAAGGGCACGTACTTCGACATCCAGCAGGACGAGTTCATCGGGATGCTGCGTCCCTCGGACCTCGCGCTCGACGCGAGCTCCAACCTGTACGTCTCGAGCCTCGCGGGCGGACAGTTCACGTACAACAGCGACACGGTCGGCTACCTCGTGCAGGTGCGTCCACCGAACCTCACGCCGGTGCGGGAGGCATCCGTCTCCACCGCTGGTGAGCCGGCGCTCGTGAGCGCGCTTGGATCTCCGAATGCGCTGCATCGATTGCATGCGTCGGAAGAACTCGTCCGCCGTCCGGCGACCGATGCGACGATTCGCGCACTCCGCCTGGTGATCGGCGACGGCAGCAAGAGCGCAGATTCGCGCGCGGCCGCGATCTTCGTGCTGAAGCAGATCCAGGGGGCGAAGGCCAACGACGCGCTTGTGCAGGCGGCGGGCTCGCCTGATGCGCGCATCCGCGAGACTGCGCTTCGCATGCTCGTCGATCGCACGGATCAGCTACAGGGTGTGTCATCGGCGCTGTACGTGAAGGCGCTGTCCGACGCGGATGGGCAGGTGCAGGTCCAGGGCGTGCGCGGGCTTGTACGCCTCGGCGCGCGCGACGCTGCCGGCGCACTCGTGCCGCTGACGGGCAGCACGGATCAGGGGCTCGCCCACCTCGCGGTGAATGCGCTCGTGTCCCTCGGTGCCACGGATGCGGCAGTGAAGGGCATCGATGCGTCGCCCGCGGTGCGTGTCGGTGCATTGCGCGCACTCTCGCAGATGCATGACGGGCCGACGGTGACCGCGCTGCTCGACCGGCTCCATCGCGCATCGGATGCGCCGATGCGCACGGACCTGCTGCACGCGCTGGCGCGCCTGCACAATCGTGAGGGCTACTGGAAAGGTGACTGGTGGACGACACGTCCGGCGCACCTCGGCCCCTTCTTCGATCCGGCGGCGTGGGAAGAGAGCCCGCGCATCCGCGCTGCGCTCACGAGCGCACTGCTCGCGTCAACCGGCAGCGAGTTCTCGGCGTTGGTGAACGATCTCGTGCTCAATGCGGTGCTTCCCCGCGGGTCCGAGCCGATCCTCACCGCGCTGACGGCGTCGCGCGATCCGCTTCGCGCCGAGGTCGTGGAGTCGATGGTCGGTCGCACGCAGCTCGATGCGCACACGCTGGCGCTCGCGTCGCAGCTGGATGCGAAGGGCGGCGCGGTCCACGGCGCTGTCGCCCAACTCCTGGCCGGCGAGAGCACGCTTGGTTCCGGTGCTATGCCGATGGCCCGCACCGCCGTACTCGACGTCAATATCGACCCGAAGATCCGCGGTGCGTTGCTGACGACCATCAGCCAGGTACCGGGCCAGCAGGCGCTCGATGCGGCGGCCGAGGTGTTCGCGCGATTGAATCCCGTGCCCGGCATGCCCGCCGCCGCGACGGCAGCCGCTGCCGCGTCCGCGTCACCCACTCCGCCCGCAGGTGCCACCACCCTTCGTGGCGCGGGGGCGAATGGCGCGTCGTCCGATCCTATTGAAGCGGCGTGGCGCCGGTTCGTCGGTGATCGGCGTCGCATGGGTGAGCTGGACTACTTCATCAACATGAGCAAGACCGCGCAGCCATCGCAGCGCACGCTCGCGTACGCCGTGTTGCTGCAAAGTGTTCGTGCCCCGCGCACGCCGCCTGCGGTGCGTGACAAGGTGACACCGGTGCTCGAGGCAGCGTGGACCGATGCGGCGTCAGCGCCGAGTCTCGTTCAGGCGGTCACGCTCATGCGGCTGGAGAGCCAGTATTCGGAGAAGCTCGCGGCATACAATCAGGGCAAGCCTCGATAAGCCGCGTGACAAGAACGCGATTTCCCTGCACAGCAAAAATCGCAACTGCATTTTACCGCAGAGGTCGCAGAGTACGCGGAGGTAGGAAGAGAATGGTTCACTCGTGTGTAATTACGCAGTCCTCTGCGTTCTCTGCGCCCTCTGCGGTAATGATGCTGCACCGTTAAGCATGTGAATGCGACACCAAATTCTTGACAACAATCACAACACACCAATTCCCCCTGGAGGCCCCGTGGGCGACAAGATAGAAAAGAGCGAAGTAAACCGTCGAACATTCCTGTTCCAGCTCGCAGCGGCCGGTGTGGGCGGAAGCCTGCTCACGAGCTGTGCGGGGATGATGGCCGGCGGAGCGGGCGGCGCCGGCGGCTCGAGCGCCAACATGATCGGACTTCAGCTCTACACAGTTCGCGACCTGCTCGACAAGGACTTCGAGGGCACCATCGAGAAGGTGGCGGCCATCGGTTACAAGAACATGGAGTTCGCGGGTTACTACAACCGCACGCCGGAACAGGTGCGCGCGCTGCTCGACCGACTCGGCCTTGTCTCCACGAGCTCGCACATCGGTGCGCAGCTCATGCGCGCGGACGCCGCGCTGCAGATTCGCACCGCGAGGACGATCGGTCAGGACTACATCACCATTCCGTCGTACCCCTTCCCGCGTGACGGCGGCATCGACGCATGGAAGAAGGGTGCGGCCGAGTTCAACCAGTGGGGCGCGCAGTGCAAGGCGGCGGGGATCAAGCTGGCGTATCACAACCACGCTGCCGAGTTCGCGGCGGTGGCCGGCGGCCCGACTGGATACGACGTCCTCATGCGCGAGGTGGATCCGTCACTCGTGGACTTCGAGATGGATCTCTACTGGACCGCCTTCGCGGATCGCGATCCGCTCGCATTGTTCGCGCAGTATCCCGGACGCTTCGCCATGTGGCACGTGAAGGATCTCCTGCTGACCAACGGCCAGAAGGGAATGGCACCAGTGGGCAAGGGTACGCTCAACTTCAGGGAATATTTCGCGCACGCGAGTCAGGCGGGGCTGAAGCACTTCTTCGTGGAACACGACTCGGCCGCGCAGTATCCGGGCGGCTCGCTCGCGAGCGTTCAGGCGAGCTATACCACCCTCAAGCAGATCGTCGGATGATGCGCCTCAATTGCTCGACAGTCGCCAAGGCCACCGGATACCTCTCGCTGCTCCTCTCGGCAGCGTGCGCCAGCGGCGGCATGGGCGCCTATACGCCTTCGACACCGGAGAGCGCGCCGCGCACGAGCTTCGCGAGCGCGCCCAAGTCCGACTGGGTCCAGATGTTCAACGGCCGCGACCTCACTGGCTGGGACGTCAAGTTCGCGAAGCATGTGCTCAACGACAATTTCAACGATACCTTCCGCGTCGAGGACGGTCTGCTGCGCGTGCGGTACGACAAGTACACCGGCTGGAATGGCGAGTGGGGGCACATTTTCTACAAGCAACCATACTCCTATTATCTCGTTGCCGCCGAGTATCGCTTCGTCGACAATCAGGTGGTGGGCGCGCCGCCGGGCATCGCGTGGGCCATCCGCAACAACGGTATCATGATGGGCCAGTCCGCGGAGAGTATGGGCCTCAACCAGGACTATCCGATCTCGCTCGAGGTGCAGCTGCTCGGCGGGCTCGGCAAGGGTCCGCGTACGACCGCCAACCTCTGCACGCCGGGCACCAACGTGCACTTCGGCGAGAAGCTCATCACGGCGCACTGCACGAACTCCACGTCGAAGACCTTTGACGGCGACCAGTGGGTGCGTGTCGAGGCCCTGGTGCTCGGCGATTCCATCATCAAGCACATCGCCGCCGGTGACACGGTGTTCTCCTACCGCAAGCCCGAGATGGGCGGCGGCTCGGCGAACAACACCAAGCCCGGCGTGTTCGTTCCGGGCCAGCCACTCACGCAGTACTGGGTTTCGCTGCAGGCGGAGAGTTCCCCGACCGACTTCCGGAAGGTCGAGGTCCTCAACCTGGAAGGCTGCATGGATCCGAAGGCATCGTCGTACCGTCCGTACTTCATCAAGCACGATCCCGCAGCGTGTCACTGACGCACTCCGCCAGCCACGCACCACACAACACACCGGCCATGCGATCAATCGGCACGCGCCTTGGCGCGATGATGTTCCTGCAGTTCTTCATCTGGGGAGCGTGGTACACGACGATCGCCGTCTACATGACGAATCAGGGCATGGGCACGCTGACGTTCTGGCCCTACACCGTGAATCCGATTGCGGCGATCGCGGCACCGTTCTTCGTCGGCCTCGTGGCGGATCGCTACTTCGCCACGCAGAAAGCGCTCGGCACCTTGCACCTGCTTGGGGGAGTCATCCTCCTCGCAACGCCGAGGACGTCGGGCACTCCGACGCTGTTCATCGTGATGCTGCTCCTGTACAACCTCTGCTACATGCCGACGCTGGGCCTCTCGAGCTCACTGGCCTTCCACCACATCGCCGACCAGGAGAAGCAGTTTCCGAAAATTCGCGTGTGGGGCACGATCGGCTGGATCATCGCGGGTTGGTTCATCAGCTTTGGCCTGAGTCCCATGATCGGAGGCCAGGCCGAAAAGACGGCGTTGCCGCTCTACGTGTCCGGCGTCGCGAGCCTCCTGCTGGGGATCTACTGCTTCACCCTGCCGAACACGCCGCCTTCCGCTGCGGGACAGCCGGTGTCCTGGCGGAGTGTCATGGGGCTGGACGCCATGAAGCAGCTCAGCAGCGTGCCGTTCTGGGTGTTCATCACCAGTGCCTTCCTGATCAGCATTCCCCTCGCGGCGTACTACAACTACACGCAGCTGTTCCTCGAGGCGGCGAAGGTCAAGAACATCGCCGCGACGCAGACGCTTGGGCAGATGTCCGAGATGCTCTTCATGCTGGCGATGCCGCTGCTCTTCAGGCGGCTCGGCGTGAAGTGGATGCTCGTGGTCGGCATGGGCGCGTGGGTGGTACGGTACGGCCTCTTTGCCGCGGCGGCGCCTAACGCGGTGTTCTGGATGATTGCGCTCGGCATCCTGCTGCACGGTGTCTGCTATGACTTCTTCTTCGTCACGGGGCAGATCTACGTGGACAAGAAGTCGACGGCCGCCATTCGTGGCCAGGCGCAGGGATTTTTCGTGCTGGTCACGTACGGCGTTGGCATGCTGATCGGTGCGCAGGCAGCCGGCAACGTGTACAACCGGTTCCTCGCCGGCGGAACGGCGCTGTCGCTGCCACAGTGGAACCAGTTCTGGTGGCTACCCGCTGGGTTTGCGCTGCTGGTGATGATCCTCTTTGCGGTGATGTTCCATGACAAGGTTGCTGACGAAGCTTCAGTCAAGCATTGATCTGCTTCGTTGAAGTGCACACCCGAAAAGCCCCACAGACATAAAGGGCTACGCGGATGACGCGGATTGCGCGGATAAACGCGGATTGACAACAGCAAAGCTTTTGCTCTTTAAATCCGCGTGCATCCGCGTGCATCCGCGTGCATCCGCGCAATCCGCGTCATCCGCGTAGCAACTGGGACTGTGGGGCTCGCATGGCACGACGGACTCGACAACGTGCGATGAATTTCCAGGACTGTCTCGACAACGTACACGTCTTCCTGATAGTGAACCACAACGTCAACCCGGGGTAGAGA
>JBKJUW010000030.1:0-64192 GCA_046589725.1 Gemmatimonadaceae bacterium
GAACCTGCTCAATGAATTGCGCAGCGTTCGCGCGAAACTCGGTGACTGGCTGAATATCCCGACTCGGCTTGAGTTTTGTCATGGTGCTCCAAGAATGGCGGCGCGGTACAGAATAACGTACCGAATCTCTCGAACGACCACAAGGGTCCGGTAGGGTGCATAGAAGTTATGACTGGTCTGGCCTCCGAACTTCGCGTGGGTTCATTCCTCGCGCGTTAGACGGAGTCACCAGAGCCCCCTGCGACGATGCCCCTGTCGCATCACCGGAGACCAACCCATGTCATCCCTTGTTGCTGGTCCTGCTCCTCGCTCCATCATCGATCTCGGCATGGATGTACACAAGGACTCGATCACCATCGCCGTGCTCGCCGCGCTCGCGAAGGCCCCGACGCGGATGGACAAGCTGCCCAATGACCTGCCGAAGTTGAAGAAGTGGATGGAGCGGGTTGCGCGCGACGGGGAGATCCAGGCGTGCTATGAGGCGAGTGGCGCGGGGTACGTGCTTCATCGCGCGTTGCGCGACTGGGGCTACGCGTGCGCGGTGATCGCCCTGTATCCGACGCGTACGGAACGAAAGCGACTTACGCGCTTGAAGTGCAACGACGGATGTCGCGAATCGGCTTTCAAGAGTGCGAAATTCTTACCCGCGAGCAGTCGGACCTGAGCTGGCAGTGCATCGTAGCATCGCCAGAACTCAGCGGACGCGTGATGCGTCAAAGCGCGCGCGACTGCCCACTGCGGTGCTGGCGGAGAGCCGCCTCGGCCAAGGCATCGAGCTTGCCGGCCTGCAAATCAGCGGTGATCTGGCCATCCCAGGCCGCAGCGTCGAAGTCGAGAAACCAACGGCGAAATTCGGAGAGCTCGGGCGCCGAGAGGGTCTCGACCTCGTGCTCCAGTTGATCGATTTTGCTCATGTTTCAATATAGAGTGGCCGAGCGACATCTGGGGCCGGGTCGAGTCGGGTTCGTCCGCCGGGCGAATCGGTGCGCAGGCTCCGGCGAGACGAGGGCTGCGGAACGTCGGAGCGACAGTTCTCAGCGCGTTGCAAGAGGTGGTGGTTTGCCAACGCCCAAGTTGAGCTGCGGGCGAATCAAATAAGAGCGAGCGTAGCGAGCAATCAGTCGATCGCCCGACAGGTTCAGCGCACGTTGGATTGCGGCTTGGCGGTTAGGACTCCGGATTGCGTTTGGTCGGGCGACTACGAAGGGCGTCGAGGTGCTGCTCGCGCATCAACATGTGCTCAGGCGCCACCTGCTGGTAGTTTGGCAAATTCGCTTTTTCCTTCTCGGTTTCGTTGATCGCGGCCAGCTTCGCAAGTTCCGGGAGTATTTCTTGTCCACGCGCCAATGTCGCATCGAGTCCCGTGTTGAAGACGTCGATAATGCGGAGGACCATCGTCTCGCAGTCACGCGCAGCTGAACTCCCGACCTCCGCAACCTTGAACTCGTTCAGTGCCACTCCGAAGGACGCGACATTGCGATTGATAGCATCGTACTGTCCGTAGAGGAGAACTACCTTTCGAAGCAAACGAGAGGGCAGCTCGCTCACCAGATTAGATGCGGCGTCCCAAGCAATGGTCGACATCTTGAAGTCCGACGGTACTCCTCTCGGATTGAGCTGACGGGCATGAGCTTGAAGAAGGAGCAGCTCCGTGTTCATCGCCACTTCTGCGGTGAGAAGTACAGCCGCCCGCCGTCGATCGCGGCGCGGACGCCAAAGGAGCTCAAGAAGGGCCGACCCTCCCGCGCCGGCGAGAATTGCGAGCAGCACCGTGCCGGCACCACCTGATAGCCATTCCCAGAATTCAGCCACGATAAACTCCGTATCTCAACGGTGCCGCTATCCAACGCCAATTATGCGGTCACAATATCCAGCATGCCGCCGATAAAGCTGCAAGCTCTTGCTGGATAACGACAGGCCACCGCCTCAGCGGCACTGTAACACCGCGCATCAGTTGTAGTTGGCGACCCAGCGCGTCGCAGCGGCGTAGATAAACCGGCAAACGCACGCTTGATAATCTGCAAACAGCGTCAAAAGCGGCCGAGCATCAGCGGGAACGCCATTTCGGCGCGCCAGTCTGACCGCGCCACATTTCCCTCACGAACCAACCTCGAATACCGAACGCGACACGCGCGGCGACTGCGCGGGAAACGAACCCGCTAGCCGACGCACTGGAGACTCTAGAAGGAGCGCGCCAGAATGAGCTTCATGACCAGCTTGTCCGACGCAGCCGTAAACCCATACCCCGCTCCGACCTCCACACTGAACGTCCCCCGCGACACATCCGTCACCGCAAAGAGACTCTGCGGCTGCTCACTCCTCGACGCAAACCCATTCAACGGTCCGAACTCCGAATACTGCTCGAGCGCGACAGCCCACTCAGGCGTGATGTTGTTCGCCACCCGTACCGACGGCGCAAACACCAGCTCACCGAACCCGTCGAATGACGTATCGAGAATCGGATTCGCAATCACGTCCCACGACCCGTGCCGCACGCCCATGATGGGTCGAATCTCTGCACTGTACCGCGCCGTGTCCCAGTGCTTCGCGTTCCGGCTGTACTCGAAGTTCACGCCATAGAAGAAGCGGCGCGACTCGGCATGCGGTACCGCGAAGAGCGCGCGCAGCTTGCCGCCGTCGAGCAGGACGCTGCCGTCACGCGTGATGGAATACACCGGGAAGTACGCGCCTGCCTCGAACCACTCGTTCACGCCATACGCCCACTCGAACGCACCGTTCACGGATCCGTGCGGAACCACGCCGCCCGGAATGCCAGCGACCTTGATCCCGCGCTGAGTGTAGTTCGCGTGAATGGTGAGGCTGGACTCGTGCACACCAGCCAGCTCACCGGTGTAGACCTGGATCTCATCGGCCTGGGCGCGCGCGGCGCTTGCCGGCAACAGCGAGAGCATGCCAGCAACCATGCCGACGGCGAGACGGTGATTCATTGTGCTGGACACGTTCGTGGGAGAAAGGAAACGGCGGAGGCGGGGTCAACAGCCTGTACGCCACCCGCCGCCAAGGTGTTGTTACCAGATGCGCACGCCCGCCGAGCCGGGCCTCCACACGGCAGCGACGCATCGTGCCGCTGCTGGGAGCATGAGCCGATTCGTCGACGGATTGCGCGTTCTTCGCAGACTCAACTCTGCGAGGATCGGATGATCACATTGTCACATTGCCGCATCACCACATGCTGGCTGCTGGTCATCGCACCGTGCTCAATGGCGACGGCCCAGACTGCGGGCAACTTGCGACTCGGCGCGGGCCAGCACGTGCGCATCGCGACGCGCGATGGTGCTACCCTCTCGGGCTACGTGAGGGCGACAACCGACACGAGCATCAGGCTCCGTGTTCGTGGTTTTGCCGACGACAGCATCGTCTCTGTGGCGAGGGCAGCGATCGTTCACGCTGAGGTGGCCGAGTTACAGGACTACAGCGAGCGTAAAGCCCTGATTGGCGGCGTCGCGGGACTCGCCACGGGCGCTCTGGTCGCGTGGGCGCTGAACAGGAGCGAATCGTGCAGCGTCCCGGGGGAGTGTGTGCGAATTGACTTCTTGCCTCTCACTTCCGCGCTCGGCTTCGCCGCTGGGCTGCTCCTCGGCTGGTTCCAGAGACCCAGTAGTTGGGTCACCGTGATGCCGTGATGTCCCTGGCGAGAACGGGCCGACGCGCCATCTCGCACGGCCAACGTGAGCTGGACACGTCCAGTGCCTCGGCGTTGCCACCTTTCGGCCCGTCAGAGGTAGAAGCGCGAACACACGGCAGCTGGATATCCCGCCACCGCATGCCCATGACCGAACCACGCGAACCGTTGTCGAATGCTGGGCAGCGCGATCGCCAGCGGAACGAAGCGCGTGCACGCGAACTGCTCGAGCAGGAAAGGCAGTTCATCAGGGCGCAGCGCCGCCTGGTCGCCGAGACGGGGTTGGGAGTGATTGCCAGTTGCGCCATCGGCCTGTACCTGGTGGGCTGGGCAGTCCACACAACCGACGCGAGATTGGGCGAAGTGGCGTTCTGGTGCGGGCTGGTCGTCGGAGATATTGGCATGGTCACCTTTCTCCTGCGACATTTCCGGCGCATCGAAGACATCTGAACCCCGTGCACCGTGAAGATCGCACTCGCCAACCTCCGATTCCCCGCCACTCCCGACGAATCCGTCACGCTCGCCCAGGACGCGATCAGGCGTGCGTCGGCAGAGGGTGCGCAAATCGTCTGCTTTCCCGAATGCTACGTACCCGGCTACCGCGCGCTCGGCAGGCCCATACCCGCGCCCGACTCCGCGTTTCTCGAGCAGGCCTGGACAGCCATCGCCGAAACGGCGGCCGAGTCGAACGTCGCCGTCGTGCTGGGCACTGAGCGCAATGTGGAGGGGGAGCAACGCATCACCGCGCTCATCATCGACCGCGACGGAACGAGGCTTGGTTTCCAGGACAAGGTGCAGCTCGACCCGTCCGAAGAGAGTCTCTACCTGCCGGGCTCCGGGCGGAATGTCTTCATGGTTGGCCCGCTGACGTTCGGAGTCGTGATCTGCCACGAAGGGTGGCGCTATCCTGAGACCGTGCGATGGGCGGCGCGGCACGGCGCACAGGTCGTCTTTCATCCGCACTTCGGTGAGGCCGAGCCGGGCTCCTATCGACCGACGACATTCGCGGATCCGCTCAACACGTTCCACGAGAATGCCATTCTGTGCCGAGCGGCCGAGAATACCGTCTACTTCGCGAGCGTGAATTGCGCGAGCGAGGGTTCACCGACGACGTCCGCCGTCGCGCGCCCCGATGGGACGCTTCTCGCGTGGCAACCGTATGGGGTTGATGGGCTGCTCGTGGCGGATATTGACACGACGTCAGCGACTGGCTTCCTCGCCTCGCGCTGCCGCCCGGCCTAGTCGCGCTTACCACACACCGAGGATCGGACGTTTGCCTCTCCCGCGATGCGTTGCCTTCACCCTTCCACGTTCGGCTGCGCGGGCGATTGCGACGGCACTCCTGCTTACGCCGAGCGCACTTCTCCAGGCGCAGCGCGGACGAGCCTTCGACCGCGTCATACTTGGCGGCACGGTCATGGATCCGGCTTCGGGGTTGAATGCCGTTCGAAACATCGGCCTGCGCAACGGACGCATTGCCGTCATCACCACCTCGGCGCTCGGGGGACGCGATACCATCGACGCGCGCGGACTCGTCGTCGCACCCGGCTTCATCGACATTCACGCGCATGGACAGACGGCCGAGACGTATCGCTTTCAGTCGCTCGATGGGGTGACGTCGTCGTTCGAGCTGGAGCTCGGAACCGCGGATGTGGCCGATTGGTATCGTGCGCGTTCGCCGGGGCAGAGGATCAACTACGGCGTGAGCGTGGGTCACATCAAGGTGCGCATGGTTGTGTTGCACGACTCGGGCACCGTAATGCCGACCGGCCCGGCGGCGTATCGTGCGGCGACGCCGGCTGAGATGCGCGAGGTCGAGCACCGGATTCGGGTCGGCTTGAACGAAGGCGCGCTGAGTGTCGGTGCCGGGTTCACGTACACGCCAGGCGCGACGCGCGAAGAGTTGCTCTCCATCTTCCGTGTGGCCGCCGCGAACCACACGCCAGTGCACGTCCACATTCGCGTTGGCGCGGTGGGGCTGGCGGAGGCAATTGGATTGGCAAGTGAGGCCCACGCGTCTCTGCATGTCGTGCACATCAACAGCGCCGGCTTGTCGGAGACACCGGCGATGCTGCAGATGATTGCCGATGCGCGTCGCTCAGGCCTCGATGTCACCACGGAGGCATATCCGTACACGGCCGGCATGACGGAGATCAAGTCGGCGACGATCCAGAACAGGTATCGCGATGCGCCAGATTCGCAGATGGCCGACATCGAGTGGCCGCTCACGGGTGAGCGCCTGACCCGCGCGAGCTTCGCGCGATACAGCGCGATCGGGGGACCGGTCGTGGTGCACGGCAACACGGAGGACATGGTGGCAGCGGCGATCGGCAGTCCGCTCACGATTATCGGGAGTGATGCGTACTGGCAGGACGGCACCGGACACCCGCGCACAACCGGCACGTTCTCGCGCGTGCTCGGCCGCTATGTGCGCGATGCGCACGTGCTCACGCTGATGGAAGCGCTGAGGAAGATGACGCTCATGCCCGCGCGGAGGCTCGAGGCGCGTGTGCCCGCTATGCGACGGAAGGGTCGTCTCGCCGTTGGGGCAGATGCCGACATCACCCTCTTCGACGCCGCGACGGTAATGGATCGCTCGACCTACCGCGAACCGTCGCTGCCGCCGGTTGGCATTCGGTATGTGCTGGTGAACGGTGTGTCGGTGGTCGCGAACGGGAGGGCGGTCGAGGATGTGAGTCCCGGACGTGCCGTGCGTGCGCCTGTAAACCGATAGTTGGGCATTCGCGGAGGCGCTCGGCAGCACCGAGCGGGCGGCAACCTGGATGCGGACGGCGAATCGTGCGCTGGATGGCGAAGGGGCTCCGCTGTTCAACTTCGGCCCGGAACAGCAACTGACTGTTGGACGCTTTCTCCTGGGTGCTATCCGGCGTCAGAATCCTCCACTACTGTCGCGATGCGACCACCAACAGATTTGCACGAATCGGTCGAATGACTGCGTTGGTAGTTTAACGAAACCTTGGCCTTGTCTCACGCACCCTTTCATCAGATCCACCAATGCAGATCATTCATTCGCGACTCTCTCTCCTCGCCGTGGCCTTCGGTGCAGCTGGATGCCAGGCGAAGACAGACGCCCCCGCATCCACGACCGTCGCGGAAGCAGTCCCCGCCGAGGCCATCGCCGCGATGGATACTGGTAGCATCATGCGGCACATCCGCGTGCTCGCGGCCGATTCACTCATGGGACGACAGCCCGGTACGCCCGGTGAAGACAAGAGCGTCGCGTATATAGAAGGCCAGTTCAGGGCGATCGGCCTCAAGCCCGGCAACACTGATGGCACCTACATTCAGAAGGTGCCGCTCGTCGGCATCACGGTGAAGGGCGCGCCTTCGATGACGTTCGCCAAGGGCGCGACGAAGAAGACACTGAAGTGGCGCGATGATTACGTGGCGTGGACGAAGCACGTGGAACCCTCGGCCACACTGAACAACAGTGAGCTGGTATTCGTCGGCTACGGAGTGGAAGCGCCCGAGTTCAAGTGGGACGACTACAAGGGTGTCGATGTCGCCGGCAAGACACTCGTCATGCTGGTGAACGACCCACCGCTCGCTGACACCGCGCAGTTCGGCGGCAAGCGCATGACCTACTACGGCCGCTGGACCTACAAGTACGAGCAGGGGATGAAGCACAAGGCGGCCGGTGTCCTCCTCGTGCATCAGACCGAACGTGCGGGCTATCCATTCGCCGTCGTGCAGGGCAAGACCGCCGAGCAGTTCGATCTCGTGACGCCCGACAAGAACATGAGCCGCGCGGCGGTGGAAGGCTGGATCACGCAGGATCAGGCGAAAGCGCTGTTCACCATGGCGGGCCAGGACTTCGACACGCTCGTCGCCCGCGCCGCGACGCCCGCGTTCACCCCAGTGCCACTCGGCGTCACTGCGACGGTGAAGCTCGAAAATACACTGCGCACGATCGACTCACGCAATGTCATCGCGAAGCTCGAGGGCAGCGATCCCGCACTGAAGGACGAGTATGTGATCTACACGGCGCACTGGGATCACTTCGGGATCGGCGAGAAGGTCAACGGCGACAGCATCTACAACGGCGCGCTCGACAACGCGAGCGGTGTGGCGGGGTTGATCACCCTGGCGAAGGGCTTCGCGGCAATGCCGACGCCGCCGAAGCGCTCCATTCTCTTCCTCTCCGTTACCGCGGAGGAGCAAGGGCTGCTCGGCTCTCAGTACTACGCGGTGACGCCGATCTATTCGCTCGCGAAGACGGCGGCGAACATCAACATGGACGTATTGAACCAGTGGGGACCGACGTCGGATCTCATCGTCATCGGACTCGGCAACTCGGAGCTCGACGACTACGCGAGTGCCGCCGCGGCGGAGCAGAAGCGCACGCTCAAGCCCGACGCTGAGTCCGAGAAGGGGTTCTACTATCGCTCCGACCACTTCAACTTTGCGAAGGTCGGCGTACCTGCGTTCGATCCCGAGGCGGGAACGGATTTCGTCGGGAAGGCGAGCGGCTTCGGCATGGCGATGCGCGACTCGTTCACCACGAACGACTACCACAAGCCGTCGGACCAGATCAAGCCCGGCTGGAACATGTCGGGGGCGGTGCAGGACCTCGATCTCTTCCTCACGATGGGCTACCGGATCGCCAATGCCGCTAAACTGCCCGAGTGGCGACCTGGTAACGAATTCCGTGCGGCGCGGGAGAAGAGCCTGAAGCCGTGAGCTAACGGATCACCGTGGCGCCGACGAGCATGCCAATGGCACCGAGCGTCGTCTGCGCCGCGTTGAGTCCGAGCTTGAAGTCCTTGTCGGTATAGGTCGAGAAGACGTCCGTGACCTGGTGCCACTGCGGATCCCATCCGGCGCCGACCTCACGTCCGCGCTCGTTCTCGCGCAGGCTGATCGCGGCGACGATGTCCTGGAACGGCCCGCTGTCGGTGTTCGTCATGTGTGGCCCGACGGCGGCGGGATAATTGGTCGCGTACTTCTCGTTGGCCGTGTGAAAGAACCACGCGAGCTTCTGCGACTCGGCGGACATCTTCGATGCGGACTGGAACTCGATGTTGACGTCCGCTTCGGGGCGCTGCTCGGGGCTCATCGTACCGTCCGGACGCGGCATGCCGTGGTCGAACAGCATCATGTCGTGCTGGATCATGCCGAGCCACTTCGGTTCCGGGTACTTCCCGGAGCCGGCCGGACTTTCCTTCCCCTGCAACGCCTCACGCTGCACGACGTACGCGCGGGCACCGTTGAGTCCCGTCTCCTCGTTGTTCCAGAGCGCGAAGCGGATGGAGCGGTCGGTCTTCACGTCGGGCATGCTCATGATGCGCGCGATCTCCATCACGAGCGCGGTACCGGATCCGTCGTCGTTCGCGGCTTCACCCCAGCCGTGTCCGTCCATGTGCGCCCCGATGATGTACATCTCCTCGGGGTGCGTGCTGCCGACTTTGGTGCAGTACACCTCCTGGCGCATGCCGGGCTTCGTCGGCTGCATGTTGAGCGCGCGGAGCGCGAGGTCCTTCTGCGCGAGCGAGTCGGTGTTCACGCCCGTGCGGGTGCGCACGCCTCGCATGCGTCCCCCGCCCTGCGCAGTGCCGAACGCGGCGGCCTGCATGCGTGCGGCTGCCGCCGCGGCGCGACCCGCGCTGTCGAGTGTGGACGCGACGGGCGCGGCGGGTTGGAAGTCGTACGTCAGTCGCTCGACGTTCGTGCAGCCGTAGCTCTTGAGTTGTGTCTCGATCCACGTCACTGCGTTCGCGTTGCGATCGGTGCCCTGGCGACGATCGCCGAATTGGGTGAGACCCTTGACCGTTGCCTTGTAGCGGGCGAGGTCGAGTCGGCCGGCGAGAACCTGCACGGGATCGGCGGGGGCCTGGGCGTATGCAGGGATCGTGGCGAGCACGGCGAGCGCGCAGAGGAACGAGGTCTTCATGTGGGGGACGTGGATGGTGGAGGTTCGCATAAAAGTACGAACCGCGACGACAGTTGGCGGACTTTCGGAAAGAACGGATCTCGGACCCGGACGTCGGACTCATTGTCGTACCCGAAAGCCGGGTTCGAAGTCCGAGTCTCCCGTTCTTTCCGCCAACTGTCGTCGCGGTGCCGCAATTCAGCAACTTGCTCCGCGTGCCAACCCCTATCCTGAAGCCGGAACGATCGTAGCTTCCGACGAGGATTCGCACCTTCACTGCATGGAGCTCCTGATGACGCTTTCAAAGCTGTCCCGCACCCCACTCGCGTTCGTACTGCTCGCCTCCGCATGCAGGGTTCAGCAACAGTCGCCGGCGGCCGGCGTGGATGATCATATGTCGCATATGTCGGCCGCGGACATGAAGGCGCCCGCCGTTGCCGCGATGAGCAGCCAGGGCATGGCCGGACTGCCGGCGAGCGCCAACTCCGCGCCGGCAAGACTGGCGGCGAGTCCGCGCCACAGCGAGTGGGTGAAGATCGCGTGGGCGCCAGGCTCTCCGGATTCGCTGATGGCGTGGGTGGTGTATCCGTCGACGTCGAATGCGCATACGCCGGTCGTCGTCGTGGTGCACGAGATCTTTGGATTACAGACGTGGGTTCGGGGAGTAGCGGACCAGGCGGCGGCCGACGGATTCATCGCGATCGCACCCGACCTGCTCTCGCGCGTACGCGGTGGTCCGAGCACAGTGGAGCTCACCGGTGATTCGGCGCGGAAGCTCATTCGGGACGTCCTCATCCCCGAGCGCAATCGTGGCATCACCGCCGTGGCGAACTACGCGATGGCGTTGCCGTCCGCGGCGGCGAAGTACGCGGTGATCGGCTATTGCTGGGGCGGACAGACGGTGTGGGGTGCGGCGATGAACAACGGCAAGGGGTTCTCTGGCGGAGTCGCCTTCTATGGTGCCTTTCCTTACATGAACGGCGCGGTGCCGGACGCCGATTCCATGGCGAAGATCCAGATGCCGCTGATGCTGTTGAGCGGATCGAAGGACGCGCGCATCGGCGCCTCGATGCCGGCGCTCGACTCGACGATGAAGGCGCTGGGCAAGTGGTACGTGGGCAAGAACTACGAGGGCGCGGACCACGGCTTCCTGCGCGCGCAGAATGATCCGAAGACACCGCGGGACGAGGCGAATGAAGCAGCCAACCTCGCCGCCACAGTTGATGGATGGCCGCGGACTGTTGCGTTCCTGAAGAAGAACCTCGGCATGTGAGGCGACCGGAGTCGGCACCACGACGACAGTTGGCGGAGCGTCCCGTAGAGCGGGTGAGTGAGCGCGCCGCCCGTCATCGGCGCGCGACGCGGCCGGTGATCACTCCAATTTCCTGATCACTCCGCACGACGCTTAGTTCATGCAGCAACAGCGAGGAGAATGCGCACAATGACTATTAACCAGGCGGAGTCGTCGACGCTTCAAGCTCTTCAGGTGCAGGAAGTTTTGCTCAGCAGGCAGCTGGCCGCGGCTGAGGTCAGGCTGAAGAACTATGAGCAGCAGTTTTCGACGACGACCAGCACAGTGCGCCTGAACGAACTGGTCCGCGACCGGGAAAATGTCGCCACCCTGCGGTTGCAGCTCGAGGGCGTGAGATTCCAGATCATGAACGGCAAATCAGGTGCGACACAGTCCGGGCGTCAGGTGATCGCACGCGTGGAGAATGGACCAGTCATCATGACCGTGGTGCCCGCCACTGTGGGCACCACGGAGCAGCCTCTCACCATGTTTGGCCTCACGCCGAGTGAGCTACGCGGACCGGCCGAATTCATCCTGCTGCTTCCCCTCGTCCTCGCTCTTTCGCGGTGGATCTGGCGGCGCAGTCCCACTCGTGCGAATCGCGATAATTCGCTCGAGGGGAACGCCCAGATCAACCGGCTCGAGCAGTCCGTCGAGGCGATCGCCATCGAGGTCGAGCGCATCAGCGAGGCGCAACGCTTCTCGGCGAAGCTGATGGCGGAGCGACCGCAGGAGCCGGTGATCGAGCGGTTGAGGGCGTCGGTCAAGCCGCAGCGGCGAGTGGTCACGCCGATCCCGTAACTGCTGGACAGCGGAACCGCGATGACAGTTGGCGGAGAGAATAGAAAGAACGGATTTCGGAGCTGGACGTGGGAAAGTGCCTGGAGCATCCGGAATCAGGGTCCGACGACCGTCTGTTCCGGTTTTTCTGCCAACTGTCGTCGCAGTTCTGCGGTCTGGGTTCAAGAGAGATTCGCCAGTTGACCGTCGCATCGACTCACGCATACGGAGGCAGCCGAATGCCCGGAACGATGACCACGCAGAATGCATCGACCACCACGCCGATGCAGGTGTATCAGGGGCAGGAGGCCGACCTCGTCAAGCAGCTCGCCACCGCCGAAGCGAGCCTCAAGAGCTACGAGAAGGCGCAGTCCGCGATGAGTAGCTCAGAGCGCGAGCTCAACATCCTCGTGCACCAGAACAGGGCGCAGCGGGTGGTTGAGCTGCGCGGCGACCTCGACGCCCTGCGGCAGAGGATGGCGGACGTACGCGCGGGAGTTGCCGCCGAGGGGGGGCCGGTGCCTGCGCGGGTCCCAGGACCGCTGATCGGGACGGACGGGCCAGCCACCGCGAGCACCGTGGAAGCGCCGCACTTTTTCGGCCTCGAGCCCAGACAATTTCGCGAGCCTGCCCTCTTCCTCCTGCTGCTGCCGCTCATCCTTGCATTCTCGCGGTGGATCTGGCGACGGACCCCTGCGCGCACCCGTCGCGAAAATGCGCTCGAGGGCAGTGCCCAGATCAACAGGCTCGAGCAGTCTGTCGAGGCAATCGCCATCGAGGTCGAGCGCATCAGCGAGTCGCAGCGCTTCTCGGCGAAGTTGATGGCCGAGCGACCGCATGAGCCGGTGATCGAGCGGTTGCGGGAGTCGGTGAAGGTGCCGCGAAGAGTGGTCACGCCACTGCCGTAACGGCGGAACCGCGACGACAGTGGGCCGAAAAAACGGAAAGGACGGATTTCGGACCCGGATATCGGAACGCGCTCGAGGCATCCGAATTCCGGTCCGACGCCCGTATTTCCCGCTCTTTCCGCCAACTGTCGTCGCAGTTCTGCGGTCTGGGTTCAAGAATGATTCGCCAGTTGACCCCCCGCTGACCCGCTGGCGACCATACCGGCTGAGATTGGATCCGTCGAAACCATCCAATCCATCCAGCCATGCTCGCAACGATGCAACCCACCGCGCCTCAGGACGCTAGCTCCTCCACCCAGCCGACCAACCGTAAGGCAGGCTGGCGCGCCCCACAGCCGAACTCGGCGATGATGTGGCTGCTCGGGATCGTTAACCGGTGGTTGCTGTTCGGCCTGCCGTTCCTGCGCCGCATTCCGTTTGTCCGCGACCTGCCGCTCGTCCACGGCTACTTCTGGGTCCGCGACCTCGACCTCCCGGCGGTCGACCGCGCGACCCTGGCGGCGGCGGTAAACGCTGGCACCGTCGCCTTCATGGGACCGAATCACCCCGAGTTCGGCACTGACTGGCTCATCGACAAGGAGCTCTCGACGGTGGTGGCACCACGCATGGCGAGCTGGGCCGACCGGGGGATCGTCGCGGCTGCGCCGAAGTTCTGGGGCATGAACAACCTGATCGCCAACGACGGCGGCGACGACGCGAGGGAATATTCCGTCGCATGGGCTGGAAAGGGCGAGGGCGTGCTCCTGCATCCGGAAGGTTCCGTCCGCTGGACGAACGACACCGTGCACTCGCTCTTTTCGGGCATCGCGCAGATGGCGCTGAAGGCAACAGAACGCTTCGACAAGCCTGTCTACATCGTGCCGATCGTCTGGAAGTACCGCTTCGTCAACGACATCAGTGTGCGTCTCACCCGTGAAATGCAGTTGATCGAGCGCGCGCTGAAGCTCCCGCGCGGGGACCAGTCCTCGGTCGCAAGCCGCTTCCATGCACTACAGCTGAACGTCCTCGCGCGACAGATGCAGACGTTCGCATACGACAACGCGACGCCTGGTGACTTCTTCGCACGACAGCTTGCGTTCCGCCGCGCGCTCGTTGAACAGCTGGAGGCTCGCCACGTCGTCGAGTCGTCGAGCGACATGGACAAGCGCGTCGCGCGACTCGCGAGCACAGTCAGGCGCGCGCTGGCGCAGTCACGGTCCGACACGGGAACAGAAGCCGCCAGTCGGCAACGCGACCTGAAGCATGACCTCGCCATGGCCGAAGAAGCAAAGCGGCTCGGCGAATTCACGGCCGACGTCTACAGAACTCCGCTGCTCACGCAGGAGCAGTTGTCGGAAAGCCTCAAACGGATTCGCGACCGCATGATGCGCAGGGGCTGGCGGAACACCATGGCCAACATGCTGCCGAGGCCTCTTGGACCGCGCGTGGTGCATGTCGCCGTGCCCAAGGCCGTGCGCGTCATGCGCGACGAAGCATCGTCGCTCGGTGACTACGAGCGCCGGCTGCTCGTGCTCGTGCGCATGCGCATGCAGCGCGCGCTTGATGAGATCAACCAGCGCATTGAGCCCGAAGTACGGCGCTTTGCGCACCCGAATCCGTTCGTCGAGACTTGAGGGGCGTCAGGGGATCAAGGCCTTTGGAGGCCGCGCGGGCTTCTGGAAGTAGCACGCCGTTTACGTGGTGGGATTCACCCCGATCACCTCGCCAGCGTTCTCACCCGCTTCGCCCTTCGTCAACCAGTCGAGCGCCTGCGCCTCTGTATCGAACAGCCGCATCGGTCGCCCCGTGAGTCGCGCCACCTTGTCCGCAAGAAACCGCTTCATTCCGCTGATGCCAATCAACGCATGCCGGCGAACATAGGGATTCGTCAGCGCCGAGCTATCCTTGAAAAGGTTCACGACCGCGCCGGAGGCCACGGTGTCTCGCAAATCAATGAGCACGAGCACCGACCCCTTTAGCTCGCGCTGGATCTCCACATCCGCCTCGTGCACCTCGGCGCGCAGTCCATCGATGTCCGTCTTGAAGTTGGCGTAGTCCAGGTGTAACACGGCCACGCCGTGCCAATGGATCCATCGTGACTTGAGCATTCACCGAATGTTGGAGACGGCCCCACCCTGACGGAGAATATACGACGCATTCTCCGCGGTCGGTTGATGCTACAAATCCGCGCTTCGATTTCCCCGTGGTGGCGCTTCGAGACGCGCGCTGGCTGGCCGCGCCTGCCTCGACCAGCGTGCCGCCTGTTTCACGTTGCCCAGCTTCACGTAGGCATCGGCGATGAGGTTGTCATCCTCGCGCGCGTGTCGAACACGCAGCACGAGCGACCGCTCCAACGCAGCAATGCATTCGCGATAGTGTCCCGCGGCGTGAAGTCGCTGGCCGATGCGACTCCATGCGTCGGCATCGGTAAGACGCTGCGCGATCGCCTCTTCCCATTGCTCCACCGCGCTCGCCGACGACGACTGTGCCGTCGTCGGCGTATCGTCGCTCGTCACGTGCGGCCCCTGCGCTAGCGAGGCTTGGGGGCCAAACCCCACCGACACGAGCCCCGCAATCAATACGGCGCGTCTCATGGAAAGGGCCGCGGGCGGGGCCATGGCCACGGCCATGGGTTGAATGAGTTGTTGCCCGCGAGCCCTCGCACCGCTGCCTCACGCACCGACGCGTCGCTCGACGTCAGTAACTCGGTGAGCGACTCCTCCGACTTTCCGCCCGACTTGATCATCGCACGGATCAGCGCGCGACGAACCTCGTTGCTCTTCTCCGCCTTCAACGCATCGCGGATGGCGCCGAGTGCCACGGGATCGCCGATCTGGCCGAGCGCCCACGCGGCCTTGAGGCGCACATCGTCGCTGTCATCCCTCAACGCCTTGAGCAGGCCCGCCGGCGCCTTTCCGCCTTCGCCGCGCAATTGGCCAATGCCCCACGCCGCCGTACCGCGCACGCGGGGACTGCGGTCGCTCTCCGCAGCCGCACCGAGAGCTTCCACGGAGCTGCGATCGTTCAACTCGGCGAGCGCCCACGCGGCCGTCTCGCGAACGGCATCGTCGTCGTCCTTTCGCAGTGCCGTTGCAAGAGCCGTCGTCGCACTGCGTCCACGAGAGTTGCCGAGCGCCCACACGATCATCTCGCGGACGCGCGCATCGCGCTCCTTGCCGAGCGCGGTACCGAGTGCGGCGACCGCCTCACTGGCTTCCTTCTGCCCAAGTGCCCAGGCGGCAACGCGCCGTACCCGTGGCGACTCGTCCTGCTGAAGCACGCGCATCAGCGCGGCGACTGCGCTCGTGGAATCGAGGTGCCCCACAGCGACGACAGCCGCCTCGCGCACTTTCGCGTCCTGGTCGCCGAAGAGCGTTACCAGCGGAGCAAGCGCGCGCCCATTGTCGATCCGCCCAAGTGCCCACGCCGAGTTGGCGCGCACGTTTGGTGTGGCATCGTGCAATGCGTTGATGAGCGCACCGATCGCCGAGGCGGGTCGTGCGATTCCCAGGCCGAACGACGCCACTTCACGCATGGCAGCATCAGGTGACGCAAGCCGCGTCAACAATGCAGCGGCAACAGCCTCGCTACGCTGTCCACTCACCAGCCGCACCGAGAGTTCACGCACACACGCATCCGGCGACGCGAGGCCCGCGAGAAGTCGCTCATTGTCGGCCGCGGAGAACAGCGCTTCATTCCGCCTCCGATAGTCGTCATCGCGCAGGCTCGACGCTCCACCAAGTGGTGTGTACGGCGCGTCTGTACGATCGCCCCACCCGTAGTTGCGCACCGATTGCGCGGCGAGTGCGCAGATCATCGCCGGCGCGCCATTCGCGGCAGTGAGCAGTGCGCTAACGTCGATCGGCGCGGCATTCTCTCCGAGCGCGTCGTACGTTCCAGCCGCCGCTTCCGCGCCACTCATGCAGGCAAGCATGGTTGCGGTGAGGATCCCGACTATGCGTTGCATGATTGCTCCGTTGGCGATGCCCGCAAGTGGCCGGGCGTAAGGGTGAAAAATCAGCACTGTTGTCGGAAAGAACGGGCGCATTGCTGCGCCCACTCCTGAGCGATCAGGGGAATGGCCGCGGCATCGGCCAGGGCCACGGCCACGGTCCCGCTGCGTGACCGCCGGCAAGAGCGCGCACCGCCATGTTCTTTACCCGCGGATCCGAAGATTCGAGCAAGCCCTTCAATGCATCGACTGACTGCTCGCCGAGCACCGCGAGCGACCGGATCATTGCAAGCTGGACGTTGGTGTCCTGCTCCACCTTGAGCGCACTCTCGATTGCGGGCGCTGCCGATACGTCCGCGATGTTGTAGAGCGCCCATGCGGCAACCTTTCGCGTGCGGGCATCCTTGTCCTTCAGCGCCGCGATCAGCGCCTTCGGAGCCTGCTTGAGCGAGATGTTTCCAAGCGCCCAGGCGGCGCGCTGGCGAAGCTCCACCGACGGATCCGATAGCGCGGCGCCAAGCGCATCGGCCGCCGTGCGATCGTTGTACTCGCCGAGTGCCCACGCGGCCGTCGCGCGCACATGTTCGTCGGTGTCGCTCCTGAGCGCAGCGACGAGCGCATCTGCTGCGATCGACTGGTGGCTGCCTCCCACGAGCGCCCACGCCGCCATCTCGCGCACATGCCAGTCGGTATCGTGCCGAACGGCGCCCGCAAGCGCCTCGCTCGCCACCTGCGTCTCCGCGTATTCCTGAAGCCCCCACGCCGCGATGCGGCGCAGCGAGGCGCTCGTGTCACTCTTCAAGACACGCGCGAGTAGGACGGGCCGATCGTCGAGACCCTTGTCGCCTTTCCGTTCCTGCGAGCCCCTGTCGGCCTTCAGCCCCTTCGTATCGATGCCGAGGGAGGCGAGTACTGCCGCCGCCGTGGTGATGCCGATTCGCGCGCTCGCGTTCGCGAGGGCTGTCGTGGATGCCTCGATGCTCATCTCTGATCGCGGCTCGGCCAACGCAGTCGACGCACCCCCCAACGGAGCGAACGATTGCAAAACTGCCGTCGACGTCTTCGTCGACTTCACGTACGAGGTGCGCTGCGACATCACACCGGGCTCGCCCGAGTTCGGATACGCCGGCGCCTGCACGCGCAGCGGAGCATCATGCAATACTGGGGAAGCCACGATGGGCGCCTTCACCTCGGCGGCCTTTTGCACGGGCGGCGTCACCGCGACGACGGCCGCATTTGCCGAGCGCGCGACCGGCGCAACGGCACCAACGGTCAGCGAGATCAACGCCAGCGCCGCAATGAGCGCCGCTGACTGCTTGCGACTCGGCGTCGAATGCCGCAGGTGTGGATCGAGTATGGCGAGCATGCGTCCTTCAAACTCCTTGCGCCGCGCCATCGCGAGCGCCACGAGGGGGGTGGAATCGCCACGCACCGACGTCACGATGTCGAGCAGGTGCTCCGCGTAATCGGTCGCGCGAGTTCCACAGGCGAGGGCAAGATCGTCGCAGGCGCGCTCGCTCTCGGAGCGAAGGCGCTTGGCGGCGGTCCAGACGAGTGGGTGGAACCAGTAGACGGCGCACGCAAGGCGGCCAAGGGTGTGGCCGATCAGGTCGTGGCGACGAACGTGTGCGAGCTCGTGGAGGAGCACGGCGCGACGGCGGTCGAGCGTCCAGCTCTCGGATTCTGCGGGCAGCACGATGGTGGGCTTCGTGATGCCGCAGGCAAACGGCATCTTCGCCTCGGTGCTTTGGAGGAGGCGCGGCGCGTCGTCGAGTCCGATGCGGTCGGCGATCTCGAAGAGCGGCGTCATCCAGTCGGGCGAGTCGAGCGGGCGCGCGTTGCGCACGATGCGCCGCACGCTCATGCCTGCCCAGGCGAGGCTGAGCAAAATTGCGATAACGACTGTCCCCCAGATTGCGACGATGAGCGAGAGACCGCTCAACGCGAACCACGATATGGGCGATATTGGTGGGGTGGTCGCGGGGGCGCGGGTTCCGGGTCGCGTGCTGATCGACGATCCAGTCGATGAGGCGCTGATCACGACGCCGCTCCGTGAGACGACCATGGCATCCCCCTCACCATTGCCAGACCTCGACGAGACCTCCTGACCGCTCGGCGCGTCGGCGACGGAGACGTTGAAGTCGTAGCCCGTCTTTGGAAGTACAGGGAGGCGCAGCGGTGACCACGCGGTCAGCGCGGGAACGCACAGCAGGCCACCGAGTGTCACGAGCCACACCAGGTGGCGTGCGGTCGCCGACGTGCGCTGCATCGCGATCGTGATGCCGAGTGCGGCGACGAGGATGACCGTCGCCTTGATGAGCAGAACGAGGAGGGAGAAGGTCATTGTCTTATCTCCCGGTCTTGCGCGCGTTGCGAATGGAGTCGCGCAGGCGTTGGATGTCGTCGGCCTTCATGTCGACGTCGGACATCCGCAGCAGCGCGGTGACGGCCTGCTCCGGCGAGCCCGCGAAGTACGTGCGGACGACGTGCGCCAGGACATCGTCGCGCGCCTCTTCGGTGTCCTGGGCGGGGTAGTAGACGTAGCGCGGCCCGTCTTCCTTGTATCGGATGAGCTTCTTCTCGCCGAGGATGCGGAGGACCGACCGGACTGCGGAGTAGGTCGGTGGGTCCGGCAACTCCGCCATGATCTCCGCGACGGTGGCTTCGGCACGCCGGTGGAGGATGTCCATGACCTGTCGTTCGCGGCGGGAGAGGGCGTTGGCTTCGGTCTTGTCGGTCATGATGCGCGGGCGATGAGGGCTGCTGATTTTTCAACTATGCTGATAATTCAACAATAGTGGCCAGAAGTCAAGGCCGGGATTCGCGCGTAGCGTCTCGAAATGACTCTTGATTCCAGCATGTCGCCTATGGCGCAAGGGCAAACGAATGACTGTTGGCTTGAATAACCCAATCGTTTGGGTTACTATCACATTGTGCCGACAGTCCTTCGGATCGACGGATTTCGCTTCATGATCTACCAAGGATCCCTGGAACATGGCCCGGCACATGTTCACGCGATCAAGGCGGGGACCGTTGTCGTCCTCGACGTGGACCCCGTCGCTATTCGTCGCATTGAAGGCATGAGCATCGCAAATATTCGTGCCGCGGTCCGCATCACGGAAGACAACGTTGCGCTGTTCCAGCGCGAATGGAGACGAATTGATGGCGAGCTCTAAACTCCGCCGACTGACCGACGCGGATATTCTCGCGCAGGTGCCTGGCGCCATCGCGAGTGAAAAGGCTGATCGCGCCGCTGGGCTTCGTGCAGTGTCGGCTCGGTACGATAAGCGCACGGAGCGCGTCGTTCTCGAGCTCTCGAATGGGCTCGCGCTCGCCTTTCCGGCGTCGATGGTCTACGGACTCGAGCAAGCTACGCACGCGCAACGCGCCGACCTGGAGCTCGATCCGGCAGGAGCTGGAGTGATATGGGACGCGCTGGATTCAGATATCAGTGTTCCGGGCCTCATCAGCTCGACTTTTGGGCGACGCGATGCGGCAAAGGTACTCGGGAAGGCAGGCGGTTCATCGAAGAGTGACGCGAAAAGTGCAGCGGCGCGGACGAACGGAGTGAAGGGAGGCCGTCCACGAAAGACATCCAAGGAACGCCGGTCCGCCAGGTAAATTCGCGCCACAATGGACGACACCACGAGACTCCTCGAAGCCTTCCGGACCAACGACGCCGCGACCGCCGACGCCATTCTCGCAACGAATGCCGCGCTCCGCGCCATGCTCAAGGCGCCGATCCCTCACGATCCGTTCGGCTCGACGGTGCTCGCGCATCCGGCCGGCAAGGGGCATCTCGCGATGGTCGAGGTCCTCTTGCGCCACGGCGCCGACATCAATGCCCGCAGTGATTGGTGGGCAGGGAGCTTCGGCGTGCTCGACACCTGCGATGTCACGATCGCTCCAGCCCTCATCGCCCGCGGCGCGCGCCTTGACGCACACTCGGCCGCACGACTCGGCATGCTCGACGCGCTGATCCAACTGCTCGACACCGATCCCGATCTCGTTCACGCGCGCGGCGGCGACGGGCAAACGCCGCTCCACGTTGCCGCGACCGTCGATGTCGCGCAGGAGCTCCTGCGCCACGGCGCCGACATCGACGCCATCGACGTCGACCACGAATCCACACCTGCGCAGTACCTGGTGCGCGACCACGCTGACGTCGCCCGATATCTCGTCACCCGCGGCGCACGCACCGACATCCTCCTGGCGTCGGCGCTCGGTGCATTGGAGTTGGTGAAAAAACATCTCAACGCGGACCCGGCATTGCTCCGCATGCGCGTGTCCCAGAAATGGTTTCCCATGCGGAACCTGCGCGCCGGCGGCGCGATCTACATCTGGACGCTCGGCACCGGAGCCACGCCGCACAGCGTTGCGCGCCAGTTCGGCCACGAAGACGTCTACGATTTCCTCATGTCGCAAAGCTCCGATGACCTCAAGCTGATTCGCGCGGCGGAGACTGGCGATGAAACCCTGGTGCGCACGCTTCTCTCCGCTGGCACGGCGAGCTTCGCGACATCGATGCAGGACGACGACGCACGCAGCATCGCCGTCGCCGCAGCTTCCAGCAACACAGCGGTTGTGAGACTGATGCTGGAAGCCGGCTGGCCGACCGACGTCCGCGGGCAGGACGGCGGAACTCCGCTGCACTGGGCAGCGTGGATGGGCAATGCGGCAATGGCGCGCGAACTCGTGCAGCACGGCGCGGCGCTAGAGGATCGCGGGGACCAGTATCACCTGACACCGCTCGGCTGGGCATTGCACGGCTCGCAGAACTGCTGGCGAAAGGAGCAGGGCGACTATGGCGCGACGGTTCGTGTCCTGCTGGAGGCGGGCGCCACTCCGCCGGCTGTTTCGGGCAAGGTGGATGCGAGCGAGGCCGCGCTCGAGGCGCTCAACCGCGTGCAGACTCGCGAACCGGGGCCGGGGCTGCCAAGTTAGGCCGTTGCGGTGCACTGTCGTTCCGGGCTGGGGCAGTTCGACCATCTCGCGCTCGCTGATCCTCCCACGACCCAAAGACCAAGCACATGAGCCCTTCCTCCGGCCAGCAGAATGCAGCCAACCACGCGCGCTTTGTACCGGGCTACCATTACGTCGCCGGCATGCTGGCACTGCTGAACCTGATCTGGGCGATCTACCGCTCGTTCACGCATCCCACCGTGGAGTCGCACGCGGCGATTCTCGTCGGGGTCATCCTGCTTCTCCTCCTCTGGTATCTCCGCGTCTTTCCGCTCGCGGTGCAGGACCGGCTCATCCGTCTCGAGGAGCGACTTCGCCTCTCGCGTGTGATGCCCGCCAACATGCAGTCACGCCTCGACGAGCTGACGCCGAGTCAGTTGATTGCGCTTCGCTTTGCCTCGGACGCGGAGCTACCCGAGCTTGCGTCGAAAGTCCTCAACGAACGCATCACGGATCGCAAGCAGATCAAGCTGCTGATTCGTGACTGGCGTGCTGACCACATGCGTGCATGACTCCTCCCCAGATACGCTCGCGCTTCGTCGCCATCATCCTCTTTGCTCTCACGCTGCCGTATGCCGGCGGTGCGCAAGGCTCGAACAAGCTCGGATTCTCCACTGATCGACTCGCCCGCATCGATCGCTTCATGCAGCAGTACGTCGACTCGAACCGGATCGGCGGCGCCGTCGGGCTCGTGCTTCGTGATGGCAAGGTCGTCTACGAGAAGAGCGTCGGCTGGTCCGACAAGGGATCCGCACTCCGCCTGGCACCCGACGCGATCTTTCGCATCGCGTCGCAGTCGAAGGCCTTCACCAGCGCCGCAATCCTCATGCTGGTGGAAGAGGGAAAGATCGCGCTGACCGATCCGGTGAGTCGCTTCATTCCGGCATACGCGCACACCACCGTGGCGCTCCGGTCCGACAGCGGTCGCACGCCAGTGCCGGCGAGGCGCCAGATCACCATCAAGGACCTGATCACGCACACGGCCGGCATCTCGTACGGCACCGACAACTACATCGCGCAGCAGTACGCCGCGAAGCAGCTCGGCCCTGCCGCCGGCTGGGGATGGTACACAGCGGACAAGGAGGAGCCGATCTGTACGTCGATGGAGCGACTCGCCTCGCTGCCCTTCGTCTCACAGCCTGGTGAAGCGTTCGTCTACGGTTACAACATCGACATCCTCGGCTGCGTCGTCGAGCGTGCCTCGGGTATTCCGCTCGACGAGTTCTTTCGCACGCGCATCACGGCGCCGCTCGGGCTGAGCGACACGTACTTCTTCCTTCCGCTCGCGAAGCGCAACCGCCTCGTCACGGTCTATGCGGACAGCGCGGATCGGCTGGTGCGCGCGCCCGACGGTCCGCGCGGTCAAGGCAACTATGTGGACGGACCGCGCAAGAACTTTGCGGGCGGAGCGGGACTCGTCTCGACGGCGCAGGACTATGCGCGCTTCCTTCAGATGATCCTGAACCGCGGCGAGTTCAACGGCGTGCGCTACCTGTCGCCGAAGATGGTCGACCTCATGACGTCGAACCAGATCAGCGTCTACGGAAGTCCCGGAAAGGGATTCGGACTTGGCTTCGAGACGGTCGAGAAGCTCGGCGCCGATGGCCTCGCGTCGGTCGGCACGTTTGGTTGGGGTGGGGCGTATGGCAGCACGTACAAGGTGGACCCGAAGGAAGGCCTTGTCATTGTCTTCATGATCAACCAGCTGCCCCTGCGCGCGGACATTGCCGGGAAGTTTCCCACTCTGGTCTACCAGGCGCTTGTCGAGTCGAGGGCAGGAACGGTCGTTCAACGTTGATCGGCGCGTACTGGGCGGCACGGTGTGGCTGGCCAGGCTTGGATGTGTTGCGGTCGCGCTCGCGATCATCGCGTGCGCAGGCAATCAACCGGCGCGACGCATGATTCAATACTCGGAGCTCACAACGACGGCGGTCTCACCAGCAGACTACCGCATCGCCTACGGACAGGATCCCTTGCAGTTCGGGGAGCTGCGCCTTCCCGCTGGTTCGAATCCTGTTCCACTCGTGGTGTTCATCCACGGGGGCTGCTGGCGCTCGCAGTACGACCTGAAGCACGTTGCGCCGGCGGCCGCATCGCTCGTGCGGGAAGGATTCGCCACCTGGACGATCGAATACCGGCGCGTCGGGGATCCAGGCGGCGGGTGGCCCGGCACCTTCGACGACATTTCGCGCGCCGTCGATCACGTGCGTGCGCTCGCGCTGCAGTTTCCGCGCATCGACACCGCGCGCGTCATCCTCATGGGGCACTCCGCGGGTGGGCAGCTCGCCCTCTGGGCCGCGTCGCGCAGGCAGAACGAGACCACGGGGATTTTCAGGTCGAGCAAGCCGCCGTTGCCGCTCGCGGGCGTGATTGCACTGGCGGCCATCACTGATCTCGCGGAGTATGGCGGGTCGCCGGGTGGTTGCAACGGCGCGGTGACTCCACTCATGGGTGGGACATCGGCCACGTTCCCCGATCGCTATCACGCCGTCAGCCCGATTGATCGCACACCGATTGGGGCGCGCATGATCCTCATCCATGGCGACGCGGATCCAATCGTGCCGGTGACGCAGAGCCGCAAGTTCGCGACGCGCGAGCGTGAGGCCGGAGGATCGCCCGAAGCCATCATCATTCCTGGCGCAGGCCACTTTGACCTCGTGGCACCGCAGGCCGAGGCGTGGGCAGTCGTGCTTCGCTCGGTGCACTCACTGGCCGAGCGACGTCCGACGCCGCGCGCGACCAGCACGATTCCGCGATGACGCTCGTTGCACGCGATCCCGACTTCGAGGCGCGCGTCAGGACCAGTTTTGCCACCCAGCGCTTCATGTCCGCGCTCGGTGCGCGTCTCGAGCGCGTGGAGTTGGGGGAGGTCGTGATTGCGCTCGCCTTTCGCGAAGACCTCACGCAGCAGGACGGCTTCCTGCACGCGGGCGTGGGAGCGTCGGTCGTGGACAGCGCGTGTGGTTACGCGGCGCTCACGGTGATGGAGCCGGGGCGGAACGTGCTGTCGGTGGAGTTCAAGGTGAACATGCTCGCGCCGGCGAAGGGCGCAGAGTTCGCGGCGATCGGCCGGGTTGCGAGGTCAGGGCGCGCCTTGGTGGTTGTCACGGGCGAGCTACGCGCCGATGGCACCCTGGTGATGCTGATGCAAGGAACGATGACGGCAGTCTGACCGTCTGACCTGTCTGACCCGCTCGCCGCTGCGCGGCTGCTCGTCTGACAGCGGGCCAATTGAGGTCTGACAGCTGTTCCAGATACGCAACCGGGTTGCTGCGCCTCTTTTGCCACCTGCCGGAACACAGAACGCCTACCGACCCGGCGAGGGACCGGGTCGTGTAGGCAACAGCTGTCAGACTGTGGTTGACCCGCCGTCCGACGAGGGCGCTGGCGAAGCCAGCCGCCCGGGTCAGACTGTCGGACTGTCAGACTTCAGTGCGCGGCCAGCTTGTCGGTCCAGAGCGACGCGTACTGCTTCTTGAGGGCGGCGATCTTGGGTGCGTCGTTGTAGTAGATGTAGGGTTCGTTCGGGTGCAGCGTCGCGTAGTCCTGATGGTAGGCTTCCGCCAGGTAGAAGTCCTTCAGCGGCGCGACTTCGGTGACGACCTTCTCGCCGCCCTTCACCAGTTGCGCGATGTAGGCGTTCGTCGCTGCCTTCTGGGTTTCGCTGGTAAAGAAGAGCGCGGAGCGATACTGCGTGCCGCGGTCCGGACCCTGGCGGTTGAGTTCCGTTGGGTCGTGGGCGACGGTGAAGAAGACGTCGAGCAGTTTTGTGTAGCTGACCTTCGCCGGGTCGTAGACCACGCGAACAGCCTCCGCATGACCGGTGTTGCCGGTGCTCACTTGCTCGTAGCTGGGTCGGTTGGCGCGTCCGCCGGCGTAGCCGGAGGTGGCGCTGACGACACCATTCACATGTTGGAAGACCGCCTGAACGCCCCAGAAACAGCCGCCGGCGAGCACGACAGTATCGAGCGGAGCGATCTGAGCCGGAGCAGTCGCGAAGGCCGGCGCTGCGATCAAGGAGAGTAGCGCCGTAGCGCGGATCAGTGTGCTTCTCATTCGGGGATCCTGGCGTGAGGGGTACGCTTTCTATACTCCCCCAACGGACGTTTGGTTCTGTGAATCCTCGCGAAATGCGTCTTGAGGAAAAGGACAAGAACGTTGCTCGTTGGCATCGCGAATCACGCGAATCTCCAAGAATCCACGCGAATCGCTCCGTCCCGACAACCAGCAATTATTCGTCCAAATATAAATTATTATTGTTTTGTTTAATTCGTGGAGATTCGCGAGGATTCGTCAGATTCGCGATGCCAACGATCAACGTCTGTTCAACCCAAATCTACGATTCAACGAAACAGATGCGGCACGAACCTCGACGTATTTCCTGTTACCCAACCATCCGCCTCGCGGACGCCGATCCCCGCCGCCTCCTGCCCGATGATCCATGAGCCGATGATCGGTCGCTTGCCGTCGAAGTCGGGAATCGGCGCCAGCTCCTGGAAGACGTAGCCCTCGGCACCATACTCGCCCGTCGACTCCACGTGCTCCTTCATGGTATGCACGGTCACGTTCGCGCCTTCGCGTGAGAGCAGCGGCTTCCTCGCATACTCGAACATGCCGTGCGGCTCGTCGAAGTACGACGGCAGCAGGTTGCCGTGCCCCGGGAACATCTCCCACAGGATGGGGAGGATACCCTTGTTCGACAGCACCATCTTCCACGCCGGCTCGATCAGCAGCGTCTTCGCGACACGAAGGTGGTCGCCGAATGGCTCGTGCATCATCCACTCCCACGGATACAGCTTGAAGAGTGTGTCTACGCGAGCGTCCTGGAGGTCGCACATCTCCCTCGCCTGAGGATCCCAGCCGATATCCGCCATCGCGATCAGCTTCACCTGCAGACCAGCCTGCGCCGCGGTCTCGGCGAGGTAGGCCGCCGTCATGCCGTCCTCGAGGTCGTCCACCGACGCGAAGTGCACCACCGGCCCGAGCGGTCCGCTGCTCTTCAGGTCGTCCTGGATGTACTGCCAGTACGCGACGAGCTTTTCGTGGATCGAGTTGAACTGGTCGGCGCCCTGGTGCAGCGCCTGGAGCCAGTCCCACTGGATGACGGACACCTCCAGCAGCGACGTCGGCGTGTCCGCGTTGTACTCCAGCATCTTCGGCGGACTCTTGCCATCATACGCCAGGTCGAAGCGACCATACACGCTTGGCGGCTCCGCCTCCCAGCTCGTCGTGATCAGCGGAATGGCGTGCGCAGGGATCTTCAGTTCATCGTAGCGCTGCTCGTCGATGACATGCTGCACCGCCTCGAGGCAGCGCTCATGCAGCTCGTTCGTCGCGCGCTCGAGCGTGTCGATCTGATCGGTCGTGAAGCGGTAGTACGCGTCTTCCGACCAGTACGGCGTCTGACCCGTGTGCCACTTGAGGCCGCGCTCCTCGACCGTAGCCTGCCAGTCGGGGCGTGGCGTGCTCGCGATGCGTTCCACGTCAGCTCCCGCCGAACCCGCGAACGCCGCCGATGCCTCCGAAGCCGCCGCGCACGACCGTTGTTCGCCCGGCCGATGCACCTGCCGGATGCGGCGAATAGGCCGACGTCCCCAGTGACCGCACCCTGCCGCCCGAGCCCACGTAGCCGGAGTAGCCGTTGTGGTAATACAGAAACGGCATCGCGTAGGCGTGATGATACCACGCCCCGCCGTAGTAGTAGCCCTGATGCTGCGTGGCGTAGAGACACGCCGCTTCGTTGTAGACCTGCGGCAGGCACGGGTCCACGCCGGACACAGTGGCCGGGCCGTTGTTGCAGCCGACGAGCGCCGCCAGCGCCGGAACCATGGCGAGCGGAACGGCGGACGAACGCTTGATGGAGGTCATCTCGAGGGTGGGAAGCGTGCCGAGGCACTGACTGCGAGCTCGGATTAAGCATACCCTACGAAGCGAATCTTCAGAAGGTGACAGCGGGCCATGGCGTTGCCGCCACCGCCTATCGTCTCGCTCTGAGGGAGTCGCTAGACGGAGCGCGCCACTTCGCGAATCTGGTCCGTGTGTCGAGCCTCGTGTCCCGCGAGAAAGAGCAACCACTGATAGACGTTGAGCGTGCCCAGTCGCGGGTGCGAAGCCTCGACGGAACCGAGCGCAAGTCCGTCGGCGGCCGTGATCGCGTTCCGCAAACCGGAGCGCCGGTCCGTGAGCACCTTCAGGCCGTCCTCGGTAGAAAGGCCCGCGCGCGGCCGCGACGCTTCACTCGCGATGATCGGATTGCTCCGGCTGATCACGCCAGCGACATCGAGCATCGGCGCAACTGGCGTCGACTCGGTCTCCGCGGGAAGACCGGCGTGGCGAGCGGCGTCGAGCTTCTCGGAGAGCAGGTTGGCAATGCGCGTCTCGACCAGGCCAAGATGCTCGATGACTTCGGCGACGGACCAACGCTCGTCCGACGGCCGCACGTTGTGCTTGTCGCTGGGAATGCCGGCGATCGCCTTGGTCAACGAGTCGCGGGTGTCGTCGAGTGCGGTGAGCACTTCCTGGATACGTGGATGCATGCTTTGAATCAGGAGCGTGAATGGGTCAGTGAACGAGGCGATAACGTACGACCACGGACGTGACGATAGCGGCGTCAGGCACTGGGGACTGCTGCCCGAACCGGCCATCGAAGTTCAATGTCGGCGGTTGTTGGAACGATGGCCCGGCTGAAGTACTCGCGTCAACGAGCGCGCCGATATGCCCGCCCAGCGCCTGCGCCATCGCTTCGGCGTCAACGCGGGCGGATGCGATGGCCTCGGCGAGCCGGACGCGGCGTATCGAATCGGCGTTCGACGTTTCGAACGCCACCGTGGACGTTGATGCGGCACCGGCGGCGATCGCGGTAGCGATCACCTTCGCGAGTTGATCGACACGCGTGAGCTGAACCCGGATCACGGAGCGCGCAGTGTTGGTGGCCGGGGACTGTGGTGCTGGATAGCCGTTCTGCGATTGCGTCGCGCCGACGGTGTAGTTGATGGGCGTATCCACTTCCACCCGAGTTCCGGAGTTCCTGAGTGCGTCCACTACGGCCTTCAACTTCGTGTCGACGCGGCTGACCGCGTCGAGTGCGGTTTCAGCCACGCCCTCGACGACCACATAAAACGAGGCGCGATCCGCTACTACCCGCGTCGTCCGGTTGGTCGATACAGTGATGGTGCTGTCACGGCTTACCTGTGCGTGCAGCGACAGCGGGAACACAACGAGCAATCCTAAACGAAGGCGCATGAACGGTCCGGTTCGGGAAACTGCGTGTCAGCTGCGCAGGAGTTTACGTGGCGCGCGCCTGTTCCCGACAGGGTCCCGCACGCTTGAGAGATTCCAGGGGCATAGTCATCACCGCCTCACACCGAAGAGTGAGAGGTCGATCGCCTCGCCCATCGCCTTGTAGCCTGCATCGCGGGGGTGGAGGTGGTCGCCGGAATCGAACGCCGGCAGGAACTGGAGTGGATTGGACGGATCGCGCGTGATCACATCGAAATCGATGACGCCATCGAATTCACCGCTCGTCCTGACGAAGACATTCACGGCAGCGCGTCGCGCCTCGTGCGCCGGCGTGAACGACGGCCGCGGACCCGCGGGCGTGAGTGTCGCGCCGATGATCCGCACGCCGCGCTCGTGGGCGCGCATGATGAGCTGTCGATAACCAAAGATGATGTCGTCCGCCGTCACGCCATCGCGCGCACTCGCGCCGATGTCGTTGATGCCCTCGAGGAGGATCACGTGCGTGAGGCCAGGCGTCGCGAGGACGTCACGATCAAAACGCGCGAGCGCGCTGGGACCGGCGCCGAACGTCAGCACTCGGCCGCCTGAGATACCGGAGTTCACCACGGCGATTGGTGCTTCTCCGACGCTGAGCCGTGCCGCCAGGACGTTTGGCCACCGCGTGTTGGCGTCGCGCGATGACAGGGCGCCGTCCGTGATCGAGTTTCCGATCGTCGACACCACGCCGACGGCAGCGCGGTTGGTGACGTCGACGCCCACGAGAAATGGCCACACGAACAGCGTGGTATCGGGCGTGAACGTGCGCGCGCCACTCATGTCGCCGCGTCCGACGTAGTTGGTCTGCAGCGCGAGTTGATGACGTGTCACGATCCGCGCCGAGTCGGCGAGGTGGAGGCTGATGGCGAGGTCACGGAGCGCTGGCACCTGGAGCGCCACAGGGTCGCTGAACGCCACACCACCCGGATTCAGCCTCAGGCCTGACCGTCCGCCGAACGTCAGGGTGCGGTCCGTCGATGCGTCGATCGCCGCGCCGGACTCACGGACGGCGACGTGCGCCGCGCCAATCACGAGTGGGCGGTCGCCGTATTCGTTCGAGAGGCGGATCCGCACGTTATCGCCGCCGATCGACGTACGAACGATGAGTCGCAGCGTCTGGTTCACGAGCGTCGGCGTGCGGTCGATCGAGTCGCGTGGGGGGCGCCGAGGGCCCTCGGACGCGCTGGCGGTCCAGGTCGCGAGCCAGCGCGGAGAGGCAGGTTGTGGCGCCGGCGAAACGGGATGGGCGCAGGCGCCGACAATGGCGAGGAGGGCGATCGAGCTTCGCTTCATGGGAGACCTCACGGCACACGATCCTGTGGAGTACGATTGGGGCTCAACTTACGGCGGTCCGCCGGGGAGCACCAATGTGGATGCGCGCTCGGTTCACGGTTGCTGCGGTCGCGCTGGCCGCGCTTCAGCTCCCGTTCGGAAAGTGGAAGCGGGTGAGCGACACCCCGGTCCTGGCGCCGTTCGGCACCGGCTTCGCGGCGAAGGGCGTGTTCAATCCGACGGTCGTGAAGCGCGGCGCTGAGTACGTCATGCTCTTCCGCGCGCAGGACGCCGCGGGCACCTCCCGGCTCGGCTACGCAAGTAGTACTGACGGCGTGCACTTCACGCCGCGCCCCGAGCCGGTGCTGTCGCCCGAGGCCTCATACGAGAAGAACGGTGGCGTGGAAGATCCGCGCCTCGTGCAGATCGGTGACACGTACTACCTGACGTACACCGGTTACAACACCGTCGACGCGCAACTCTGTCTTGCGACGTCCAAAGACCTCGTGCACTGGGACCGGAAGGGCGTGATCATGCCCGCGAAGCAGGGCCGATGGAACACCGGGTGGACCAAGTCCGGCGCGATCCTGCCGGAGAAGGTGAACGGGAAGTACTGGATGTACTACATGGCCGACGCGAATGGGACACCCGACCAGACAGGCATCGCCTATTCGGACGACCTGTTGCACTGGACCGAGGCGCTCGATCATCCCGTGCTGCGGCGCCGCGCAGGACGATTCGATTCGCGCGTTACTGAGCCAGGTCCCGCGCCCATCATGACGAAGGACGGCATCTGGCTCGTCTACAACGGGGCCGACGACAAGCTCGTGTATCGAACGGGATGGGCGCTGTTCGACCGCCATGATCCCACGAAGCTGCTGCGCCGATCGGATCAACCTGTGTTCAGGCCGGAGCGCTCGTGGGAGCGCGTTGGGCAGGTGCCGAACGTCGTGTTCGTGGAGGGGATGGTGCGCGACGGCAATCGCTGGCTTTTCTACTACGGCGGCGCGGACAGGACGGTCGGTGTCGCCTCAGCTCCGGTGACGGTACGGTGATCGCACCATGTCGTCCCATGAACGGAGTGGTCTCATGATCGCGTTCCTCGCGCTCCTGGCGGCGATGTCGCTTCCGCTTAGCGATCCTGTAGGCGAGACGAAGGTGGTGGGGTTCGAGTACGCGTTCCGCGTACCAGCGGAACTGCCGGCCGGCCCGCGGGCATTTCGATTCGAGAATCGCGGCAAGGTGCGGCATGAGCTGAACATCTCCCTGCTGCGTCCGGGGGTCACGATTCAGCAGTTCATTGCGGCCGCGAATGACGCGAAGCCGTTGGCGCCTTACATCGACGTCCCGGTGGGCGTGCTGTTCGCCGAGGCTGGAAAGTCATCACCTTCCGCGCTGTCTACTGACCTTCGTGCCGGCCGCACGTACGCGATCATCTGCATTTTCAGGGATAGTGCTGGCAAGCCCCGCCATCACAAGCTCGGCATGTACTCGGCGATTCATGTCGCCGGAACCGAGGCGCCGAGCGCCGAGCGGTTCCCCGTGGATACGATCGTCGCCATGGACTATGCGTTTCGATATTCCTCCACGCTCGGCGCAGGTGTTCACCGCTTTGCGTTGGTGAACGCCGGGAAGCAGCGGCATGAGGTGGTCATCGCACTGCTGAAGAAGGGCGTGTCGCTGCGGAAGATCGTGGAGATCGACAAGGTCGACGGGGACATCGAGCCATACCTGGAGAGCAATTTTGGTCTTCTCCATGCGCCAGGGAGCGTCAGCCCCGCTGGCATTTTGAGTTTCCGGTTGCTTCCAGGTCGCGAGTACCTGCTCGAGTGCGGCTTCTCCGACACGGAGAAATCACCGCCGCACTACAAGCTCGGCATGTACGGGTCCATCATCGTCCGTTGATGCGGACAACGGCCGATCACGCCTGGTCGGCCCCGGCCGAGATCGAAACGGCGGACGCAGGAATGCGCAGGCTTCCCAACGCAGACGGACGCTGCAACAGCGCAAAACGGCCCGCATGAAGACAGAACATCATTTGCTGTTGCAGCGTCCTCTGCGTTGCCGTCAGGCCTGCGCCATTCTGCGTCCGCTTTATTTCGCGCACACCACCACTCATTGATCGCGTGTCCGCTTTCAAGCGCGCCCGATCAGGCAACGACCGGATCAAGCACCTTCCCGTCGAACAGGGACACCTCGCGATCCGCATGCTGCGCGTAGCGTGAGTCGTGCGTCACCATGCACACCGTGCTGCCGTTCGCATTGAGCTCGCGGAGCAACTCCATCACGGCCTCGCCGTTCTTGGAGTCCAGATTTCCAGTGGGCTCGTCGGCGAGCAGGATGGCCGGATCGCCCGCCACCGCGCGCGCAACCGCAACGCGCTGCTGCTGACCGCCGCTCAACTGCGCGGGGTAGTGCTTGGCGCGATGCGACATGCCTACGCGCTCGAGCGCCGCGGCCACGCGATCCTTTCGCTCGGACGCCGGCATGTCGCGATAGGTCAGCGGAAGCTCGACGTTGTCGAAGACGGAGAGGTCCCCGATCAGGTTGAACGCCTGGAAGATGAAGCCGATCTGGCGATTGCGAACGCGCGCGCGCTCCGTCGGCGTCAGCCGCGCGACGCTCTCGCCGGCGAGCGTATATTCGCCCGTCGTCGGCGAATCGAGCAGGCCGAGGATGGACAGGAGCGTCGTCTTGCCGCAGCCCGATGGGCCGCTGATGGCGACGTACTCACCTTTCGCGATCTCGAAGTGCACGTCAGATAACGCATGGGTCTCCACGTCGTCGGTGTAGAAGACCTTCTTGATGGAGCGCATGCTGATGAGTGCACCGCCGTCGCCGTTCGAAGCCATCGTCATTCTCCCGTGATCTCCAGAGTTACTTGATGCGTACGCGAGCTGCATTGGCGTACTGCGACATGTCCGACACGATGATCTTGTCCCCGACCTCGAGCCCGCGCGTGATCTCGATGACGTTCACCGAGCTGCGGCCGAGCTCCACCGGCACTCGCGTCGCAGTCTTTCCGTCCGCCGACACCTTGAAGAGCGACGCCGAGCCCGACCCCGCACTGAACGCTGGGCGTCCGGTGTAGAGCACGTTGTTCAGCTTCTCGATGACGATGGTCCCGTCGACGCTGAGATCCGGCACCGCCCCATTCGGGAGCTTGCCGTCGAGCGCAACGTCGATCGTCACGCTGCCACCCTGCGCGGAGGGGTCCTTTCGTATGACATGCCCGGCCACGAATCCGTTGCGGGTATCGACACTCGCCTTCTGGCCGATGGTCACGTCCTTCGCCTGACTCTCAGGGATTCGCAGCACGGCCTTGAGCTGGCCGGGCTGCACCACCTTCGCGAGGGTCGTTCCCTCCGGCACCCACTGGCCAAGCTGGAGTGTGAGGTCCTGAAGGACACCACCTTCGGGCGCACGCACGTGGAGCGACTGCAGCCGGTTCTGTTGATTGACGGCAATCGCCTTGAGCTGCTCCACCTGGCTTGCTTGCGTCGCGATCTGCGACCCAATGGCCTCCTCCATCAATTTCAGCCGCTCCTGCTCGACCCGAAGACGCGTCGTGAACTCGTCACGCTGCGCACGCCTGGTCTGCACTTCGAACTCCGACATCAGCTTCCGCTTGGCAAGCGAATCCGCCGCCGCGGCTTCCTGCACCGCACTGACATACTGCGTGCGCGTGTTCGCGACGACTCCCTGCTGCGTAAGCAGCTGGCTCCGAAGCGTCGTCTTGAGGTTCAGCAGCTCGATCTGCGCCTGACGGACCTGCTGCTCGGCCTGCATGGTCTGTATCTGGAGATCAGGATTGCTGAGCTCGAGCAGCAGCTCACCGGCCCCGACATTCTTGCCCGATTCCGACGCAAGCCGCTCCACGCGTGCACTGGTCTGCGCCGTGATCCAGCGGATGTGCTCCGGTACGAGCGTGCCGGGCCCACGCACTTCGCGCACGACGTCGCCCTTCCGAACGCTGTCGATGAGCACCGCGGAACGTTCGATGGTCTGCGACGCGGGGTCGAGACTCATCGTCCATGCCGTGATCGCGACAAGCACGACAACGCCCCCGCTGATGAGCAGGTTGCGACGCGTCCTGGTTGGTGCGGTGCGGGCAATATCCATTAAGACTGGAAGGACAGTCGGACAGTCGGACGGTTAACAGGACAGCGGAACTGCAGAACAACACAACAAGTGCTTACCCGTGGCGAATGGCGAAACGCTGAATCGCTGCCTTTCCCGTCAGTCATACCGAAGGGCGTTCATCGGATCGACCATCGCCGCACGGCGAGCGGGAATGAAACCCGCCGCGAGAGCGACGCAAGCCAGCAATACCACGGCAATCGCCACCGCTGTGGGGTCCTGACCCTGGAGCTCGTACAGCATCGACCGCGCAGCGCGGCCGAGCCCGAGCGACGCCGCGATGCCGATGGCGCCGCCAATGAGCAGCATCACAAAGACCTGACGCATCACCAGCTTGCGCACGTTGGCACCATCTGCTCCGAGGGCCATGCGGACGCCGATTTCGCGGGTGCGCTGGGCGACCGAGTACGACAGGACTCCATACAGTCCGATGCCGGCCAGCAGCGTGGCGAGCAGCGCAAAGGCACTCGAAAGAATCGAGATCATGCGATCAAGAAAGACGTTTTCCTTCACCTGCTGCGTCATGGTCTTGAGCTCCTCCACCGGCAGGCTCGGGTCGATGCGTTTCATCGTCGCGCGCAGGGTGCCGAGAATCTGCTCGGGAGGCAGCGCCGACTTCACGTAGAAGAACATGCTGCGGGTCCGCGCATCCTGCCGCCATGGCCGGTAGAACACCGGCGGCACGGAATCCTTCACCTGGCTGTATTTGACGTTCCGCACGAGTCCGACGATCTGGACGTTCAACGAGTCGTTTTCGTCGTCGCCGATGAACTTGCCCACGACCTCATTACCCATCTTGAACTTCTTCGCGAACTCCTCATTGACGATGGCAGTCCGCTGCGCGCCGAGCTGGTCGGCGGACGTGAACTCGCGGCCGGCGATGAGCTGCACGCCGAAGGTCCTGAAGTAGTCGGCGCCAATCTCGTTGTACCGTGCGTTGCAATCCGTGTCGGGGCTGCAGGTGAAGCCCTGCACGTGGACGTTGCTGCCCCAGTTATTGCCGCTCAGCAGCGGAACGAGTCCGTCGGTGACGCCGGTGACGCCGGGAACGGCGGCGAGCTCCTGCTCGACACGATTGAAGAGCACCGCGCTCCGCGCGCTGTCGTAGCCCGTCCGCTGGGGCACGATCTGGAACGTGGCGATCTGGTCGATCTTCACACCGAGATCCACTCGGCTGATGTTCATGAGGCTCTTGAGGAAGAGCGCCGACATGATCAGCAGCCCCATGGACAACGCGATCTGCGCGGTCACGAGCCCGGCGCGGAAGCGCGCGGCTGAGCGCCCGCCGGCGATCTGGCCCGCGCCGGCGCGAATGGCGCCGATGAGGTCACTGCGCGTGCTGTGCATCGCCGGGAAGAGCCCGAAGATGATGCCGGTCGCAATGCTCAACACCGCTGAGAAGAGGATCACCGACCTGCTGATGCTGAATACGATCGTGTCGGCCGCTGCCGGGGGAAGCAGCGCGCTGATGACACCGAGCGTCCACTGCGCCACGAGCAGCGACGCAACGCCGCCGACGAGCGCCAGCATCACGCTTTCGGTCAGCAGCTGGGCCACGAGGTTCTGGCGCGTTGCGCCGAGGGCAAGACGGACGCCCATCTCCGTTGCGCGACTGGCGCCGCGAGCGAGCAGCAGGTTGGCGATGTTGGCGCAGGCGATGAGGAGCACCACGCCCGTCACCGAGAACAGCAGCAGGATCGGTGTCTTCGCTTCCTTGTTGATGCCGCTCTGGCCCCGGCTGCCCGGTGCAAGGACGAGCTTCTTGTTCTTGAAGCCCTCCATTGTCTTGTCGCTCATGCCTTTCTGGAGCGGCGCCTCGACGTCGGTGACGATCGGGCGATAGACGGCATTGGCGGCGGGCGCGGCGCTCTCGATGGTCATGCCGGGCTTGAGTCGGGCAAAGAGATACACCCAGTAGTTGCGCCGCTCTTCCCACTTGATGAAGCCCTCGAGCTCACCGCGCATCGAGATCGGGAGAAAGAGCAGGAGTCGGCTGCCCACGGTCGTTCCATCGAACTTCTCCGGCGCTACGCCGACGATCGTGTACGACTTGCCGTTCACGATGATCGGCTGGCCGATCACCCTGGGATCCTTGCCGAACTTGTCCTCCCAGAACCGGTAGCTGATGACTGTGACGAAGTTGGCGCCGATGATCTTGTCGTCGTCTGGCGTGAGCAACCGCCCGGCTGCGGCGTTCAGGCCGAGCACCGGGAAGTACGACCCGCTGACCATGGCCACTTCGCCGGTGAGCGGCTCGTTGCGCACGGCCATGGACACGCTGGTGATCCGATGCGCGGCGACGGCGGTGAATGGCCCCGGTGCCTTCTCGAGGTCGCGGAACATGGCGTAGCTGAAGACCTCGTTGCACTGGCCGCTCTGGTTGCACGAGTTCGACCCCGGCATGGGTCCCGGCGCCGAGAGGTTCACGAGCCGGCTCGGCTCGTTCACGGCGAGCGGATGAAGGAGCAGCTGGTCGAACATCGAGAAGATCGCCGCGTTGGCGCCGATGCCGAGTGCCAGGGAGAGCACGGCGATGGCGGTAACGAATGGCGTCTTGAGCAGCATCCGAGCGGCCAGCTTGATGTTTCGCATCGGCGGGGCGGTGGGAGCCATCACGGGCAGAGGGACTGCCCTTGGACAACACGAACGGCCCGGGGGTTCGGGCTCTCTCCCGCTACGGGGGTGCGCCACGGGATGTTTCATATAGCAGGACAGCCGAGAAAGAGCTGAGAGAACGCCGCCGCTTGTGCAAAAGGGCTCGTGGCGAAATGATTTTCGCCACGAGCCCCATGATACCTGACCTGGACCACACGCTCTTCCTTCAGCCGCTGCCAGACACTTGGACCATACGGGGCAACGGCAGGGGTACTACCGAGGCGGTACGGCGAGCCAATCCTCGCCGACGTCGCCGATGGGGGCACCTGGCGGCGCGTTCGGCGCCGGAATGAGCGACGGCACCTCGCTCGGATGCTCGAGGTAGCGCGCAATGTCCGCGACGAGCAGCGCATGCTGCGCCACGTCCGCGTCCGTCCTCCCGGACTCTGACTTCAACCGCGCCGCGAGACGCTGGAGCTTCAGCGTCGCGACAGCACGCACCTGTCCGTTGGCCGCCCCCGCCGACAACCACGCCAGCCGATTCACCAGCACGCGCTCCTCGGCGCGACGCACCTCTGCTTCATATGGGGATGCGGTCGATGCACCAAACGTCGCCGACGTGAGGCGATCGATCACTTCCTCGAGCCCGGGCAGCGATGGATCCACCGCATGCTGCGCCACGATCCGCGAAGCGCGGTCGAGCTGCAGCATGAAGCCGATGGTGACGTCGGACGCGGTGGTGCCCGGTGCCAGGGGATCAAATGCCTCGCCGGTGGTGCGCGCGAAGAGTTCGCGATGCATGCCGTAACCCGGTGGACGCGGCGGAATGAGGCCGAGCAGCTTGACGGGCACCGTGAGCTCGGAGGGCTTCAGCGTCGCGACGAGCGCGTCGAGTGCCTTCCGCTGGTTCGCCGCACTCTCCCACTTCGTCGGCGTTCGGCCATCGCCACGCATGGCATACACGTAGTCCTGTCCGCCGAGCATGCTGGCGGAGGATTCGACGGCGTAGCGAGCGTACATGAAGATCGGAACGAGCGGCTCCTCGATCATCGTCATCGGGGCACCGGTGCGGATCGTCTGTTCGCCGATCCGGTTCAGGGCCGCGCGGCGGATCTTCATCAGGTTGTTCAGCTCATCCGCCTGGTTGGCGCCGTTGGTCCACTGGTCGGCGCGCGGGTGGATGTCGATGTCCTGGTTGGTGAAGTAGCGGAGGTCCTTCGCCCATGCGTCGTCGAGGATCCTCGTGAGCGCGGCGTGCTCGTTCGTCCCACTGGGGAACTGACGGTACCCGTAGTCGATCGTGACTTTGTCCCAGTCACCGATCTTCGCGGCATACGCGTGCGACAGGTCGATGCTCCCGTCGGCATTGAGCTGCTCGAGCGGATGCGGATAGTCCATCACGCTGATCCAGCCGTTGCCGCTGTCGTAGTAGTTGTGGCCGAGTCCGATCGTGTGCCCCACTTCGTGCGCGCTGAGCTGCCGGATGCGCGCGAGGGCGGTCTGGTAGAGGATGCCGGGCTTCTCGCTGCCGGTGGTGTACGGCGACGTGAGCCCCTCGAAGATGAGGTAGTCCTGCCGGTCGCGGAGCGAGCCGAGGGTGACGGTGGCCTTGATGATCTCGCCCGTGCGCGGGTCGGTGACGGTGCCGCCGGAGCTCCAGCCGCGCGTCGACCGATGCACCCAGTTGATCATGTTGTAGCGGATGTCCATCGGGTCGGCGCCATCTGGGAGCACGTCGACCTTGAACGCGTTGGTGAAGCCCGCGGCCTCGAACGCCTGGTTCCACCAGCGCGCTCCCTCGAGCAGCGCCTGCTTCACGTCGTCGGGCGCGCCAGAATCGACCCAGTACTGGATGGGCTTCACGGGATCGCTCATCGCCGCGGTCGGGTCCTTCTTCTCGAGACGATGACGGCGGACGTAGCGCACCATCATCGGCTCACCGATGGGCGTGCTGTAATCGACGTAGCTGATCCCGCCGTAGCCGGCGCGCGGGTCGTCTACGCGTGGCTTGTACTGATTGTCCGGCAGCTCGACGAACGACGCATGCTCGCGCAGCGTTACTGCATCCGGCGTCGGTGTGACGCTGGCGACGCTGCCGTTGAAGAGCCCGCCGCCGAAACCGCCAACACTCTGGCGTGCGCCGATCGGGTCGGGCCCCTGCGTGGGGCCGGCCGCGTTGCCTCGCGCGCCTTGTGGTTCGCTCGCGAACGTGAGGGTGACGTCGATCTCGGTGTTCTTCGGAAAGCCCTTCGTATTGGGCAGGTAGATGGCGCTGCGCGTCGGATCCACACGCCACGCGCCGGGCCGTAATGCACCACCGGCGCCGATCATGTCACGCACGAGGAACGGCGTCGCATCCACCAGCACGCGCCCGTTGCTCTCCGCCGCGACCGTGAAGCCCCAGAGGATGGACTTCGCGAACGACTCCTCGACGGATTTCACCTCGCGCGGGTTGCTGCTGCTCGATCGGAAGTTCTGGCTGGGCTGCACGAGAAACACTTTCGGTCCGACGCGCTGGAACATCACCACCTTGCCCTGGCCACCGGCGCCGCGATCGAGGCCGATGTCATTCGACCCGAGTCCGGAGGTCAGGCCGGTGGTAAAGAGGAACTCGGAGTCGAAACGCGGAATCTCCATGAGGAGGTTGCCGGTCTTCTCGTCCCAGTAGAGTGGGAAGTAGCCGTCGATCTTCCGGAGGCCGGCGGTGCGGTCCTCGAAGGTGGCAGTGGGGCGAGCGGGCGCCTGCTGCTGCGGCACCTGGGCCGCGAGCAGGCCGGCGGCCGAGAGCATGTAGCTGGCGACGAGAACAAAGGGACGAATCTTCATAGCGGGATGCGGGTCGAGTGGCTTTGGCTGCGCTCCACGCAATATGCGACCGGGGCCGCCGCTCGCGAGTGGACGATGCGCGCGTCGATGCTGATCGAGGTCAGTTCGCGCCGCGGACGAGCGTTGCCTCGATGAGGCCATAGGGCTCCGCCGTCGGGACGAAGATCTCGTTCGCGTTCTCGAGGCCGAGCGGCGCAAGGTCCACCAGCAGGTGATGCTTGTTCGGCATCACGATGGTGATTTCCGCGACCGCGGCGCACTGCTCGATCGCCGCCTGGGCCATCGCATACAAAGTGTGCTGCACGGACTTGCTGTCGTGGTCCGCGAACGTATCGAGCATCGCATCGCGGACCTTGGGGAACTGCGCGCCGAAGTCGGCGGTCCCGTCGATATACCGCCACCGCGCGGTCATCGACGTGGCGAGGATGCGGTCGTCGGTCTCTCGCAGCGTGGTAATACTGGTCCCGCGGAGCACGACTCGAGCATACACGCATCCGGCGCGTTGCCCTTGAAGTGGTCGGTGTCGACCTCGACGCTCTCGATCGCGCCAGAGGTGCCGAGCCGGATGATCGTCCAGTCGCCCGCGAGGCTGGCGGGCCTCGCGCACCGAAAGGGCCGATTGGCTGCCGGCTTCGACGCCGACATCGACGACAAGCATCGACACCCTCCGCGCCGCCAACCTCGCCTTTGCCGCGCGCTACCCGGGCGAGGCGGGCTCTCGGCAGCCGGTACACACCGTGTACGGCGGCGCCCAGCTCTTCGGACCGGACGCCGCGCGCAAGCTCGGTGACGTGGCCCAGCGCGCCATGCGCGATTACGCGCCCGATGCCGAGGAAGACGGACACTGCATCGCAGTGGCCGAGGCGCTGGCGGTGGGCACGAAGCAGGGGACGCTGCCGCCGTTCATCGGCATCCGCATCAAGCCACTGAATGAGGAGCTCCGCGTGCACTCGACGCGCACGATGGAGCTGGTGCTCACGGAGCTCGTGCAGCGCGCGGGGGCGCTGCCGGAGAACTTCGTCGTCACGGTGCCGAAGATCGTGATCCTCGAGCAGGTGGAGTTCGTCGTGCGCGAGCCTCCGACGGGCGATCGCTGCCGCCGCGCATTCCCGCCGTGAGCGACGGCCGACTCACCGGCGCACACTTCGGCACGTACGACTACACGGCAGGGGTCAACATCACCGCGGCACACCAGCGGATGCGCCACCCCGCATGCGACTTCGCGAAGCACTTCATGCAGGTGTCGCTGGCTGGCACGGGCGTGTGGCTCAGCGACGGCTCGACGACGCGGCCACCGGCCAGGGACTGCTCAACTTCTTCCTGCGCGGCGTGACCTCCGGCGCAATCACCGAGGAGGACGCAGTCGCGATGACGGGACTCTCCGTGGACGAGTTGCGCGGGCGGTCGTTCGTGAAGATCCTGGAGAATCGCTCGGCGGCCTGAGGCGCGGGCTACCGGATAAGGTGGTACTCCGTCTGGCGCCGCAGCGCCCATCGCGCCACGCCGTCGGCGCCGACCATCACGTCTTCCTCCTGCGCACTCCTCACGCGCTGACCGCCCCACTCAGCAACCGGCGTCGTGGCCTGCAGTTCGATTGAGAACCACATGTTCGGGATGACGCGCGCGTCGCCGCGGCCAGGCACGCCGTCCTGGTAGTCCCAGAGTCCGATGAGCGGGCCAGCACCATGCCCATTCAGGCCGATCGGATGCGAATAGACGGTGCCGTCGAGACCATCGGCCTTCGCGCGGGCGAGTGAACTCTTCAGGACCTCGTTACCTGTCCTGCCGGGGCGCAGCTCGGCGACGACGATATCCTGCAAGCGGTTCGAATTCTTCAACGCCTGCATGAGGCCCGCCGGTGGCACGGTCTCGTCGTCACGCAGGACGTACGCCATGTGCTGCGTGTCGGTGTTGAGGCGCAACGCCGTGATCCCGAAGTCGCAGTGCAGCACATCGCCACGCTGGATGATCGGATTGTCGCCGAGTTGCTCCTCCGTTGCTCCCTTGCGCTGCACCTCGATGGACGGATGAAACCAGGTGCCCAGCCCGAGGTCGTTGACCTTCTGGCGCATCCACCAGACGACGTCTTCCGTTCGCGTGACACCGGGTGTGATCACCGCGCTCGAGAAGGCGGTGTCGATGACGTCCCACGTGAGACGGTTGAGCTTCTCGTAGAACGCGTTTTCGGCGGGCAAGCGCGTGGCGATCAGATCCAGTGGCAGCGCCTCGGCGCGGCGGAAGCGCGACGTCCATTTGGCGCCGAGTGCGGCGCGCATGCCTTCATCTTCGCCGGAGGAGAGTCCGTCGGAGAATGCGAAGGTGCGAGAGGTGTTGACGCCGATCACGCGTGGGTTGCGTCGTTCGATCGCCTCGCGCAGGACCTTCCATTGTGCGTCGCCCCATAGCTCGGCTTGCGCCGCGCCCTTCGTTCCGGCTGGGCCGGCGGCGGCGGCCGTCGAGCGCACCGCGGTGAACACGCCGCCCTGTGAGGTGCCACCGAGCGCGATCCGTTCGACGGTGCATCCAGCGGCGGGCTTCGCAGCGGCGCACTGGTCGAAGAAGACATAGATGGTACGACGGCGGGCGGCGAACGTCGTCGGTGACACGAGCGACGTAAAGACGGGATCCTCGTTGTATTCGCGCATCGGGACGACCCACATGTCGATACCGTGCTTGCGCATGAGCGCGGGCAGCACGGTCTTGAGTCGTTCGTCGAGCCATTGCTGCTGATGAACCGCCTGCTCGCGCAGCGTTCCAAAGGGTCGAACTGTCTGGGCGTGACCGGCGGTGGTCGCGCACGTGAACGCGGCGGCGACGAACGCGGCGCGACGAATGGTGGGATTGGGCATTATGTAATTTATGATGCGCGGTGGAGTTGGAGAGGGGCGGGAGCGTTGAGTGTCTCTCACCGCTTTTACTGCGCCTCTGTGCGCCCCGGTCGTTTGCTGCGTCAATCTGCGTCCGCCCTTGGTTCCGAATCCCCGAACGGCGGACGCAGACAACCGCTGCAGAGCCTGTCCGCAGAAGGGGCAGTAGCTGAAAACATGAAAACACATGCCTTGGGTTTCAGGCAGAAACGAACGGGTGACAGATGCGCGCTGAACGAACGCTGATCGACGTCAGCCATACGATCGAGCACGAGATGGTGACGTACAAGGGCCTTCCGGCGCCAATCATCTGCGACTGGTTGAGTCGTGAGGCGTCGAAGGCGCGCTTTGCGCCGGGGACGGAGTTCCAGATCGGCAGTATCGAGATGGTCGGCAACACGGGGACGTATGTCGACAGTCCCTTTCATCGCTATGCAAACGGCAAGGATCTTTCGGAGCTTCCGCTGGAGTCACTCGCGAATCTCGACTGCCTTGTGGTGCGTGTTCCGCCCGGATCCGCAACGGCGCTCGACGTCGTGCCGTTGAACAAGGAGCTCGTTCGCGGGAAGGCTGTGCTCTTCCACACAGGGTGGGATCGGCACTGGCGGACGGATACCTACTTCGAAGACCATCCGCATCTCACCGAGCGCGCCGCGGACTGGCTGGCGTCGGCCGGAGCGGCGATCGTCGGCATCGATTCGTTCAACATCGACAATGTCTCCACCGGTGAACGACCGGTGCACTCCGTATTGCTTGGCAGCGAGATCCCGATCGTTGAGCACATGCGTGGGCTCGGGGCACTCCCGGATATGGGCAGCACATTCTTCGCCGTGCCGGTGAAGGTGAGAGCTTTCGGCACGTTTCCGGTGAGGGCGTTCGCGATGGTGTGAGGCTGTGGTGTGGTCCGACATCCGAGTCGGACGTCCGGGTCCGACGTCGGTTTTGTCCGTTTTTCCGCCAACTGTCGTCGCGGTTCTGCAGTTCAGACCGGCCTGACCGCGACGACAGTTGGCGGAAAGAACCGAAAGCTCGGATGTCTGAGCCGGAGGTCGGAGATAGGAGATAGCGCCAGGTTGATCCGGCTATTCTGGTGGCGGTCCATCCCTCCCTCGACTGCCCGGCCCTCTTCCCGGCCCACCCGGGCCTCTCACCGCCGGCAACTGCCTCACCGCACGGTCGAGCCGTTGGCGCTGGTCGACGGTCAACATCGGTGCAAGCTCGGCGCGCATGGAGTCGACGGATGCCTTGAGCGAGCCGTTCAGGTCCTGAATGATGCGCCGGTTGCGTGCGGCGGTGCGCTCCACCACCACTCGCACCGCCGCTGCTTGCCCGCTATCCGTGGGTTCGATGACGCCCATCATATGCTCCGCGAATCCGCCGGATCCGCGCGGTCCAGCCTCCCGCGGGGGTGGCGGCGGGCCGCGCTCCAAACGGGGACGCAGGGCGCCTGCCCCGAGCGCACCGAGCGCAATGCCGACCACGAGCGTGGCGAGCAAAAGGAGCGCGGCCGTACGACTCACATTCATTGGAACGCCTCGGCATTCGTGAGACTGTTCAGCGACCCAGGTTGCGGCTCGCCGGTCGAGGTTCTACTTGCGACGCCGAGGACCGCACCGACCGTTGAGGGGGCGCGGTCGCGCGCGGTCGTGTAGTTCCAGGCGGCCAGCACCATCGATGCAGCGGCGAGTACAGGCAACAGTCGTCGCGCATGGCGCGCGACGGCAACGTCGAGCGTCAGCACGTCACGATCCTTCACGCGTTGCATGACACGGTCCGCGAATCCGCTCGTGAAGTGCGGTTCGGCCGCACTCTCGTGCGCATGCAGCAGATCATGGAGTTCGTCGTCGTTCATTGTCACACCTCGTTCGTCCTGCCATCGCGCCAGTATGGGCCAAGTGCGGCTCGCAGCTGCTCCGTCGCGCGAGCGAGGCGTGACAGCACCGTGCCTTCGGGCAACTCGAGCGCCTGCGCGGTTTCGCGCACCGATAGTCCCTGAATCAGGCGAAGTGTCACGACGGAGCGATGCTTCTCCCCGAGCTGAAGCACGGCACGCGTAACGAGGTCTCGTCGCTCGCCAACTTCATCGACCGGCACCTCTGGTGATGGCGCCACGGCAACGGGAACGTCCGCATCCCGGTCGCGACTGAGGAACCGCCAGCTCCGGCGCTTCCGCTGCTTGAGTGCATTGAGTGACAGGTTCATCGCGATGCGCACCAGGTACGTCTTGAGCGTGCTCTCGGCGCGGAACTCACGGAGTGCGCGATGAAATCGGATAAATGTCTCCTGGCCGACATCGTCGGCATCGTCACCGCGGCCAAGCATCGCGATGACCGTGGCTGCAACGACCGGCTCATATCGCTCGACAATGCGGCGAAATGCGTCGTCGTCACCACTGCGGGCCAGTGTGAGAAGCTGCGCATCGGAGGAGGAGTCGTTCACGGGAATGAGAGTAGCCCATGCCGGCGGCACACGCGAATCCGTGGCTTGGACAACCGCATTCGCCACCTCATTCCATTCTAGCGGAAATGGAATGTGCTCCGCATCAGCGTTGTCGAAGTGCCATCACGATCCGCCGCCCTTTCACCGACGAGGCTGTCACCATGAGTACACAGAGATTCCTGTTGTCAACGGTTGGCATCACGCTCACCGTGGGCGCGGTCCTGAGTGCGTGCGCTGCCAGTGACGTCGCTGCCGCGCCGTCCACGTCGACCGAGATCCCGGCTGTTTACAGGAAGTACAGCGCTGACGTAAAGGTGAGTGTCGATGGCGATTACGTCGTGTTGGGCGCGACCGGAGTGCCCGATCACAAGAGTCCCTACTTTGCCTCCACCAGCGCGAAGTACGAAGCCTACAACGGCACCAATCCGAACTTCGGCAAGGCGCCGGGCGTGATCGACGCGCAGTCGTACTCCATCCGCATTCCCGCCCACCCCACCAAGGCGGCGACGAGCGCCCCTACTCCACTCGGGCCCATCGGACTCGCACTGAATGGCGTGCCGTTCTTCAATCAGTACAACGGGCAGAATCGGCCGCTCACCGTGGAAATCGATTCATTCGATCAGTACAACGGCCATCCCACGCCGACCAACGCCTATCACTATCATGCCGAGCCGACCTATCTGACGAAGTCGATCGGCAGCGACAAGCTCCTGGGATTCCTGCTCGACGGATTCCCTGTTTATGGCCCGGTGGAGAATGGCGCTCGCGTCACGAATGCGGCGCTCGATCAACTGCATGGGCACCTTGGGAAGACGGCGGAATACCCGGACGGCATCTATCACTACCACGTTACGGATGCCGACCCATACCTCAACGGCGCGGGATTCTACGGAACTGCGGGAACGGTCGGTCGGTAATGCGACGGTCCATCGACTTCATGGCTTTCTCCATCGCCGCGCTGTTCACGACCAGCACGGCACCGGACACCAATCCAGTCCACGTCGAGCGAAAACTCCACGTCAACGGCCGAATGGCCGAGGAAAGAACGTGGCGCGGAACGGGCGCGGAAGGTGTCCAACGCGGCTGGTGGCCCAACGGGAGACGGCGCTTCGAGTATACGTATCATGAGGGCCTGATGAGCGGACTCTCACGCGAGTGGTTCTCGAGCGGGGCGATACTCACCGAGCAACACTATGCGGGAGGACACGAGACGGGGCTGCAGCGCATGTACTGGGAAGACGGACGAGTGCGCGCCAGCTACATCATCCGCGATGGACGTCGATACGGGCTCCTCGGCGCCAAGGGCTGCGTGTCACGTGACTCTCTCACGGTGAGGTAGATCGAATAAACATGCGTCATGCATTCATCGTTGCCCTTGGGTGCGCGGGAGCGGCCGGCGTGGTTGGTCTCACCCTGCCCGTCGATTCTGTCGTAGCGAAGCCAGGCCTGCCGTACTACTCCGATGCGACGCTCACCCCTCGCTGGTCCAGTCGCCGTGATGCTGAGGCACTTCATCGGGTTGGTGACTTCCACCTCACCGACGCATCGGGGCGAGCAGTCACGGGAGCGGACGTCGCCGGACGTGTCTACGTCGCGAGCTTCTTCTATACCGAATGCCGGACGCTCTGCCCGGATCTCAAGGCGCAACTCGCGCGCGTGCACGAGGCATTTGCCCGGGACACGAATGTGTTGATCCTCTCCCACTCCGTCATGCCGGAGCGCGATGACGCCGCTCGTCTCTCGCATTACGCCGTGCGCAACGGCATCGACGGCAGACAATGGCGCCTGCTCACCGGCTCGCGCGCAGAAGTCACGAGGCTGGCACACGACGCCTATTTCGTCGAGCTCGGCGACACCACTGGCAACACCCGCGGACCACTGCGGCACACCGAGACACTCGTCCTGGTCGACACCCATGGACACATCCGCGGTGTATACGATGGATCGCTCGCGTACGACGTCACGCAGCTCATCGCCGACATAAGGGAGCTGGAAAGTTCCTGACCGAGTTCCACCACACGAACGACCACCACGTTTCAGTCCAACGGAGGATTGTATCATGCGAATGACGTATCGTTTGCTCGCGCTCACACTCGTCGCCGCCGCCGCTGCTGCGACCGCACAGCAACCCGCTCCTGCACCACAGCCTGGTCAGGGGCCCCGCCAGGGCCCGCCACCGGAGGCGCGCGGCATGGCGCCCGGCGGACGACGCATGGCACCCACTCCAGGTGGTCCCGGGGCTGGACAGATGGGCCGTGGTGGCCCCGGGATGATGGGCGCGCCGATGGGGCCTGACGGCGGCATTGCAAGCATGCTGCTGGCCCATACCGCCGAGTTGAAGCTGACGGACTCGCAGCTGAGCCGGCTCGCCGCGATCGCGCGGCGCACTGACGACCGCCACAAGGCCATGCGTGCCTCCATGGACTCCATGATGCGCGCCAACCGTCCGCAAGCTGGCACCACGCCAGCCCAGCCGCGTCCAATGATGGGCGACCAGAATCGCGCGATGATGGATCGGATGCGCGAGCAGGAGCGCACCGACCTCCGCGACGCCCTCGCGGTGCTCACGGTTGACCAGCAGGCGGACGCGTGGATGATGCGCGGAGCCGGCGCACGCATGGGGCGGCGGGCCCAGGCGTCCATGATGGGCGCTAACCATAGCCGTCGGCAGCGCGAGTGAACGACTCGCGCTCCGGACGCGTAGAGTAACCGCGCGTCCGGCTGCGCTCCTCCTCGCTGCCTCACCGGTACGGGGCTAGGTTGTCGCCGGAGGGCGACCCACACATCCGTTGCTCAATGCAGATTCGTCTCGCAGTTCTTTCGGCAGCGCTCATGCTGCCCGCGTCGGCCCACGCCCGCGAGGGGCACGTCGCGCCGCCATCTGTCAGCCTTTGTGTCGCCGGCGATGTGGGTGGCCGCATCGTCTCCACCACCGGAGCGCCGCTCAACAGCGCGACCGTCTCGATCACGGAGTCAATCGCGCCGTCGCGAGCGGGACGGACGGACGGTTTCGCTTCGACACCATTCCGGCGGGTCGCTACACCCTGAGTGCCCGCAAGCTGGACTACCGCACGAGCGCATCTTCTATCGTCGTCACGGAATCGGCGCTCGACGTCACCATCATCCTCGACGCTTCGGCGCTCGTCATCGAGCCGGGCACTGGGGCTCCTCTTGTTCAGGCCGGTCGCGGAGAGCGCGGCCCGCACCCGAGGCCCGGCGTCGCTATCATTGAAGCCGGATGACCAACTCGCTCGCAGAAACCAGCATCGAACTAGTCTTTCCCGGCGACGGCGAGCTGGCCACGCAATGCCGTGGTCTCGACTGGAGCAACACTCCGCTCGGACCAGTGGAGCGGTGGGACCCCGCGCTCCGCGCTGCCGTCCGTACCGCCCTGGAGTGCCCGTTCGGCATCTGCATCTGGTGTGGCCCCGACAAGATCCTCATCTACAACGACAGCTACCGCGTACTGCTGGGCGCCAAGCATCCGCACGCGCTTGGACAACCCGGCGCGGAAGTCTGGTCCGAGATCTGGGAAGGCATTGAACCAATGTTCGCTGCCAGTGCGTCGGGTCAATCGGTGTTCGCCGAGGACGACCACTTCGTCGTGGACCGTGCCGGTGAACTGCCTGCCGATGCGTGGTTCACCTACTCGATCAGCCCGGTGCGCTCGGAATCGGGAGAGGTCGTCGCCTGGATCAACGTCGCTTCGGAAACGACAACGCGCGTGCGTGCCAAGGAGTCACTGCGCGAAGCGCGCGCGGTGGCCGAGCGTGCGGAGAGCCGGCTGCGCGACGTGTTTGCGCAGGCGCCTGGCTTTCTCGCTGTGCTGCGAGGTCCCGAGCACGTGTTCGAATTCGTCAATTCGTCGTACCAGCAGCTCGTGGGGCGCAACGCTCTGGTGGGCGTCCCTGTGGCGGATGCGTTGCCCGAGGTCGCGCAGCAGGGCTTCATCGACCTGCTCGACAACGTCTATCGGACTGGCGTGCCGTATGTCGGGCGGGAGGTGCCCGTCATGTTGCAACGCTCGCCCGGCGCCGAGCCCGTTGAGCGTTGGGTCGATTTCGTGTATCAGCCGCTCACCAATCACGACGGCACGATCGGCGGCATCGTCGCACATGGTTCCGACGTCACGGAAGCCGTGGCAGCTCGACACGAGATGGAGCGGCTGCTCCGGATCAGCGAGGAGACCCGCGCATCCGTCGTCGAGAGCGAGGCGCGTTACCGCTTCCTCGCCAACGCGATTCCGGTGCAGGTGTGGACCGCCACGCCGGACGGGCAGCTCGACTATGTGAGCGAGCGCGCCGCCGCCTTCTTCGGCGTGCGCAAGGACGATGTGCTCGGCGATGCCTGGACCAAGGTGCTGCATCCGGACGACGTCGCTGCCACCGGCGTGCGCTGGGCGCATTCGCTTGCGACCGGCGAGCCCTACGAGGTCGAATTCCGTTTGCGGGAGGCACGTACCGGCGAGTATCGCTGGCATCTCGCCCGCGCAACCGCGCAACGGGACGAGCACGGCACCATCCTGCGATGGTTCGGCACCAACACGGACATCGAGGATCGCCGGCGCGCCGAGACGGAGTTGAAGCGCCTGACACATGAGGCCACGGAAGCCAATCGCGCGAAGAGCGATTTTCTTGCCGCAATGAGTCACGAGCTGCGCACGCCGCTCAACGCCATTGGCGGCTACACCCAGCTCATCGAGCTCGGCGTCCGCGGCCCGATCACCGAGGCGCAGCGTCTCGACCTCTCGAAGATCCAGCGCAGCAAGAACTACCTCGACGGCCTCGTCACCGACGTGCTCAACTTCGCGAAGGCCGGTGTCGGGCGCATCGAGTATCGCGCCGAGCGGATCCTGCTGCGCCGCACGATCGACGCCGTGCTCGAGATGATCGCGCCGCAGGTTGCGGAGAAGCAGCTGCGGGTCGAGGCGGGGGAAGTGCCCGAGGACCTCGCCGCGTTCGCCGACGACGACCGCACGCGCCAGATCCTGCTCAACCTGCTCGCGAACGCGCTCAAGTTCACGCCCCCTGACGGCACGCTGTCGCTCGCATATGCGGCGACAGAGCAGACCGTGAGCATCGCGCTCACCGACACGGGGATTGGCATTCCTCCCGAGCAGATCGAGAGCATCTTCGAGCCGTTCGTCCAGGCCAAGCGTGCGCTGCGCCCGAGCGACCAGGGCGTCGGACTTGGCCTGGCGATCAGCCGACAGCTGGCGCGCGCGATGGGTGGTGAGCTGCTCGTGAAGAGCAGTGTTGGCGTGGGGTCGACATTTACCTTGCGGCTGCCACGCGCGACCTAGTCGCGGCTTCGCCGACAGCGTCCAGCGCTCAGGCGACCGTCACCAGCATCTTGTCATGGTCATTTCAACCTCTCGGAGCTCGCCTGCATGCCGGCCTTTCCCAAGCACGTCGCACTTTTCGCCCTGCTCGCCGCATCAACGCTTACTGCCCAGAAGCCAGGCAATCCGCGCTTCGAGATCACCTTCAGCAAATCGGCACATGCCGAGCCGATCACGGGCCGAGTGTATGTCGCCATCAGCCGGACGAGCACCGCGCAGAGCACGCCCATCCAGCAGACCGGCGAAACGGGTGTCCCGCTCTTTGGCGTGAACGTGGAAGCGCTCGAAGCCGGCAAGACCGCGATCGTCGATGCCTCCACGTTCGGCTTTCCAGCGCGCAGCCTGAAGGACATTCCCGCCGGTGAATACTGGGTGCAGCCGTTCGTGAACGTCTACACGCAGTTCGCGCGCGCCGACGGCCACACCGTGTGGCTGCACATGGACCAGTGGGAAGGCCAGAACTGGAAGCGCTCGCCCGGCAACATCTATGGTGAGCCGGTGAAGGTCCGCTTCGATCCGTCGTCATCCACGCCGATCCGGCTCATGGCCGACAAGGTGATTCCGCCGGTCGTCGTGCCGGCCGAGACGGACAATGTGAAGCGCATCAAGCTCGAGAGCAGCATCCTGACAAAGTGGTGGGGTCACCCCATCTACCTCGGCGCCACCGTCCTCCTGCCGAAGGACTACGACAAACATCCCGAGGCGAAGTATCCTGTCGTTTACAACGACGGTCATTTCTCGTTGCGGGCACCGGGCGTCGGGTCCACACCGTACTGGAATGCCGACGGCACGCCGCGGATGATCATCGTCACGCTGCAGCATCCGTCGCCGTACTATGACGACTCGTATGGCGTGAACTCCGCGAACAACGGCCCGTACGGTGACGCGATCATGCAGGAACTCATTCCTGCCGTCGAGACGAAGTTTCGCGTCATCGGCCAGCCGTGGGCGCGGCTGCTCACCGGCGGTTCGACCGGCGGCTGGATCGCGATCGCCAAGCAGGTGATGTATCCGGAATTCTACGGCGGTACGTGGTCGCTGTGTCCCGATGCCGTGGATTTTCGCTATCACCAGATCGTCAACATCTACGCCGACACGAATGCGTACTGGTTCGACCGCGGGTGGATGAAGCTGGACCGCCCCACGCAGCGAAAGCCCGACGGCAACATCAGCGCGATGATGAAGGACGAGAACTGGTTCGAGCTCGCGCAGGGCGATCACTCGCGCTCGGGCGGACAATGGGACATCTGGGAGGCGACGTTTGGTCCCGTCGGTGCGGATGGATATCCGAAGCGCATCTGGGACAAGAAGACTGGCGTCATCGACAAGTCGGTCGCCGCGTACTGGAAGGAGCATTATGACATCCGCAACATCCTCGAGACCCACTGGACGACGTTGGGCCCCAAGGTGGCGGACAAGCTCAACGTCTACGTCGGCGACGCGGATTCGTACTACCTGAACATGGGCGTGCACCTGCTCGACAACTACCTGAAGACGACGACGTCACCGAAGTGGTCCGGCGAAACGATCTTCCAGCCAATGGCGCCGCACTGCTGGGGTCCGCCGATGCAGGAGTTGATGGGGAAGATGACCACCGCCATGGAGCGCTCGGCACCTGCCGGCGCAGACTTGAAGAGCTGGCGTTACTGAGCGGAGATTCGAGATGGCGTCGACGGATACGCAATGTCCGAAGTGCGGCAGTCGCCGCATCGTCTTTGGCGAACTGACGCAAGGGCGCGTAATGGGTTGGAGTGCACCGTACGCTTTCCGGGCGTTCGCCGCGCGCTTATCCTCCATGCGATCGGGCGTGAAGATCCGATCGCAGATGTGCGCATGCTCGAGTTGCGGGCTGGTCTGGGGACAGATCGCTCCGAACCAGTTGATCGATCATCTCGACAAGTTCGCAACTGACGACGCCAGGCACTGGCTTAGCAGCGGGAACGACACGCCGCTCTGACGTGTCGTTTCCGCTCGGCCACTAGTGTTTGTCGAGCGCGTTGCCGGTCTCCAGCAGCGTCTTGAGGCCGCTGAGGATCCAGCTCCAGCCGCCGCCCGCGCCGTGCTCTTCCTGCGCGCCCGACACCATCAGCGAGAGCTTCGGGGCACCCTCGAGCTCGTGCGTCACCGTGAGCCTGGTGACGCCCGGGCCACCGGGTGCGATGTCGTAGGTGAGGCGCGTGAAGCCTTCGGCCGCCGCGGCGGCGTCCATCACCATCCGCCACGTGAGCACCAGCTTGCGCGGTGGATCGGATTCGATGACTTCACCATCGACGGCAATCTCTGGCGCGCCCATCGCGGTCTCCTCCAGTTCGGTTTTGAGCGAGACGAGCGCCGACACCTGACGCTCGGTGTACTTGTCGATCCACCGGTCGTGCAGCAGGCGGATGGGCACGGGATTGAGGAAGTGCAGCTTCTCCCGCCCCGCGCGCTGCGTGACGACAAGCCCCGCGTCTTCCAGGACGCGCAGGTGCTTCATCACCCCGAAGCGCGTCATCGCGACTTCGGACTCGAGTCCGGTAAGAGTGCGCCCGTCGCGCACGAACAACCGGTCGAGGAGAAGCCGCCTGGTCGGATCCGCCAGCGCCTTGAAGACGCGATCATCGTCAGTCACGGAGGGAAATAGGTGACTTAATGGTCACCTGTCGAGGTCGTCATTCCCGATGCCCGGTCCGATGTCCGTGCTTTCTGTGTTTCCGCCAACTGTCGTCGCGGTGCCGCAGTTCACTAAGGTCGGAAACGGCGACGACAGTTGGCGGAACGAATGGGAAAGATCGGACTTCCGACTTGGACAACGGAAAGAGCGCGGCGTACAATCCCTGCTCTCCCTCTCCGCGTACCATGCGCCAACTCCCTGTTCTTTTCACCACGCTCGCGCTCCTCGCCTGCTCGTCGTCCCAGGCACCGGCCCCCAACTCCGGAACCACGGCCGCGATCACGGAGTCCGACCTCCGGCGACGTCTCTACCTCATTGCCGACGACTCCATGATGGGCCGCGAGTCCGGCTCAGAGGGCGCCTACAAGACCGCCGACTACGTCGCGTCCGAATTCCGCCGGCTCGGCCTCGAGCCCGCTGGCGAGAACGGCACCTACTTCCAGACCGTCCCCTTCTGGCGCGCCGCCGTTGACCAGACCTCGCGCATCGAAGTCGGCAGCCGGCCACTCGAGCTCGGGCGCGACTTCGTGCCATCGAACTCCGCGGCCGTGCCGCGTACCCTGAGCGGCGTGCCAGCGATCTATGCCGGACCCGCCACCGACAGCACACGCTGGATCTCCGCGACCGATGCGGCCGGAAAGCTGGTCGTCCTCGACGTGCCGCCCGGCGTGTCGCTGCGCACGGTCATCGGCTCCGCACGCTGGCGCGATGCCGCCGCCGTCGCACTGGTGGTCCTCGAGCAGGTCGGCGCGGAGAGCCTCGCGCGGCTCCGCGAAGGCCGCCCCGTGCCCGACTCCGCGCGCGTCCGCACCGCGATCCCCACACTCTGGATCACGCGCAACGCCGCTGTCCGACTCCTCGGCGCCGATCCCTCGACGCTTTCGCCCGGCGCACTCGGCGGAACGGTGCGCGGACACTTCGACATTGCGCGCACACCGGTGCAGTACCCGGCGCGCAATGTTGTCGCCATCCTCCGCGGCAGCGACCCGGCCCTGCGCGGGCAGTTCGTCGCGCTCACCGCGCACAACGATCACGTCGGCTACGATCACGCACCCGTCGACCACGATTCCATCCGCGCCTTCAATCGCGTCATCCGTCCAATGGGTGCAGACTCGCCTCCGCGCGTGCCGACTGCCGATGAATGGGTGAAGATCCGCCGCATTGTCGACAGCCTCCGCACGACCAATCGCCCGCGCCTTGATTCCATCCGCAACGGCGCGGACGACGACGGCTCTGGCACCGTTTCCATTCTCGAGATCGCGGAGATGATGTCGCGCGGCGGCAGCGCGCGCCCGCGCCGCTCCATCCTGTTCGTCAACCACACCGGCGAGGAAGCGGGCCTGCTCGGCTCCAACTGGTATACGGACCACGCCACCGTGCCCGTCGATTCCATCGTCGCCGAGATCGACCAGGACATGGTAGGTCGTGGGACCTCAACGGACACTCCGCGCGGCGATGGGAACGCCGCGACGCCCACGTACATGGAGGTCGTCGGCGCGAAGCGGTTGTCCCGCGAGTTCGGTGATTCGCTCGAGGCAGCAAACGCTCGTGAGCCGGTGCCGTTCGTCTTCGACTATACGTTCGATGCGCCCGGGCATCCCCTCCAGTACTACTGCCGCGCCGATCACTACAACTACGCGAGGTATGGCATCCCGTCGGTGGCGATCTCACGCGGCGAGCATCTCGACTACCATCAGGTCACCGACGAGGCCCAGTACATCAGCTATCCGGACCTCGCGCGAGTGAGCCGCATGGTCTTCCATGCGGCCACGGTGATCGCCAACATGCCGAATCGCCCGAAGCTGGACGCGCCTCGGCAAGCGAATCCTCACGCGCAGTGCCGCCAGTAGGGGGCCGCAACTTCGCCGGCTCGCGGCGCGTAGGCTCACCCATGCCCATCCGCCCCCGCTTCCGCTCCGACATCGAAGGCCTGCGAGGAGTCATGATTCTCCTCGTGGTGCTCTTCCACGCAGGCGTGTCCTGGTCCGCGGGCGGGTTTGTCGGTGTCGACGTCTTCTTCGTCATCTCCGGCTTCTTCATCACCGGCATACTTCTCCGCGAGCAGGAGAACGACGGCCGCATCGACATCGCACGCTTTTACGGCCAGCGCGCACTCCGCCTCGCGCCGGCGTTTCTCGTGGTACTGCTCGCCACGCTGGCCGCCGTGATGTGGCTGTACGCGCCCATCGACCGCGCCCCAATCATGGCGAGCGCGCGGTCGATCGCGTTCTACAGCGGCAACGCCGAATTCGCGCGCAACACGGTCGACTACTTCGCTGCCGGCGAGAATCCGCTGCTGCACACGTGGTCGCTCGCCGTCGAGGAGCAGTTCTATCTCGTCTGGCCGCTGCTGCTCATTGTCGTGCTCTGGCTCGTCCGCGCCCGCATGGGGGACGACTACATCGGTGGCGTTCGCGCCGAGCGTAAGTGGCTCATTAGCGGCATCGCGCTGGCGGGACTGCTCTCGCTTGGGGCGACGATCGCCCTCACCGCGAAGTCGCAGCCTGTCGCATTCTTCAGCTTGTCCACGCGTATCTGGGAATTCGCCCTGGGCGCCCTCGTCGCCGTGCTGCTCGGCGATCACGAGACGCTCGGTGCAGCTGCGGGCACCGGACTTCAGTTCGCTGGCCTCGTCGCGATCGGATTCGGTGTCGTCACCTACAATCGCGCCACACCATATCCCGGCATCGCTGCGCTCGCGCCCACGCTCGGCGCGGTTGCTCTCCTGGTCGGGGGCGCGCGTGCTCCCGACGGCATCGTGAGTCGTGCGCTGTCCGCTCGATGGCTCCAGTGGCTCGGCCGGATGTCGTACGCATGGTACCTGTGGCACTGGCCGTTGGTCGGCGTCGGCGGCGCGCTCGATCCACGTCTCGGCGTATCGGGCAAGCTCGCGTGGTCCGCGGCCGCACTCGTGCTCGCGTGGATGACGTATCACGCCATCGAACGCCCCTCGCGCGACGGACGCCTCCGCATTCCCACGCACTGGCTCTCGCTCGCGTCGCTCGGCGCGAGTGCGGTCGTGGCGCTCATGGCGCACAGCGCGACGCGGCTGGCGGAGCGTGAGGTCGGAAAGCCAGACCAGCGTGCTTTTGCAGCAGCGCGCAACGATCACATGTCGCACGACTGCTGGGCGACGACAGGTGACGAGCCGAAGGGCCCGTGCGAGTTCGGCGACGTCGGCGCCAGTACCACGATCGCACTGCTCGGCGACTCGCACGCTGAACATTGGCTCGGTGGGCTCGATCGTGCTGGCCGGGCGAATGGATGGAAGATTGTCGCCATGGTGAAGGGCGGCTGCCCCGTTGCCGACATGCCGACGTACACGCCTCCGCGCCTCAAGCGTCACTACACGGAATGCGCGCGATATCGGGAGGCGATGGTGCAGCGGATCGTCGCCCAGCGTCCATCGGCGATCATCCTCTCGAGCTGGGACCATTACATCCAGGCTGACGGCGTGGATGCCGACTGGCAGGTGACGCCCGAGATGTGGCGCGCCGGCCTTCGTCGAACGTACCAGCGTCTTGCGGCGACCGGCATTCCAGTCCTCGTGATCCGCGGAACGCCGCGTACGTGGTTCGATGTGCCGGCGTGTCTCTCGCGCCGGTCGGCTGATCTGCCGCTCGCGAGGGATTGCTCTTACGACAGGTCAGGCTCGCTCCAGCCGGTTGCGCTCCGCGCGCAGAACGACGCCGCGCGCGGTCTGCCGATCCGCTTTGTCGACATGAACGACGCCATCTGCCCGACAGCACGTTGCGGCGTCATGAGAAATGGTGTCGTCGTTTTCACCGATGACAATCACCTTACTGCAAGCTTCAGCAAGTCAGTGGCGCCCTTGCTGGGCCAGCGTGTCGCACGAGCGATTGCGTCGCGCTAGAACACGCTCGACTCCGCGCCGACACGGACTACGGAGCCATCATCGCCTGCATGCGCACCACGAGCGCCTTCTCGTCCGCAACGAGCGCGCGTGCCACGGCCGCCACGTCTGAGTTCACGCCCGTAAGTTTCTCACCGCTGGTGATTCCACCTTTATGATGCTGGATCATGTAGGTGAGGAACAGCCTTTCGAAGCGCACGCCGCGCGCGTGCGCGAGTTCTTCGAGTTGATCCTCAGTGAGCATTCCGGCAATCTGCGCGTGCTCAGCCGCGCCAGCGCCCGTGACGCCGTGATCGTGGTCCGCATGCGCGCTGCTGACGACAGGCACCGACTGCCCCTGCGCCTTGAGCCACGCCTGCAACGCCTCGATCTTCTCTCGCTGCGCGATCTCCAACTCGGCGGCGAACAACTGCAATCGGGGGCTGGCCCCATGTGCCGGCGCCATCGCCTCCATTGTGAGTGCCTGGGCATGGTGGGCAATGATTCCCTTCATGGCATCCACATCCGCATGTGAAGCGGACGGTTGCGCCGAAACGCCGGCTGGAGCGACGGCCGCTACGATGGTCGAGAGGACGATATGGCGCATCCGCTGGTGCATATGATGAATTCCTGGTGGGCATGGGATCGAGCGAGCCTGGGCTGACAGCGACAGCGACACTCCAGAACTATGGTACTCGGAATCCGGTATGCCAGTACGAAGTACCACGACACCTTGGGAAAGCATTCCGTCAGCGTCGTTCCGGATGTGGATCGAAGTATTCCGGCAGCGTGACCCCTTCGCCGCCCTTCAGGTGCGAGATGAGGTTGCCCATCGCGATACGCCAATGGTCGTCGATCAGCTCGCGTTGCCGCGGGACGTTCAGATCGGCAGAGACGTTGTGCGTCAGCGTCAGCTTCGTGCCCTCCGGCACGGGCTCGAGTTGCATGGTGACGTCGGTGTCGACGTCGTTTATCGGCCATTCGAAGGCGAGCAACGCATCAGGCTCGAAGCGCGCGATGGTCTGGCGGGCCGCGTCTTCGGGCGGGGTGCCGAGTGTGTGGCGTCCCCAGAAGCGGTACACGCCGCCCACGCGCGGCTCGATCTGCGCGCCCTGGGCGACCCACTCCTTCATTGCGGCCGGATCCGTCAGGGCCCGGAAGACGTCCGATGGTGTCGCCGCGAGCGTCCATGAATGTGTGTGGCTGAAGCTCATTCGGTCCCCCCTCTGGGTTGGCATTCTCTCTCCTTCCGGCGACTGATGTAGTCATGGTGCTTGCGTATCGCCAACCACACTCTACCAAGTGGCATCTCGCGCGTCGCGCATGCATTATCTGCCCATCCCAACCACCGGCTCGATGACGACACCGCGCATAGCACTCCACGGCCTGCTCGCCGCCCTTACGGCCTGCTCCACGATTTCGCAGGTCACGCCCATCGTTTCAGCGTCCGGCCGGCCAATCGTCGCCATCGACGCCGGCACGCTGGCTGGCATCATCGATCCGCCGAGCGGCGTGTTCGTGTTCCGCGGCATTCCGTACGCGGCGCCGCCGGTCGGCGACCTACGCTGGCGCGCACCAGCGCCGGCGGCGAGCTGGTCGGGCGTACGCTCCGCAGAGCGCCTCGGCAAGAACTGCATCCAGGATCAGGTCTACAGCGACATCGATCCCTTCGCCGCGGGCATCTCGGAAGACTGCCTCTACCTCAACGTCTGGACCCAGACCACCAACGCGACGGCGAACCGTCCGGTGATGGTGTGGATCCACGGCGGCGGATACACCGCGGGGTTCGGTGGCGAAGAACGCCACGACGGATCGCGCCTCGCGCAGAAGGGCGCCGTCGTGGTCACGCTCAACTACCGCATGGGACCCTTCGGCTTCCTCGCACATCCCGCGCTGGCGGCGGAGTCGCCATTGGGTGCATCGGGCAACTATGCGATCATGGACCAGGTTGCGGCGCTGAAATGGGTGCAGAGCAACATCGCGCGCTTCGGCGGAGATCCGGCGAAGGTGACGATCTTCGGCGAGTCCGCCGGCGGCAGCAGCGTCGGCGCATTGATTGGCTCGCCGCTGGCTCAGGGACTCTTTCGCGCCGGCATCATGCAGAGCGGGAACGCGATCGGCGGCGCTCGCTCACGCGACGACGTCTTCGCCGATGGGGCGCGGTTCGGATGGACACTGGGCGTCGAGGAGAAGGGCAGCGACGCAGCCGCGAAGCTGCGTGCCATTCCCGCCGACTCTCTCCAGCGCGCCACCCGCAAGCCCGACGGCAAGGGCGGCTTCACGAGCCTGTTCGCGACGCGCCTGGTGCGCGATGGCCTGGTGCTTCCCACCACCGTCGATTCCGCGCTTCTCCGCGGGTCGGCGAACGTGGTTCCGATCATCATCGGCGCGACCGGCGGGGAAGGCGACAACGCGTATGCCACGGCGCGCTCATTCGCGCGGTTGACGACGGCGCAACATCATCGGGCATTTCTCTATCTCTTCACGCGCGTCGGCGATGACAGCGTGAATTGGAAACGCGGCGCGTACCACAGCGCAGACATCACGTTCACGTTCGGTATTCCGCACCCGCTGCTACCATCCGCCGGACGCGCGGCGTACGACTCCACGCTGGCGGAGGCGATGACCGACTACTGGGTGTCGTTTGCAACATCGCTGGATCCGAATGGGCCGCCGAATTCCGGCAAGCGTCCGCGCTGGCCGGTCTACGATGAGCGTTCCGATGCGTATCTGGAGCTCGGGCCCGATGTAGCGCCGCGCAGTGGATACCGCCGGGTGAGTGCCGATTCGCTCGACCTCATCGGTCGTCGCCGCGGTGATGTTCGGCCATAGTGGGCGTGCGCTGCTGCTGGCGTCACAGGGCTGAGCTCCGACCACGGAGGACACAGAGGACGCAGAGAACAACGAACAATGCGATGGCCCCATTGATAACTCGCGCGTTGCAAGCTCTTCCTTCGTGTTCTCCGTGTCCTCCGTGGTAGGTGCTGTTGCTCTTTCTCGTTGTGCTTATTGTCGTTCATCATTCACACCACGCGAGAATCGATCAGACGCGTGCTCCTCGGCGACCTCCTGCCAGAACGCGGGCAGTCCGGGAACAACGCGCAGTGACTCGGCAAGACGGGAATCCTTGAGCGCGCGCACCATGTCGCGTATCGTGATGCCGTGCCCCGGTCGCAAGACGACCTCGATTTCGTCGCCCGTGCCGACATCTCCTTCCTCGATCACGCGCAGGTATGCACCCGTGCGGTGCGCGGCGAGAAAGCGCTTCAGGAACGTGTCGTCGCCGACGCGAATGCCGAGCTTGTAGCAGGGCAGGCGCGGTTGTGCGACCTCGAGCACCGTCGATCCCACTGCCCACCGCTCCCCGACGATGGACGACGACAGGTCAATGCCTTCGGTCGTGAGGTTTTCGCCGAACATCGCGGGCTCCACGTCCATGCCCGCGTCATGCCAGTAGTCGTAGTCCTCGCGAGCGTAAGCGTAGACGGCCTTGTCGGGCCCACCGTGAACGGTGCGGTCGGCTTGGTCGTCGCCGGCGAAGTTCACGCCACGTAACGCAACGCGTCCGTCGACAGGGAGTTTCCAGATTCCGGTTGTGACGTCACGTCCTCGCCACTCGACGTGGCGTATTGCGCCGACATTCACCGCAACGACGCGCGGCGCGACGCGTTTCGCCTTCAGGGCGCCCATGTCAATTCAGCGAGGGAGTCAGCGTCAGCCGCCGCATCGCTCCAGTCCTCAACTCCGCAACGTTGACACGATCCGCCGCATCTCGTCCGCACGCGTGCCAGTGCGCTCATAGTCGCCGGGCGGCGTGGGACGGACGAGCGTGACATCGGACGGTTGAAAGGTCATCTCGCTCTTCACCGTCGCCGCCGCACGCACGTGCACCTCCTTCACCCCGGTCAACCGCACCACATCGGCGACGTTCGACGCGTTGATTCCGCCGCCGGCGAGGATCGTGATGTCGTTCCCGCCCTGGTCGACCAGTTCCGCGAGCATTTCCGCACCGTCGAGTGCCGTCGGTGCTCCGCCCGAGGTGAGCACGCGATCGATGCCGAGCTCGATGAGTGCCTCGAGCGCGACCCGCTGCTCGCGCACGAAATCGAATGCACGGTGGAAGGTGACATTCATGTCGCCCGCCGCGGCGATGAGCGTGTACATCGTGCCGATATCGATGTCTCCGTCGCGTGTGAGGGCACCGATCACGATGCCCTCGACGTTCAGCGAGCGAATGAGCTCGATGTCGCGCAGCATCACATCGAGTTCGTCGTCGTCGTAAAGGAAGTCGCCGCCGCGCGGTCGGATGAGCGCAAAGACCGGAATGCTGATCCGTTCACACACCGCGCCGATGAGCCCCGCGCTCGGCGTCACACCGCCCTGCAGCAATTCACCGCACAGCTCGACACGATCCGCCCCACCCAGCTCGGCCTCGACCGCGGAGTCGATGGAATCAACGCAACCCTCAATGAGGGTGGGCTGGGGCATCCTGGGGACAGCGGCTGAGTGTGACCGTTGTCAGGTCAGAGCCCGTTCGCCCTGCGCGACCGGGCGAGTGACGCATCATACTCCTCGTAGGTGACGCCAAGTTTCTTCGTTGCCTCGGGCGGGCATCCGTTCCAGCCGGGATTGAAGACGTTGCCCATGTACTGGAGGTCCTTCCAACCCATCTGCGATGAGAAGAATGCCGAGCCGACGTTGTTGCGGAAGCGGTCGAACCACTGGGCGCCACGGCGCATGGCCGGTGTCGCCTTCTTCGGATAGGCAATCTCGTCGAGCACCATGTGACGCTCGGTATCGCGCGACGAGAGGAAGTCCTTGCCGAATCGGCCGCGCATCTCGTTGTCGAGCCAGGCGAGTCCACCGCGCATGGAGACCTTCGACTGCTCCGACGTCTCCTTGTCCATCAGCATGAAGTCGATGAACTCGGGCGCCTTGGCGTCCGTCGCGCTGCCGGAGCGTTCGTCGCGGGGGATGATGATGTCGGCGAGCATGCGCACCGTCTTCCATTCATGTGCGTTGAAGAACTTCGGCGCGTAGGCGGCTGCGTCTCCAACGGCAGCGTCTTCATGCAGGGCTGCGACGAGCTTTGCCGTCCGCTGCACCGCCGGCGCCTTCCATTCCAGCATCCCTGCGAGTGGGGCGACGCCGAGTAGCCGGAGTGCATCGCGGCGATTGAGGTCAGTCATCGTGGCCTTGGGTGATGCGTGGTCCGTTGGGTGGTTGCCGAGGAGTAACAGTTCCGAGATTGCGAACCCACTGCCAATCTCCTCACAGTCACGTATCTGTCAACCTCTTACGTAGGTCCTTCGCCGGCGTGAAGACGAAGGCACGCCCTGATTTCCGCTGCGCAAGTAGCAATTCATCCACGAGGCGCATCAAGTCCGTTCGCGCGGTCTCGTAGCTCACATCGTGCGAGCGGCGGTGCGAGTCCACGGTGTATCTCGCCTCCGGTCGTTTCAGAGCGTTGTTGATCAGTGCCAGTTGGCGGGGATTCAGTTCGCCATGAATGGCGGATGCGTGTCGAATCAGCTCCTCCGCGTCACGAATTTCTGCTGACTTGCGAGCCAGGTATTGATGGAGATCACTGATGGCACGAAGCAGCACTCGCAGTTGGTAGAGGACAAAATAGGTGGCGTCGTTTTCGTCAGTCTCCGTGTAGAGATACGCTCGCGCATATTGCCCACGCGCCTGCTTTAGAATACGCGAGATGGACACGTATTCACATAGCCAGTATCCCTGGCTTGCCATGCACCAATAGAACAGAGCGCGTGCGGTGCGGCCGTTTCCATCAACAAATGGATGGTCGCATGCCAGCCAAAGGTGCAGAAGAATGGCTCGCACAGCCGGAGGAATGAACTCTCCTGCTCTTCCGCCGTTGGCGAATAGACACATCGCTTCCATCCGCTGCTCGAGTTGATCAGCGGGCGGCGGTGTGTACAGTCGCGTTCCGGTCTCGTCCTCGATGACGATATCCTCGTCTGCGCGACGGTATCGGCCGGCGGCGTCTGGCTCGTCGAGAGTATCCGCCGTCAGCACGCGTTGCAGCTCACAGACGAACGCTGGCGTCAGCGGGCGATCAGTTGCTCGAAGGACGAGCCGCATCCCTTCATAGTTGTTGAGGATCATCTGCTCACTGCGTGTGCGCGGTAATCGACCCTCCTGAATCATCGCCTTGGCGACCTTGCGTGTTGTCGATGCTCCTTCCAACTGGCTCGACGTGATTGCCTCTTCCACGATCGACTTGAACAGATATGTGTCACGCGTAGCTGGATTGGTTACCTGGTCGCTGGCCTGGATATTTCCTGCTGCATTGCGATCGACCTGGTGTAGCATCTCGAGAGCAACGTTCGGCAGCGCATACTGAAATGGCCGACCTGCGCCATCGCGCAACGGCAGGGTCTGGTAGAGCGCGTTTCTCGCGAGCTTGACAGCGATCCACTGTTCCTCGGCCGAGAAGTCATGGAGAGGCGGCTGATGCCGAAGCGTGTCCCAATGACGATATTTGCCGCCGGGCGCCGGGCCGAGGCGCGCCTTCGCAAGCGTTTGGAAGCGTGCGCTGCCGTTGGGCTTGGCGAACAGCTTGGCGAGGGCTTCGTGCAGTGGAGGTGGCGGCACTGGGAGTTTCATGTTTCGTCTCGAAGGTACCAACATACTACCAATACGTACGAAATTAGTAGTTCGTCCCCTCTGCTACAAGGGACGTGCCAATTCTGTACTGATTAGTAGTTCGTCGGTAGAGCACTTCCTCCCTCGATATCGCATGCGCAACACTCTGGCGTCCGCGCGGGAATCATGATCACCGAGGTGGAGCTTCGCGCCTCAGGGGCACTCGCCGCAGCGCCGGCGCCTGGAGCTTCGAGTAGACAGGCGCCGGCATCGCCCGACCAGCACTCGTTACTGGACTAGGCGCGTTCGGCATGACTACAGGGCACCTGCCTTGCGCTGCTGCGCGATGTAGTCGGACGTGCGGTACGCGAGCGCGAGGATCGTCCAGGTGGGATTCTTGTCGGCCTGGGTGACGAACGGCCCACCATCGGCGACGAAGAGATTCTTGCAGTCGTGCGCCTGGCAGTTCGCATTGAGCACCGAGTTCTTCGGGTCGTTGCCCATCTGCACACAGCCGAGTTCGTGAATGATCGAGCCGCCGGTGCTGAGGCCGTAGCCCTGCTCCTTCGTCGGCATGGGACTGTTCACGACCCCGCCCATCTCGGCGATCAGCGACCGGAAAGTTTCCTGCATGTGCTTGGACTGGTTGTACTCGTAGTCGCTCCACTTCCAGTGGAAGCGCAGCACCGGGATGCCGAACTGGTCGACCATCGTTGGGTCGATCTCGCAGTAGCAGTTCTCGTTGGGGATCTGCTCGCCGCGTCCCGAGAAGCCGATGTTGGCGCCGTAGTAGCGGCGGTAGTCGTCCTTGAGCGACTTGCCGTAGCCTCCACCGCCCGGATAGTTGGCGATGCCGCCCATGAAGCCGTAGCCCGGAGCCCCAAGTCCACCGCCGACCTCGATGTGGTAGCCGCGGG
>JBKJUW010000088.1:0-31887 GCA_046589725.1 Gemmatimonadaceae bacterium
CGGATGCTGCCGTCGTCACGCACCACGAACGGCAGCCACACATATGTCGACTTGTCGAGCGACCGCGACTCCCACCGGTCGCCCATGTAGACGAAACACCGTGCGCAGATCGCCGGCACCGGAAGCACGAACGCGCTCTGCGAACGAAAGGTCGTCGCCGAATCGGGGCCCAGCACGGGATTACCCACCGTCCGCCATGGACCGAGCATCCGATCGGCAACATGATACCGCGCGGGATTGGGCGCCCAGCCTGACTGCGCGGACGTAATCATATAGTACGACCCGCCCACCTTGAACGGTGCCGGCGCCTCACGCCGCGCCGCAGGGAAGAGCCGCGCCCACGTTTTTCCCTCGACGACGGGCCGGGCGACATCGGTGTAGTCGTCGTTCAACTGCACCGCGTACAGGGTCTTGTTGCTCTCGGATGCATAGAGGACGTACGCGCTTCCGTCATCGTCCTGGAAGAGCGCCATGTCGCGGAATGTATTTCCCAGTGAGTCCTCATGCTCGCGCGCCTGCGCGTCGCCAGTGCCGTACCCGTAGTCGTGATGAATGGGACGGAAAATTCTGACGACCGCGAAGGGCCCGGTCGGCGACCGGCTCACCGCGACGCCCGCGCTGGCGTCGGCGTAGCGATTGGCGTCGAGATGCATCCACATCACGTACTGCCCCGTCGCCCGATTGAAGATCGCCTTCGGCCGCTCCGCAACACCGGCATCGCGATAGCGCTCGGGCAGGCGGTCCTTCGGAAGCACCACGCCCTCGTTCTTCCAGTGCAGCAGGTCGGTCGACGAATAGGCTGAGATGCCCGTCTTGTTGCCGCCGCCGAGCCGGTGGTTCTCGCCGTACCAGTAGTAGGTGCTGCCGACGGTGAGGATCCCGCCGCCGTGTGCCTCGATGCGATCGCCGTTCGTGTCGCGCCACTCCGCACCCGGCTCGAAGATGTCCGGTCCATCAGCGGTCGCGAGGAGCGACGGCGGAGCGTGACTGCAGCCCATCGCCACCGATGCAACGATGGCGAGCAGGATGCTAGTCCGCATCATCATGGTCGGCGGTGTAGAACTCCACGCACCAGCGCGCGAACTTGTTGAAGGCTTCGACGCGCTTATGGACGTCGCCCGAGTTGCGCGGTGCGCGGTCGAAGAGGCGCTTCGCCGCCAGCAGCATCTGGTCTGCCGAAATGCCGAGCTGGTTCGCCTCGGCGGCGACTCTCACGGCGGCGTGCCGCAGGTGGCCATCGCCGTCGGTAGAGCGCTGCGAGAAATACGCGGCGATTGCCAGCGCGATCTCGTTGCGTGTGGGAGGTGAAAGCTCGAACTCTGCTTCCTGCGAGCCGTTTGGTGTTGTCATTGCGCAGCCTTTGGACGGTGCCGTTTTTCGACGTCCAAATCCGATATCCGTTCCTTCCGAAATTCCGCCAACTGTCGTCGCGGTGCCGAAGCTCCTCAACGGTGTGAACTGCGACGACAGTCGGCGGGAAAAGCGGAAAACCCTGATTTCGGACCTGGATGTCGGAACAGGCCTTCACATGCTGCGTTGTCACTGCGCGACTTTGCCCAGCGCCCGGCACAGCCTCGAGCTCAACCTACACGAAGCGAGCCACGTGGGTCAGGCCACGCCACGTGCCCTCTTGGGCACGCCCGGTCGCACGAGGACGACGCCATGACCGAGTGCGCCGGCACTGCCGCCCATTTCGCCCAGATCGCCGGCGTGGTAGGCCTCTTCTCCGTGCTCGCTCGAGTCGAGTCCGATCACTTCCGACGCGATGGAACTGCGCACCTTCATCACGGCCTGAAGCGCCACCAGGATTCCCGCGGTGAGTCCGCCAGACAACACCATCGTGACGAGCACGGCGAGCGCCTGCACGCCGACTTGATGAAAGCCGCCGCCGTGGATCAACCCATCCGCGCCCGCCGGATTCACGACCTTGCTGGCGAAGACACCCGTGAGGATGGCACCGAAAATTCCGGCGACGCCGTGACAGGCGAAGACGTCGAGCGTGTCGTCGAGTGTTGTGCGGGCGCGGATCTGCATGGCGGTATAGCTCGCGACCGCTGCGAGCGCGCCGATCGCGAGGCCTGAGCGCGTACTCACGAATCCCGCGGCGGGGGTGATTGCGACGAGTCCGATGACGGCGCCCGTCGCCGCACCCACAGCGGTCGTCTTGCCGGTCCGCACAAGATCGATGAGAACCCAGGCCGTAAGCCCGGCGGCAGCGGCAGCGTGCGTGGATGCGAAGGCGAGTGCGGCGAGGTCCGAAGCAGTCAGCGCCGATCCCGCGTTGAAGCCGAACCAGCCGAACCACAGCAGGCCGGCGCCGAAGAGCGTGAAGGGCACACTATGCGGCACGAGTGGAGCGCGGCCGACCACGTGACGCTTGCCGAGCACCATCGCGGCAACGAGTGCAGCGGTGCCGGCGCTGACGTGAACGACCGTTCCACCGGCGAAGTCGAGCGCGCCGAGCGTGCGCAGCCAGCCGCCGTCTCCCCAGACCCAGTGTGCGAGCGGATCGTAGACGAGCGTCGTCCAGAGCACGCCGAAGGCGAGATACGCCGGGAAGCGCATGCGCTCGACGACCGCACCGGAAATGAGGGCGACAGTAATGACGGCGAACATCGCCTGGAACATCGCGAAGGCGACGTGCGGGATGGTCGCGGCGTAGGTCGGATTGGCGCCGCCGCCGACCGCGTTGAAGCCCCAGAAGGACAGCCCGCCGAGGAAGCTGTTACCGGGCGCGAACGAGAGCGAGTAGCCGATGAGCACCCACTGCACCGTGACGATGCCGAGCGGCGCGAGCGACATCATCATGCTGTTGAGCGCGTTCTTGCCGCGAACCAGTCCGCCGTAGAAGAGGGCGAGACCCGGCACCATCAACATCACGAGGGCAGTGGAAATGAGCACCCAGGCGGTATCGCCGGCCGAAATCATGGCGGTGTTCACGTTTCTGCCCTCCATGACTCGTAGTCGCTCTGACGTGACTGGACTTCGTCGGCGGTCACCGGGGTCAGCGCGTTGACGTCGCGCTCGCCGGTGCGGATGCGCACGACGCGATCGAGCTGCTGGACGAAGATCTTGCCGTCGCCCACTTCGCCGGTGCGCGCGGCGCGGACGATGGCCTGGATAGTGGCCTCGACGAAGGGCTCCGAGACCGCCATCTCGATCTTCACCTTGTCGCGGAACTCGAGCACGAGTGCCGAGCCGCGATAGTGTTCGACGATTTCCGTCTCGCCGCCATGTCCGCTGACGCGGGAGAGCGTCATGCCGGTGACGCCGACTTCGAACAGGGCGCCCTTGACGGCCTGAAGGCGTTCGGGCCGGACCACACAGGTGACGAGCTTCATTGATGATGGAGGCTGGAAGCGGACAAACGGGGCACGCGGCGTCATGCGTGGGATGGCGAGTACTTCGTCGCTAGGGTGCCTGCTTCAATATTGCACGAAATGCACGAAACATTCAACATTTTCCTTCTTTTGCACAACCAAAGGACTATATCGGATGCGATCGTTGCATAACGCGCACGAAAAGCATTAGAATGAAACAACCCAAACCGTGTGCCTGATGACTCGATCCGTCGAACAGTCGCCCGCTATCGCCGCCCACGCGCTCGATTTCATCTCACTCGGCAAGATCGTCCAGATTCGAGAGCGGTTGCTTCAGGCGCAGGCGGCCGGCAAGGTGGTGTTCCGCTTCGAGTCGGGCGATCCGAGCTTCGCGCCGGCCACCCATGTGTCCGAGGCCATTGTCGCGGCGACGTACGCCGGCAAGACTCACTACATCCCGAACAACGGCATCCCCGAGCTGCGCAAGGCGCTCGCGGAGAAGGCGGTGCACAAGAACGGCCTCAGCGGCGTCACGAGCAATGACATCTTCGTGACCAATGGGGCGATGCACGCGCTGTACGTCGCATTCGGTGCGCTGCTGTCCGAGGGGGATGAGGTCATCATCCCCGACCCGATGTGGACGGAAGTCGCCGAGAACATCCGGCTGGCCGGGGGTGTGGCGGTGGGGGTGAAGCTGAATGCCGAGGAGGATTTCGCATACAAGGCGGCCGACATCGAGGCAGCGATCACCCCGAAGACGACGGCGATCTTCCTCAACACGCCGCACAACCCAACCGGCGCCATGCTCGGGCGTGAGGATCTCCAGGCCATCTACGACCTCGCCCGCCGCAACAACCTCTGGGTGATCTCGGACGAAGCGTACGAGGATCTCGTGTTCGAGCCGAACGAGCACACGTCGATCGGGTCGCTTGCCGATGCCGATGACACGCGCGTCATCAGCATCTATTCATTCTCGAAGAGCCACGCCATGAGCGGACTGCGCACTGGGTACATCGTGACGCGCGCAAAGGTGTTGCACGACCGCATCCCGAAGCTGCTGCGCTGCACGATCAACGGCGTCAACAGCATTGCGCAGTGGGGAGCGCTCGCCGCGGTGAAGGGCAGCGCTGAGAGCACGCTCGCCATGCGCGACGAGTACCTGGTGCGCCGCGACATCATGCTCGCGGCATTGAAGGGCATTCCGGGCGTGTCGGCCTTCGTCCCGAAGGGCACATTCTATGTCTGGGTCACGCTCGATCCTTCCGTGTATGAGCGACTCGAGGTGGCGGATGCGGACGCACTCTCCACGTCCCTCGCCGACGACGGCATCGGCAGCGCACCGGGCGACGCCTTCGGCACGCACTATCCGGACGCGATCCGCTTCGCGTTCAGCTGCGACACCACCATGGTGAAGGAAGGCAGTGTGAAGCTGCGCGAGGCGCTGCTCTGACCATGAGCGCTCCGCTGGTGCCCGACGCCACGCTGCGGGTCGCGCTCGCCGAGTATGACACGGGCTGGCACCAGCCGGAGTTGTCGCTCGATCGGGCCGCCGTGTGCGTACAGCGCGCCGTGTCCACCGGCGCACGTCTCGTGGTGCTGCCCGAGATGTGCACGACGGGCTTCACCATGGAGCCGGAGAATTGGTCCGAGGCACTGAACGGCCCGTCGTTCGCGCGCCTCAGCACGATGGCCGCGGTTCACGACGTCTGGGTCATGGCGGGCGTGGCGATGCGCAGCGAGGACGGATATACGAACGTCGCGGCGGTGTTCAATCCCGAAGGCAGCCTCGTGGTGACGTACGCCAAGCAACGGCTGTTCACGTACGCCGGCGAGGACCAGCACTACTCGGCCGGCATCGTTCCCGCCGTGATCGACATCGACGGCGTGCGGGTGAGCCCCTTCATCTGCTACGACCTGCGGTTCCCGGAACTGTTCCGGGCAGCGGCGCTGTCGTCGGATCTCATCGTGGTGATCGCGAACTGGCCGGCGGCGCGACGTCCACACTGGGACGCGCTGCTTCCCGCCCGTGCCATCGAAAACCTGGCGTACGTCGCGGGCGTGAATCGCACCGGCGTCGCGGATGGCATCCATTACGACGGCGGGTCGGCGGCGTACGATCCGTGGGGTATACCGGCCGCGCAGCGGATGGCGGTGGCGGCGCCGTCGGTGGTGGATGTATCGGCAGCGCGCGTGGCGAGCATCCGCGCGAAGTACCCGTTCCTCGATGATCTGGCTGGGCACTCGACGGTCACGGCGGCGGCTGGACTGTAGTCGATCGCGGAAACGCGGGCGTACAGAGCGACGGCGCCTGCGGGTCATGCGTTCGCACCGATCCTCGCAGCCGCCAAATGGCGGCACTCTCGCATGCGGGATTCCATATTCCAGTGCAGACTGCGGCGCGCGCGTTTTGCACTCGTGCTCACACCGCCTTCCTGCCCCCTGCAAATGTCCATCGACGAATCCGCTATCCTCGGGCTCGCGCCAGCCCAGCTCACCAACCTTCGACAGGAACGCTACGGCGGAGACGATATGGGCATTCGCCTCCGCGATCTGCCCGCCGCGGACGTCGCCGGTATCCGCGCGCTCTACTCCGTCATCTCGCGACTGCTGGACGAATTGCGCGTCGCACTGCGAATTGCCCACGGCGATGGGTCCGCGCCCGGCGGAGTTCGCAACGGCTCGCCCGACCTGAGTGATTCGTCCGTCGACGATGTGGAGCCTGCTCGCATCGTGCTCAAACGGACGGCGGCCGATCCTGACTGGCGGGCCGCGATGAAGGCAGCGCGTGCGCTGCACTATCCCACGGCTGGAGACGGCGGGCGCGCGAAGGATATTACGCTACGGCGGCAGGCGCTGCACGACGTGCGCGGTGGCGCGCTCGCCGCCCTCGCCCTCACGCTCGATCTGATTGCCGTGACAGATGCGTCGACGGCGGAAGTGGTTCGCGCGTTCTACCTCACGCGCGATCACCTCAAGATCATGCGGAATGCGCTCGAGGATGTCGATACGGTCGCCCGCGAGCGCGACCGTATGTTCCGCGACCACGGGACGCGTCTCCTCTTCGAGAAATGGTCGTCGGCCGTGCACCGGTTGCCGGGCGACCGCTCGGCGCGCGTCGAGGTGGACTCCACCTACGAGGGGCCGGTCTCACGGCGCTGTCTCGAGTTCTCGGCGCTCGATCGCGTGCTCTACAACCTGATGAACAACGCGGTCCGCTTCACGGCGAATGGCGTGGTGACATTGTACCTGCGCGAGATCGCAGGGAATTTGCGATTCGTGGTGGTCAACGAAATCGCATCTTCTCAGCTCGCGGCGATGCAGGAACGCTGGGGCGATGATGTCGGCGCGCTCTTCCTTGGCGGATTCACGACGGGGGGCGAAGGCGTAGGCCTGAGCATCTGCGGTGAGTTTGTCGCCAACGCGTACGGCCTTCCGGATGTGTCCGTGGCCATACGTGAGCGTCATGTGGGAGCGCAGATTATCGGATCGGCCTTTGTCGCATGGTTCCATTGGCCCAAGGGGGAGTAGCCCTTCAGGCGCGGAGCGGCAGCCATGTTGCGGCGAGGTTCTGACCTACGCGCCCATGAGCGCCGTGCCGATAAGGCGTCAGCGTCGCCGCGGGCCGCGGCGATTGAGGCAAAAGCTCATCCGATCGCGCACTCCGTGCATCCCGATCCAGCCGAGTGGAACGAGCATTGTCGGCGGGGAGACGATCTGGTCGCCCGTTCCCGCATTCATGTCCGCCAGCCCTGTCTTCGCCAACGCCTCCAGCTCTGAAGCGCGCGGATCGCCCAAGGCGAGGGCGACCGCGTGAACGAGCTCGGCGCGCTGCGGACTGATGCCGAAGAAGACCTCGCGCGCGTTCAAGCAGAACCCGCGGGTCGCCATTTGGAAGAGCTCCCCCATGTGCGCGGGCGAATCGAGCTGCTTCAGGTAGGTGATGGCAACGCGCGATTCGGGATCCGCGACCATTGCGGACAGGCCCGCACCCAGCGCTGGCGAGGTCCGCCAGCGCGTGCGCGCGGCATGGATGCGCGTGACTTCCTCGCGCAACGCCGCATCGTGGGTCGCCCGCGCGATCACGCCAAGCTGCGCCTCCCCAACGCCCATGATCGCGAGACCCCGGGAGTCGTCCACCAGGTTCGTCGAATGCATGAAATGCCGGCCGGCCGAGATGTTCTCCCTGGCGCGCCGCGTCGCCCCCGCCACGTCGCCCCGGGCGAGTGCATACGCGCCCATGAGTGCATTGCGGCGCGCGAGGTCGAGATTGCTGCCAGAGCGCATGCTGGGGATGTTCCACAGGGATTTCACCCCCGGCATGCCGACGCGATACTGCCACATCAACGGATAGTCGGGCGATGCGGCGAAGCGCTGCCAGACATCGAGCCACGGCGTCTGTGCGACACGCGCCAGCGGCTCGAGGGTGGCGAGCGGCGGCACGAGCGTATCGCCGAGCGCGACGAACGCCGCGCCAGGGAGGTTCACAAGGGGGGTCGCGCGATTGATCGTCGCGGCAGCGGCGGTGTCCGCGGCCATTACCCCCGGCACCGAATCGCGTGTCCGCAGGAAGCTCTGCGCGACCAGTGCCCGTGCGGCAGCCGTGTCGGGCACCGCGCCGAGCGGCGCCACTCCGGAGAGCCGCGCCAGCGAATCGAGTTCGGAGAATGGCATTGGGCGCGTGCTGTCGGCCAGCATGGCGGTCCGCAGCAGCTCCGCCACCGTGCGCGTCATCGAGAGTCGCTGCGTGGTGACGAGCACCATGAAGAAGACGACCTGCGTGACGTACACGACTGAGATGAGCACACTCGCGGTGAGCGCCGGCACGAGGGCCGCGAGGATGGTCCGCGTCCTCGGCGCGCGCGTCGCTGTTGCCCGGCCCGATTCCTTAAGCCACGCGTCCACGAGCTCGGACTGGAATGGCGCACGCGACGCAGACGAACGCTTCTGCGAGGGTAGTCGTGCGCGGCGATCGAGCACCGCCAGCACGACGCTGCCGGCGAGGAGTGGTAGCGCGATGTACGCGAGCTCGGCCTCGGTCACCAGCGATGCGGCGTCATGTCCGCCTTGAAGAGCGCCCGACAGCCAGAGCAGCGGCGCGAGCATTGCCAGCCCGATCATGACGAGACTGGCGATCGCGTATGTCCGACGATTTCGCAGCAGCTTCTGTCGTCCCTCCGGCGTATAGAGCGCGAACACCCCCCACCCGTTGAGGGGGGCCCACGTATCGCGCGAGCGATCCCATGCCGTGTCGAACACCACGGACCACGGATAGCGCCCAAGCGCCGCGTGCCGAACTTCCCGTGCAAATCGAACGGTCTGCCACACGACGAACGTCCCAAACGCCACCAGCAGCGCGACGCTGGCACTCACGAGGAACACCCACACCGACGTGGCATCGGAGCTGGCGGATTCGGCCACCGCGAAGCGACGATCTGCCCGCGCGTCCAACCTCGGGTCTGCGGGGGTGAATAGTCCGCTCCAGATACTCTGCTCGCCCTGTGCCCACTGCGGCGAGCCAAGCGTCGGGCGCATGTGCAGCAGTGCGAAGAAGAGCAGGACGGCGAGGCACATGGCGGCCCACTGCCAGCCGAGCCTCGCGCCGCGACCGCGCATGCTCTCGAGTCCGGGCGGCGGCCATTCCAGCAGGCTGCGCGACGCGGGCACGAGCGAGTGCGCGACGTCAGCGGCCGTGGGGCGCTCGGCCGGATTCTTCTTGAGGCAGCGATCGACCAGCTCGGCGAGGTGCGAATCGATGCCAGGACGTTCGGCGCGGAGACTCGGCGGAAGGCGCTCGACGTGCGCCGCCATGACGACCATCGGCACGCCGTCGAACGGCGGATGTCCGGTGAGCAGCTCGAACGCGATGAGGCCGAGGCCGTAGACGTCGCTCTGCCCGGTGACCGATTCACCGGTTGCCTGTTCGGGACTCATGTAGGTCGGCGTGCCGAGGTACGTGCCGGCCACCGTCAGCTTGGCCGAGCCTGACGGCTCGTCGCGCAAGAGCACGGCACTGATGCCGAAGTCCAGGACGACGGGGCGGTCGGACTCGCGCTCGATGATGATGTTCGCGGGCTTCACGTCGCGATGCACCACGCCGTGTGCATGCGCCGCCTCGAGCGCCGACGCGACCTCGCCGACCAGCCGCTTGATGCGCGTGTCCGACAAGGCCGAGCCATCAGCGATCACCTCGGCGAGCGAGCGCCCGTCGATGAACTGCATCACGTAGTAGGGCGTGCGGCTCTGCGGGAGCTCGCCGACAAGGTAGATGCCGGCGATGTTCGGGTGCATCAGCGCGGCGCTCGCTTCCGACTCGCGGATGAAGCGTGCGTGGGCGATCGCGTCGTCGGCCAGGTGAGGCGCCAGCACCTTGATGGCCACGAGGCGCTTGAGCAGCGGGTCGCGAGCGAGAAAAACCAGTCCCATCGCTCCGGCACCGAGTGGGCGGAGCAACTGGATGCCCGGCGCTATCGCCGCACGCAACTCCTCGGCGATGGCCATTGCGGCCGAGGTTGCGAACGCCGCCTGCTCGGTTTCGTCGAGCAGGCGGACGGAGGCGGAATCATTGCTGTCGTGCGTAGCGGCCATGTGCAGGCATGTTGCAGTGGAGCGGTAGCGTACGCAAGCATCAGCCTGTGTTGCGCAGTCCCTGGGCGATTCCGCTCAGTGTCGTCGCGAGGGCTTCCTCGACCTGTACGCGTTCTTGGCTGTCCTCGGGGAGGGAACGCTTGCGGCGCAGCAGCGCAATCTGGATCAGCGACAGCGGGTCGACGTACGGATTCCGCAGCGCGATTGCTGTCTGGAGCACCGGTACGTCCGCGATAAGGTGTGTGGTCTCGCGGATCTGGAGGACGCTGTCCACGGTCCGCTGAAACTCTGCCTCCAGCAGCGAGAGCAGTTGCACGTCGCCGCCAAGGCGCTCGACGTAGGTGCGCGCGATGCCGAGGTCGGTCTTCGCGCAAACCATCTCGACCTTCGCGAGGAAGTCGTCGAAGAAGGGCCACGCACGGGCCATGCGTTGCAGCTCGCGAAGCCCATCGGGCGACGCACATACTTCGGCGAGCGCGGTGCCGACGCCGAGCCAACCGGTGAGCATGAGGCGGATTTGCGTCCATCCGAATGCCCACGGAATGGCGCGAATCCCCTCGATGCCCGGGTTTGCGCCGGGCCGATATGCCGGACGCGATCCGAAGCGCGCGTCGGCGAGCTCCGCGATCGGCGTTGCCGCACGAAAGAGCGTGAACAGATCGGGCTTCTCGTGCACGAGCTCGTGGTACAGTCCATACGACCGCTCCGCGAGCGAATCCACGATCGCCCGGAAACGCTGTACCTCGGCGGGATCCTGATCGCGACGCCAGTCGGTGAACCCGTGCAACAATACGCCGGAGACGGTGACCTCGAGCGTGCGCTCCGCGACCGGCAGCAGGCCGAACTGTTGCGAGATGATCTCACCCTGCTCGGTGATCTTGATGTGGCCGTTGATCGTGCCCGGCGGCAGCGCCGACAACGCGCGATGCACCGGCGATCCACCACCGCGTCCCACGCCCCCGCCTCGACCGTGGAAGAGCACGAGGTCAACAGCTGACTCTCGGAAGAGCGACGCCAGCGATTCCTGGGCGCGGTAGAGCGCCCACGACGCGCTGAGCAGGCCTGCATCCTTCGCCGAGTCGGAGTAGCCGAGCATGACCTCCTGGCGGTTGCCGCGGGCGGTGAGTTGCCGGCGATAGATGGGGTCCGCGAGTAGCGCGCGCATCACGTCGGGCGCGCGATCGAGGTCGTCGAGCGTCTCGAAGAGCGGGACGACGTCGATGCGCGACGCCGGCACCTCCAGCGAGAGATCGGCGAGCCCGGTCTCGCGCGCGAGGATCAGCACGCGCAGGAGATCTTCGGCCTCACGCGCCATCGACACGATGTACGTCGAAGCAGCCGCTTGCCCCGACTCGGCCTGAATGGTGGCGATGGCGCGAAAGGTGTCGAGCACGCGCGTGGTCGCGTCGCTCACGGGGAGGTGCGCGCCCACGAGCGGCCGGCGGCCGGAGAGCTCGCGGCGCATCGCCGACGCATCGAGGGCGGGAAGGCCGAGCACGGTGCTGATGTCGTCGAGCGCCGCCTTGTGGAGGTCGGCGTGGTCGCGCACGTCCATCATGAAGCCGTAGAAACCGTGTGCCCGGAGCACGGCCATCGTGGGATCCAGCACCGTACGGCATGCCTCGACTGCTCCGGCGAGCAGTACAGTCTCGCGCACGAGGAGGAGGTCGGCTTCGAACTGAGTGACATCGGTATATCCCGCAGCATCCGGAAGGGGCGAACCCGCATCGCGCGATGCGACCACGCGCCGCGTCGCCGCAATGCGCGCCGACATGAAGCTCAGCTTGAGGCGAACCGGCTCCGATTCATTGCGCGTCCTGTTGGCAGCCCATACATCGGGTAGGATGGCGCGATCCGTCTCGAGCGACGCCAGAAGGGCTGCCGGTGGAGGAGCAAGCTGCGCGGACAGCGACAACCGCTCGGTGAGTTCCGCCAGTGCCTGTCCATACCGACCGAGCATCACATGGCTGGCTCGGCGCGCAGCGGCGATCGTCGTCGCCGGCGTGACATTGGGGTTTCCGTCGCGGTCGCCACCAACCCAGTTGCCGATGCGGATCGGCACCGGAATGCGCAACGCGTCGGCGGTCGCGCCGAACTCGTCCTCGAACGCGCGCATCAGTGCATCGCGCGCCGCCGCGCCGGCGGCGATGAGGCGAGTCTCCAGGTACCAGAGACCGGTACTCACCTCGTCGCGCACCGTCGGGCGATCCGAGCGAATCTCGGCGGTGAGCCAGAGCAACTCGATCTCCCCGTCCAATTGCTCGTCGAGTGCGCGCCGCTCGGAGTGTGGCGTGGACTCCCAATCGAGCAGCACGTCGGCGACGCGCGCCTGCAGCGCGAGCAGCGTACGCCGCGTGGACTCGGTGGGATGCGCGGTGAGGACCGGCCGCACGTCGAGTCGCGCGATGGCACCGAGTACATCGTCGGCAGAACGTCCGTCCGCTCGGAGCTTGCGGATGGTCCAGCGCGCCGAGGCCGGCTGCGGCGCCGCTTCGGCATCGCGCGCATAGACACGGGTGCGACGAACGCGATGCACCTGCTCCGCGGTATTGATGAGAAGGAAGAAGAGCGTAAATGCGCGCGCCGCCGTCGCCGCGAGTGGAAGGGGGAGGGCCTCCACGCGCTCGAGTAGCGTCTCGAGGGTCGGCGCGCCCTCTTCTTCACGACGTCGCGCGCGCGCATCGCGGCGGAGGGTCTCCACGGTCTGGAACGCCTCCTCACCTTCGAGACGGCGGATGACGCGACCGAGCGCCGCTGCGAGCCGGCGCACGTCTTCGTGGAGCGGGAGATCGACTTCGCGTGTTGGGAGGATCGTCATTCTCGGGGTCGGACAGTCTGACTGTCTGACCCGCTCGCCGCTTCGCGGCTGCTCGTCGGACAGCAAGTCGAACTGATGTCTGACAGCTATTGGCTACACACGCACGTCCGTTGGCGAGCGGCCTGGTGCAGTGAATCTTAGCGGTCGAATTGAACCACAGTTGATGCGGACGGCAATTCGCTACGCGAACGGCTTACGTGGCGAGGGACAAGCTCGTGTAGCGTAGGCTGTCAGACTTCAGTTGACCCGCTGTCAGACGAGGACGGCGGCGCAGCCGGCTGTCCGGGTCGGACGGTCAGACTGTCACGCCGCGGCCTGACGGCCGCGCGTGGCTATGCCACGCGCGGTGCCGCGAAGTGTGGAGCAGCGACCAGCGCGGTCGCGCCGCGGAGCCGCGGATAGCCGCCGATCTGCTCCGGAATAATCGGCGTTTCCTTCGAGGCACGCGTGAGCGCGCGCGCCTGGATACCCTTCCGCACCGCGGACTCGATGAGGTCCCATGCCTCGGTGATCTCGCCCCCAACAAACACCTGCGACGGATTGAGCGCGTTGAGGATCGTCGCGAGGCCGACGCCGAGGTAGTGTCCTGTCGCCTCGATCGCCGTCGAGGCGCGTGCGTCGCCGCGACGTGCAAGGGCGATGAGGTCCTCGATGGTGAGTGTGGACGGCTGGAGCACCGCGCCACCCCAGAGCGGCGTGAGCTCGCGCCCAAGATACCTCGAGAGGGTTGCCTGATTGGAGGTATACGCCTCCCAGCATCCGCGACTTCCGCAGAGGCACTGCGGTCCCTCGGGATCGATCTGCACGTGACCGAACTCACCCGCCGAGTTGGAGTCGCCGCGAATGAGCGAGCCGTTCAGGACGATCCCCGCACCGACGCCATCGGACACCGTCACGTACACGAAGTTGGTGCTGTTCGTTCGATGGCCCAGCCACATCTGCGCCTGGGCACATGCCATGGGCGCGTTCTCGATCGACACCGGCATCCCGACCTCGGCCGCCAGTGCGTCGCGGATGTCGACGTCGCGCCAACCTAGCTGCGGCGCGAGGAGGACTCGGCCGTTGGTACGTTCGACCATGCCCGGCACGACCAGGCCGACGCCCTCACATCGGTCCTCGATGGCATGACTCGCGACGAGGCGGCGAATGCGTGCGCCTAGTTCCGTGGTCAGGGCGGATGGATCGAAGAGTGTCTCGAATGACTCGATCGCGATCTGCGAACCCGCGAAATCACTCAGCATGATGAACGTGCGGCTGAAGCGAATGTCGACCGCAACGACGTACCGGTCCTGGGTGCGGACGAAGAGCATGGTCGGGCGCCGGCCGCGCGCGGCTTCACCGATGTGCCCTTCGTAGATGGTGCCGTCTTCGATGAGCCCCTGCACGATCGACGTCACGACGCCGCGCCCGATCTCCATCCGGCGCGCGAGGTCGGCGCGCGAGAGCGGCTGGTGGTCGCGCACGAGGTTGAGCACGATGCGGCGATTGATCTCGCGTGACGTTGTCCGGGTCGCGCGACGGAAGTCACGCGTATCGATTTTTCTCACGAGCAGGCGGGCGAGAGGGTGGGACTCCCGAGGTGGCTGCGTCGCCACTGCCTCCGTTCGCGACGCGCAGGTGCGGCCAATATTGCGGGTCGAGAACCTGCCGCGTACATTGCGGCACGACATTAGTTTCTTGCCCGAACAAATTCAGGTACTCACGGCAGCACCGCAAGGAGCTACCGCATTTGCCCGGCGACGGTCCGCTTCCGACCACAGCATCGCAACACGGAAAGGATTCCACCCCGGGAGCTACACACAGCCCAGCGTGAGTCTCGGCGGCCGGAGATCGGCCGCCGGTTCCCCCTTTCCCCTACTCCGCGATGGCAAGTGCGGTGAATGACTTGGTCACGGGCACGGGCAGTGCCCCCGGGCGCCCCCTGCGCCTCCACGCCGATCGCTTCTTCGACGCCGATCCGGCCACCAGGCGAGCAGCTCGCGAGCTGTACGAGGGTACCCGGGACCTCCCGCTCATTTGCCCGCACGGTCACGTCGATCCGATGCTGTTGTCGGAGAACGCCGCGTTTCCGGAGCCGACGGCACTGCTCATCATTCCCGATCACTACATCTTCCGCATGCTCTACAGCCAGGGTGTGCGGCTGGAGGACATCGGCGTACCCACGCGCGATGGGTCATCCGTCGATGGCGATCCGCGGGCCATCTGGCAGCGCGTCGCGGACCACTGGTTCCTGTTCCGTGGAACGCCGTCCGGTGCATGGCTCGCGCATGAGCTGCATGAGCTCTTCGGCATTCGCCAGCAGCTCGACGGCGGCACTGCGCAGCGCATCTACGACGAGATCGCCGAAAAGCTGGCGAGCCCCGAGTTCCGTCCTCGCGCGCTGTTCGAGCAGTTCCGCATCGAGATGATCGCAACGACAGATGCCGCCGTCGATCCGCTCACGCAGCATCGCGCGATTCGCGAGTCCGCGTGGACGTACGGCCGCCATCGCGTCATTCCCTGCTTCCGCCCCGACACGCTCTTCCGCATCGCGCAACACGACGCGTGGACGAAGGAAATGCGCGCGCTGGAGTCCGCGAGTAGCAGGCGCATTGGGAGCCAGGCGGATCTCGTGGCCGCCCTCGCGGAACGTCGCCGTTTCTTCGCCTCCATGGGTGCAACGGCCACCGATCACGGCGTGCTCGAGCCCTACACCGCGGCGCTCGCGGCGGAGGAAGCCGAGCGTCTGTTCGTGAAGGCGAAGAACGCCGAGGCCACCGCCGCCGATCAGCGTGCGTACGAAGGGCACATGCTGATGGAGATGGCGCGCATGTCGGTGGACGATGGGCTCGTGATGCAGCTGCATCCCGGCTCACTGCGGAATCACAACAAGGCTGTCTTCGATCGCTTCGGTCCCGACAAGGGCGCCGACATTCCGCAGGCCACCGAATACACGCGGAATCTGCAGCCGCTGCTCAATGCGTACGGGAGCGACCCCCGCTTCCGCATGGTGCTCTTCACGCTCGACGAGAGCACGTACTCGCGCGAGCTGGCACCGCTTGCCGGCCACTACCCCGCACTGCGCCTCGGCCCACCGTGGTGGTTCCACGATTCCATCGAGGGGATTCGCCGCTTCCGGGACCAGGTTTCGGAAACGGCGGGCATCTACAATACCGCGGGCTTCAACGATGACACCCGCGCGTTCTGCTCCATTCCCGCGCGACACGACCTGTCGCGCCGCATGGATGCGAACTGGCTCGGCGGGCTCGTTGCGCGGCACATCGTGGAGATGGACGATGCGCGGGAGATGGCGCAGTCGCTCGCGGTAGACCTCGCGCGCGAGACCTACCGTTTTCCGAATCCAGCAGCCTGACGACGATGGCAGCGTCAGCTCCGCCGGCAACACGGCCCGATGCGGTCCGGATCCACGCGGACGACAACGTCGCCGTGGCCATCCGTCCACTCTCGGCGGGCGAGGAAGTGGAGGTGAGCGGTGCTCGCGTGGTGCTGCGCGACGACGTGCCCGCGGGCCACAAGTTCGCGCTCGGCCGCCTGCCGCAGGGTGCGCCGATCGTGAAGTACGGATTTCCCATCGGCGCGCTGACTCAGTCGGCCGAGGCGGGGAACTGGATCCACAGCCACAACCTGCGGACGCAGCTCGAGGGCATGACGGGCTATACGTACTCGCCGTCTGGCTCCCGCGCGCGCGCGACCGGGGAGGTGCCGACGTTCGAGGGCTACCGGCGCTCCGACGGCAAGGTGGGCACGCGGAACGAGATCTGGATCCTGAATACGGTCGGCTGCGTGAATTTCGTGGCCGACGGGATCGCAAAGCACGCGAATGAGCGTCTCGGCGCGTCGATCGACGGCATTTATGCCTTCGGCCACCCGTTCGGCTGCTCGCAGCTCGGCGACGATCTCTCGCATACACAGGCCGTGCTCGCGGGCCTCATGCGCAACCCGAATGCGGGCGGCGTGCTCGTGCTTGGACTTGGCTGCGAGAACAACCAGATGGACGCGCTGCTCGCGCGCGCCGGCGACGTGGATCGGAGTCGCATCCGGTTCTTCAACTCGCAGGACGTGATGGATGAGCGGGCGAGCGGCCTCGTCATGGTCGAGGAGCTCGTGAACCGCATGCGTGACGATCGTCGCACGACGGTCAGCGCATCGGAGTTGCTGATCGGCCACAAGTGCGGTGGTTCCGACGGCTTCAGCGGAATCTCCGCCAACGCTGCCGTCGGTCGCGTCGCCGATCGGCTGACGTCGTACGGTGGCGGCGTGCTGCTGACCGAGGTGCCCGAGATGTTCGGCGCCGAGCAACTGTTGATGAACCGGGCGACGAGCGAGCCGGTGTACCAGAAGCTCGTCGCGATGATCAACGACTTCAAGGCGTACTTCATTCGTCACGGGCAGAGCATCTATGAGAACCCGTCGCCGGGGAACAAGGCAGGTGGGCTCACGACGCTCGAGGAGAAGTCGCTCGGCGCCATCCAGAAGGGCGGGCAGGCTCCAGTGACGACGGTGCTGCGTTATGGCGAGCCGGCGTCGGTTGGAGGCCTGAGCCTCCTCGAGGGGCCGGGCAACGATGGTGTATCGTGCACCGCCATGATTGCGAGTGGGGCAACGGTGCTGCTGTTCACGACCGGCCGCGGCACCCCGCTCGGCTTCCCGGTGCCGACGATCAAGATCTCGTCGAACTCGGAGATCGCCGCGAAGAAGCCGCACTGGATCGACTTCAATGCCGGCGCGCTGCTCGATGGATCGCGGTCGATGGACGACCTCGCCGATGAGCTGTTCGCCTATGTCCTCGATGTGGCGTCGGGGAACCAGCGCACCAACAACGAGCAACACGGCTATCGCGAGATCGCGATCTGGAAGGATGGAGTGACCCTGTGACCGAACGCCTCAATCGCGCTCTGCTGGCAACCGTCCGCCGCGAGCGCGGTGAGGTCGTCGCTGTTCCCAGGGAGGAACTGCTCGACCTGCCGGAGCGCGCGGTGCAGTTCGGCACCGGCGCACTGCTGCGTGGTTTCGTCGATGACTTCGTGCATAACGCCAACGCGAAGGGTGCGTTCGGCGGTCGCATCGTGGCCATCGCTTCCACCGGCAGTGCGCGCGACCGCGCGTTGCGTGAGCAGGACGGCCTGTACACGCTCGTCGTCGAGGGTATCGAGCGCGGCCAGCCGATGCGCGAGTGCCGTATCATCAGCTCGGTGAGCCGGGCGATTTCCGCGGCCGACCAGTGGAACGCAGTGTTGGAACTCGCGCGCCAGCCGTTGCTGAAGTTCGTGTTCTCCAACACGACCGAAGTCGGCATCGTGGCCGATGAAGACAGTGGGGCAGAAGATGCTCCACCGAAATCCTTTCCCGCCAAGCTCACGCGGTTCCTGTTCGAGCGCGCGAGGGCGTTCGACTATGCGGCTGACCGTGGGCTCACGATCATTCCCTGTGAGCTGATCGAAAACAACGGCGCGCGGCTCAAGGACATCGTCGTCGGCATCGCAAAGCGGTGGGAACTGGGCACCACGTTTGTCGAATGGCTGGAGAGCGCGGTGCCATTCTGCAACACGCTGGTGGATCGCATCGTTCCGGGCGCACCACGCGATGCCGACGTCGAGCGGCTGAACACCCTGCTCGGATACGATGACGCCCTGCTCACGACGTGCGAGCCGTACCGGCTGTTCGCGATCGAGGGCGACGACGCGTTGCGCGCGACGCTCACGTGGGCGACCGACGCGGGCATCATCATCGCGCCCGATATCGCGCCGTATCGCAAGCGGAAGGTGCACCTCCTCAACGGCGCGCACACGCTGCTCGTCCCAGTTGCTCTGCAAATGGGTTGCGAGACGGTGCGCGACGCCATGACGCAGCCGGCGATCGGCCGCTTTGTGCGCCGGGTGATGCTGGAGGAAATCGCGCCGTACCTCGACGTCGCAGGTGCCGAGGAGTTTGCGGAGGCGGTGCTGGACCGATTCCGGAATCCGCACATTCGTCACGCGCTCATCGACATCACGCTCCAGGCGACCATGAAGACACGCGTTCGCGTGGTGCCCTCCATTCAGCGTTATTCCGAGCGAACCGGCACGGTGCCGCAGTCGCTCGCGTTCGGGTTCGCGGCGTTCCTGAACCTGCTGCAGGGAAGTTTCCATGCATCGCGTCGCGCGAGTGGTCTCTCCGTTCCCGCCGACGACCAGGCCGCCCCGCTTCACGCGCTGTGGCAGTCGTTTCCCGATGGCGCCTCGGCTCCGGTCAGCGAACTGGTCGTCACTGCGTGCCGCGATCGCACACTTTGGGGCGCAGACCTCGCGGAGATCCGCGGCTTTCCGGAAGCGGTGGCTGATCACCTCTCGCGGATGCGGGAGCACGGCATGGCGGCCGCTCTCGAGAGTCATCTGGCAGCGGTGTAGGTGTTGCGCGGCCGGCCTTGTGTGTCTACTATGCACATATGGAGGTGCATATGGAGCTTTCCAAGAAAACGACGATCCTTTTCTCCCCCGATTCGCACCGGCGGCTCAGCGAGCTCGCGGAGCGCCGTGGCGTGAGCCTGGGCGAGCTCGTTCGCGAGGCGTGTGCGACCGCGTACGGGATCGTCGACGAGGAAGTCCGCATCGCGGCTGCCACGTCGCTGGGCGCACTACAGCTTCCCGTGGGCACCCCGAAGGAGATGAAGCGGCAATCCGTCGTGAACGCCGACGCACTCATGCCATGACGCGTCGGCGCGCATGATCCTGATCGATACCAACATCATCATGTACGCTGCGGGCGCGGCGCATCCGCACAAGCGACCCAGTGTGCAGCTGCTCGAGCAGGTCGCACGCGGTGAAGTCGACGCGATCATCAATGCCGAGACGCTGCAGGAGATCCTGCATCGGTATCGGTCGATCAAGCGCTGGGCCGACGGGCGCAAGGTGTACGATCTCGCACGCCAGATCTTTCCCGAGGTCATCCCTGTCACGTCAGAGGTGCTCGACCATGCCCGCCAATTGCTCGACGCGAACGCTGGCCTGATGGCACGTGATGCGCTGCATGCCGCGGTGGTCATCGGCGAGGGCCTCGAGGCCATCTGCACCTACGATCGCGATTTTGACGGCATTCCGGGGGTTCGCCGGATCGAACCATGATAGGATGATAGGATGATAGGCACGGACGATTCCTATCCTCCTATCGTCCTATCGTCCCAGAATTTTAGTTCACCGCTCTCCAATCGAGCACCTTCTCACCACATAATCCGATGGCTTCCAAGGACCGCCTGTCTGTCCTGCTCGCGATGATGGATCAGGGCGTCATTCCGGTGTTCTACCACCCTGACGTCGACGTCTGCAAGCAAGTCATCCAGGCCTGCGCGAATGGCGGGGCGAAGTGCATCGAGTTCACCAATCGCGGTGACTTCGCCTCGCACGTGTTTCACGAAATCACCTATCATTTTGCGAAGGCCGATCCTTCGGTCATCATGGGCGTCGGCTCGATCGTCGATGCGCCCACCGCGGGGATCTACATCGCCAACGGCGCGAAGTTCGTCGTCGGCCCGCTGCTCAATGCCGATGTCGCCAAGGTCTGCAACCGTCGCGGCATTCCGTACAGCCCCGGCTGCGGATCCGCCACAGAGATCGGCGACGCGCAGGAGCTGGGCTGCGAGATCGTGAAGGTGTTCCCCGGGTCGTCGGTTGGCGGGCCGGATTTCGTCAAGAGCGTGCTCGGCCCGATGCCGTGGACGCGCATCATGCCGACCGGTGGCGTCGAAGCGACGGAAGCGTCGCTTCGCCAATGGTTCGGCGCGGGCATCGTCGCCTGCGGCATCGGCAGCAACCTCATCACGAAGGAACTGCTCGACCAGAACGACTACGATGGCATCGAGCGCAAAGTCCGCGATACGGTGCAGCTCATCAAGACCATTCGCGCCAGGAAGCCATGACCGACACCGCACTCCAGATCAGGTCAGCGGCCGAGACGAAGTGGGACTGCCTGTCGTTCGGCGAGGTGATGCTGCGCTTCGACCCCGGCTTCGGGCGCGTGCGCAACGCGCGCAGTTTCCAGGTGTGGGAAGGCGGGGGCGAGTACAACGTCGCCCGCGCGATGCGCAAATGCTGGGGCAAGCGCGCGGCGGTCGTGACCGCAATCCCGAAGAACGATCTCGGCTGGCTCCTGGAGGATTTCATTCTCCAGGGAGGCGTAGACATGTCGCACGTCATCTGGCGCGACTTCGATGGGTTGGGTCGCAACACGCGGGTGGGCCTCAACTTCACCGAGAAGGGATTCGGCATTCGTCCCGCGCTCGGTTGCTCCGATCGCGGTCATTCAGCGGCGTCGCAGATCAAGCCCGGCGAGGTGAACTGGGAGAAGATCTTCGGCGAGGAAGGCGTGCGCTGGTTCCACACTGGCGGCATCTTCGCGGCCCTCGCGTCGAATACGGCCGAGGCGGTGATCGAGGCGGTGGAGGCGGCGAAGCAGTACGGCACCGTCGTCGCGTACGACCTCAACTACCGCGCGTCGCTGTGGAAGAGCCAGGGCGGCAAGGAAGGCGCGCAACGCGTCAACCGAAACATCGCGAAGTACGTAGATGTGATGATTGGCAACGAAGAGGACTTCACCGCCTGCCTCGGGTTTGACGTCGAGGGTGCCGACGAGCACCTCACGAACATCGAAACCGTGAGCTTCCAGCAGATGATCCAGACGGCGGTTACGGAGTTTCCGAACTTCAAGGTGGCCGCCACGACCCTGCGGAAGGCGACGACCGCATCGCTCAACGACTGGAGCGCGATCCTGTACTATGAAGGGCAGCTCTACCAGTCGGTGAAGCGCGAGAATCTCGAGATCTACGATCGGGTGGGCGGCGGCGACGGATTCGCATCCGGGTTGGCGTATGGATTTCTCGAGGGCAAGGGTCCGCAGGCGGCGGTGGAGTACGGCGCGGCGCACGGTGCGCTCGCGATGACCACGCCGGGTGATACGTCGATGGTGCGCGTCGAGGAAGTCGAGGCAGCGATGAAGGGCAAGGGCGCGCGAGTGATTCGCTAATCCAGGAGATCGGCATGGCAGTACAGGAGGCAGGGACTCTCGATAGCGTGGCGCCACCGAAATTCGGATACCGATGGACGATCTGCGCCCTGTTGTTCGTCGCGACGACGATCAATTACATGGATCGCCAGACGCTTGGCATTCTCGCGCCCACGCTCCAGCGGGAGCTCGGATGGTCGGAGCAGGACTACGGCGCGATCACCTCGTGGTTCAGCTTCGCCTACGCCATCGGGTTCCTTGGCGCCGGGCGGATGATGGACAAGCTTGGCGTGCGAAAGGGATACGCGATCTCGATCATCACGTGGAGTGCGGCCGCGATGTCCCATGCACTCGCGCGTACGACTTTTCAGTTCTCGCTGGCGCGCGCGGCACTGGGATTCGGCGAATCTGGCAACTTCCCCGGCGCGATCAAGACGACTGCCGAATGGTTTCCGCGGAAGGAGCGCGCGTTTGCCACGGGAATCTTCAACGCCGGAACGAACGTCGGTGCCGTCCTCACTGCCGTCTTCATCCCGCCGATCGCCCTTCGCTTCGGATGGCGTGCGGCGTTCCTGTGCACCGGTGCCCTGAGTCTGCTCTGGCTCACCGCGTGGCTGCTGATGTACGAGACGCCGGAGAAGCACAAGCGCGTGAGTGCTGCGGAGCTGGCGTACATCCGCAGCGATCCCATTGAGCGTGTGGGCACGGTGAGCTGGGTCGAGGTGCTGGGTCACCGCCAGGCATGGGCGTTCGTCGTCGGCAAGTTCCTCACGGATCCGGTGTGGTGGTTCTACCTGTTCTGGCTGCCAAAATTCCTCGACGCGAATTTCGGGGTGAAGCTCGCGGGCCTCTCGATGCCGCTGATCGTCATCTACGTCATCGCCGACATCGGGTCGATCTACGGCGGATATCTCTCCGGAGCGCTGATCAAGCGTGGATCGACGGTAAACCGTGGTCGCAAGACCGCCATGCTCATCGCTGCGCTGTTGATCATCCCGACGATGTTTGCGCCGAGGATGGCGAGCCTCTGGGGTGCCGTGGCGTTGGTGAGCCTCGCGGCGGCTGCGCACCAGGCGTGGTCGGCGAACATGTTCACCACGGCGAGCGATCTCTTTCCGCGGCGCGCCGTGGCGTCCATCGTCGGCTTCGGTGGATTCGCTGGCGCCATGGGCGGCGTGATCTTCCAGCGGCTGGTGGGTATCGCCCTGCAGCACGACCCGACCGCGTACCGCTACATCTTCATGTGGTGCGGCGGCATCTACGTGGTGGCGCTCGGGCTCATTCACCTCATCTCTCCACGCTGGGAGCAAGCGCAACTCGGTGGTGAAGCGAGTTGAGCTCAAACAGCGGTCGTGCTCGAAACTGCAACGGAATGGGAGACGCTTCCAATTGATTCGGCGCGTCATCCCAATGCTCGACTCGTGAACGACCGCCACCACCACACGGATCAAAGCGAATCCGTCGAATAGGCGTTGGTCGTTTAGGTTTAGCGGCAATGCTTTTGACCTTCCATTCATCCGTTCTTCCGCCCAACTACCGACGCAGTATTCGACGGATTCGTGCAAATCAGTTGGTGGTCGCGTGGCGACAGTAGTGAAGGATTCTGACGCCGGCTGGCACTCGCGAGGAAGCGTAATACAAGCAGTTTGCTGTTCCAGGCAGAGCGTCTTGCTTGAACCGCGACTGCAGCGGAGAGGAATTTGCCGGGATGACGAACGACATCGCGCGCTTTGACGGAGGAGTTGATGCGTAGCACGGAGTCCTCACGCCGGGAATTCCTGCGCCGAATAAGTGCGGGGGCCGCCGGTATGCTCGGCACGCCAGCCCTGGCGGCCGCGATGGAGGCTGGCCGCGAGCGCGAGTTCATCGCTGCGCGCGGCGCTTCTGGTGCCGAAGGGTGGGGCCGCGTTCCCGAGATACTGAACCGGATCAAGGTGCCGGTGTTCGCAAACCGCACATTCAACGTCACGCGGTACGGTGCGCGCGGCGACGGACAGACGGACTGCACGACAGCGTTTCGAACGGCGATCGGTGCGTGCAACGCTGCCGGCGGTGGTATCGTGGTTGTGCCACCCGGTCGATTTGCCACCGGCCCGATCCACCTCCGCAGCAACGTGAACCTGCGCGTGGAGTCCGGCGCGACGATTCTGTTCAGCACGGATCCGCGAGCATACCTGCCAGCCGTGTTCACGCGGTTCGAGGGCATGGAGCTGATGGGCTATTCGCCCCTCATCTATGCGTTTGACCAGGAGAACGTCGCGATCACGGGCGGCGGCACCGTGGACGGACAGGCGAGCGACGCCAACTGGTGGGCGTGGAAGGGGAACCGCGCCCTCGGCTGGAAGCCGGGCGATCCACGTCAGGATGGCGCGCGGAACAAGTTGATGGAGCTGGTCGAGGCGAACGTGCCGGTCGCAGAGCGCGTGCTTGCGGACGGATCGTACCTGCGGCCGATGTTCATCCAGCCCTATCGTTGCCGCAACGTGCTCATCGAGGGCATTCGCATCGTGAACTCGCCGATGTGGGAAATTCATCCCTGCCTGTCCACGAACGTCACGGTGCGGAACGTGAAGATCTCGTCGCACGGGCCGAACAACGACGGCTGTGATCCGGAGTCGTGTCGCGACGTGCTGATCGAGGGCTGCGAGTTCGACACCGGGGACGATTGCATCGCAATCAAGTCGGGGCGCAATGCCGACGGACGCCGTCTCAGGACGCCGACCGAGAACGTCATCGTGCGCAACTGCGTGATGAAGGACGGCCACGGCGGCGTCACGATCGGGAGCGAGATCTCCGGCGACGTCCGCTGGGTGTTCGCGGAGCGATGCACGATGGACAGTCCCAGCCTGGAGCGCGCATTGCGCCTCAAGAACAACGCGTCGCGCGGTGGTGTGCTCGAGCACATCTACATGCGGGACGTCACCGTGGGGCAGGTGGCGGATGCGATCGTGTCTATCGACTTCACCTACGAGGAGGGCGCCAAGGGGGCATTCACTCCGGTGGCGCGCGATATCAATGTCGAGCGCGTGTCGAGCCGACGGAGCAAGTACGCGCTGTACCTGCGTGGCTTTCCGAACGCCCCAATCACCGACGTGCACCTCACGGACTGTCAGTTCAACACCGTGGCGCAACCGAGTGTGACGCAGAATGTGCGCGGCCTGACGCTCGATCGCGTGACCGTCAACGGCAAGCCCGTCGACGCTATTCCGATCGCGACGACGCCCTGATGACGCGACATCTCGGGGCCATGTTCGACCTGTCTGGCCAGCGTGCGCTTGTCACGGGCGCGAGTCGTGGGCTGGGTCGCGCAATAGCGGAGGCACTGGCCGGCGCCGGCGCCGACGTGGTGTGCGCGACAGCGCACGCGGGAGGCGCAAGCGAAACGGTCGCGGCGGTCGAGGGGCTGGGCCGCAAGGGATGGCAGGTCGCCGCCGACCTTGGGGATCGCACGGCGATCGAAGCAATGACCGTCGACATCGAGGTGATCGCCGGGCCGATCGATATCCTGGTGAACAACGCCGGCACCATCCGTCGTGCGCCGGCGGTGGAATATTCCCTGGCCGACTGGGATGTGGTGATGCGCACGAACCTCGACGCGACGTTCATGCTCTGCCAGCACTATGGCGCCGAGATGATACAGCGCGGCGCGGGGAAGATCATCAACGTGGCGTCGCTCCTCGCGTTCAGCGGAGGGATCACGGTGCCGGCCTATACGGCGAGCAAGCACGCGGTGGCGGGGCTCACGAAGGCATTCGCGAACGAGTGGGCCCAGCACGGCATCCAGGTCAATGCCATTGCACCGGGTTACTTCCGCACCGATAACACGCAGTTGCTCCAGGATGATCAGGTGCGGTCCGAACAGATCAGCGCGCGCATTCCGGCGGGCCGCTGGGGTGAACCGTCCGATATTGGGGGCTCGGTGGTGTTCCTCGCGTCGCGCGCGAGCGATTACGTGAACGGGCATGTGCTGGTCGTCGACGGGGGGTGGATGGCGCGATGAGCCTGCACACGCTGCCCGACGCGACCCGCGCCGCGCGCATGACGACCGAGGAGCTGCGTGCCGACTTCCTTGTGCAGGGGCTGTTTCAGCCTGGCGCCATCACGCTCCGGCGCATCGATCTCGATCGTGTCGTCCTCGGCGGCGCGGTGCCTGTCGATGGTCCACTCCGGCTTGAGGCACCCGCCGGCCTCCTCGCGTCGTTCTTCTGCGAGCGACGTGAGCTGGGCGTGCTGAACATCGGCGCCAAAGGTACCGTCACGGTCGACGGCACCCGCTACGCGCTCGGCAATCGCGATCTCGTGTATGTCTCTCGCGGCAGCCAGGACGTACAGTTCGCCAGCGACGATGCGTCTGCGCCGGCGCGATTCTACCTCGTCAGCTATCCTGCGCACGCCGATCACCCGACGACCCTCGTGCAGGCGAGCAGCGTGCAGAGTGGGGAGCTCGGCAGCATGGAGCAGGCGAACCGGCGCCGCATCTCGCGCTATGTGCATGCGGCCGGCGTCCAGAGCGCGCAGCTGGTCATGGGCATGACCGCCCTCGAGCCGGGCAGCGTGTGGAACACGATGCCGGCGCATACGCACGACCGACGCACCGAGATCTACCTGTACTTCAATGTCCCGGAGACTGCCGTGGTCTTCCACCAGATGGGTGAGCCAACCGAAACGCGGCACCTCATCGTGCGCGATGGGGAGGCCGCACTGTCGCCGGGGTGGTCGATTCACGCCGGATGCGGAACGTCGAACTACGCGTTCTGCTGGGCGATGGGCGGCGAGAACCAGGATTACGCGGACATGCAGGCGGTAGACGTGGACACCCTACGGTGAAGCTCTTGGTGCGTTCGGAGCGCCGATGCACGTGAGAGGGGTCCGAGGTTCAGGTCCGATGTCTGCATCCTTCCGTTCGTCCGCCAACTGTCGTCGCGGTTCTGCAGGACGAACGGAGGAACCGCGACGACAGTTGGCGGACAAAACGGGAAGAACGAACTTCGGATTTAGGATCTCTCAAGCACACTACCTCTTCAAGTACGACTTCGCGATCATCATGTGGACGCCCACGTTCTGGTCAACGAGCTCCGTGATGCGAAGATCGGCGGCCATCGACGCGGCCTGGTAGGCCTGCGTCTGCGTGATGCCCGTCATCTCCTGGAGCATCTTCACCATTTCGGTGACCGCGACCTTCGTCGCGACGGTGAGTGACGTGTCGGTGCCCATCGTGATCCAGTGCGTGGGCGTCTCGATGCGTGGCCACTCGAGCTTCATGTCCTTGCGCACGATGAGTTGCACGCGACCGTCGAGATTCGTTTCGATCGCCGTTTGATCGACCTCGCCGTCGCCCTGCGCGGCGTGTCCGTCGCCAATTTCCAGCAGTGCGCCCTTCACGAACACGGGGATGTACAGGGTTGTCCCTGCGACCAGCTCCTTGTTGTCGATGTTGCCCGCGTGGCGACTGGGCGGCGTGCTGCTGACGCGCCCCAGCGCCGCGGCGGGCGCGACGCCGACGGAACCCCAGAACGGCCGCAGCGGCACGATGATGCCTGGGGCGACGTCGGCTGTCATGCGCTCGCGGTCCATGTGAATGAGCGTGCTGCCGCGCACCTGGCAGAGGTCGCGCAAGAAGCCGCTGCAGCCGTTGTAGCCGTACGCAATCGGCAGCGTGATGGACTGGATGCGCACCTCGAGGACGTCGCCCGAGTCGGCGCCTTCAACATAGATGGGACCGGTGAGGATGTGTCCGCCGGGGCCCTTGAGCGCCGCTCCCGTATCCTGCGTGACGATGTCGCGCAGGTGCTGCGGAACGTCTTCCGGCTTCACGCCAATGCGCTCGAGTCCCGCGGGGGTATTGGTCAGCATCGTCTCGATCTCGACGACGTCACCGGACTTCACGCGGATGGCAGGCTTCGCCTCGGACCAGTAGTAGCCATACGCGACGGTGGATGGGGTCGCCGGGAGACGGTGAACGACGGGCGCCTGCGCCAATGCGCTCGTGGCCGCGATGCAGGACAGGAAGACTAGACGCATGTGATCCTTGGATAGGTGGCGAGACAACATTGCACTTCAAGTGCCCTTGTTGCAGCAAGGGGAACGCTTTCGCCTGCCGGGTCAAGGGGCATATTGGCTATACAACACCGACAGGGAGTCAGAGATGGGCGCAGCCGCAGCGGTCCTGCTGGTCAAGGAAAAGCACATCATCGAGGCGATGGCACGTTTGGGCATCACCACTCCCTCGAATGCGCGCTCCATCGAGCAACTCGAGGACCTTGGCGTGGACTCGAATGGCCTGCCGTGGCGCGCCCTGAAGAATCGCGTCATCGTGCGCGAGGCATCACCGGGTCAATACTACCTGGATGTGGAGGTATGGCAGGCGACGCACCGAAGGCGCCGCCGGGTGCTGCTCCTCCTCCTGATCGTAGTGCTGCTCGCGGCCGCGGTGAGCCTGCTTACCGCCAACAGCGTCGCGCGGTAATGAGCTCGCGCAGGCACTTCCTCGAGCGCAGTATCGTTTCCGCGATTGCCTGGTCGCTCCCCGCACAGGCCGTTGCCGCGGCGGCCGATGGCGTGCGCCGGCGCCCGAATGCGCCACGCGGATACCTTGACCTGCACCGGGCGCCAGACGGTGTCAGTGTCGACACCGCGTCCGGCATCCATCGCCTCATTGTCGGTGCCGGTGGACAATGGCAGGGCGCGTCGGGACTCGTCGTCGCCACGCGGGAGATTCCTGACGCACTGCGCATCGAACTCGCGTCGCCAACGCTGGGCATCAAGCGAATTCACCTGCGGTGGCGCGGACGCATGGACGCCACACGCCTCCTCCTGGGCGATGCATGGGAGCGTGGCTACGGCGACCTCGAGTGGCGTGGGCTCACCCCCGATCGCACGATGCCCTGGTACGTCGCCGCATGGGACGGCACGCGTACGCACGCGTACGGGGTGCGCACGGGCGCGAAAGCGATGTGCTTCTGGCAGGTGGACGCCGCGGGCATCAGCCTCTTCGCCGACGTACGGAGCGGCGCAGCTCCCATTCAGCTCGGCGATCGTCTCCTGCCGGTCTGCGATGTGGTGAGCCGAGCAGGACACTCGCACGAAACAGCATTCGCGGCGCTGCACGCCTTCTGTCGACAGATGTGCGCAAAACCGAGACTCCCGGCGCAGCCGGTGTACGGCAGCAACGACTGGTACTATGCGTACGGAAGAAACAGCGCGGACACGTTCATCAGGGACGTCGAGCGCATTGTCGAGCTTTCGCCGACACAGGGCAATCGACCCTTCGCGGTGATCGACGACGGATGGCAGCCGGGCCGCGGCAAGGACAAGACCGGCGCGGGCACGTGGGACCATTCGAACGAGAAGTTTCCCGATTTCCCCAACCTCATCGCGCAGGCGAAGAAGATCGGTGCACGTCCTGGCGCCTGGTATCGCCCGCTCGAGGCGCCAATCACGGTGCCCGACTCGTGGCGCCTCGCGCGTGACAGGAACGCGCTCGATCCAACAGTGCCGGAAGTGCGCGAGAAGATTACCGGCGACATCAGCCGCATGCGCGACTGGGGCTTCGAGCTCATCAAGCACGACTACTCGACCTACGACCTCTTCGGTCGCTGGGGATTCCAGATGGGCACGTCGCTCACGAAGGATGGCTGGACGTTCGCGGAGGGCGCGAACCGCACGAGTGCCGAGGTGATCGATGACCTGTATGGCACGATTCGCTCAGCGGCCCGCGACGCCCTCGTCATCGGCTGTAATACCGTCAGTCACCTCTCGGCGGGCCACTTCGAGATCTGCCGCACTGGAGACGACACGAGCGGAACTGACTGGAGCCGCACCTGGAAGATGGGCGTCAACACGCTGGCATTCCGCGCCACGCAGCAAGGAGCGTTCTACACGTCCGATGCCGACTGCGTCGGTGTTACCACGGCCATCCCGTGGTCGCTCAACCGCCAGTGGCTGGATCTGCTCGCTCGAAGCGGAACGATGCTGTTCGTCTCGCTCGCTCCCGATGCCCTCGGCGCGATTCAGAAGGCGGACCTCACGCGCGCGATGGCGATTGCCGCCGTACCGCAACCCGTCGGCGAGCCGCTCGACTGGCAGCGCACGAGCTCGCCCGAGCACTGGCGATTGATGGGGGCGGAGCGGACGTTTGCGTGGGAGGGAGAGGAAGGAGCCAGGCCGGGCTGAAACAGCTGGAGCGGGCTCGGAGCGGGAGCGGCGAGCACGGAGCCAACTGCGAGCCGAGAGCCCGAGCGTAAGCGGTGAGCCTGAGCTGTGAGCTCAAGCTCGAGCTGGGAGCTCAAGCTCGAGCTGGGAGCCCAAGCTCGAGCTCCTTGCTTCTGCTCGCGGTTGCTCAGCTTTTCATGCTCCGTGCTCGCCGCTCATCGGTCCAAGCATCTCTGTCGCCTCAGACTCGCCTGTAGGCCGCCCGAAGTGGTTCCCCTGCACGTACCAGAAATTGCCGATGCCGCTGAGTGCCGTAGCCTGCGCCATACACTCCACTCCTTCCGCAATCACGTCGATGCCGAGGGAACGCGCATAGCCGCTGATCGTCGCGACAATGGCCCGTGCCTCTTCATCCTCGGCAACGCCCGCGATGCAGTGACGGTGAATCTTGATGGCACTCACCGGCATACGCCGCAACACGGAGAGTGACGTCGAACCCGTTCCAAAGCCGTCCAGCTGGATACGCACGCCGAGATCCCTGAGTTTCCGCAGTGCCGGCACGGCGAACTCGCCATTCGCCGTCATCGCGCCCTCCGTCATCTCGAGCGTCAGGTGGTGCGCGGGCAGGCCGTACTTCACGAGCGCCGCCTCCACCGACGATGCGAAATCGGGATCGACGATCTCACGGTCGCAGAGATTGACCGTCACCGACAGCGGCAGCGCACTCGGATATTCGCGTCGCCAGTCGGAGAGCTGCGCGCAGACCTCGTCGAGCACCCAGCGTCCGATGTGGACGATGAGGCCACTCTCGTTCGCTTCCCGCACGAACTCGTTCGCGCGCAGCCGCCCGCGAGTGGGGTGTTGCCAGCGGAGCAGCGCCTCGAAGCCGCGCAACCGCTGCTCGGCCAGGTCGAAGATCGGCTGGTAGGCAAGGTGCAGCTCATCGCGCCGCAGCGCCTGATGCAGGTCGTTCTGCACGCGGTGGCGTTCCACGAGCTCATCGTGCATGACGCGGTCGAACACCACGGTTCGCGCTCCGCCGTCGCGCTTCGCCCGATACATGGCGACATCGGCATCGCGCAGCATGTCACTCGGCTTCGTGACCGCGTCGGCACTGCCGCGTACGCCGATGCTCACGGTCGTGTAGAGCTCGCGCCCCGCGACAACCACGCCCGCCTTGATCGCCTCGTGAATGGCCGACGCCACGCGCCGTACATCGTCGTCGCCGGTGATGTCGTCGACCACCACGACGAACTCGTCACCACCCACGCGTGCCAGCAGGTCGTCCGTCCCGAGCGCGGAGGCGATGCGTCGTGCGATCTCCACGAGCATCTCGTCGCCGGACGCATGGCCGAGGCTGTCGTTGACGACCTTGAACCGGTCGAGGTCGAGGTAGAGAACGGCGAAGCGTGGTGTCGGCGTGATCGAAGCGCGGGCAATGCGCGCGGTCAGCCGCTGCGCGAGCGCGGCACGGTTCGGCATGCCGGTCAGCGCATCGAGGCGCGTCACGTCGCGCAACGCCAGCTCGGCGCGCTTCCGCTGGTCCACGTCGCAGAGCGAGCCGGCCAAAAGCCGCGGAGTGCCGTCTTGCTGCTGCGCACTGCGCGCGCGAAACTGCATCCACTGCGGTGCCCGCCCGGCGCACGTGACCAGCAACTCCGTATCGATCTTCTGGCGTTCGCCGCGCCACAGCTCGAGTAGCGCGCGCTCGAGGGCGATTGCTTCTTCCGCACCCACGTGCTGGCGCAGCTCTGCGAAGCTCGGCGCTGAGGCGTGAGCCGGATACCCGAGGAGCTCCACGGCGCGCGGCGCGAGCCGAAGCTGCCGTGCGCCTCCATCATAGTACCAAAGACCATCGCTGGCGACGGAAGCCGCGAGCGCCCATGCCTCGCCATCGGAGTCGAGAGTCGGCCAATGAACGTTCACGAATCCACCGATTGTACCGGACTGATCGTTCGTGGCGCGAGTGTGCGCTGTATCACACTCAAGCAACTCGCGGGCCTATGCGCGCCGGGTGTTTTCGGTCGTCATCATTCGGCG
>JBKJUW010000137.1:0-89068 GCA_046589725.1 Gemmatimonadaceae bacterium
CCGAACAACACGTTCCTGGTAAAGTGGTCGTACTGGTTGAATCCCTGACCTCGGTCTGACAGTCAGACAGGTCTGACCCGCCGGCCGCTTCGCGGCGGCTCGTCTGACAGCGGGTCAACTGACGTCTGACGGCTATCGGCTACACGTCTGCGTCCCTTGGCTTGAACGCGCGGTTGTGTGAACTGGCTGGTGGCCGAAGCGGTGCAACTACCCGGTTGTGTATCTAGAATAGCTGTCAGACGGCAGTTCACGCCCGCTGTCAGACGAGCGAGCGCGCAGCGCGAAGCGGGTCGGACGGTCTGACAGTCAAACTGCACTCGAGGCCTCGCGCACTTTTCCGCAATGTGGTGTATTACTCCGCGACCTCAATCGGAGCGCACATGTCCAAATTTCAGTTTGCGATCAGCTCCGGCCCGGAAGCGGTACGCCAGGCCGGCGTCGTGGAAAGTGATTCATTCGACGAGGCCGTCATCCTGCTCGGGACGAAGATTTCCGTGCAGGCGGGCGACTCGCTCGAGATCGGCGTGCTGGGCTTTCCGCCCGCCCGGTACGAGTGCATCGGCGAGATGCGCAGCCGACCCATATGGGCGCCCGCAGGGCGGCTGGCGGCGTAGCCGCGCAGCCGACGGGCGCCGTCTGACGGTCTGACCCAGGGGGGCCGGCTCACGCCGGCCCCCTTCGTCTGACAGCGGGCCTGAACTGCGGTCTGACAGCTACTCTGGATACACGACACTGCCTTCAACCCAAGGGACCCAGTCGTGTAGCAAATAGCTGTCAGACGGCAGTTGACCCGCTGTCAGACGAGGACGGCGGCGCAGCCGCTCGTCCGGGTCAGACTGTCAGACAGTCCGACTGAGTTCAGGTTCCCTTCAGGATCGCGAGTCGTCCGTTGCCAGTCGTCAATCGCAGTCGGGCTCCGCCTTCGCCGATCGTCGCGCGGACGTGCCTCGGGTTCATGCGACCCTGGATCTTGAGGTCGAAGTCGGATCGTAGCTCGCCGTTGCCCGTGGATGCATCGAGTTCGCCGTTGTAGCCCGGCGGCAGGGTGACCCGGACGCTGCCGCTGCCCGTACTGAACGTCATGTCGTCCTTCGCCTTGAGCGCGGACATGGCGACGTCGATGTCGCCGTTGCCCGTGTGCACTTCCACCGGACCATCCGCCGTCACGACGTTCACCCGGCCGTTGCCCGTGGAGACGCGGACCGACGACTTCGCGCCGCGCACGTCAACGTCGCCATTGCCGGTGCTCACGCGCACCACGCCCTCCGTGCCGGCGATGCGCACCCGGCCATTGCCCGTGGAGGCCTGCACGTCGCCGCCGACGTTCTCGACAGAGACCTCGCCATTACCCGTCGCCAGCTTGAGCTGTGCGCCGCGCGGGAGCAGCACCGTCATGGCGACGGAGAGGTCGTTGCGCCAGTTGCCACCGTCGTCGTCGCCGCGGTAGCCCCGGTCGTCGCAGGACGTGCTGCGCCGGAGTGTCGCGCAGATGCTGACGTCGCCGTTGCTGCCGTTTTCGACCTGGAAGGCGATGTCCTGAATAGAACCCGACCCACGCGTCCGTTTCACCCCGCGGAACTCGGCCGTGTTGCCGGATGCAGGCCGGACGTCGATGGGACCGTTGAAGTTCCGGATAGCGAGCTGCGCGCGAGCGGGCAGGGCACCGCGCCACGTGTAGATCGAGTCGTTGCGGCCGAGCTGCGTCTGCGCGACGGCGAGCGCGGTTGGGGCGAGCAGCGCAGCCGCGAATGCGGCGAAGCGAAGCGAACGAGGCATGACGGCCATGGAAGTGGGGAGTCGAAGGTGTAGTTGCGACAGCCCCGGCCACCTGATGGTTTGAAGGCGTCCTTTCATCCTATCCTCCTGTTCCTCGCTAGGCGCCAATGATCTCGTTCAGGCCGTCAATCACGCGCGCCAATTCCTCGGCGGAGACGCGCCCGAGACGCCGTCCCAGGCGCTCGGATGCCAGTGTTCGGACCTGGCTGATCTTCACCCACGATCGCTTTGGCATGCCGCGCGTGGTGAGCTCCGCCGTGAGCGGGAAGCCGGCCCGCGGTTCCTGGCTCGTCAGCGCCATCGCGATCACGGTACCGGACCGCTCGTTGAACACATCCGCGCTCAGCACGAGCACCGGCCGCTGCCCTGACTGCTCGTGCCCGCGTTTCGGATCAAGGTCCGCCCAGCGAATCTCCCCCCTCAGTATGCCGGCCACGCGACGCCCTCACTCCCGAATCCCTCCTCGGCGAGTGCTCGTTCCTCCGCCGGGTCCAGCTTCGCGCACTCCGCCGCTAGCCGCGTTCGCGCCCGCCGCCCGAGCGTGTCCGCCACCGCCGCCTCGATCGCCTGGCTTCGACTCGGGTACTGGGCGGCCGCCACCAAGGCATCCAGCTCGTCGAGCAGCCGACGCTCGAGTGTCACAGCCACCTTCTGCTTGGGCATACTTGCCTCCTATTGGTATGATAAAATATCATACCCCGAGTGTTTTCCGCAAGCAGGCCTGACGCCCCTGACAAGGCCTGCCGGCCATCGCGCCAACAACTCCCGATCGGATCATGGCCATCATCCTGTCAACCCATTCACTCCAGGCGCGCAATCTCCGCGGCGGTGTCCGATCGCAGGGCGTGCCAGAGGTCCCAGTCGTATTGCAGTCCCCAACCAGAAATCCGCGCTCATGCCGGTGACCTATCCTCCTATCCTCCTTTCGTCCTATCCCCTCAGCGCAATCCGTAGCAGGAACCCGCAGCCCGTCAGGCACAGCAGCGCGACGTACCCTGCCGGCAGGAAGACCCCCTCGCTGCGCCGCACGGCGATGACCGCGATGTAACCCAGCCAGACGCCGGCGACCAGGAACACGGCCGCACCGGTGAGCGAGAGCGCGCGCAGGACCACGGGTGCTCAGGTGGGCGGGATGACGAGTTGCACCTCGTCGCCTGGCGAGACGGAAATCTCCTGGGAGGTCGGCGTGCGGTTGCCACCAATGGGGTCGGCGAGGAAGCGCAAAGGCGTGGAGCCGAACAACAGGCTGCTGGGAATGACGAAACGTACGGTGCTGTTCCCGTTGGCCATGCCGAGCCGTACGCGCTGGGAGCTGCGGAAGACGTAGACGTTCATGTCGAGGAAGGCACGGTTCTCGACCTTCACGTAGGTGGGCGGGATGGGTTCCGCCGACAGCTCCTCCTGCGTATTTCGCATGCAGGCCATGGCGAGCGCGAGACTGCCGATCAGGGCCGCGAGGGCGCCGCGATGGAGCGAGCGGCGTGCACGAAACCGTACCATTTCCACGTCAATCCCGTATCGCATGGTCTCTCCAGAGTTGCCCGTTAGCGTTGCGCGCAAGGTCTATGACGAAGCGTACTTCACCCGTTGGTATCGCGATCCGCGTACCCGCGTGCACAGCCCGGAGGCGGTGCGGCGAAAGGTGCGCATGGTCGTTGGTGTGGCGGAGTACTTCCTGCGGCGCAAGGTACGGTCCGTACTCGATATCGGCGCGGGTGAAGGTGCGTGGCGCGCGGAGCTGCGGCGCCTGCGTCCGTCCATCCGCTACATGGGCATCGATCCGAGCGAATTCGTGGTGCGTCGTCACGGGCGGCGGCGCAACATCAAGCTGGGAAGTTTCGAGGACCTCGAGACGATGTCCCTCGCGCACGGCTACGACCTGGTGGTCTGCGCGGACGTGATCCAGTACGTGCCGGTTGCGGCACTCGAGCGGGGGGTGCGTCGCATTGCGAGTGTCCTGAACGGATTGGCCTTTCTCGAGTCCTACACCACGGGTGATGAGATGGAGGGCGACCTGTCGGGCTGGCATCCGCGCAGCAAGGCGCGGTACCGGAGGCTGTTCAGGTCAGCTGGGCTGGTCGGCTGTGGATTGCACTGCTACGTGACGCCCGCGTTGGCTGAACGGTCCGTGGAGCTGGAGTTGGTGTGACCGAACGTCGTGCACCGAAGGACGCCAGAACAAGTGTAGGCGATTGGGAAGTCAGGACGACTTCAACTCGCGGTTCGGCGACTGGGCGTTCTGCAGCTTCGCGATGAAGCGCTGCGACTCCGAGATGCGTTCAACCTCGATGGCCATGGCGTCGACTGCCTGTTCGATGCGGTTCAACTGCTCGGTGGAGCCCGCGCCCACGCTGGGCACATCGCCGCGGCGCTCCAGCCGTTTGCCAAAGGCACGCGCCAATGGCCAGCCAATGACCATCACGGCGCACATGATGAAGAACGCGATGGAGATGTCGACGACTTGCGGGGGGAAATCGCTCCCAGCGTTGTTGCCCGTTTCGGTGCTGTAGACGATCTGGGGCGCCGGCGGTGTTCCCGGGACGCCCTGACCTCCGGCGATACGAATCGTCCGCGTGCCGCGCGGGGCATGGGTCGCCGCCTGACTGAGTGCCGCCTCACGAGCTGCGTCCTGCGCCGCGAGGATCGACTGCTTGATCTGCTCACGGATTTCGGCGTTGCTGGACGGGGTCGCCGGGGTGCCAGTGCGGGCCTGCATGCTGGTCATCATCGTCATCGCCTCTGATATCACGTTGCTCAATAGTACGGCAACTGGCGACAGGCGGTTACAGGTTCCGCTGACAAGGTCTGACTTCCGTTCGTTCCGCACGTCGCCCAACTGTCGTCGCGGTGCTTCAGATCCCGACGGCGTAAACCGCGACGACTGTTGCCGGAAAAATCGGAAAGCACGGACATCGGGCCCGGATGTCGGACGAGCTGAGCCGGGTAGCTGCCAGTTTTGGGACAGCAAGTGTATCCAAATCGGGACGAACCGTTCGCTGGCATGCTCGGGCAACGACGTCATAACTCGTTGCACCGTATTGAATTGGAGCTCCGGACATCCCATGGTGCCAAACCTGCCATGTATGTGGCCATGGCGGGGCGTGACAAGACGTCGCCGTCGCAGCCAGAATGCTTTACCACCGCCCACCGCGGCACACCAGAAGGAGGCTCGCATGGACAAGCTTCGTTACGCCATTGTTGGAGGCGCCCTCGCACTGACCGCCGCGAGCGCCGGTGCTCAGAACGTACCGGCCGGACAGCTGCCTTCGGCGGGACTTTGCCGCGTCTGGATCAATGGAGTGGCCGCCGCGCGGCAGCCGCACGCAACGGACTGCGTGACCGCGCGTCGCACTGCGCCCGTCAATTCGCGCATCCTCTATGGCGGTGGCGCCAACCTCCGGACCGGCGTGAACGGCCAGTACGACCCGCGCACCGATCCTCGGTCGCCGCAGTACGACCCACGTTACGATCCCAACGCGAGTCGCAACGATCCCCGCAACGGCAGCACGTATGATCCGCGCTATGGCACACGCCGGAACGGCAACCACGCGGACGGCAACCGCAGGGACGGCGACCACGGGGACGGCGACGATGACGACAACGACGACGATAACGACAACGACGGCCACAACAGCAACCGCGGCATTTACGACCCGCGCCACGGCGCGAATGGCAACGGCACCTACGACTCCCGCATGAGCCAGAAGGATCGCGAGAAGTGGGAGAAGAAGCGCGAGAAGGAGCAGCGCAAGCACCACAAGGGCAAGCACAACGACGATCGCGACGACGACGATCGATAACCAGACACCAACGCAAGGGACCTGCACTCGCCGCCGAGTGCAGGTCCCTTTTCGTTCGATACCACCGGGAGCTCAGGCCGTGCGCTCGGCACCCTCGCGGGCGAGAAGGGCCGCCTTGCGCGCGATGCCCCAGCGATAGCCGCCGAGCCCACCGTCGCCGCGCACCACCCGATGGCAGGGGATCAACACGGCAATCCGGTTGCTCGCGCATGCACGCGCAACCGCACGCGCCGCCGTGGGACGTCCAAGCTCCGTGGCAATGGCTTGATACGATCGCGTTGCACCCTCGGGAATGCGCTGGAGCGCGCGCCACACTTGCCACTGGAACGCGGTCGCACGCAGGTCGAACGGCAGCGCGCCCGGAGCGACGCGGCCTTCCACATGGGCGACAACGGCATCGATGAGCCGGTCATTGCCATCGGTGGTGCGCGCGAGTGACGCTCTTGGGTACTCCCGCTTCAGGGTGTCGACGAGCGACGCCTCGTCGTCGCCAAGCGCGGCGCTGCAGATCCCGCGCTCGGTCACCGCAACGAGCAGCAAGCCCAGCGACGTCGGCACCGCGGTGTAGTGGATCGTCACGCCCGCCCCCCCTCGGCGATATGCACCGGGCGTCATGCCGAGACTCTCGTCGGCTGCTTCGTAGACGCGACGGCCGGAAGCGAAACCGGCTTCGTACGTGGCGCTGCTGACGGTCTGCCCGTCGCGAAGGGCGAGCTTCAGCGTGCGGAGACGCCGCTGTTCCTGGTACTGCCGAGGCGAGAGTCCGACGACGCTGGTGAACGTGCGCTGGAGGTGCGCGGGGCTGACGTCCGCTACACGCGCGAGGTGTGCGAGCGGGAGCGGCTCATCCGGGTGGGCGTCGATGTGCTCTCGCACGCGCTCGACGAGGGCGAAGTGCGACGGTGTGCTGCGGCTCGGCATGGTGTGCATCTCTGGACTCCTCTCGGGTGCAGGCAAGCTGTCGCCCGGGAGGTTGGTGCGGCTATCCGAAAGATGATCGGTGCGTGGAAATGATGGTGGTGAGGGGGCGTGGAACAGCGATTCTACCGCAGAGGGCGCAGAGAACGCAGAGGAAAACAAAAGGCAATGAAGATGAAAAATGACCGGGAGCGAGCTATACGTCCGAAGCGGTCAAATTGTCGATTGGCGCGGTCCTCCGCGTACTCTGCGCCCTCTGCGGTAAGACTGCAGTTCCGCCTCGACGGCAGTTCCGCATCAGCTACGCACTCTTTACCTCCGAGACGAGTGCCATCAACGACGTCTTTGCATCGCCAAAGAGCATACTCGTGGCGGGCGCATGGAACAGCGCATTCTCGATGCCCGCAAACCCCGCCGCCATACCGCGTTTCAGCACGATCACGTGCTTCGCCTTGTCCGCATCGAGGATCGGCATCCCGTAGATCGGCGACGCCGGATCCGAACGCGCCGCCGGATTCACCACGTCGTTGGCGCCGATCACCAGCGCGACGTCAGTCTGCGGAAACTCGCCGTTGATCTCATCCATGTCGTACAGGCGGTCGTACGGCACGTTCGCCTCGGCGAGGAGCACGTTCATGTGCCCAGGCATGCGGCCGGCTACGGGATGAACGGCATATTTCACTTCACCGCCGCGCTTCTCGATCAGCTCCGCGAGTTCGCGGACCGCGTGCTGGGCCTGCGCCACCGCCATGCCGTACCCCGGAATGATGATTACGCGCGACGCATACGCGAGTTGTATGGCGGCATCCTCAGCCGAAATCGAGCGGACGGGCAGCGCCGTGCCGCCACCAACCGCGGCGCCCGTGGGCGCACCGCCGCCGAATGCACCGAACAGCACATTCGCGAACGACCGGTTCATCGCCTTCGACATCGCGATCGAGAGCAGGAACCCCGATGCACCGTCGAGCGAGCCGCAGATGATGAGGATGCTGTTGCCGAGCGCGAAGCCGGTCGCCGCCGCTGCGAGTCCGCAGTAGGAATTCAGGAGCGCGACCACTACCGGCATGTCCGCGCCGCCGATCGGAATCACCATGAGTATGCCGAGCACCGCCGCCATCGCGATCATCGCATACAGCGCCACAGCCTGCGTCGGGTCGACGATCACCGTGATGAGCAGCCCGACCGCGCCCGCAAACAACAGCGCGTTCACCAGGTTCTGCCCCTTGTACGTGATCGGCTGCGACGGCAGGATCTCCTGGAGCTTCCCGAATGCCATCATCGAGCCGGTCACGGTGAGTGAGCCGAGCAGCATCTCGAAGCCGAGCGCGGTCATGCGCGCGGACGAGATGGCGCCGTCGCCGCCGTGGAAGGCCGTGTAGTACTCCGACACTCCCACGAGCGTCGCCGCGAGCGCCCCGAAGCTCAGCGACATCGCGATGCGCTGCGGCAATGCCGTCGTCGGCACCCACATGCCGAGCGGGTACCCGATCAGCGTGCCGAGCACGATGCCACCGATGATCCAGCGGTAGTCGATGATCTCGTGGTTGATCAGCGTGCCACAGATGGCGAGCAGCATGCCGATCGCGGCGTACTGCATGCCGCGTCGCGCTTTATCGGGATGCGTGAGGCCACGCAATCCGAGAATGAACAGGACGGATGCAGCGAGGTAACTGAGCTGCGTGATGGTGTCGCGAATCACGCCGACGGTACCTGCTTCTTCGGCGCGTCCTTGCGGAACATCTTCAGCATGCGGTCGGTGATCAGGAAGCCGCCGACCACGTTGGTCGTCGCACACACCACCGCAAGGAAGCCGAGTGTCGTCGCCACGGTGCCGCGTCCCGACCCGGCCGCGACCATCGAGCCGACGAGCGAGATGCCGGAGATCGCGTTCGTTGCCGACATGAGTGGCGTGTGCAGCAGCGGCGGTACCTTGGTGATCACCATGAAGCCGACGAACGCGGCGAGCACGAAGATGTAGAGCTCGAGAATGAGCATTGCTTCGGTTTACCTGGGAGGAGTCGATACGACCTGGCCGTCGCGCACGACGGTCATCGGTCCGGTGATTTCGTCCGCGGCGTCGATCACGAGGGCGCCGTCCTTCGAGAGATGAGTGACGAGCGCGAGCACGTTCCTGCTGAACATCTGGCTGGCGTGGAACGGCACTGACGCGGCGATGTTCGTCGGACCCAGGATCGATACGTTGCCTGACTGGACCGTCTCCCCCGCGCGCGTGAGCTCGCAGTTGCCGCCCGACTCCGCCGCGAGATCGACGATGACGGCGCCCGGTTTCATGCCCGCCACCATATCCGCGGTGATCAGGCGCGGCGCATCGCGCCCGGGGATCTGCGCCGTGGTGACGACGAGATCCATCACGCGCAGGTGCGCGGCGAGCACGTCGCGCGTGCGCTGCGCCTCATCCGCGCTCTGCGCCTTGGCGTACCCGCCCGATGTCTCCGATGCGGCCGACACGAGATCCGACGCAACGAAGGTGGCGCCGAGCGAAAGCACCTGCTCGCGCGCCGCGGGGCGGACGTCGAACGCGGAGACGACCCCGCCGAGTCGTCGTGCGGTCGCGATGGCCTGCAGTCCCGCGACACCAGCGCCGATGATGAACACCTTGGCCGGTGACACCGTCCCCGCGGCCGTCGTGAGCATCGGCAGAAACTTCGGCAGCGCGGCGGCGCCCATGAGGACCGCCTTGTATCCGGCGACGGTGCTCTGTGACGAGAGTACGTCCATCGACTGCGCGCGCGTGATGCGCGGCACGAGCTCGAGCGCCAGGGCCGTGATGCCACGCTCGGCGAACTGCTGCAGCAGTGGTGCGTTGCGCGAAGGGTTCAGCAGCGAGAGTAGCGAAAGCTCGCGCGGCATCGTCGCTGCCTCTTCACGCGACGGCGGCTGGACCCGGCACACGAGGGTAGCGCCGTCGTACAGTGTGTCGGCAGCGACGATGGTCGCGCCGGATTCGCTGTAGGCAGAATCGGGAAAGCCGGCGCGTGCCCCTGCGCCGGCCTCGACCTGGATTTGATGACCGGCCTTCACGAGACGCGTGATGCTGTCCGGTGTGAGGGCGACCCGGAGTTCCCCGGGGGAGGATTCGTTTGGGACTGCGATTCGCATCCCGCAAAAGTGTCCTTTGGATGACGTCTCGCGCTAGTGTAGCGCCCGTGAAGGAGGGGCCACTCAAGAAGTGCGGTCAAGTCTGACGTCCGAGTCGGATGTCCGCTCTCTCCGTTCTTTCCGCCAACTGTCGTCGCACTTCATTCCGATACGGCACTGCAGAACGGCGACGACAGTTGACGGACTTTCGGAAAGAACGGACCTCGGACCTGGACATCGGGACTCTAGCTTACAGTTTCGAGATCACCCGTTCGATCTGTCCCGCATGCCGTCGCACGTGCACGACGTGAATGCGAAAGCCGTCGCCGAGGTTCATCGGCGGCGCCCAGCGAGGCAGGGCGCCGGAGCGGACGCGAAGTGCGCGCCAGTCGAGTGACGCCGCGTTATCCATCGACGCGACGAAGGCGGATTCGCGGGCCAGCAACGCCTCAACGGCAGCGCTGCGAGCCGTCGCCCCGGGGAGGAACACCTTCGGCGCGCTGAGCTTGCGGGGCTTCTCGAGCGACGACGCAATGAGTCCGCCAAGGAAACTGGGCTTCCATGCGCGCGCTGGAGCGCCGGCATCGGGCCGTGCCGTTCGCATCACCTCCATGGCGGGCGCCGAGCTGCGCTCGTCAGCCACGAGCAGGTGTTCGACCACCTCAGCCACGCTCCAACCCTTGGGTTCCGGATGCTCGTTGAGCTGTGCCGCGTTGAGCGGGCGCACGAGTCCAGCAAGGCGCTCGCGAAGCTCGATGGCCTCGGCGCGGAGTGCGGCGTGCAGGTCGCGTTGGAGAATCGCCATGCCTGGTCGAGTAGGGTTGTCTGCCCTTTCCTGCCGATCGGCATCTGCCGACCTTTCATGGAAAGTACAGCTGTTCACCACTGGAGAAACATGATGTTCCCTGTCCGTTCGGCCAGCGCCATTGCGGCTGGCATGATTACTTGCGCGTCCTCGATCGCCGCCGCGCAGGCTTCCAGACCGGAGCCGACCGTGCCCAAACGCGCGCGGACCGTCACCGTGGAACCGAGGAAGGAGTTACCGGTCAAGTACGTGGGTCCGCCGACCGCAGGGCCGATCACGGCCGGCGACCTCATGACCCGCCTCTACATCTTTGCCGACGATTCCATGATGGGTCGCGAGGTGGGCACGCGGTACAACCTCATGGGGACGGCGTACATCGAGCGCGAGGTACGCCGCATGGGCCTGGTGCCCGCGGGCGACAGTGGCAGCTACTTCCAGAATCTTCCACTCTACACGTATGGCGTCGATCCGTCGTCCAGCTTGCGTGTCGCGGGACAGGAGCTGACGCTCGTCGGCGACTATCTCCCCATCACGCGCGACGAGCGGCACATCGACTTCAGCGGGCTGCCTGTCGTCTACGCCGGCGCAACGAGCGACAGCACTACCTGGGTCTCTGACCTCGCGGGGAAGGTTGCCGTCGTCGGTGTCACCGCGCCGGGCGTCGTCGTGCCGAACCTCCCGACGCTGCGCGCCAACCTCGCACGGGCGACGGCGGTGCTGGTCGTCTCGCTCGACCGCGTTCGTCCCGCGCAACGCGTCGCGATGGTGCATGCGCAGTCGCTGCTGCGCGACGGGGCGCCCGCGCCGGGCGTGACCACCATCCTCGTGTCACCGCGCGTCGCCGACCTCCTGTTTGGCTCCTTCGCCACCGCGACCAGCGGTGCCCTCGGCAAGTCGCTGGACGGAATGCTCTCCATCAAGCGCGAGCAGGCGCCTGGTCGCAACGTCGTCGCCATCCTTCCAGGCTCGGATCCGGCCCTCAAGGGGCAGTATGTCGCCATCGGCGCGCACAACGATCACATCGGGTTCAACAATCGCCCGGTCGATCACGACTCCATGCGCGTCTACAACATGATCGCTCGCCCACAGGGCGAGGACAGCCCGCGCCCCCCGAGACTCACGGAGGAGCAGATCGCACGCATTCGCGCGATGACGGACAGTCTCCATGCGCTGCACGGCGCGCGCATCGATTCGATCAACAACGGCGCGGACGACGACGGTACCGGCACGGTGAGCGTGCTCGAGATCGCGGAGTCCTTCGCCGAGGCGAAGACGCGGCCGAAGCGGTCGATCCTGTTCGTCTGGCATGCCGGCGAGGAGAAGGGACTCTGGGGCTCGATGTACTTCACGGATCACCCCACCGTTCCTCGTGATTCCATCGTCGCGCAGCTCAACATGGACATGGTCGGGCGCGGAGCGAGCGCCGATGTCACCGGGGAGTCGAAGACCGGGGATCCGCTGCACGGGGGGCCAGGCTACCTGCAGCTCGTGGGCTCACGCCGGCTCAGCACCGAGCTCGGCGAGCTGATGGAAAAGGTGAACGCGACGGGCAAGTACGGCTTCACCTTCGACTACGGCATGGATGCGAATGGCCATCCGCAGAACATCTACTGCCGCAGCGACCACTACGAGTACGCGCGGTACGGCATTCCGATCGTCTTCATGACGACCGGCGGCCATTCCGACTACCACCAGGTCACCGACGAGCCGCAGTACATCGACTACGTGCACATGACGGAGATCGCCCGCTACGTGAAGGACGCCGCGACAACGATGGCCAACCTCGATCACCGCATCGTGGTGGACAAGCCCAGGCCCGACCCGAAGGGCCGCTGCATCCAGTAAGCCTCTCGGCCCACTGGCAGCGTTCGTGCGATGAGCGAGGGTACATCGCCGGTCCTTCCCGCATATTTCTGCCATGCGTCGCCTCATTCTGCTCGTGGGCATCGTTGGCTGCGCGTCTGCAGCCAACAATGCGCCAGGTACGTTCGTTCGCTCCACGTCGGACGCGCAGGTCTCGCGCACGATCGACGTGCGCGAAGGGCTCTCGCACGCCCAGGCGATGCGAATCCTCACCGACGCACTGTCGCAGCGGTACACGGTCGAGGTCGTCGACCCCCGGGCCGGGTTCGCGATGACCGCGTGGCAGGCAAGCATCCAGCGTGACGGCGTACCGGACCTGCGCTACCGCACGCGCCTCATCGGAAGGTTCGCGGGCGACGACTGGCGCAAGCTCCAGCTGCGGGACGAGGCCAACTGGCAGCGCGGCAGTGAATGGGAGGTGGGTTTCGACGCCGCACAGCTCGACAGTGTGACGAGCGAGCTTCGCACGAAGCTCGCGAAGCGGCCGTGACCGAGCCTACCTCAGCGACACTATCTCCCACGCGTTGCCCCTCCGCACAAGCAGCGCGTGCTGCCTGAGCGGTGACCTGACGACCTGCTTCGTGTCCTTCTGGACCGAGACGAGCATCAGCGTGAAGTCGACGTCAGCGGTGTCGCCCGCAATCTTCGTGGCCCCGTAGCGAACCGGCGCGGAGATCGACTCCGCGCGCGCGAAGAAATTCTTCTCCCATGATTCCTGCTGCTTCTGCGTCATGCCCGGATAGGCCGCACGAAGCTCCGCCACGTCGTGGTGCTCGAGGGCGCGCGCGAACCGCACAATGGGAGCGTGAAGGGCGGCGGTGCCCAGGGTCGCGATTTTCGCCGTGCTGTCACGCTCCTTCTTCGCCGCGGCCTTCTCTGCCTGCCGCACGCTATCCACCATTGGGACCGTGCTCCCGACGCCCGCCACCGGATTCGGGAAGACCAGCGAAGGATCCAACCGGGCGGATGCGAATGCAGCTGCCGCGATGCTGTCACGCGTCACGGACGCCCTGCGTTCGGCGCGCACTGGATCAGGGGCATTGCGCACGATCACGACACCGATCGCGGCAGCCGCTGCCACGACGCCGACGAGCATGAGCGGCAGTCGCCTCGCCGACTTCGAGACTGGGATTAACGTGACCTCGGTCGTCGACTGGGTTGCCTGCAGGAAGGCGACGGTCGGCGCGCTCCGCGGGGTCGGATGAGTAATCTTGACTCCGCCCGCCACCTCGCGCAGCACATGCGTTCCCGCGAGCGCCGCCTTCAGCTCGGCGGCCGACGAATACCGATCGTTCGGCGCGCGCGCGAGCAGCCGCGCCACGATGTTCACGACACTTTCCGGCATTGCCCCGTCGAGTTCGTCCACCGTTGGCGCCTCTTCCGCGAGCCGCCGCTTGATCATCTGCTCGCGCGTCGGCGCGAACAGGGGCGGTGCCGCCGTGAGCATCAGGTGGAGGATGCAGCCAAGGGCGTAGAGGTCGCTGCGCGCGTCGATCGGATCGCCGAGGAGCTGTTCGGGGCTCATGAACTCGGGAGTGCCGATCACGTGGCCCGTGCGCGTCAACCCTTCGCCCTCGGCTTCCTGAATGGCCTTCGCGATGCCGAAGTCGACCACCTTCGCGATCTCCCGGCCCGCCTTCGTTCGCGTGATGAGGATGTTGTCGGGCTTGAGGTCCCGGTGGACAATGCCAAGCTCGTGCGCGGCACCGAGGCCGTCCGCGATCTGGCTTGCGATGTCGATCGCGCGTTCGAGCCCCAAGGGCGCTTCGCGCTTGAGGATTCGCGAGAGCGGCTCACCGTCGACGAACTCCATCACGAGATAGATGACGCCTTCGCTCTCGCCGTAGTCGAAGACGGCGGCGACGTTCGGATGGATGATTCGCGCGGCGTTGGACGCCTCACGCCCAAACCGCGCGCTCGACTCCGCGTCGTTTACCAGCGAGGGGCTCATCACCTTGATGGCGCACTGGCGATTCATCTTTACGTGCTCGCCGAGGTAGACGCGGCCCATGCCGCCTTCGCCGATACGCTTGAGGATGTGGTAGCGGTCGGCGAGCACGTGGCCGATCAGCGTATCGGCGCCCTTGGGGCGGAGGGCGGTGCCGTCGGCCGGGCAGAAGCGCGCGTTGGTCTCGTACTCGATGCCGCAGTGCGGACAGAGCTTCGGAATGACGACGGACGAGTCGCCCGAAACGGGCTCCTGCTTTTCCAGGAGCCCGGATCCAAGGCCGCGCTCGGCCAGCTCTGTCGGGCTCGCCGGATCCTTCACGTCTTCCGTTGCGGGATCTGGTTGGGGGCTCGCGTCATTCTCGTCGGGCGACATGCACGTAGAGTACCGCCGCCGCAGGGTGCATCGAAAGGTCTACACAGAACAGGAACAGCCGAGCGCCGAGCAAAGAGCCAACTCTGAGCTGGAGCAGCGAGCACAAGCCCGAGCTCGAGCATCGAGCCAGAGCCCGAGCTCAAGCCCGAGCTCAAGCCCGAGCTCAAGCCCGAGCTCAAGCCCGAGCTCAAGCCAGAGCTCAAGCCAGAGCTCAAGCCCGAGCTTTGGCTCGGTGCTCGAGCTCGCAGTTAGCTTCTTGCTCGGCGCTCGGCCGTTGACCTTCAGGGTTTGCGGATGTCCTTCCGCCGATCCTGGCGCAGCTCGCGCCGATCGCCGCGAGCGTCGACCACATCCTTTTGCATGCCCCGACGGTCGCCGCGGAGGTCACGGACGTCACCCCTCACCTCGCGTCCATCCTGACGGATGTCCTTGCGGGCGGCGCGCACGGCGGCGGTATCGTGCGCGGCACGCGCCACACGGAGCTCCTTGGTATCGCCCCGCAGGTCGCGCCGATCCGCGGCAATGTCGCGCTTGTCGGTGCGCACTTCGCGGTGGTCGCCGGCAATCTCGCGTCCGTCGCCATTCAGCGAGCGCCTGTCACTGCGCACCTCGCGACGGTCCTGGCGCAACTCCCGGGCTCGTGCGCTGTCCTGTACGGTTTGCGCGGACGCCGTGGCTGCAGCGCCGAGCACGATCGCGGATCCGACGATAAATGACTTGAGCGTGAACATGTTCGCCTCCAGTGTGAGTTGAACCTCAACTGCTGTCACACTGGAGACTCGGGCGTTCGGCGGACGTTAAGAGGCGCAGAACAGCCGAGCGCCGAGCTGTGAGCGAACTGAGAGCTGGAGCTTCGAGCCCAAGCCTGAGCCTGAGCAACGAGCTCAAGCTTGAGCTCAACCTTTAGCTCAAGCTCGAGCTCTTGCTCGATGCTCGAGCTCGCAGTTGGCTTATTGCTCGCCGCTCGGCTTTATATGGCACTTCGTACCACGATATCGCGTGTGATGGTGAGCCGAAGTGGACTCCCCTGAGGGAGGCAGGCATCGCTGCCCTGCGAATTCCGCGCGGCAGCGGTGCCCGCGGCGGCGCCCGCCGCAGCGCCGATGACGGTGGCCTTCGTGCTCTTGCCGAGGATCCGGCCCAGCAGCGCACCCGCGACGGCCCCGCCGATCACCTTCGTTCGGTCGTTGCCCGACGACGTCTGCACCTTGTCCATCGACGCGAGCACCGCGACATCACCAGCCACCGGGTGCGGCTCACCGTTCACGTCGACCGATCGCACGCGAAACGAGATGCGACTCGCCTCGATCGGATCACTGCGATCGATCGAGGCGACCTCGAGCACCACCGTGGCTCCAGCGGGAATCGATGCGCCGTTCGTACCGACCGTGCCGCTCGATACCGTCGCCGTGAACTTGTCGCCGACGAGCAGGTTCGTCGTGCACACCTGCGCATTCGTGTTCATGCCCACGCGTGCGCCCGAGCCGATGACACCGGTTGCCGGCGCGGGAGTGGGCGCTGGCGTGGGATCCGGATTGGGTGCGGTCGCGACAGGCTGCTGCGGCGTCGGCTGCGGCGACCGTACGATGGGCGCCGGGGGTTGCTGGCGTCTCGGGGTCGGACGCGGTGTAGGAGCCGACGCCCGGGGCGGACCGGGGCGGGGCGTCGGAGCGCCGCGCGCAGGGCTCGTGGGTGCGGTGCCGAGTGGCGCGTCGTTGAACACCGACGGTCCGGCCGGCCCGCTGCGCTGCGCCATCGCGAGATCCTGCGTCAACGCAGAATCGACCGGCTCGGGCGCCTTCTCTCGACAGCTGGCGGCGAGGAGCGACGCCGCGAGCAACAAAGCGGTGCGACGGGAGGAAGACATGACTGGCTCCGTGTGGTGACGTGACCAAAATGTATTACACGCCGCCCAGGACGAAGTTCAGCCCGTCAGCCCGCCAGGAACAGTTCGGTCTGGGGCAGAACCGGCTCCAGTCGTTGCCGGACGCGCTGGGCGATCGCGTCGATCGCCCTGGGGTCGGCCACCAGGTCGTACTCACGTACGTCGAGGCTGATCACGGGGCACGCACGGAACCCCTTGATCCACCGCTCGTACCGCGCGTGCAGCGCCACCCAGTAGCCCTCTGCCGTGTCCCTCTCCTTCGCGCGGCCGCGCTGTCGGATTCTCGCGAGAATCGTCTCGATCGGGGCATGCAGGTACACGAGCACGCGCGGCGGCCGCGCCGCGGGGGAGTAGAGCAGCTCCACATACAGCCGCTGGTATAGCTCCCACTCGAGTGCCGACATCACGCCTTCCTCGAAATGGCCGCGCGCGAACACCTCCGCGTCCTCGTACCAGGTGCGGTCGAGGATCCAGCTGCCGCCCGCACCGCGCATGTGCCGCATGCTCTCGAACCGGGTTGCGAGAAAATGGAGCTGTAGCGGCAACGCGTGCGCGCGCATCGTCTCCTCCCCGCCCGCGTAGAACTGCTCGAGCCACGGGTTATCCGCGTCGACGCTTTCGAGGGCGTGCTGCAATCCGAACCGCGCGGCGAGCGCACGCGTCAGCGTGCTCTTCCCCGAGCCGACCATTCCGGCGACACCGATCAGCATTGCCGCTCAGGTGATCGTGAGCGTGTCCGTCGCGGAATCGTACGTCGCCGCGTATGTCGGGAGGTTGGTCGCCGATCCGGTCGTGGGCTGCCGGATCACCTTGCCGTCCGCATCGTACGCGGCGAGATGACAGGGGCACTCCAGGCCGGATCCCGCGATGTTCGTTTCGCAGCCTTGATGCGTGCACACCGTCGATACGGCGAAGAAGGTGGTCGCGCCCGTGCGCTTCACGGCGATGAGGCCAACTTGCGGCGGAATTTTCACGAGCTGGCCGGTGTTCGCGAGCCCCGGGAGCGACGCCACCTTGATTGAGAATGTTCCGGTCGTGGTGCGAAGCGGCTCGGGTCCGAACTGTCCGTCACCACATCCTGCGACCAGTGCCGCGGCACCGGCAACGGCCAGTCCTCCCTTGGCGAGGAACGCTCGACGGCTGAGGCAATCGTCACAGGCCATGGTTCTTCCGGGTGTGCGGTGTGGGGTGAGCATGGTGGCGGATATCCGTCTCATGGCAGTACCACCATCGCCTGCTGCCACGCCGCCTTGTCCGTGTCTTCCTGAAGCACCTTGTCGACATCAACGACAATCGCGCTGCCGGCCAGGCGCACCGCATAGCGGTCCATGCTCCGTGTCGCGCGACCCTCGATGAAGACGCCCTCTGGCGTGTAGCGTGACTTGTGCTTCGGACACTGGAAGCGATTGTCTCCCGCCTCCCATCGCAGCGCGGTGTTCTGGTGGGGGCAGGCGAGCAGGAACGCGAACACGTGCTTCCCGACGCGCGACAGGATGACCTCGTTCTCCTTGTCGATCTGCACACCATCGGCTGCAGGAATCGCATAGCTCTTCTCAGCCGCATTCGCCGACAGCACCGTCACCAACCTCACCGGCATCGCATCGGCGCCGGTCGAGATCCCGAGCGAAGCGAGCGCCACGGCACTTACGCGAAGCGCGTCGAGCAGGAAGTCCCGACGCCCACTCATGGCGCACGCATCGCACGAATCAACCGCTGAATCGTCCATCAGGCGAATTCCTTGAGCACCACGCCGGCGAGCGTCGTCGCTATCCACAGGAATGCGCTGAGTAGCGCCACCACGCGCAGACGTCGCCACTGCGCCTCGTCGTCAGGCTTGCGCGCGAGGGCGGATTCCACACGCAGGAGCATGAAGCCGTTCACGAGGAGCAGTGCCACGAAGGCGAGCTTGATCCACAGGAAGATCGACCCGAGAAACGCCTCGACGTCGGACAGGAAAAGCAGGATGCCGCTGATGAACGAGAGCGTGAGCCCGAACTGCACGAGTCGATGGGTCGTCGTCAGCGCCGCGACCTGGCGCGACCGCTCCGCCAGCCCGCTGCGGTATGCGCGCAAAGTCGCGACGTCGGCAGCGAAGGCAACCCCGCCGCCGACGATGAGCGGGGCGAGGTGCACGAACAGCGTTCCCGCCGAGATCACCTTGGAGTGGGAGAAGATCTTCGCCCACGGCGCGGCGAAATCGATGATCGTAGCCGTGATGCCAGTCGCTTCCGAAGGTGCTGCCATCATCGTGCCTTGTCCTCGCGCCAGAGTGTCATCACACCGATTCCCGCGAGGCTCGTCGCCATGGAGCCATATGCCCACATGCGATGCTCCCGTCGCTTGTCCACGCTGTTTTCAGCTTCGTTGGCGAGCCGCGATCCGGCGTACGTGAACCCCGCATCGGACGTGAGCATGAGGAGCGCGTGCACCGTGCGTCGCGTGCGACCCTGCGGGACGCTGCGGGAATCCCAGAGGTTCCACAACCCCGTCACGGTGTTGCTCGTGAAGACGCCCGCAAGTGCCGTGGCGCCATAGCGCATGCCATTCTTCGCCCACACGGGGCCGTTGCGCGGATCGCTGTACAGCTGATTTCCCGAGATCGCCTGCAGGGCGAAGAGCGGCACGACGGCATACGCACCATAGCGGTGGATGCGGAGGCGTCGCTCGTACCAGTCGCTGACCTCGATCGCGCGGCGCCGACGAGGGAGGGTGTCATCGGCGGCTCGAACGCCCGCAAGGAGAGCCGAGTGGACCGGGCCCACGATGCTGTCGTTCGGCAGTGCCTGAGTCGTGTCACCTGGAGACTTCATGAGGAGCAACAGCGCCAGCAGGGCCGGTGCGGTCATTGGCAGGTGTCCAAACGTGAAGGGGGCGGATTATCATGCGGACCAACGTCGATAGAGACTCCGCATCCGCGCACCTCGCCACAAGAGGTCTACGGGGTCGGCACGCGCAACTTGCTTCGCAGGGTCCGCACGCTCATGCCGAGCAGCGCGGCGGCCCGCGTCCGGTTCCCCCCGCTCACCTCGAGCGCGCGGGCAATCAGGACCTTCTCCGCGTCCGCGACGTCGAGGGACGTCAGCATCACGGCGCCTTCCGGGCGCGTTGGCTGTGTTGTGGCCTCGCCCTCGATGAGCGCCGCCGCCGTTGGCAGCGTCCGCCGCGGGGAGGGACCACTCCAGGTTGCCGTGAGCCCGAACCGGTGGCCGTCGAAGGAGTCGGGTTGCAACACGGGGTCGGCGGAGAGGATGACCGCACGTTCGATCGCATGCTGAAGCTCGCGCACGTTGCCGGGCCAGCCGTATTGCTGGAGCATCGCCATTGTCTCTGGCGCAATGCCTTTCACCTCCTTTCCCATCTCGGTCGCGACTCGCCTGGCGAATCGCGCCGACAGTAGCGGGATGTCGCCCGGTCGCTCGCGCAACGGCGGGATGGACAGCGGAATCACGCTCAGGCGGAAGAACAGGTCGCGACGGAAGTGCCCTTCGGCAGAGAAGCTCGCGAGGTCGCGATTCGTGGTGGCGATGATGCGGACGTCCACCTTGATCGGTTGCGTGCCTCCCACCCGCTCGAATTCCTGCTCCTGCAGCACCCGCAGCAGCTTGGATTGCAGGTCGAGCCGCATCTCGCTGATCTCGTCGAGTAGCAGCGTCCCGCCATCGGCCCGCTCGAAGGCGCCTTCCACACGCTTGATGGCGCCCGTGAACGCCCCCTTCTCGTGCCCGAACAGCGCGCTCTCGATCAATCCCTCGGGGAGCGCGGCGCAGTTCAGCTTGATGAAAGGCTTGTCGCGACGGTCGCTGGAATCGTGGATCGCCCGGGCGAAGAGCTCCTTGCCCGTGCCCGATTCGCCCTGGAGCAGCACTGTGGCGCGCGTTGGCGCCGACGTCACGACGGTCTGCATGAGGCGCCGGATGATCGGACTTTCCCCAACGATCTGTCGCTCATTGCGGAACTCCATCACCTCTCGACGCAACACCGTGTTCTCGCGGCGCAGGCGCGAGAACTCGAGTGCCTGGTCAACCGAAAGCTCCAGCTTCTCGGCGAGCACCGGCTTGGTGATGTAGTCGATCGCACCCGCCTTGATCGATTCCACCGCATGCTCGATCGTCGCGTAGCCCGTGAGCATGATCAACGGAACGTCGTATCCCTCCTGCCGGAGCAGCTGGAGAAATTCCAGTCCGCTCAGGCCGGGCATGCGATAGTCCGAGATGATCAGGTCGACATTGCCTTTCTGGAGCGCCTGGAGGGCCTGCGGCACGGTCTGGGCGATCACGGGCGTATGCCCCGCGCGCTCGAGCGCGTCCCCCAGGATCATTCCAATCGCCGGCTCATCGTCGACGCAGAGAATAGTCGCCATGACATCCAGTGGTGCGAGTGACCATGGCGGTGGATCGGGCCACAGGTCGATGCTGCATACCAAATGGAACGTAAGGCGTGGTGCCGCCAATCCTTCAGTTTCGAGCGTCGACGCACACCTTCAATCCATATTGACGAGGTTGTCAGGGTGCACCGCTCACCGCCTGGCCGAACAGCAAAATGCAGCTGGCCGCAGATTGCGCGCGTGCCCACGCTAAAGTCCGGGGACCACTGTTCCGAACACTCAACGCACATGAATGGGCCCAAGGCACCGCACCCCGGAGCGCACGCGTCGTTGGTCAGCCGTCCAACGACGGACGACAGCGGTGACGACCCGCGAGGACAGGAGAAGACCGTGCACATGAACGATGGAAGCGAGGATCGGGGAGACGGCGGAATCCGGCCGGCGGGCGCGCACCTCGCCGACTACCGTGCGCGAATGCTCTCCATTCGTCAGCGCCTCGCCGATGGCGCCTACAACAACCCGGCCGTGATCGCTCATGTTGCGAAACGGATCTCCGATAGCGGAGACCTGCGCTAGCTGATCAGTGTTCGTAGCGCCGGCCCCGCCGACCCGCTACATAGCACGACATGCACTCTCCACTCGGCGCACCTTCGCCGCGCACCGTGGCGATCACCGGCGCCACGGGCCTCATCGGCAGCGCGCTCGTCGCACGACTTCGTTCCCGCGGCAATACCGTGCGGCGACTCGTGCGCTCCACACGCGATGCCGAACCCGGCGACATCCCGTGGGATCCCGAGCGCGATCGCCTTGACCCACACGCGCTCGCTGGCTGCAATGCCATCATCCACCTCGCGGGTGCGCCCATCGCCCAACGGTGGACGTCGTCGCACAAGCGCGACATCCTGGACAGTCGCGTGCGCAGTACGTCGCTCCTCGCGCGTGTCGTCGCGGCGATGGACGACAAGCCCGCGGTCGTGCTGAGCGGATCGGCGATCGGCTACTACGGTGACCGCGGCGCGGAGCAGCTCGACGAGACGAGTGCTCCCGGAAACGACTTTCTGGCGTCGGTCGCGCTGCAGTGGGAAGCAGCCGCCGCACCGATGGCAGCCGCCGGCGTGCGACTGGTCATGTTGCGCACCGGAATCGTGCTGGCGAAGCACGGTGGGGCGCTGGGCAAGATGCTGCTGCCCTTCCGGATGGGCGCGGGCGGACCCATCGGCGGTGGACAACAGTGGATGAGCTGGATATCGCTCGATGATCACGTGCGTGCCATGGAGCACCTTCTGCAGGCGGAATCCGTCGCGGGCCCGGTGAATCTCGTCGCAGCGAATCCGGTGACCAACGAGGTGTTCACGGAGACACTCGGTCGCGTGCTGAGTCGCCCAGCCATCGTCCCGGTTCCCGCATTCGCGCTCGAGCTGGCCTTCGGGGAGATGGCCGGCGCGACGATCCTGGCGAGCCAGCGAGTGGTTCCGAAGGCCCTCAGCGGGTCAGGGTTCTCGTTCGAGTTTCCCACCCTGGAACAGGCGCTGCGCCACGAGCTATCGCGATAGCGAAAAGCGCTCATGGTTCCAGGTCGCCGTGACGATACTCCCGTGGGAACGCATCTCCCACACTGAAGACGATGATCTCGATGGACACCCCAATTCTCGAGCTGCTGCGCGGCGTGCGCGGGGAGCTGAGCAGCGCGGGCGCCGGCAGCACCGTGAGCCTTGCCCGGCCTCGTGCGCGACTCGCCTGGATTGCGTCGCTCATGCCGCCCGAGTGTTCCGAGCAACGTCGCTTGCTCGACATGGCTGGGCAGGTTGCGGCGGAAATCGGGCTTGGTCAGGTCGGCGGCAGTCGGGACATATACCGCCTGCAGTCCGCTGTCGGAGCCGTCAGCGCCGTGGTGGACTATTTTTCGAATCCGCGCTCTGACGGGGCCACACGCATGATTGACGGGGCGAGACGCGACTTGGAGGAGGCGGCGCAACGAGCGCGCGAGATGGCCGTCACCGGCGCGCCGCGCGCGGTGGATCGTTCGGTTCCGCGGTCGGGGGTGCCGGTCCTCAGCCAATTTCCCGGTACACCCACCCATCGGGACAACGGCCGCGAACGGTGAAGACCTCTGTCGCGGACGAGGCTGGCGTCGGTTCGCCGTCCGCGGGAGCATGGATGGTTTTGTACGAGAACCTGCTCGCCGGCATCGTACACTCCATGAACAACGTGGTCACCCTGCTCGGCATGTCGCTGGAGCTTGCGTCGACCGACGACGCACGAGGCGACATCGCGAGTCTCCGCAGCGAAGTTGCCCAGCTCGAGCAGCTGATCGCCCTCACGGCGACGCTGGCGAGCCGGTCAGCGCGCGAGGAAGCGCTCGAGCTGCGCGAGGTGTTGGAGATCGCGCTCACGATTCACGCGCTCAATCCCTCGACACGCGCAGTGAGGTGCGCGGTTCACGTTGTCGGCTTCATTGCACCGGTTCGCGTGCCGCGACCTGCCTTGTTGCGCGTGCTGCTCCTCATGATCGACGGCGCGAAGCAAGGGGACGGTGCCGAGGCTGCGCCTGTCCGGATTGATATTTCGGGAGACGCGGACCGCGTCTTCGTCCGCGCCCCGTTCCGCGGTGTCCCGAGCCGCGACGCGGTTGCGTTCGCGGCAACGTGCGGCGGCATCCTGGCGGTGCAGGAGGGGTGCGTGGTGTTCGAGCTCCCGTCCCTCCAGCGGTTGCGGGCGAAGCACACCGGCCAGGACGTACCGCGCGGAGACGCTAGGCCGACGCGCGCATCGGGGTCATGATTCGACGAAGCTCCGAGAGAGCCCTCGAGCGAATCTGGGACACGCGCGACTCGCTCACGCCGAGCACGTTCGCGATCTCGCGCGCATTGAGGTCCTCGAAGTAGTGGAGCGAGAGCACGGTGCGCTGCTGCTCCTTGAGCTCGCTGATCGCCTGACGCAGGATGACGAGGCCCTCCTCACGCTGGATGCCTTCGTCGGGCTGGTCGCCAGCTGCGCGCAGGTAACGAATTGGCGACGCGCTCCCCTCTGCATTTTCGCCGTCGGCATCGCGTGAACTAAGGGACACCTGCATGGTGCGCTCGATGTCGGATTCCCATCGCCACAGCGTTTCGACGTCGATGCCGATATGCCTCGCAACCTCTGTTTCGCGTGGAGCGCGTCCGCTGCTGCGCATGAGCGCCTCGCGCGCCTGCGACAGCTCGCGGCGCTTGCGACGCACCGAGCGGGGTACGTGGTCCTGGCGGCGCATCTCGTCGAGGATGGCGCCGCGAATTCGCGGAACGGCGTAGGTGCTGAAGGCCAGCCCACGGCTGGGGTCGAACGACTCGAGCGCATTCATGAGGCCGAGCGCGCCAACGCTGAGCATCTCGTCCGGATCGGCGTCTGCGGAGAGGCTTCGGGCGAGCTTCCGCGCAACGAAGTGGACCAGGTTCAGGTGCTCTGCAAGCAGGGCGTCGCGGGCGGCCACATTGCCTTGCGCGGCGGCGATCCAGCGCGTCGTGTCTTCCATCGGTGTGGACTGCGAGGAGAAGGTTGCGTCCTTTCGGCGGACGGAGCGGCGTACCTTGCGGACCCACATAAGGCACGATCGAGTCCGGCAAGAAGGCGTGCCCGCGAGTCCTTTTCACACCCTCGGTGCACCCCTCTTCAACTTTTCTAACCAGCATGCGGACAATGCTTTACATTCCTCATACAGACGTCGTGCGGGAGCGCTTTTCGGCCGCGCGTGTTTGTGGTTACGCGCTAGGCAGAAATTGCCGCACGGCAGAAATTGCCGGGTCGTGGTGGTCCGTCCGGTGAAACATCTTGCCGGGCCTTTGCGTCATGACGGACGTACCGTTGGCGCGCCAGTCGCGCCGGAGAGTAGCAACCAATGGGTGCCATTATCACGGAAGGGGTGCTGTTCGTCGCGTTGATCGCGACGGGAGGCGCCCTTCTTTATTGGCTGCTGATCACGTTCACACCAGCGGGCGTCCGACTCCGTCAGACGCAGAACCGGAAGCAAATCGAGCGGAGGGCGGCACTGGTGTGCCCCATCCATGGCCCTCTCTCGGAAGACCAACTGGCTCGGCTCGCGAACGGAGAGCGAGTCTGCCCTGACTGTTATGCGGAGGCTCTCGATGGTTAGCACCATGTCGGACCGCGTCGGAACCATGCACTTCGAGGCGGACACGGATGCGGGACGGAAACTGAAGCGCGTCATCACGGGCGGAGCCGTGCTGCTGGCGGTTCTTTTTCTGCTTCCGTCCACCTTCACCTACGTGAATCCGGGATACGTGGGCATCGTCATCCATCGCGCCGGCGGCGGCGTTGACCCCATTCCACTCGGGCCCGGCATACACGGCCGCATTCCGTTCGCCACGGGCATCGAGGAGTACCCGGTCTTTCTCAAGACCCTCGTGCTCACGAAGAACCCGTCAGAAGGTTCCGCGCTGAACGATGAGATCAATGTCAACAGCGTCGAGGGCCAGCCGCTGTCGCTCGACGTGTCGTTGTCCTTCCAGATCGATCCCGCCCAGACGCCGAAGCTGTACACCACGTTCCGGACCGACATCACGCAGATCACGCATGGCTACGTCAAGCAGACGATTCGCCAGGCGCTGCAGGAAATCGTTGGCACGGAGCCGGTAGCGGACGTCATCGGACCCAAGAAGGCGGAAGCCACGAACCGCGTGCGCACACTCATCGCGCAGCGACTCCAGCCCTTGGGCTTCGAGGTGAAGCAGTTCACCATCAACGAACTGCGCGCACCACCACAGGTGATGGAGGCAATCAACCAGAAGAACGTGATGCAGCAGCAGGCGCTGACGGCGCAGAACGAGCTCCAGAAGAACACGTTCAATGCGCAGGGCGACTCGATCAAGGCGGCAGGCAGCGCCAAGGCGATCACGGCCCTCGCCGAGGCGCAGGCGCGCGCGAACACGCTGCTGTCGCAGAGCATCACGTCAACGCTCGTGCAGTATGAGATCGCAAAAAAGTGGGATGGCAAACTGCCCACCTACTCTGGTGGCGGGACACCACTCATACAGTTGCCCACAAAACCATGAAGAGCGTACCTGGTACGATGTACCAGGTACCTGGAATGGCATACGAGCCACGGGGAACAGTGGAAGGATTGATGCACGCGGAGGCCGTGCCTGAGAACCACGGACGCAGGCGACAGGAAGCGCTCGGCCGCTGCGATGTCTCTACTGTTCCCCGGAACTTGTGACCGATCATGGCACCGGAGTACACGTACTTGGTACGCTCTTAACGCCTTTCCTAGCGTAGTATCTCGAACATGTAGGCGCAGAGTGCCGCGACGCTGGCGCCCGCAAGCCAGCCACCGAGTACGTCCGTCCCCCAGTGCCAGCCGAGTGCGATCCGGCTGGCACCGGTCGCGAGGCAGAGCGCGACGACCGCGACGATTGCCATCGGTTGCGGTACCACACCGGCGCGGACCAACAGGTATGCGCTCGTCGCCACCACGGCCGTGGCATTCGTCGTGTGACCGCTGGGGAATGCGGCCTCGGTCTTGTCACGCAGCAACGCCACTTCTGGTCGCGGGCGGTGGTAGACGAACTTCACCAGGTGGTGCGTGATGATCCCGCCGAGCGAAGCGCAGGCGAGCGGCAGCACGATGCCGAGCGCCGGGCCGCCGCGCGCGGCGAAGAGGATCGCCGCCGTCACGGCGCCGATCACCGGATGCACGAATTTCTCGCCCGTGAGTGTCGCCGCGCCGGCAATGCGCCGCCACCGCTCGCGGTGTGGGCCGGCGAACGCCTCGAGCGCATCATCGAGTTGCTGCACCGCGCGCACGCGTGTGGCCAATCCGACGATCACCAACCCCGAGGCGCCGCTCGCCGCGATCGCGAGCAGCGCCTGCATCCCGCGCTCCGTCAGCTGACCGTACCCGGCAGCCAGCGGTGCAGGAGATCGATCGCCAGCTGGCGCGAGATCGGCTTGTCGACGATCGCCGCCGCGCCCGCGAGCCCGGGGCGCGCCTCGCTCCCCGCCACGCTCGCGATGACGACCGGGGTGTCCTTCAGCATGTCGTCGGATTTGAGAATGCGGAACACGTCGAAGCCGCTGATCTTGGGAAGCCTGAGATCCAGGAAGATCATGTCGGGCAGGAGGTCGCGGGCCATGCGGAGCGCATCCACGCCCGAGTCGGCAGTGGCCACACGACACCCCGATTCCTCGAGATGCTGCCGAAGTAGCAACGCGGTGTCCTCGTCTTCGTCCACGATGAGCACGAGGGGCGCGTCGGGATTCCCCGACGGCGCTTCAGGCGCGGGAGTCCGCGGATCGGGGATCGCCAGGAGGCCCGCCTGACTACGCCGTGATGACCGCGGGGCGCTGCCGAGCCTGATCAGCATCGTCGTTCCCTGGCCTTCGACGCTCTCGACTTCCAGGCGATGTCCCATGAGCTCGCAGAGCGACCGCGAGATGGCGAGGCCCAATCCGGTGCCACCGAACCGCCGTGAGGTCACCGATTCGGCCTGCTCGAACACATTGAAGATCGCGTCGAGTCGATCGCGCGGGATGCCAATGCCGGTGTCGCGCACGAGGATGCGCTCCGGCGTGCCCTCCGCATCCGTCTCGATGATCACAACAACCTCGCCGCGCTCGGTGAACTTCAGCGCATTGCCGATGAGGTTGATGAGCACCTGCTTCATGCGCGCCGCATCCGTCCCCATCGACCGGATGACGTCGGGGATCTCGGCGCGAAGCACTACGGGACGATCCTTCGCCTGGCCCTCGAGCTCGTCGATGGTCTCGCGCGCGAGCGTGTCGAGCATGACGGGCGACAGGTCCAGCGTCATCCGGCCCGCCTCGATCTTCGACAGGTCGAGGATGTCATTGATCAGCGCCAGCAGATGCAGGCCATTCGTCGCGATGCGATTCGCGAACGACTGCTGGTCATCGGTCATCGTGCCGGTGCGGTTCTTTCGCAGGACGTTCGCGAAACCGATGATCGAGTTCAGCGGAGTACGGAGTTCATGGCTCATGCGCGCCAGGAAGTCGCTCTTCGCGCGGCTCGCGGACTCGGCGGCATCGCGCGCCACGATCAGCTCGAACTCCGCGTGCTTGCGGGCGGTGATGTCGCGGAAGTTCACGACGGCGCCTGTAAGCCGCCCCTGCTCGTGTACCGGCGACGCGACGTATTCCACCAGCATGTCACGCCCGCCCTTCCCCCACATCACCTCGTCGCTCACCTCGCACGGTATGCCCTCCACCGCCGCACGATGGATCGGACACTCCGCCGCGGGATAGGGCGAGCCGTCCGGTCGGGATTGATGCGTGAGCGCGTGCAACTCCTTCCCGATCAACTCCTCGGGCGTGTAGCCCAGCATCTCGGAGCCACGCCGATTCACGAAACTGATCACGCCATGCGCATCGAGCCCATAGATGCCTTCGCCCGACGCATCGAGGAGTTGCCGGATATGGGTCTCGAGGCGCTGGCGTTCTTCATTCACGGCACGCCGCTCGGTCACATCACGGAGCGTTCCCATCGTTCCGACGACCCTGCCGTCGTCGCCATGCACGACGTGCGTACTGGCCTCCACCCAGCGATACCCACCCGAAGTATTGAAGTAACGCACCTCCACGACGGCCGTCTCAGACGTGCCCTTCGAGAGTGGCGTCAGCGCGTCGAGCGCCAGGGAGCGATCGGAGGGATGAACGTAGGACAGGAAGTGCGTGCCGAGGCTCGATGCGACTGCGTTGCCCGTGAGCGTTGTCCAGGCCTGGTTCAGGAAGCTCCAGTGCCCTGCAGTATCGGTGCGGAAAAAGACATCCTGCAACTGCTCGATGACCGAGCGGTATTTCTCCTCGCTCAGCGCGAGTGCTTCGGCCGCGGACTCGCGCTCGGTGACGTCATGCACGAGCACCATGCGCGCCGCCCGCCCGACGAACTCGAGGGGGTACGAGTTGATCTCCACGCGGCGGATGTGTCCGATCTTCGTGCGGTGAACCGCGATTGAGCTCAGGCTGCGGGAATCACCTGTTTTGGCGAGCAAGTCGTCCAGCTGAGCCTGCGCGTTTGGCGGCCGGATGTCCCGGATGGTCATCGCGAGGAATTCCTCGCGCGTCCAGCCATAGCTGCGCACCGCTGCCTCGTTTACCTCGAGAAAGCGGAGCGTTTCGCGATCGTAGACCCATGCTGGCTGGGGCGACAGCGCGAAGAGCGGCCGGTACTGCTCGTCGCTGGAAGCGTCTGCTGCTGCGGAATGCGCGATTTCGTTGGCCATCGGTGGTAGGCTGGTACTGCCACGCACTATCTTGCATGCTGACTACGTCGTGCGCGAGTGTTCATAGCGCGAAGACCATTCCACGATCGAGCCGCCATGCCAATCGTACCCTTCGAGACACTGCCCGATTCCTCCCGCGTCTGGGTTTTCGGCGCCGACACACCGCTCACGGACGAGGGCACCACGCAACTGCTCGACCAGGTGGATCACTACCTGACGGACTGGAAGGCACACGGTGCGCCACTGACCGTGGCGCGTGAATGGCGGGACAACCGCTTCCTCGTTGTTGCGGTCGACCAGAACACGGCTGGCGCAACAGGCTGCTCGATTGACGGTCTGTTCCGGCTGCTGCAGGACGCTGAGCAGAAGCTGGGCGCGAGCCTGGTGGGTGGCGGTCGTGTGTTCTACCGCGACGACCACGCGGCCGTGCAGTCGGTGGCGCGCGCCGCGGTTGACGGACTGGTAACGGACGGCTCCATATCGAAAGACACTGTTGTGTTCGATACGACGCTCACCGACCTCGGCACATGGCGAGCCTGCTTCGAGCGCAGGGCCAAGGACACCTGGGTGAAGGAGTTGTTGCCGGCGTCGTGATTCGTGGCTTGGAACCAACGGTGATCGTGTGCATCGCGAATCCACGCGAATCTCGCGAATCACGCGAATCATGCGAATCGCTCCGCCCCCCATCACCCAGGCGATCGGGCCAATCACAACGACCATTTCTTGAACTCGGCAGCAAGGCTGTGCCCCTCGGCCGGCGAGTCGCTTCTTGAGTTGCATGCCGTGGTATTCGTGAAGATTCGCAAGATTCGCCGGATTCGCGATGCCCCCGAAAAACGCTCTTCGGCACGTCCTCGCTGACGGGCTAGGCCAGCCAATTAGCCAGGTTCTCCGCCACGAACGCATCATCGTTCAATTCCGGATACGCAGCGAGCACCCGGGTGATCTCCGCCGCTTGCCCGCGCGACAATGACTCCGCGGGGTCGAGGCACCACGTTCCTCGCAACAGCCCCTGGCGGCGCAGGACCTCGTGGATGCCGGGAATGCACCCGGCGAACGCATTCGCCGCGTCGAAGATCGCCCCGTTCGCGTCGGTGAGTGATGCCGCGTCGCCGAGCCAATCACGCGTAGGCGAGCCACCTTGGGCAGAATGCACTCGGTGTAGTAGCCGTGCCGATGCATGCGTCCACACCGCCCATTGGCCAAGGAGTCCGCCGACAATGCGCCGCACACCGCCGCTTCCCGCACGTGCGTCCCGGAAGGGCGTCAACAGGTCGGTGATGATGCTGTCGTCGTTGCCCGTGTATAGCGCGATGTCACCACGACCTGCATCGATGACCGCGCGAACGACGTCGAGCGTCTGGTACCTGTTGAACGGAGCAATCTTGATCGCCCATACCTGCTCGATCTCGGCGAAGGCGCGCCAGAAGTCGTAGCTCAACACCCGCCCGCCAACCGCCGGTTGAAGGTAGAAGCCGAACAGCGGCATCACCTCCGCGACTGCTTTACTGTGCGCGATGAGTTCGGTCTCCGTGGCATGCCGGAGCGCGCCGAGCCCCAGCAGCGCGACGTGATAGCCGAGGCCCGCGGCGAGCTCCGCTTCGGCAACCGCCTGGTGCGTCTCGCCGAGCACTCCTGCCACGAGCACGAACGGCGAGGATGCTCCCGAACGCCAACCGCGCGTCGTGTCGGCGGCCAGCTCCAGCACCGGTCGATAGAGGGCATGCGCCGGCTCGCGTATAGCGAACTGGGTCGTGTGGACACCCACGGCAATGCCGCCGGCGCCTGCATCGATGTAGTAGCGAGTGAGTGCGCGCTGATGCCGCTCGTCGAGCGTCCGCTGCGCTGTCAGCGCGAGTGGATGCGCAGGGATCACCTGGCCGCGCGCGAGGTGTTCACGGAGGACGGCGGTGGAACTAGAAGCGTCCATCGCGGCGCTCGAATCCAGTGGGCTTCCCCAGCAGCCGCTTACCCGACTGAATCCACTCGGCCACCCAGTCGAGCAACGTCTCGAGGGGCAGGAGCGGGTCGGGAAGCAGGTCGGTCATGCGGGAGGAATCGCTCAGCAGTGCGTCACCGGCTTCCTCGCCAGTGAAGACCGGCGACATCCCGAGTCGCGCGCCCAGTCCCTGGGCGAGCTCGCGTGTGCGCAGCACGTGCGGGCCGGCCACATTCACGACGTACGGCTCTGGCGTCGAGGCGCGCGCGAGCGAGGCGAGCGCGAGCGCGTTCGCGTCGCCCTGCCAGATCACGTTCACGAAGCTCATGCGCAAGTCGATGGTGTCGGCGCGCGCGATGCGGGCGGCGATGTCGGTGAGCACGCCGTAGCGAAGGGCGTGGGCGTAGTTCAGGCGCACGATCGCAAGGGGCGACCGATGCCGCTCGCACGCGGCCGTGAAGATCCGTTCACGCGCGAGGCACGAGTACGCGTACTCGCCCACCGGCGCGAGAGCGTCCGTCTCGACGGAACCCGCGGAGTGCGCAGGTGTGAGCGGATACACATTGCCGGTGCTGAACACGACCGTGCGTGATCCGGCGAAGCGTTCAGCCGCGAATGCGGGAACGGCGGCATTCATCGCCCACGTGACCGAAGGGCTTCCGGTGGTTCCGAACTTCTGACCCGCCATGAAGATCATGTTCGGCACCCGTGGCACCGTGGCGAGCGACCGCGGGTCGAGCAGGTCCGCGCTGATGATCTCCACGCCCGCATTGCGGAGCGCTTTCGCCTTGGTCGCGTCCGTCCACCGTGACACCGCAATCACGCGCCGAGCCGGATCGCACCGTTTCGCCATGCGAGCAAGACTCGGCCCCATCTTCCCGCCAGCGCCGAGCACGATAATGTCGCCGGGAATGTCGGTGAGGACCGCGGCAAGTGAAGCCGGAGGATGCGAGAGCCGCTCGTCCAGTTCGATCTCGTCGCGCGGCGCGCGCGAGTCGAGCGTCGTCATGCGCGTTGTGCCAGCTCGCGTTGCAGCTCGCGTCGCGCCGCGTCGATCACGTCCCGCGTGCGATCGCGCAGCGCGGGCACGTCGGCGGCAGTCATGCCGGCGGTCGGAATCGGCGACAACACCCGCGCCTTGGCGCGCGCGCGGCGAAACGCGAAGCTGCCCTTGGCCATGCAGTTCTTCGTTCCGGCGACGGCGATCGGCAGGATGGGCACACCTGCCTCCACGGCGAGCTTGAACGCGCCATCCTTGAAGGGCAGCAGCTCGTCCGTCTCCGAACGCGTGCCTTCGGGAAAGATCATCACGCTCACGCGCTTGCCGAGCCGGTCTCGGCAACCGCGCATGGCGCTCACGATGCTCTCGCGCTTGCCGCGCACGATGGGAATGTCGTTGGCCATGCGCATCATCCAGCCCATCACCGGAATCCTGAACATCGTGTCCTTCGACAACCACTTCATCTCCCACGGGAAGTGGCTGATGAGGAAAATGTCGGCGTAGGATTCGTGGTTCGACACCGCGACGTACGGCAGCCGCGGATTCTCGGGCGCCTCGCCGTCGGTCTCGAAGTGCCAGAGTGGATTGAGTGTCACGACGGTGACGGCGAGCTGTCGAAAGGCTCGTCCGGCATGGTAACGGCCTTTGTCGAAAGGCGCGGTCACCACCCACACGGCGGACACGTACAGCACCCCGAACAGCACGACCGACACCGTCGCCACCCACGCGAAGGCGTTCAGGACGCGCTGCATGCGTCTCCGATGTCGGAGGCGATCATGGATGAACCGGGCACGGGATGTTCAGGCGCGAAGGTAGTCCGGTCGCCACTCCCTGACCTCGCGCTTCACGGCGTCGGTGGTGGCGAGCTCGCCGCGGAGGCACCGCTCGACGAGAACGGGCAGCTCGGCGTCGCCGGCGAACCGCAGGCCGATGAGGTGGCGCAGGTGAAGCTCGGGAATACGTGAGCGGAGGTCCGGGGCGAGGCTGGTGGCGAGACGCAACCGCATCTCGAGCGCAATCAGCCGGTTCTGGACGATGAGTGCCGACGCACGAACAGCGATGATGGCGGACACCAAGCCGAGCGCCAGCACGACGAGCCAGGCATTGAAGGCCGACGGCTGCCGAATGGCGTGTGCGACCGTGACGACCACATTCGCCAGCAGGATGGGCAGCGCGACGTAGTGGAACAGCGGAAAGTATCGCTGGTGGTTGGCGTAGGACTGTGGCGACTGGGGCATCGTATTGGGGTCAGGCGATGGCGTGTCGCGCGTGGCGCTTCACACGGGCGAGCATGGCGTTCAATCCCACTTCGCGGCCGGCCAGTCCAATCCCCTCCATCATCTGGCGCACGAAATCATCGGGAATGGCCAGCGTGGTCTCGGGTGGATGCCCGTTCACTGCTGAAAAGAGGATGGAAAGGAAAGCTGCGATGGTGGGTGACTGTCGGGCGTTGACGTCGACGTAGAAATAGAGGTTGCCGTCGCGCACTTCCGGGAACAGGTCGACGCGCGTCTGGCATTCGGGAACCGTGAAATCCGTACGGTCGAGTGCCTGAAAACGCTCCGGAAGCGGCTCGAGGCGCTTTGCGAAGTGGAGCAAGGTCTGCATCTTTTCCTCGCGCCCCAAGGCGCGGAACGTGCGCAGCACTCGCGCCACCGACGGCGGGAGCGGCGACTCGGCCGGTTCCGTCATGCGAGAGATAAAGCGTCGGTGCCCCCGTGCGTCAAGCGCATGGCCAGCCGCAGGATCAACTTACTACACGAGAGTCAACACGAATGCCGACCAGAACAGCGACCGCGCAGTGGAAAGGTGGATTGAAGGGTGGGACCGGCTCGTTCAAGGGACAGACCGGACTGGGCGGTAGCTACAGCTTCGGCTCCCGTTTCCAGGATGAGGCCGGGTCGAATCCCGAGGAGCTCCTGGCCGCGGCCGAAGCTGCGTGCTTCAGCATGGCACTCAGCGGTGGCCTGGAGAAGGAGGGCTTCGCGCCCACGAGCATCGACACCAGCGCGGCGTGCACGGTCGAGAAGGTCGGTGAAGGCTTCAAGATCACGACGATGAAGCTGGTCGTGAAGGCGATAGTCCCGGGGATCGACGACGCGAAGTTCCAGGCGATCGCCGCGTCCACGAAGGAGGGTTGTCCGGTCTCCTCGGCGCTCAAGGGGAACGTCCAGATTGGACTCACGGCTACACTGGGCAGCTGAGAACCGCGAACTGATCCGCAGCTCGGGCCAGAGCCAGAGCCAGAGCTAAGCAAGGCAGAGCTGACAAAACTGTCGTCTCTGCCTTGGTTCTAGCCGTTAGTCGACAGCCACCTCGGGCGCGACGACCGTCCGTCGCCTTAATAGCTCCCACTGCACCGCGAGCCAGATCGCCAGGGTGGGCGCCGCCAGTCGGTACAGCATTGCGTTGCGCCCGCGAAAGAACGAGCCAGGTACCAGCGTGGACATCACCGGAATGGTGATGAACGCGGTGACGAACAGCCACGTTTGCCAACGAGCCCGTGCGGACGCTGCGTACCACAGCGTGATGCCCACGAAGGCAATGAGATAGCTCGCGCGCTCCGCCTGGTGATTGAAGAGCACGACGAACATCAGTACCGAGCACAGGTAGGCGAACCGGAACCGTGCGTCGTCCCATCGGTCGCGACGCAGGGCCAGCGGTGACAGAAGCACCAGCGTCCCGGCGAGCTGAATGGGCCAGTTCGGGAATGACGCTCCCGTCCAGCGATGCACCAATTGCATCACCGAGAACCATCGCTGCTGCGCGTCCGTCGATTCCACACCGCGCCACGAGGCATACTGCGTCAGCAGTGTGGAGGGGGGCGTCACCAGCAGCGGCAGCGCGACGAGGGTTGCGCCGATCGCGACCGCCCAGACTCCCGTGCGCAGGACGCGGCGACGCGGAAGGGCGAAGCTCAGGGCCGCAAGCGGGAAGATCTTCACGCACGCGCCGAGCATCACCGCCGCCGCGGCGCGCCAGGCGTTCGTGCGTTCCATTGCGATGAACGCGAGAACGATCAGTCCGGCCACGAGGGCGTTGCTCTGCGCGTTTTGCATCCCGCGCAGCACCTCGAGCAGCAGTGCGGCGAGCGCGAGCAGGCCGGCGCGTCCCGGCACGACGCGCTCCACCGCGTAGAAGAGCACGAGCGCGTTGAGGCAACTCCAGAGAAAGAGGGCAACGGGCCACGCCAGCCAGGCCAGGGGCGCAAAGAGCAGCGCAAACGTGGGGCTGTACTTGAAACGGTCGGAGTGTTCGTTCGGGTACTCCGCATAGAGATCCTTGCCGCTCACGAGATGACGCGACGCGGTGCGAAAGATCTCGAAGTTGCCCGAGGGCTTCGCCGCATTGCGAACGTCCGCCGCCGACGCAGCGCTCACGCGCATGGACAGGGCGCGGTTGATGCGCGGCTGGGAGACAAGCGTCTTCCCCGCCGCATCGAACGCCGCGATAGCGATGTAGAGCGCGAGAATTGTCCGTCGAAGGCGCGGCAGGGGAATGCTGCTGGGCCACGCACGGGCTCGGTGGGCGAGCATGTGCACCGTGTTGCAGTCAGCCAGTCAGCCGGATTGGCCGACGGTCAAGCGCTATAGTACTCCTTGATGCACATCGTCACCACACGCTGAAGCAGCCGGATCTGATTGCCGGCATCGCTCATCGCGCGGACTTCCGGAAGCGCATTCCAGATATCCTTGAGCGCGATCAGCACCTGCTCGGGCGGCATCGATTTCTCACGCGCGTCCGCCGCCATGCGCAGCAAAGCTTGCTGCAACTCGGATGACGAGTCCGATGCAAGATACTCCCGAAGAGCGACACGCACGGAATGTGTGGTGTCCTCTGACAAGCGACTCGGCGGATTCTGGCTCGAGTCGTGCGCCATCATCATGATGCGTGGACGGCTGTGGGATGACCGGCGCGGGAATCGGGCTCGGCCAGTGCAACGTGGAGGATACGAATGTTTACTACGAATTGCTCCGCGTCAAGGGCCATCCCACGCAAGGAAATGGTCCTCGTCTTGCTGCGTACGAAATATTACGCAACGATCCACTCCTTGATAGCGAGCGCGGAAGCGACGACGTGAGCCGCCAGGCCGTACTCATCATATCATCTGATCCACTTGCGGCCGCGCTCCTCGCCGCCGCCGTCGAACTCGCGGGCCACATGCCGCAGTTCGTGCAGGCCGACGAGCGCGCGAGGTTAGCGCTGATGCGCGTCCGGCCGCGCCTGATTCTTGTCGACTGCGACCACAACGAGGCGTGCGGCGACGAATTCGTCGGGCCCGCGATCATGACAGGAGCGAGCGTCGTTCTCTTCCGCTCCCGTCGCAGCACTGTCGATCGGAGCGATCTCAGCGAGCGACACGGCTTGCGCATCCTCGACATGCCGACCGAGCACGCATCGATCACCAGCATTCTCAGGGAAGAGCTGGACGACTGACGCGATACTCCGTTGACGTCGCCCGCGGCGTCCGCATCGCATGCGCTCGCTGTGCATCGCTCGGCTTCCTTCACCGTCGCGGTATAGATGATTCCGCTCCCGGGATTGCCCAGGAGAATGCGCTCGACTTCAGCATCCTTGGTGGCCTGGTTTACCGTGCGCCGTACCTCGAAGCAAAGGTTCGGCCGCGCGAAGCCGGTGACCGTGACGTCCGGATCCTTCATGCCGAGCTGGCGCGCGATATCGGCGCGCACTTCCGCCGTCGCCGTGGCGGTGAGCGCGAGCACTGGCGGCTTGCCAAGCCGGACGACGACCGAGCCGAGGGTGAGGTAGTCGGGGCGGAAATCGTGGCCCCACTGGCTCACACAGTGCGCCTGGTCAACGACGAACAAGCTGGCGGTGCGCGTGAGCAGGCGGTCGAAGAATTCACGGTCCTTGAAGCGCTCCGGGGTGAGGTAGAGAATCTCGCCTTCGCCCTCGAGCACCTGGCGTGCAGTCTCGCGCGCCTCGCCTGCGGACAGGTGCGAGTGCATCGATAGCGCATCCACGCCGTGTGCGTGCAATTTGTCCTGCTGATCCTTCATCAACGCGATGAGCGGGCTTACGACAATCGTCAGCTCCTTCAGCATCAATGCGGGCAGCTGGTACACGATCGACTTCCCGCTCTCAGTGGGCATGACGACGAGCGCGTCGCTGCCCGAGAGGACGGAGCGGATGGGTTCCCACTGGCCGCTCCGAAAATCAGCATGACCGAAGCGGTCGCGCAATACGGCGACGCCCTTCGAACGAGACGCACTGGATGGCATGGCCGGGCAAAAGCAGGAAATGCGCCGAGCCGTATCCGCTCCGGACATCAGCAACCACGGCCGCGTTCACGGTGATCAGCCGTCTGCCTCCGTTCCCGGTTGGGGCGCAGGAAATATTGCGAGCCGAAGCAGCAGCTACCCAACCTCCGAGGGCTCCAGCCGCTCGAGCCGACCGCCCAGCAGGTGCATCAACCCGAAGCTCTCGGCCCCGAGAATGATGCCTCCTGCGATGCCCGTGAACGCGACCGCCACAAGGGGCAGGCTCCGCCAGTAGACGTACACACCCGCTCCGACGCCTACGGGGACGAGCAGTAGCACCGAGAGCAGCAAGACCGTGATGATCACCGTCAGCATGCCCTGTCCGACCGATTCGATGCCGGCCGTCCCCGCTTCGCCCGTGCGCACCCACGCCGGAAAGAGCAGGGCCATTCCATTGTGGATGGTGAAGTTCGCGAGGTTGAGCCCCAGCACCAGGAAGGGCGCGCCGATGATTGCGCCCGGCAGCATGCCGGATGGCAGCGACGACTTCGGTATCAACGCGACGCCGAGGCAACCGGCGAGGAAAAGGAGGAACTGCATGGCGGCCGCCGCGGTGGCCGTGCCCAGGATCTCCGCCAGCACGATCTCGCGACCGTGAAGCGGCATCGTCTTGAGGATCGGGAGGCGCGCAAGCTCGCCGCGAAGGTCGCTGCGCAATGTCATCGGCCCGAAGATCATGACCACGGCCATCAATGCGAACGCCGTCGCCATCGAGATCACGGCGATGACATCCGATCGACCGGCGAACGCGACGATCACGGCGGCGAGAATCAACGGGAACCCGATGATCGTGCGAAGCATGCCCGCACGCTGGAGGAAGAGGTAGTTCTTCCAGATAATCGCCACCCACGGTGGGCCGCTCGCGCTGAGGCGCACCGTGCGTCGCCGAGCTCGCGCGTCCAGCGTCAGCGCGCTCGCGCCGCGGGAGCGGAGCGCGGCGAGCCGAAGTGCCTGTTTCGCAGACGCATCCGCCGCCGCTTCCTCGAAGTTCGCATCGGTCCAGAGCACCCACAGCACGTGCACCGCCAGCAGACCCAGTGCCGCAAGCATCGCCCCGGCCCACGGCAAGCCGCGCGCGGCGAAGGCGGGAGCAATGGCCAGGTGAAAGGGGTAGAGGACCCACGAGACTGGCGCGCGCGACGCGACGTCGACGATGATCGTTGCCATTTCCGACATGCCGGCAGCGCCCAGCAGGACGGGCCACGCGCGCGCAACCGCGACCGCAACCGTGGCAAAGGCCGCGATGAAGATCACCACCGCCGGCAGGTTCTTCCTCGATCCCGACAGGCCATGCGTCGCACCGGACGCGCGGATGAGCGAGATGCCAAGGCGGTGGGTATTCAGGATCGACAACGCGACCCAGTAGCTGAACGCGCGTTCGATTCCCCCCGACCTGCGGAAGAGTATGAACCAGATGAGGCTCGTCATCAGCACGGCGGCCTGGGAACGCACGAGCTTGTAGACGATGAGCACGCGACGCGATACCGGCGCCGTGAACAGCAGCGCGACCTCGGCCTGTGTGAACGCGAGGGCCGATCCGTCCGTGCCGAAGAGCCACGCGTACGCCGCCATGACCAGCAGCACGAACGGCAACAGCACGGCCAACGTACTCGACGCCAGCGAGCTGACGGCCGACGGCGGCGCGCCGTTCCTCGACATGTTGAACGAGAGCATCACGAAGTAGCCGACCCCCAGCAGCAGGGCGATCGCGTAGCGCGGATTCCGGACGCGCTTGACCTGCGACAACCACTTGTTGCGCGTGCTCTGGACGATCAGGTAGGCAAACGCGCGAATCATGCGTCGACGCGATCGTCGGTGCCGGTGAGCGCGAGGAACACGTCCTCGAGCGACTGGCCGGCCAGGGCAGGATGCGCCTCCATGATCTCGGCCAGCGTTCCGAACGCGACGCACTTGCCCTTCCGGATGACGAAGATGCGCGTGCACAGTTCCTCGACGAGCGTCAGCAGGTGCGAACTGAGGATGACCGCCGAGCCGTCGCGCGCACGATTGGCGATCGTCGCGCGCATGCGGCGCATGCCGCCGGGATCGAGTCCGGTCAGTGGCTCGTCGAGCACGAGCACGCTCGGATCGTGGAGCAGCCCGCAGGCGATGGCGAGCTTCTGCTTCATACCGCGCGACAATTCCGTAGACAGCGCGCCGCGCTTGTCGGCGATTTCGAGCTCGTGGAGCAGCGGCCCTATTCGCGCTTCCGTATCGACCACGCCATAGAGGCGTCCGATGAACCGCAGGTGTTCCTCCACGGTCAGGTGGTCAAACAAGTGCGGCTCGTCGGGAATGAAGGCGAGGGCCTTCTTGGCCGCGATGCCGTCCGTCTGGATGTCGTGGCCGGCAATGCTGACGCTGCCGAGTGTCGGCGCGATGATGCCGGAGAGACAGCGCAGCGTCGTTGTCTTCCCAGCGCCATTTGGACCGACCAGCCCGAGAATTTCGCCAGGGCCGATGTGGAAGGAGATACCGTCGACCGCGGTGAAGTCACCGTATTGGCGCGTGAGGTTCGTGACGGAAATCATGCACTCTTGGAAAAGAGATCGCGCGGCGGAAGGCAGCTTCGGTGAACGCTGCGCCAAGATGGAGGCGGCGCCGAGGACAGGCTACTCGTTCACGCTCCGGCGCGTTAGGGTTGCGGAGTGACTCCACCGCCGCAGGTCCTGAGCTGCTTTGCCATTGTCGCGCCCGGACTCGAGGCATTTGCCATCGCGGAGGCGGAGGCGCTGGGCCTGAAGGTTGTGGCAGAGCCGGGAGGCTTTGCATGGGAGGGGTCGGCCGAGAGTGCGCTGCTCGCCAATGTGGGGCTGCGGATTGCGTCGCGCGTGCTCGTGAGGCTGGCCAGCTTCGAGGCCCGATCCTTTGCGGAACTGGAGCGCCACGCCCGCAAGATCGAATGGAGTCGCGTGATCCATCCTGGCGCGGCCGTTCGGTTTCGGGTGACGTGCAAGAAGTCGAAGCTGTACCACTCGGATGCCGTCGCGCAAAGGCTGGCCGACGCGGTGCAGCGAGCGCTTCCGGGCGTGCGCGCGGAGGGCGCCAGCATTGGAGACGAAGACGTCGAGGATGCTCAGGACGACGCAGTGCTGGTTGTCGTGCGGGTGATGCGCGACCGGTGCACCGTGAGCGCCGACAGCTCAGGCGAGCTGCTGCACCGACGAGGCTACCGGCTTGCGAGTACGAAGGCGCCGCTGCGCGAAACGATTGCCGCCGGACTGCTGGTCGCGTCGGGGTGGGACGCATCGTCGCCGCTGGCCGATCCATTGTGCGGGTCGGGTACGATTCCGATCGAGGCCGCGCTGCTTGCGAGGCGCGTGGCGCCTGGCGCGAACAGAAAATTCGCGATGGAGCGCTGGCCGACAGTAGAAGAGCGGCTCGGCGACCGAGTTCGGGAGAGACTGGCCGCGGCGAAACTACCGAAAACAAGCGCCATCATTACGGCATCAGACCGCGATGCAGGCGCCATTGAGGCGGCGCGCGATAACGCAGTCCGCGCTGGCGTCCGCGATGACATCGGGCTCGCTGTTCACTCCCTCTCTGCGGCCGTCTTTCCGGATGCCGAGCAGGGCTGGGTCGTCACCAACCCACCCTACGGGGTCCGAGTCGGTGAGGCAGATCGTGTGCGCGACCTGTGGGCGCAGCTGGGCAACGTGTTGCGCGAACGGGTGCCGGGGTGGCGACTGGCGCTCCTGTCGCCAGACTCGGCCCTGGAGCGCCAGCTGCGCATTCCGCTTCGCCCAGCGGCGGCACTCAGCAATGGGGGCATTCCCGTTCGCATCATGGTCGGGGACATACCGTAAGTCGCGAGATCAAAGAGCAAGGCCGCGGTATCAAAACAGCGGACGCAGCAACTCGCAGGCTGCGCAGTCGCAGAAAACGCTGCAACAGCAACAAGAATTTGCCCGTCGTCGCGTTGTCTGCGCCCTTCTGCGTTTGCGAAGCCTGCGTATTCTGCGTCCGCCGTAAAGAATCACCAAAGAACTTCCACACATAAATAACTGCTTATGTGACTCGCGTCGCTCGTGGGGCGGGTGTCCAGAGTCACAAAATTGCGCGTGAATATTGCAGAATAGCGGTTTTCGGCATCACCGCCACAATCCGGTCTGGACCAACGGTATGAAGAATGCCCTAGGTTGTTTCCAGCACGGAAGTTAGAGGCGAGCTCAAAAGCGCCCCGAACGGCTTGAGCAAGGGACGCTCACTGCACCAGACTACGCCACCGCTCGTCACGGTGGCCTTTCGCATCCTGTCTTTCCTCAGAGGAGCTGACCGTGAGCGTCGGCGAGAGATCCGAATTGCCCGATAACGAGAAAGCATCAAATGGCCGCGGCAACGGCGCCGCGCGCGGTAAGCGAGGGCGTCCACGCCGCAAAATCGTCGCGGCGCAGGAATCCGATGGCGACATCGCCGTCGAGACCGTCGAACCCGGCGAGACTCTCGTCGTCTCCGGCGGGAGAGGTGGCAGTGACGGCGGAGGTGGCGGAGGGGGCTCCCGCGAACGAAGTCTCCGACATTTCCTCGCCGGCCTCCGTGCGCTCGACGCCGGTGATTTCAGCGCGAGACTCGACTACAATGGCGACGGACTGGTCGCCGAGATCACGGACACATTCAACAGCGTCGCTACCAAGCAGGCTCGGCTCGCCGAAGAGCTGAACCGCGTGGCGCTCTCGGTTGGACGCGAGGGCAAGATGCGCGATCGCGCGACGATCGGACCCGCGGCGGGCCTCTGGGCCGGCAGCGTGGACGCGCTCAACTCGCTCATCACCGATCTTGTGCAACCCACGTCGGAGGTCGCCCGCGTCATCAAGGCGGTGGCCGAGGGTGACCTGAGCCAGAAGGTGGAGCTCGAGATCGAGGGCAAGACGGTGCAGGGCGAGTTCTTCCGCATCGGTTCCACCGTGAATCGCATGGTGGACCAGCTGAACGCGTTCGCCAGCGAAGTCACACGCGTGGCGCGCGAAGTGGGAACGGAAGGGCGGCTGGGAGGTCAGGCGAACGTCGAGGGAGTGAGCGGCACGTGGCGCGACCTCACGGACTCGGTGAACGGCATGGCGACGAACCTGACCAATCAGGTGCGCAATATCGCCGACGTCACCACTGCGGTCGCGAAGGGCGACCTCTCCAAGAAGATCACGGCAGAAGCCAAGGGCGAAATTCTCGAGCTGAAGAACACCATCAACACGATGGTCGATCAGCTCTCCTCATTTGCCGACGAAGTCACGCGCGTTGCGCGCGAAGTGGGAACGGAAGGCGTGCTCGGCGGACAGGCGAACGTGCCGGGCGTTGCAGGAACGTGGAAGGACCTGACGGACAGCGTGAACGGCATGGCGGGCAACCTCACGAGCCAGGTGCGTAACATCGCGCTCGTGACCACGGCGGTCGCCAATGGCGACCTGTCGCAGAAGATCACCGTCGAAGCGAAGGGCGAGATTCTCGAGCTGAAGAACACCATCAACATCATGGTGGAGCAGCTCTCCGGATTCGCCGCCGAAGTAACCCGAGTGGCTCGCGAGGTTGGAACGGAAGGCATCCTCGGCGGCCAGGCGAACGTGCCGGGTGTCGCGGGAACGTGGAAGGATCTCACGGACTCCGTGAACTTCATGGCGAGCAACCTGACGAGTCAGGTGCGCAACATCGCTGATGTCACCACGGCGGTGGCGCGAGGCGATCTCTCGAGAAAGATCACGGCGGAAGCGAAGGGCGAGATGCTCGAGCTGAAGAGCACCGTGAACACGATGGTGGATCAGCTCAACGGCTTCGCGGCGGAGGTGACGCGCGTCGCGCGTGAGGTGGGTACCGAAGGCAAGCTGGGCGGACAGGCCGAGGTACTCGGCGTGGCCGGCACGTGGAAGGATCTCACCGATTCGGTGAATGGCATGGCAACGAACCTGACGAGCCAGGTGCGTAACATTGCCGACGTCACCACGGCCGTCGCCAAGGGCGACCTCTCCAAGAAGATCACGGCGGAGGCGAAGGGCGAGATGCTGGAGCTGAAGAACACCATCAACACGATGGTCGATCAGCTCAGCTCATTCGCTGCCGAAGTTACCCGTGTCGCGCGCGAAGTAGGCACCGAAGGCATCCTTGGAGGACAGGCGGACGTGCCGGGAGTCGCGGGAACGTGGAAGGACCTCACGGATTCGGTGAACTTCATGGCCGGCAACCTTACGAACCAGGTGCGCAACATCGCCCTCGTGACGACGGCTGTTGCCAATGGCGACCTGTCGCAGAAGATCACGGTCGAGGCCAAGGGCGAGATCCTGGAGTTGAAGGAGACCATCAACATCATGGTCGACCAGCTCTCCGGATTCGCCGCCGAAGTGACTCGAGTCGCTCGAGAGGTGGGCACCGAGGGCATCCTTGGCGGACAGGCGAATGTGCCGGGAGTCGCTGGAACGTGGAAGGACCTGACGGACTCGGTGAACTTCATGGCCGGCAATCTCACGAGCCAGGTGCGAAACATCGCGCTCGTGACAACGGCCGTCGCCAACGGCGACCTGTCGCAGAAGATCACCGTGGAAGCGAAGGGCGAGATGCTCGAGCTGAAGAACACCGTCAACACGATGGTGGACCAGCTCAACAGCTTCGCGGCCGAAGTCACCCGAGTGGCGCGCGAAGTAGGCTCCGAAGGCATCCTGGGAGGTCAAGCGAACGTGCCTGGCGTTGCGGGAACGTGGAAGGACCTCACGGACTCGGTGAACTTCATGGCTGGCAACCTGACCAGTCAGGTGCGCAACATCGCCGACGTCACCACCGCGGTGGCGCGCGGCGATCTCTCGAAGAAAATCACCGCCGAAGCCAAGGGCGAGATCCTCGAGCTGAAAACGATCATCAACACGATGGTGGACCAGCTCAACGCGTTCGCCGCAGAAGTCACCCGCGTTTCACGCGAAGTGGGCACGGAGGGCATGCTGGGCGGCCAGGCGAACGTGGAAGGCGTATCAGGCACATGGCGCGATCTCACCGACTCGGTGAACTCGATGGCGTCGAACCTGACGAGCCAGGTGCGAAACATCGCCGACGTCACCACCGCGGTGGCCAAAGGCGACCTGTCGCGAAAGATCACCGCCGAAGCGAAGGGCGAGGTCCTCGAGCTGAAGAACACCGTGAATACCATGGTGGACCAGCTCAACGCCTTTGCCGCCGAGGTGACGCGTGTGTCGCGAGAGGTAGGAACGGAAGGACGACTGGGTGGTCAGGCGAACGTCGAAGGCGTGTCGGGCACGTGGCGCGATCTCACCGACTCGGTGAACTCGATGGCGTCGAACCTGACGAGCCAGGTGCGAAACATCGCCGACGTCACCACCGCGGTGGCCAAGGGCGACCTGTCGCGAAAGATCACGGCCGAGGCGAAGGGCGAAGTGCTCGAGCTGAAGAACACCGTGAACACCATGGTGGACCAGCTCAACGCCTTTGCGGCCGAAGTGACTCGAGTCGCTCGCGAAGTGGGAACGGAAGGAGTGCTCGGCGGCCAGGCGAACGTGCCGGGTGTCGCTGGAACGTGGAAGGACCTCACCGACTCTGTGAACGGCATGGCGAGCAACCTGACCAACCAGGTGCGAAACATCGCCGACGTCACCACGGCGGTTGCGAAGGGCGATCTCTCGAAGAAGATCACGGCCGAAGCGAGGGGCGAGATCCTCGAAGTGAAGTCGATCATCAACACGATGGTGGATCAGCTCCGCAGCTTTGCCGACGAAGTGACGCGCGTGGCGCGAGAGGTGGGTACCGAGGGACGGCTGGGTGGACAGGCCAACGTGCCCGGAGTTGCCGGCACGTGGAAGGACCTGACCGACAGCGTGAACTACATGGCGAGTAACCTGACGAGTCAGGTGCGAAACATTGCCGACGTGACCACGGCGGTGGCGCTCGGCGATCTGTCGCGAAAGATCACCGTCGACGCGCGCGGCGAGATCCTCGAGCTGAAAAACACCGTCAACACCATGGTGGAACAACTCAACGCGTTCGCGAGCGAAGTGACCCGCGTCGCGAAGGAAGTGGGCTCGGAGGGCATCCTGGGCGGCCAGGCGAAGGTCCCGGGCGCCGGCGGCGTGTGGCGAGACCTGACGGACAACGTGAATTTCATGGCGTCGAACCTGACGAGTCAGGTGCGAAACATCGCGCTCGTGACGACGGCGGTGGCCAATGGCGACCTGTCGCAGAAGATCACGGTCGAAGCGCGCGGTGAGATTCTCGAGCTGAAGAACACCGTCAACACGATGGTGGAGAAGCTGCGAGTCTTCGCCGACGAGGTAACGCGAGTTGCCAAGGAAGTGGGAACGGAGGGCAAGCTTGGTGGCCAGGCGGAGGTGCCAGGTGTAGCCGGCACGTGGAAGGGCCTCACCGACGCCGTGAACGCGATGGCCAACTCGCTCACCGCGCAGGTGCGAAACATCGCCGACGTGGCGACGGCCGTGACGAAGGGCGACCTGACGCGGCAGATCACCGTGGATGCGCAGGGTGAGCTGGACGAGCTCAAGTCGAACCTCAACCAGATGATCGCGAACCTGAAGGAAACGACGGAGCGCAATCAGGAGCAGGACTGGTTGAAGACGAACCTCGCGAAGTTCAGCCGGATGATGCAGGGGCAGAAGGATCTGGAGTCGGTCTCGCGGCTCATCATGAGCGAGCTGACCCCGCTGGTGTCGGCGCATCACGGTGCGTTCTTCATCATGGACAACGAGGCGGGAGTCCCGACGCTGCGGCTCATCGCGAGCTATGCGTATCGCGCGCGGAAGCACGTGGGCAACCGATTCGCGATTGGCGAGGGACTCGTTGGACAGGCGGCCCTGGAGAAGCAGCCGATCCTGCTCCAGAACGTGCCGGACGACTACATCCAGATCACCTCCGGGCTGGGAGAAGCGCCGCCACGCAACATCATCGTCCTGCCGGTGCTGTTCGAGGGTGAAGTCAAGGCGGTGATCGAGCTGGCGAGCTTCCTTCCCTTCAGCCAGATCCACCAGACCTTCCTCGACCAACTCGCGGAGTCGATCGGCGTGGTGCTCAACATGATCGGCGCGAGCATGCGGACGGAGGAGCTGCTGGAGCAGTCGCAGAAGCTGACGCAGGAGCTGCAGAGCCAGTCGAAGGAGCTGCAGTCGCAGCAGGACGAGCTCAAGCGCTCGAACTCGGAGCTGGAAGCGCAGGCCAAGACGCTGCGCCAATCCGAGGAGCTGCTCAAGGAACAGCAGGAGGAGCTGCAACAGGTCAACGAGGAGCTCGAGGAGAAGGCCTCGCTGCTGGCCGAGCAGAACCAGAAAGTCGAGCAGAAGAATCGCGAGGTGGAAGCAGCGCGTCTCTCTCTGGAGGAGAAGGCGGAGCAGCTGGCCATCAGCGGCAAGTACAAGAGTGAGTTCCTCGCGAACATGAGCCACGAGCTGCGCACACCGCTCAATTCACTGCTCATCCTCGCGAAGCTGCTGAGCGACAACAAGGAGAAGACGCTCACGCCGAAGCAGGTGGAGTTCGCGCAGACGATCTACTCGTCGGGCACGGACCTGCTCAACCTCATCAACGACATTCTGGACCTGTCGAAGGTGGAGGCGGGCAAGATGGAGGTGAATCCGATGGACATATCGATGATGGACATCGAGTCATTCACCCGGCGCACTTTCGAGCCTGTGGCGCAGCAGAAGGGTCTGCAGTTCAAGGTGGACATCCAGGGGGATGTGCAGAACGCGATCTATACGGACGGCCAGCGGTTGCAGCAGGTGTTGAAGAATCTTCTCTCGAACGCGCTCAAGTTCACGGAAAAAGGGAGCGTGACGCTCACGATCCGCAAGGCCGAGAAGGGCAAGCGGTTCGCGAGTCGTATTCTCGACCAGGCGGAGTCGGTGATCGCGTTCGCCGTCTCGGACACGGGAATCGGCATTCCGAAGGACAAGCAGCAGCTGATTTTCGAATCGTTCCAGCAGGCGGACGGCACGACCAGCCGCAAGTTCGGCGGTACAGGACTCGGCCTGACGATCAGCCGCGAGATTGCGCGACTGCTGGGCGGCGAGATCCGCGTGGATTCCACGACGGGATCCGGGAGCACGTTCACCCTGTTCCTCCCCTCGCACTATGTGGAGCCGGACACACCGCGCAGCGGCGCTGACGGTTCCGCGGGTCGCCGCGACCACGGAGAGGCGTGGAGCACCGACGGCAACGTGCGCTCCGGTCCGCGGGGAACACCACGTGGCGCCAAGGGCGGCCAAGGGGCGAGGAGCACAGCGGAATCAGGTGGATGGGAACGCTCGGGTGGCGGCTCGTCCACGATGACGGTCGCAGGCGAGGATGAGGCGCCGAAGGAGGAGAACGTGGCCGTCGCTCGCGACTCTCTGCCCAAGCCTGACGGCTTCGACGACGACCGTGATCTCATCACGTCTGGCGATCGTGTGCTGCTGATCATCGAGAACGATCCGACCTTTTCGAAGATCCTGCTCGACATGGCGCGCGAGAAGGGCTTCCGCGGCCTGAGTGCGCTCGATGGGGAGGCGGGATTGAAGCTGGCGCACGCGTTCGAGCCGGATGCGATCACGCTCGACATCGACATGCCGGGCATGGACGGCTGGGCAGTGCTCGACCGGCTGAAGCATCATCCGCAGACGCGTCACATCCCGGTGCACATCATCACGGGCGTCAGCGAGCGGCAGCAGGGCCTCAAGTCGGGTGCGCTCGCGTATCTCGAGAAGCCGGTCACGAAGGAGGCGCTCGACGAGTCGTTCGCGAAGATCACGCAGTTCATCGACTCGTCGGTGAAGCGCCTGCTGGTCGTCGAGGATGACGAGACGCAGCGTGAGAGCATGATCGAGCTGATCCAGCACGAGGACGTGGATATCGTGGCAGTCGGGTCAGCCGAGGATGCGCTGCGGGAGCTATCGACCGGTCACTTCGATTGCATGGTGCTCGACCTCGGGCTGAAGGACATGAACGGGTTCGAGCTGCTGGAGACGGTGAAGGCCAATCCGGCCATGCGGGACCTGCCCATCATCATTTACACGGGCAAGGACCTCTCGTCGGCGGAAGACACGAAGCTCCGGAAGTTCGCGGAGACGATCATCGTGAAGGATGTGAAATCGCCCGAACGGCTGCTGGATGAGACCGCGCTCTTCCTGCATCGCGTGGAGGCCAAGCTGCCCGAGCAGAAGCGCCGGATGCTCGAGCAACTGCACAATACGGATGCGGTGTTCACGGGAAAGAAGGTGCTCGTGGTCGATGACGACGTGCGCAACATCTTCTCGCTGACGAGTATGCTTGAAGATCACAGCATGGTGGTTTCGTTTGCAGAGAACGGAAAGGATGCGATCGCGTTGCTGGGGGACCGGCCGGACTTCGATCTCGTGCTGATGGACGTGATGATGCCGGAGATGGATGGTTATGAGACGACGCGCGCGATCCGTGCCATTCCGGCGCTCAAGGCGCTGCCGATCATTGCCGTCACGGCGAAGGCGATGAAGGGTGACCGCGAGAAGTGCATTGCGGCGGGTGCCTCGGACTACATCACGAAGCCCGTCGATACGGAGCAGCTGTTGAGTCTCATGAGGGTATGGCTGTACCGCTGAACGTGCCGGGGGACGCCCTTCCGGGGCCCCCCTTCGCCTACAACACCGAACTGGAGCATCTCGAAATCGAGCTGCTCCTGGAAGGCGTATTCCGGCACTACGGATTCGACTTTCGCTCATACGCCTATGCGTCGATCCGGCGTCGCCTCTGGAAGCGCGTGGAAGGAGAGGGGTTGCGCACGATATCGGACCTGCAAGCGCGCATCCTGCACGATACCGATGCGATGGAGCGGCTGCTGCTGGACCTCTCCGTCAATGTGACGGCGATGTTCCGCGATCCCGGCTTCTACAAGGAGTTTCGGGAAAAGATCGTGCCGCTCCTTCGCACGTATCCGTTCATCCGCATCTGGCATGCGGGGTGTTCGACGGGCGAAGAAGTGTTCTCGATGGCCATCCTCCTGGAAGAGGAGGGGTTGTACGACCGCGCCCGGCTCTACGCCACGGACATCAATGACGTCGTGCTCCAGCGGGCGAAGCAGGGAATCTTCCCCCTCGACCGCATGCAGGAGTACACGGAGAACTACATTCGCGCCGGGGGGAAGCGATCGTTCTCGGAGTACTACACCGCCAAGTACGACGGGGCGCTCTTCTCCCCATCGCTCACGCGCAACGTGGTGTTCTCGCAGCACAACCTCGTCACGGACCGGTCGTTCAGCGAATTCCATGTGATCTTCTGCCGCAATGTTCTGATCTACTTTGACAAGACGCTGCAGAATCGGGTGCACCGGCTCTTCTACGAGTCGCTCGTGATGTTCGGTATCATGGCGCTCGGCAGCAAGGAGTCGCTGAAGTTCTCCCAGTTCGAGCCCTGCTACGAGAAGCTGAGCCCGACCGAGAAGCTGTACAGGAAAGTGACGTGATGGACACGAAAGCGTCGGTCGGATACGATCTCGTGGTGGTGGGCACCTCGTGGGGAGGGCTCGCCGCGCTGCGGACATTCGTCGCGGGGTTGCCGCGAACCTTCCAGATGGGCATTGCCCTGGTCCAGCACCGCCACAAGGACTCCGACCACCTGCTCCGCACGCTCGTGCAGGAGCGGACTGCGCTGAAGGTCCACGAAATCGAGGACAAGATGCCGCTGGAGAGTGGAACGGTGTACATCGCGCCCCCGGACTACCACACGCTCGTGGAGCCAGGCCATTTTTCACTGAGCACCGAGGGTCCCGTACGCTACAGCCGGCCGTCCATCGACGTCACCTTCCTCACTGCGGCCGACAGCTATGGGCATCGGACGGTTGGTGTGGTGCTGACCGGCGCCAATGCGGACGGTAGTGAGGGGCTTCGTCGCATCTCGGATCGCGGGGGACTTGCCATCATTCAGGACCCCGCCACGGCGGAGAGTACGTTGATGCCGTCGGCGGCCATGAAATCCGTGCCGCAGGCGCGCATCATGACCCTCGAGGAAATGACGAAGTTCATCGCGACGCTGCCCGCCGGCAGTCCGGAGCGTGAGGAGCGATGAAGTCCGAGACGAAGCCAAAGAAGACGACGCCAACGGGCAATCCCGTCATCCCTGCGTCGGCATCCGTGGCCGCTTCAGTGACCGGTTCGGAGGAGCAGCAAGCGCCCGTCGAAATCCTCATCGTTGACGACCGGCCCGAGAACCTTCTTGCGCTCGAGGCCATTCTCGAGCCGCTCGGGCAGATCATCGTGCGCGCTGGCTCGGGTGACGAGGCGCTGCGCAAGCTCCTGGCGCACGACGTCGCGATGATCCTGCTCGACGTGCAGATGCCGGGCATCAATGGATTCGAGACCGCGAAGCTCATCAAGTCACGCGAGCGCACCAGGTATATCCCGATCATCTTCCTCACCGCCATCAGCAAGGACGAGGAATACATCTTCGAGGGGTACTCCGCGGGCGCGGTCGACTACATGGCCAAGCCGTTCAACCCGGACATCCTGCGCTCGAAGGTGAGCGTGTTCGTCGACCTGTACCAGAAACAGCGGCAGCTCACGGCGCAGCAGCACCTCATCGCGGAGTCGGAGCGGCGCGACCAGGAATTGCGCCACATGCGGGAGATCTACGAATCCGAGGCGCGCTTCTCGGAGATCGTCGGATCGGCGATGGATGCGATCGTTGCGTTCGACGCCGACGGCGTCGTGACGCTGTTCAATGCGGCGGCGCAGCGGATGTTCGCGACGCCGGGCGATGCGGCGGTGAAGAAGAATGTCCATGACTTCTTCCCGGAGTCGCTGCGACAGGACCTGCTCGATCGCATCTGTACCCACACCGATGGTGTCGATCCGGATGCCATCGTGTCGGATGCACCGGCGATGGACAGTGCGCTCTCGCTGATGGGCGCACGCGCGTCGGGTGAGCAGTTCCCTGTGGAGGCCACCGCGAGCTGTCTCGACGTACGCGGCAAGAAGACCTACACGCTGATCGTTCGCGACATCTCGGAGCGGAAGCGTGCGGAGATGGCGCTCCAGTCGCAGGCCAGGTCGCTGGCGCGCGCGATGAGCGAACTCAAGGCGCTGAATGACGAGCTTGCCGAGCGCCAGCTCGAGCTCGAGCGTGCGATGGCGGCGCGGAGCCGTTTCTACGCGTCGATGAGCCATGAGCTACGGACGCCGATTAACGCGGTGCTGGGCTACAGCACGCTGCTGCTCGAGAACATCTACGGTCCGCTCAACGAGAAGCAGGCTGAGGGCATCACCCGAACGCACAAGGCAGCGAAGCACCTGCTGGAGCTGGTGAACGATGTGCTCGACCTGTCCAAGATCGAAGCGGGCAAGATCGACCTGCGGCTGCAGCCGGTAACCTTCCCGTCGCTGCTCGAGGATCTCTTCGTCACGGTGCGCCCGCTGGCGGACCAGTATGGCTCGTCGCTCGCGATCGAGCAGGAAGGTCCGGCGATGAAGGTCATCAGCGATCCGCGCCGCCTGCGGCAGATCCTGCTCAACCTTCTCTCGAACGCGATCAAGTTCGGGCGGGGGAAGCCCATTCGCGTCCGCTCTATTCCACAGGAGGATGGAGGCATCGTGCTCGAGGTGATCGACCAGGGCGAGGGCATCGTGCCGGCGGATCGCGAGAAGATCTTCGACGAGTTCGTGCAACTCGGCAAGACGCAGCTCACGGAGGGCACGGGGCTCGGGCTGCCGATTTCACGTCGGCTGGCGGAGATGCTGCAGGGCGTGCTCGAGATCGAATCCGAGCCGGGCACGGGGAGTACGTTCCGGCTCATCCTTCCCGCCACAGCAGAGGCATCCTCGCCGCCGCGCCGCAATGTCGACAAGGAGGGTGAGGTGAGTCCGCCGACGGCGCCCGCAGCGAGCGCAACTCCAGAGACCGCGACTCCGGAGAGTACTGCATCGCTTTCGTCAACACAGTCGTAATTGCCCCGCGTGCGAAGCGGAACGGCGGGGGTTAGCGCGAATCTACGCGAATAAAAGCAACATCAACGCGAATTGACCCATCCCAGGTCGACGCGTTGGCGCGCCGCTGATGCATCGAAGACAATTGGCCTTCGCCTTCGATTTTGCTTGACCAGGCGTGCAGTGGCGATGCGCTACTCGATGACGCATGGAGGTACTCGCGTAGATTCGCTGGATTCGCGATGCCCACGAATAACGTCCGTTCCACCTTCAAACGAAAAGATCCTCAGTCTAGAATTCGAAGCCGACCGCAAGATTGATGTGATTGTTCGCCACGGTTCCGCTCGAGTAGCGCGTCTCGAGCCGCCGGTATTCCGCGCCAATGAACAACGGGCCGCCCGGACGTACGATCGTGTAGCCACTGCACGACTGGTTGTGTAACCGCGCCGTGGTGGCGAGCGCGTTTTCATCGGGCCTGTCCGCGCCGCAGCCTCCGCCGAACCGAAACATCGGCGATACCTCCACGTTGACCTGCCCCCACCCGCCGGCATCCGCGAGGGGCTCGGAGGCGCTGTTGAAGTTCTGCGATATGCCGCCGCCGCCAAGCCCGCGGAGTGCATGTCCCGAATAGGCCTCGCCACGCAATTCGATCGGACCGACATTGATGCGAACGTCGCACGCGGCCGCGTCCGACTGCGCGAAGCCAACCGGCACGGCGATCCACGCCAGGTGACCGCCGCATCCGATCTCGCTGATGCGCCCCTCTTCGCCCCACGCCAGGCGCAGGCGCGCCTCGGTCGCCGGCCGGCCCGAACGCTCCGCGGCGTCGGCGTCGGTGTCGAATAATCCCACCGCGTCGCCCGTTGTGGATGCCAGCACCGCCGCCTGCAATCCCACGTTCACGAATCCGCCGGTCTTTACGGTCACCCGCGCCTGTGGAAGCCAGAGCCAGAGGTTGCCGGCGGTGACGAAGGCAGGTGTGCCGAGGGCCGCGGGGCTCACGGGATTCAGCGCTGCGATGAGTGGCGCGTCCTGGCCGACCATCACCTCCCCGTTCGACCAGCGCACCGCACCGCGCGCCGTGCGAATCCGCAGGAGCGGAAACGTGCGGCCACCGCTACTGGGCTGCTGTCCGCCGTAGAAGTCCACATCCATGTCGCCGATGAAGCTGCCGCCGAGCACATCACGTGAGGTAAGGACCATGCCGAGTGTCGTCTGGCGTATGGCCATGCCGAGGTTCGATGCTGGCAGCGCGGATACGGAATCAGGGCGGACGAACTGGGGATCGTCCACGTTGTTGACGCGGCGATCGTTCCGGAACGTGTGCACGAGCATGCGACCGTTCAGCTCGAGCTGCATGCGGCTCCGTGTCGAGACGGCGCTGGTTGCCGCCTCGCCGAGCTGCTGCTGGAGGAGCGCGATTGATTCTTCGGCGCGCCGAAGTCGTGTGGTGACGGAGTCCTGGCGGGACACATTCAGCGCTTCGGCACGACGGAGTCGTGCCGCCATTGAATCCTGTCGTGCGTGCAAGGAGTCCGCTGCCGCGGCTATTGCCGCCGCAAGCACGGCGGGCGAAGGCGTCGGTGCCGGCGGAGTGGTTGGGCGCTGCGCTGTGGCAACACCGCTGCAACCGAACAGCACGCCGAGTGTAACGAAGGCTCGCACGCTTGACGCTCTGGTCGGTGCGACTGCACACTTCAGCGGAGCGGCCGCGCCAAATGCGGTCATTGGAGTGGGGGTATGGGAGTGCGCGACATCGATTCCCGCAGCGCGGGAATGACGTACGGGGGAGACAGAATGGGGACGTGGCTTTCGATCATGCGCCGCTCGGCTGTTGTTTTCGTGGTGCTGGCGCGAACGATTTCGGCTCAAGGTACCGTGTCGGGGCAGGTGAGTCTCCAGGAGCGCCCGGGTGAGAAGTCGGAAGATCTCGCCGACGTCATCGTCTGGCTCGAGCCGACGGGCGGAGCGCGCGTGCGCACATCGCCCACCACCACGACGATTCAACTGCAAGGCAGGCAATTCTCTCCGCGTGTTGGCGTGATCTCCGAGGGCAGCAAGGTGGAATTCCCGAACAATGACTCGTTCAGTCACAACGTTTTTTCCAAGGCACCGGACGGCGCATTTGACACGGGCGTCTATGCGCGTGGACGCACGAAGGATCAGACGTTCCGGGAGCCCGGTGTGTTTCCCGTGTACTGCAACATCCATCCGCGGATGACGGGCTACGTCGTCGTGCTCGCGACGCCCTACTATGCGCAGGCCGGCGAGGACGGACGCTTCGCGATGACGGGTGTCCCCGCGGGACGCTACCTGCTGCACGTGTGGCACGACCGGACGGGCGACGGACTGACGAAGCCGCTGGCGATCGGGACGACGAGTGTGTCGCTCGGGACGATGCAGCTCGACGCGCGAGGCTATCGCTTCGTGCCGCACAAGAACAAGTTCGGGCAGGAATACACCAGCGCGTCGGGCGACCGGTACTAGTCGACGCGCGTGGTCCGGTCGATCGCGACGGACGACACCACGCACCCCTCCTGCCATGCCGCGCGTCGGGCTCTCGCTGAAGATCTTCCTTGGCACGGCGGTCGTCGTTTCCGTGCTGCTGGTCGTGACACTGGCCGTGACGTCGAATTCCGCGCACACGTCAGCGCTGCGCACCATCGGGCGTGGATTGAGTGCAACGAACGTGCGGATCGTGGAGCAGCTCCAGGCGCGGCAATCGGGGCTGGCCGGCCGCGTGTCGGTGTTCGCGGAGAATCGGAACGCCATCGAGACGATCCTGAATGATTCCGTCGGCAACGACGCGTTCGATCAGGCGCAGGAGATCGTGAAGGCGAGCGGCGCGCGCTGGGTGCAGGTAACCGACAACGCGGGCGCACGGCTGGCGAAGAGCGATGATCCCGCGGCGCCGCGCGGCGAGGACCTCACGCGATCCCCTCTCGTTTCGGGTGCGCTGGAAGGGAAGACGATGACCGGCTTCGGCGTGAGCGGCGATACGGCGGTGCTGCAGGTCGTCTCGGTGCCCCTGAAGCAGGACCTCGACAAGTCGAACAGCCGCGTGAGTGGCGTGATCATGGCGGCACAGCAGGTCAGCGATTCACTCGTCGCCGCGATCAGTGAAGCAACGGGAAGCGAAGTGGCCTTCTATGTGATCGACAGCCTCGGGCGTCCCCGTGTCGCGGGCAGCACCATCGCAGCGGCGGATCGTGCCGGCCTCCAGAAGGTCATTGCCGACCGCATGCTGCGGGATGCTCCGGGCGCGGACGGCCAGCCGGCGAAATCCGATTCGGGGACGAGGTCTGCGCGGGCCGCCGCCATGGGCGCAGCTGGCAAGAGCACGGACATTCAGCTGGCCGGACGCGAGTATGTCGGTCAGAGTACACCGCTGTTGAGTGCGAACGGTACGCCCGTTGGCGGGTTCCTGGCCCTCCGTTCGCTCGACGCCGAGCTCACGCCATTCCGTGCACTGCGGCAGACCCTCCTCATCACCGGTGCGCTCGGACTCCTCATCGCCTTCCTGCTCTCGGGTGTGGTGGCGCAGCAGATCGTGCGACCGGTGAAGGCGCTCGTGAGCGCGACGCGTCGTGCGGCCGACGGCGACTATGCGGCGGAGATTCCCGCGGGCGGCTCGGATGAAATCGGGACGCTCGCCGATGCCGTCCGTCGACTGCTCGGCGACCTCCGCGACAAGCAGGCGCTCGTGGACTTTCTTGGCGGAGGACAGGCGATCTCGAACAACACGCTGGTCAGGGGCGCCGACGATGCGACACTGATGATGGCGGGCGCGGCGGCGCCGGTGGGCGGCGTGCTGCAGCCGGGCCAGTCCCTCGGCGTGCGCTACGAGGTGAAGGCGCTGCTCGGCGCGGGAGGGATGGGAATGGTGTATCGTGCGGTGGATCGCGAGCTTCAGGAAGTCGTGGCCATCAAGACGTTGAAGCCGGAGATCACTGCCTCCGACACCACCGCGCTCGAGCGATTCAAGAGTGAGATCCGCCTTGCGCGGAAGATTTCGCACCGCAACGTGGTACGCACGCACGATCTCGGCGAATCGCGCGGTCTCTACTTTATCACAATGGAGTTTGTCGAAGGAAAGACGCTGAAGGAGCTGGTGCGGCTGCGAGGTCGGTTGCCGGTGCAGGTGCTGCTGCCCATCGCGAAGCAGCTCTGCCGTGCGCTCGAGGTGGCGCATGACGCCGGCGTGATCCACCGCGACATCAAGCCGCAGAACATGGTCGTGGAAGGCGACGGTACGCTGAAGGTGATGGACTTCGGCATCGCGCGACTCGCGTCACGTACACCGGCGCAGGGATTGACCGAGGTGGGCATGGTGATCGGCACTCCCGAATACATGGCGCCCGAGCAACTGCTCGGCGACGCGATCGATGCGCGCGCTGACATCTATTCCGCTGGCGTCGTGATGTACGAGTGCCTCGTCGGCAGACCTCCGTTCGATGCGCCGTCGCCGATGGTGCTCATCGCGAAGGTGCTCGAAGAGGCGGCACCCCCGCCGCATTCGATCCACGAGGACATCCCGCAGGCGCTCAGCGCACTCGTCATGAAGGCCATGGCGCGCGAACGCGACGCGCGTCCCCTGTCGGCGAAGGCGCTGCACGACGCACTGGAAGCGCTTGGCTGAGCGTCGTGCGAGCTGGCAAGCGAACATCCTCCCCACTTCGGGGTATATTGAAGGATGAGATTGGTTTGCGTGTCGCGACACCAGTACCTGAGCGAGCATCTCTGCCGCGTTTTCGGCGCGCTCGGCGTGCAATGTGAGCCCGTTGTCGGCGTGGCGGCGGCCCGTGAGCTCGCCGAGCGCTTCGAGCCGCACCTGATTGTGGTGGAGGACGCGCTGTTGAATCCCTTCGTCCTCGATGGATGGGCTGCCGTGAACGCGCTGTGCGATGTTCCCGTGCTTGCGGTGAGCCTCACGCGTCGTCCCGAAGACGGCATATCGGTGGCGATGAGTGGTATCGCCGGCGTCATCTATCTCCCGGCGCTCGACCGCAACGACGCGCTGGCGCTTATGGAGTGCGCTGGACGCCCAATCGGCGTGGTGCCCCCGAGCGATGTTGACGCTCCCGTGTTCCGTTCACCATCCATGCTGCACTGACTGGGGCGGCATGAGGCCTCGCGTGAGGAGCACGCCGTCCGTTGACTGACATCCCGAGTGCGGCGCGCGTGCTCGACAGTCTGGAGCGCGGCGTTCTCGTGTTGTCGCTCGATCTCCATCTTCTGTACGCGAATGCGCGGTGGACGTCGTGGCTGGGCGCTCCGATCGCGAGTGGCCTATCCTTCGCGACCCTGCTCGCCGAGAATGCCGGGCCGAGCGAGGCGGAGTTGCGCGCGACGGGCGTGGATGGACGCACGCGCACCTTCACGACCGCGCTGCGCGCCGAAGTTCGTGGCGGCGCGCCACGGCGAATTGACTGCAGCGTTCATCGTACGGACGGCACGCTGATTCTCGAGGCGCGAGTGGACGACGATGGTGAGCGCTCAAACCTCACCGGCGTCGTGCGACAGCTCGCGGAAGCGCCGGACATTGGCGAAGTGCTCCGCACGCTGTGCGACATCGCGACGCGCGAATGCCACGCGACTGGAGCGGCCGTGTTGCGCGTGATGGAGGCGCAGGGCGAAGTGGTCGCCGCGACCGGCGATTTCGAGGCCGCGCGCGGAAGCTTCTTCGAGCTCAAGGGCTCGCTGCTGATGGATGCCATCGGGCATGACGCCCTCGTGACCGAGCACAACTACCGTGCGTCGGGACGGCCCTTGTTGCGCGCGTTGCCGGACCTGCCCATCGGCCCGATCATGTTGGCGCCACTGCGTGCACACGACGAGACGCTCGGCGTGATCTCCGTTTGCCGCGGAGTGGGTGCCGCCCTGTTCTCCGAAAATGAAACGCACGCGCTGCGCGAGCTCGCGGACCACGCCGCACTCGCGGTACACAAATCGCTGCTGCTGATGCGCGCACAAAGTGCCGACCTGGCGAAGAGCCGATTCCTGGCGACGATGAGCCACGAGTTGCGCACACCGCTCACGGCGCTGGCCGGGTACCACGAGCTGTTGATCGACCAGGTGATCGGACCGATCACCGAGTCCCAGCTCGACATCCTCGAGCGCGTGCGCTCCGTGACGACGCACCTTTCGTCGATGATCGAGGAAATCCTGTCGTTCACGAGCATCGAAGAAGGGAAGGAGATCGTTCGCCCAACAGAATTCCTCGTGGCGGATCTCGTGCGGGCCTCCGTTGCCGTCGTGCAGCCGCTTGCAGACCAGAGGAAGCTGCGGGTGGCGATCGAGCTTCCGCGAGCGCACGTGCGCATGACGAGCGACATCGACAAGCTGCGGCAGGTACTCGTGAACCTCCTGGGCAACGCGGTGAAGTTCACCGACAGCGGCCGCATCGCGGTAAAGGTGCGCGTGGTGCACAGCGTCGTGTGGATCGAAGTGCAGGACTCGGGCGTCGGTATTCCCCTGGCCGAGCAGATGCGCCTCTTCCGTCCGTTTGCGCAGGTGGATAGCGGGCTTACCCGACGCCACGGCGGGACTGGGCTGGGTCTCTATATCTCGCGTCGGCTCGTCACGATGTTAGGTGGCCACATCGAAATATCCAGCGCTCCGGGCAAGGGATCAACGTTCACCATCGCCTTGCCGCAGGTCTGGGAGAGCCAGCCCTGACGCGGGTCAGCCCTTCCGCATGGCACGCCACGTGTCGAGGCCGCGCTTCGCGGTCTCGAACTCGGAGTAGCGGCTGCCTTCCTGTTCCATGAGGTAGAACTCGACACCACCGACCGACTCGGCCGTCGCGAAGATCTCCTTCCACGGACCGATGCCCTCGCCAAACAGGACGCGAAATGCCTTTTGGTCGGCAGCCGATCCCGGCGCCCAGTCCTTCAGGTGGAGGCTCCTGATGCGACCGGGATTCGCCTTCATCCAGGCGATCGGGTCCACCCCGGCTTCGAGGCACGTGCCGACATCGAGTTGAAGGACGAACTCCGGCGGGGTGTCCATGGCGAGGACGTCCATCACGCGCGTTCCGCCAGCGAGTGGCGTCCACTCGATGAGATGATTGTGGAACCCGGTCAGGAGGCCGTGCGGCTTCAGCTGCTCCACCGTCGCGGTGAGCTGGCCAGCGAAGCGCTTCCAGTCGTCGAGCGTCTTCACGGTTCCCGGGGGCGATGCCAGGATGATGTGCCGCGCGCCGAGTATCTGGTTGAGCTCGATGGCGCGGGACATCGTTTCGCCAGGCGTGACCGCTGCCGCCGAGTTGTGCGTGGAGTAGCAGCGGAGACCGAGGTCGTCGAGCTGGGCACGCACACCCTTGGCATAGGGGAAATTCCACGCGAGGTACGGCGCGTAGAACTCGACGCACTCGTAACCCATCTGCGCCACGTTCCGGAGTGTGTTGGGCAGGTCCTTCGCGAGTTCCCCGCGCACCGAGTAGAGCTCGAGCCCGATGGGAATTTTTCGCGGCAGTTGGCTTGCGGGCGGGACGATGGCCGCGGCCGCAGCCGGGGAGGGGAGTGCGCCGGTCATGAGCACCCCCGATGCGATCGCGGCACTGCCCGCACCCGAGAGGGCGAGAAAGTCGCGTCGCGTGAGAGGACGTGCGGTTTCACGTGTCATGGCTCGAATCCGGGTGTCGGGGTGCACAAGAGCAGATGAAGGGCCGTTCAGGCCCGCGAATATTGGCGAAAATGCTGGAGTAAAGCCATAACAGCTGCAGCGGCCGCAGAAAGCGCAGGCCTACCGGCAATCGCAGAAAAAACGCTGCAACAACAATAGGCATGGGAGCATTGCAAAGCACGCGGCTCAGCGGTTACTGCGTCCTGCTGCGGTGGCGAAGCCTGCGTCTGTCTGCGTCCGCCGTTCAAGGGGAAGAGTACGAATGCGGATGTGCACCGTCATGAATTGACAGTCGGCACGCAGTGACCAGGAAGCTGCGGGGCCCGCCGGCGGACCGGACGAACTGTTCGACCCCCGGTCTGATCCGTTAAATTCCCGACCATGAGCACCTTCCCTCCGACGACCTCCGTCTTCAACGACGGCTACATCGCCGAGATGTACGAGACATACCGGCGAGACCCGTCGTCGGTGGACGAATCGTGGCGGCAGTTCTTCCGCACGGCCGAGTCGCTCGCCGGAAGCACCGCTGCGCAACCGTCCGATGAGCGGCTCCTCCGGAAAGCTGCGGCGGCGTCGTCGCTCGCGGAAGCAATCCGCGAGTACGGGCACCTTGCCGTGCAGCTCGATCCGCTCGGCAGCGCGCCACCGGGCGCCCTTGAGTTGACGCCCGAATTCCACGGCATCAAGGAAGAGGATCTGGCGCACGTGCCGGCATCGGCGCTGGGATATTCGGTGGGCACGGCGGCGGATGTCGTCCAACGGTTGCGTGACGTCTACTGCAGCAGCATCGCGCTCGAGTTCACGCACCTCGGCAGCGCGGACGAGCGCGCCTGGTTCCGCCAGAACATGGAAGAAGGCTCGGTCACGCATCCGCTCACGGCGGACGAGAAGCTCGCCGTCCTGCGGCGGCTCACTGAGGTGGACGGGCTCGAGCGATTCCTGGAGCGCGCATACAAGGGCTACAAGCGCTTCTCGATCGAGGGGAACGACATCCTCGTCCCGATGCTCGACGAGACGATCGCCCGCAGTGCGAACGGCGGCGCGCGCGAGGTGGTGCTCGCGATGGCGCATCGCGGCCGCATCAACGTGCTCGTGCACGTGATGGGGATGTCGTATGTCGAGATGTTCGGTGAGTTCGAGGGCCGGCAGGGCGACGCCAGCGCCTACAGCAGCTCGGGCGATGTCAAATACCACCTCGGCTTCACCAACGAGCGCACGGTCGGCGACAAGACGGTATCGATCGAGCTCGTGCCGAACCCGAGTCATCTGGAGTTCGTGAACCCGATCATGGCGGGCATCACGCGCGCCAAGCAGCGCGTGGCCGGCGCGCCAGGTGGGCGCGACGAGCGCATTGCGCTGCCGCTCTGCATCCACGGCGATGCGGCTTTCCCGGGCGAGGGCGTGGTGCCGGAGACGTTCAACCTGTCGCGGCTGAAGGGCTATCACGTGGGCGGGACGATGCACCTGATCGTCAACAACCAGGTCGGATTCACGACGGACCCGATCGACGCGCGTTCGACCCGTTACGCAAGCGACCCCGCGACAGGTTTCGAGGTACCGGTCATGCACGTCAATGCGGATGACGCCGAGGCATGTCTCGTTGCCGTGCGGCTTGCGGTGGCGTACCGCGACAAGTTCGCGAAGGACGTGCTGATCGACGTGGTCGGCTATCGCCGCTGGGGGCACAACGAGACAGACGAACCGTTCTTCACGCAGCCGAAGTTGTATGAAGCCATCCGCGCGCATCCAACGCCGCGAGAAGTCTGGGGCGCTCGGCTCGTCCGCGAGCGGTTGCTCACCGAAGCCGACGTGAAGGCGATCGACACGGAGTTCGGCGAGAAGCTCGCGACGTTGCATCGCGAGATGAAGGCCCCGGAGGTGAATCAGGGCACGCCGGCGCGCGGTACGAAGGCGCATCCGGTCGTCGAAGAGATCACCGATCCGGAGACGGGCGTTCCCGCCGCGGAGCTCGAGGCGCTGAACACCCAGCTGCTCACTTGGCCCGCAGATTTCAAGGGACCGCCGAAGCTCCTGAAAGTGATCGAGCGCCGCCGTGACGCGCTGCACAAGGGACTCATCGACTGGGGCCACGCCGAGGCGCTCGCGTTCGGTTCGCTGCTCCAGCGTGGCGTCGGGATACGACTCAGCGGCCAGGATGCCGAGCGCGGCACGTTCGCGCACCGGAACGCGGTGTTGCATGACGTGGAGAAGGGCGGGACGTACACGCCGCTGGCCAACATCCCGGGTGCAACCGGGCCGTTCGAGATTTACAACAGCCCGCTGTCGGAAACCGCGGTGATGGGCTTCGAGTATGGATTCAGCACGGCGACGGACAACGACCTCGTGCTGTGGGAGGCGCAGTACGGCGACTTCGTGAACGTCGCGCAGCCGATTATCGACCAATTCATCTCCGCTGACCGCGCCAAGTGGGGCCAGTGGAGCGGCTTGGTGCTGCTGCTGCCGCACGGCTACGAGGGCGGTGGGCCGGAGCACTCGAGCGCGCGTCTCGAGCGGTTCCTCCAGCTCTGTGCGGAGGGCAACATGTGTGTCGCGTATCCGAGCACGCCCGCGCAGTACTTCCACATCCTGCGGCGACAGGCGCTGCGCAGCGAGCACTGTCCGCTCATCCTCATGCAGCCGAAGAGCCTGCTGCGCCTGCCCGCGGCGGCGTCGAGCATCGAACATCTCGCGTCGGGCTCGTTCCAGCCGGTCATCGACGATGTGTCTGTCGGCTCGCGCGTGGCGGAAGTGCGCCGGCTCGTGCTCTCGACGGCGAAGATGTACTACGATCTGCTCGAGGCCAAGAGCGCCGAGAGTGTCGAGGTGGCGCTGGTACGTGTGGACGAGCTGTATCCCTGGCCAGGTGCCTACGTGGCCGCCATCGTCGACCGCTACCCGAACATCGAGGAAGTGATCTGGGCGCAGGAGGAGCCGAAGAACATGGGCGCGTGGAGCTTCGTGGCGCCACAGCTTCGGGTGGCGACGGGAAACATGCTCACGATTCGCTACATCGGTCGTCCGGAACGCGCGAGCCCTGCCGAGGGTTATTCGGAGGCGCACAAGGTGGAGCAGAAGCGGATCGTCACCGAAGCGTTGACGCTCGTGCCCGTGAAGGAAAAGCGGAAGGCGAGCAAGGTCTGACGCGAACAACGACTGCAAGAGCAATTTACCACAGAGGTCGCAGAGGACGCGGAGGACAACGCCATGAAACATCAATGCTCGTCCTCTAAGAATTGTCGTGTGCTCTAGCAGGTTTTGCTTTTCTGGTTTCCTCTGGTTTCCTCTGCGTTCTCTGCGTCCTCTGCGTCCTCTGCGTCCTCTGCGGTAAATCTGCTGTTCCGTTTTTTCTTGGGGAAACTCCCGGAATGAATTCAAGGAAAGTCGCCACCGTTTGCCTGCTCCTCTTCGCGCCGCGCCTCCTTACTGCCCAGGAGCGCGGCGCGACCGTCTTGGGTGAGGCCGTCGCGGGACTCGACGTCACCGCCCGCGTGCTCGTCATCGGCGCGCACCCCGACGACGAGGACACGCAGCTCATCACGTGGCTCGCGCGCGGACGGCAGGTGGAGACGGGCTATCTCTCGCTTACCCGCGGCGACGGTGGCCAGAACCTCATCGGCAACGAGCTCGGTGTGCAACTCGGCATGATTCGCACGGAGGAGCTGCTCGCGGCACGGCGGCTGGATGGAGGACGTCAGTTCTTCACGCGCGCCTACGACTTCGGGTTCTCCAAGACTGCCGAGGAGACCTACAAGCACTGGCCGAAGGATTCGCTGCTCCGTGATGTGGTGACGGTTGTGCGTGCGTTCCGGCCGCAGGTGATCGTCGCTGTGTTCTCGGGCACGCCCCGCGACGGCCACGGGCATCACCAGGTCTCGGCGATCCTTGCACGCGAGGCGTTCGACGCCGCCGCGGACACCGTCCGGTTTCCCTCGCGCAACACGCTGGGACTCGGCGCATGGACACCGCTCAAGTTCTATCGCGCCTCACGCTTCACTCCGGCCGAGGCGACCGTCACCTTCAATGTCGGTGAACTGAGTCCGTTGCGCGGGCAGACATACGCCGAGATCTCGTCGCAGAGCCGATCGCAGCACCTGTCGCAGGGGTTCGGGAGCCTGCAGCGGCGTGGCACGTCGCTCGACTACCTGAAGCTCGAGGTGTCACGCGTGAGTGAGCCGCTGAAGAAGGAAACGTCGCCGTTGCAGGACGTGGCGGCGGACTGGTCACGCTTCAGCGCGATGGCATTGCCGCCGTCCGCGCGCGCCGCGCTCGACTCACTTCCTGCGGCGATCGGCGCTGTGCGCGCCGTCGAGAAGCTCACCGCGCCGGCGCTTATGGTGACGCCACTGGCGCGCGTGGTGCGACTGATCGCGACCGCGCGCGATGCGCTCACCTGCGAACGTGGTGGCGTCGACGCCGCGTGTGGCGGAATCAGGGGCGATCTCGCCATCTCGCTCGAGACGGCCGAGTCGCGCGCGCACGCTGCATTACTGGCGGCGGCCGGAGTGCTGGTCGAGGCGACAGCGTCTCGTGAGCTCGTCGCAGTGGGCGACTCGGTGCCGGTCACCATTTCCGTCTACAACCAAGGTGCGTCGGACGTGACGCTGGACAACGCGGGCGTGTTCACCGAGCCGAGCAGAGGGCAGGTCACGGCTACGCAAGGCATGCGCGTTGGCCCGGACAGCTCGCGGCAGCTCGTTGTCAAGATGTCGCCGGCCGCGCCGAGCGTCTCCTGGTGGCTTGCTGCAGGCAAGAATGCCGACGTGTTCGTGCCACCGGCGTCGGGCACAATGGCCGCGAAGAACATCGGCATGGGCGAGGATCGCGTGACGGACACGCACACGTTCGTCACTCTTCACATCGCCGATGTGCGCTTCACCGTGGACGCGGGCCCGGTGGTCTATCGCTATGCCGATCCAGCGCGCGGTGAACTGCGACGCCCCGTGGCCGGGGTGCCGAAGATCAGCGTGCTATTCGACGCAGAGGTGGAGTACGCGCGCGCTGGCGTGCCTTTCGAGCGATCGTACAACGTGCGCCTGCACAACGCGACCGGCGCGGCGCGCGGTGTGAGCGTGACGCTGACTGCACCAGTGCAACTGAAGATCGACTCGGCGACCCGGCGCGTCGCCATGGAGCCGTACAGCGACGCGGTGGTCGTGTTTCACGTGAAGGGCGCATTGCCCGCAGGTCGTCATGTCGTGAGCGCGATGGCTGAGAGCGGCGACGAGAAGTTCACGATGGGCTATGTGCCGATCCAGTATGAGCACATTCGTCCGCTGCGGTCGTATCGTACGGCAACGGTGGATGTCGAAGCCGTCGATGCCAACCTCCCGCGGAAGACCTCCATCGCCTACATCCGCGGCGTGGGTGACAACGTCGCGACGATGTTGAGCGAGCTCGGCATGCAGGTCACGATGCTGGCCCCTGAAGATCTGGGGAGTGCGGACCTGTCGAAGTTCGGCGCGATCGTCGTCGGCCCGCGCGCTTTCGCCGCGAGTCCCACGCTCGTCGCCCGCCGCGCCCGGCTCACCGAGTTCGCACAAAAAGGTGGAACGGTGGTGCTGCAGTATGGTCAGTACGAGATCGAGTCACCCGGCATTCTCCCGTACCCGATATCGTTGCGTCGCCCAACGGCCGAGCGCGTGACGGACGAGAACGCACCCGTCGCGCTGCTCGGCGCTGGAACGTCCGTGATGTCAAAGCCGAACAAGGTCACGAGTGCTGATTTCGCCAATTGGGTGCAGGAGCGGTCGACGTACATGCCAACCGCAGTCGACCCGCACTACCAGCACGTCTTCGAGATGCACGATCCCGGCGAGGCTGCGAACGCGAATGCGGTGCTCGTCGCGCCCGTCGGCAAGGGTGCATACGTCTACAGCACGCTCGCACTCTTCCGCCAGCTTCCGGCAGGAGTGCCAGGCGCGGCGCGCATTTTCCTGAACCTTCTTGCCGCGGATGGTAAGGCGCCGCCCTCGACGCTTCCCAAGCCCTGAGCCAACATGAAGCCACGTGTCGTCATCATCGGCGGTGGTTTCGGTGGGCTGTACGCCGCGCGCGCGCTGAAGCGCGACGACGTTGACGTCCTCGTCCTCGACCGCACCAATCACCACCTGTTCCAGCCGCTGCTCTATCAGGTGGCCACGGCGACGCTCGCGCCCACCGACATCACCGCGCCGATCCGCTGGCTGCTCCGCCACCAGCGCAACGCCACGGTGTTGATGACCGAAGTGGAGCGGGTGGACGCAACGCGTCGCGTCGTCATCGCCGATGACGGGCGCGAGTTTGCGTACGACTACCTCATCGTCGCCGCCGGAGCACGGCACGCGTACTTCGGCCATCCGGAGTGGGAGACGTTCGCGCCGGGCCTCAAGAGTATCGACGACGCCATCCGTCTCCGGCAGCGTATTCTCACTGCCTTCGAGCGTGCGGAGCTGACCGACGATCCCGACGAGCAGCGTGCGTTGCTGAGCTTTGTCGTCATCGGTGGTGGGCCGACCGGCGTAGAGCTGGCAGGGATGCTTCCGATGATCGCGAAGCACTCGCTGCCGGGAGAGTTCCGGCGCATCGCTCCCGAGTCAGCGCGCGTGACGCTGCTCGAGGGCGGCGCCCGAATCCTGCCGAGCTATCCGCCGGCACTTTCCGAGCACGCCCGACTCGACCTGGTCTCACTCGGCGTCGACGTGCGGATCGGCGCGCTCGTCACGGGTGTCGAGCGCGGCATCGTGCGCGTGGGGGACGCCGAGGTGTTCCGTGCGCACACCGTCATCTGGGCGGCCGGCAACATCGCATCGCCGCTCGGTGCCTCACTCGGCGCACCACGGGACAGCGCGGGACGCATTCGGGTCGAGCCCGACCTCAGCATCGACGGACATCCGGAGGTCTTCGTCATTGGCGACATGGCGATCATCACCACAGGTGGACGACCGGTTCCCGGTGTCGCGCCGGCAGCGATGCAGATGGGGGCCCGTGCGGCGCACAACATCCGACGGACCCTCGAGGGGCGTGAACGCATTCCGTTCGCTTATCGCAACAAGGGCGACCTGGCAACGATCGGGCGTCACCGCGCGATCGCGGATTTCGGGCGTCTCCAGGTAACGGGTAGCCTCGCGTGGTGGTTCTGGCTCTTCCTGCACATCATGTATCTCGCGGGATTCCGGAACCGCCTCAGCGTGCTGCTCGAGTGGGGCTACAGCTATCTCACCTATGCGCGTGGTGCGCGCTTGATCACCGATAGTGGCCGCCGGTTCCAACGCGCTGAGGACTGAGCGACGACAACTGGCACGACCACCGCTGGGAAGACCACAACTGATATTGCATCCGTCGGACTCGCGATAGGCTCCTCGGAATCCTCGACAGCGTACGACCACCACCACCAACCGGATCTTGAGCGGATGCGGCGGACTACAGCGCAGAGCGCCACAGAAAAATCCAAAGGGACCTTTTTACCCATCACCAAAGACGCAGTCATCCGCACTCTCAATGTCATCCGGTTTGAGGTAGAATTGCGACAGTAGTCGAGCATTGGGACGCCGGCTTGCGTCAGTGTGGAAGCGTCCCCCATTCAGTTGCAGTTCCAGCGCGTGCAGTTCACTGCAGCTCAGTGCAGTTCAGTTCAGTGCAGTCCCAGCGCCAAGTGCACGCGAACAGGTGCCGACTGCTTGTAATGCGGATCACACACCGCCTCGCCAGGACCAGCGGACTGTCCGAGTGTCATGCCTCGGTGCACCTTTGTACCATGCTCACGTCCGCACTCGACCATGCTTCCGGTGTAAACAGCTCAGAGCTTGCGCGCCTCGATGCGCTCCTCGAGGCCGTGCCGCTCGCGGTAGCGTTGTTCGATGGCGCCCTCGCGTTGGTCGCGACGAACGCGCGCTATCGCGACCTCACTGGACTCGACGTCGCTCAGGCGGTTGGACGCTCGATCTACGATTCATTTCCGAACGCACTCGCCGACCTCACCGAGCAGGTGGACATCGCGGCCGGTGGCGTGCCGGTCGTCTCCGTTCGCGTACCGTTCCAGCATCGCGGTGGACGCCGACTGGTCGAGGCCACATTCGTGCCGCTGATTGATGCGCAGGGCGGACGCGGCGTCCTGTTTGCAGGAAGCGACGTCACGGAGCGTGAAGAGCTGCGTGAAGACCTTGCCCGCAGCGTCGCGCAGCTCGAGTCGGTGTTCGACGTGCTTCCCGATTCGGTGCGCGTCGTCGATGCCGACGGCGGGACGGTCAGGACGAACGCCCAGGCGCAACAGGAGCATGCGCCCGCGCGACCGCAGACGCTGCGCGAGCTCTGGCAGCTCGACCGTCCGAGGACGTTGACCGGTACCACGCTCTTCGTGCACGAGCATCCCACGGCGCGAGCCCTGCGCGGCGAGCGTGTGCGCGGCGAGACGCTGGAGGTTCGCCGAGGTCCGCGCGGGACGCCGGCCGTCATCGAGGTCAACTCGAATCCGCTGTACGACCCCCACCGTCGTGTGCGCGGCGCCGTGACGGTAGAGCGCGACGTGACCGATCGCACGCGACTCGAGCAGCAGGTGCGCACCGAAGCCGATCGTCTCGAGCGCATGGTGCAGGAGCGCACCAGTGAGCTCCTCGCGCTCCAGGAAGCGGCATCACGTGATCGACGCCTGGCCGCAGTGGGACAGCTCGCGGCGGGCGTAATGCACGACGTGAACAACGCGCTCAATCCCATCATGGCCGCGGCGTACCTGCTCGAGATGAACGCCGAGAACCCCGTGGCGGTGCGCGACTATGCGGTGAGAATCGCGCGTGCGGCGGAGACTGGCGCCGCCACCGCCGCACGTGTCGGCCGATTCATCCGCCAGGAGCCACTGCTCGGCTCACGGGAACAGTCGGTGGACCTCTCCGTCATGGTCGAGGAGGTCGTGGCGATGACGCGACCGCTGTGGCAGGAACGCGCGAAGGGCGGCATCGTGAAGCTCGAGGAGTCGCTTGCGCCCACCGCCATGGTGCGCGGCATTGCCGGCGAGTTGCGTGAGGCGCTGCTCAACCTGGTTCAGAATGCGCTGGACGCGATGGCTGGCGGAGGAACGCTGCGCATACGAACTGTCGCCGGAGCGAGCGAAGTCAGCGTTGCGGTGAGCGATACCGGCACCGGTATGTCGGAAGAGGTGCGCGAGCGTGCGTTCGAGCCGTTCTTCACGACGAAGGGTGTCAACGGCACCGGGCTGGGTCTCGCGGAAGTGTACGGTATCGCACGCAGGCATCGCGGCCGAGCGGAGATCGAGTCGGCGCCCGGGGAGGGAACCACGGTGCGACTGATTTTCCCGCCAGGCGCGGTGCCGGCGACGCCCGTCGTGGCGCCGCCGAAGCGGGCGCCCCTCGCGCGCCGCGTGCTGCTGGTCGAGGACCATCACGACAGTCGGGAGTTCATGCAGGCGCTCCTCGAGAGCGACGGGCACAGCGTTCACGCGGTGAAGAGCGTAGAGGAGGCGCGAGCACGACTGGAGGACGAATCCTTTCAGCTCGACGTCCTCGTGACGGATATCGGCTTGCCGGACGGGAGTGGATGGGATCTCGTTGCCTACGCGCGGGATGTGCGTCCCTCCCTGCGAATCGGGGTTGTGACGGGGTGGGAACCGCGCAACGAGCAGGATCCCGCATGCGATTTCACGCTTCGCAAGCCCGTGGGCGCTGCTGAATTGCTGTCACAGATTGCGGGATACGTGTGACAGGACCGAGATTACGAGTAGACGTACACTCACCCTTGCTCACTGCAATGTCTGAATCGGGCTCCATCCGCATATTGATCGCCGAAGACGATGACAACGCGCGCGCGTTGCTCGTCGAACTGCTGAACACCATGGGCCACATCGTGGTCGCCGAGGTGAATGGCGGCCGTGAGGCGATTGAGCGCGCGAAGGACGTCGTGCCGGACGTCGTGCTGCTCGACGTGCACATGCCGGACGGTTCGGGGATCGAGGCCGCGGAGCAGATCGCGGCGCAGGTGCCAGGGGTGGCCGTGGTGCTGTTCAGCGGCGATGAATCACTGGTGCTGTCTGAGCGGGAAGTTGCAGCGACCTCGGCCATTGCGTTTCTGCCCAAGCCCACCCCGCCGCGTGTTCTGGACTCCACATTGCGTTTGGCCGTCTCGCGCGCGCGCGAGTTCGCCGTCGCGAAGAAGGACGCGCTCGCGGCACGTGGTGCGCTCGAGAATCGCAAGACGATCGAGCGGGCGAAGGGAATCCTGATGCGCCGGACTGGCTCGTCGGAGCAGGAAGCGTATCGGATCCTGCAGCGGACGTCGCAGGATCGTTCGGTTCCGATGGTCGAGATCGCGCGCGCGGTGCTGGCGAGCGAGCCTGGATTCCAGGAGAACCAGAAGGAGAACAGCCAGGGCTGAACACGGTGTGACCTTCCGCGCGGGTGCGCGACGGATTCGCCGCGCGGCGCTACACCGAGAGGCCGACATGGCCATCAAGTCCGCAGTGAGTATCCGAGCGAGCGTCCTCCTGGCCGCCCTCACCCATGCTGCCAGTCCCGCGGTGGCGCAGTTGACGCCGGCCGGACATCTCGAGGGGACCGTCACCGAGCGGGTGAGTACCCATTCGGTGACGAGCGCATGGGTGGAGGCCGTTCGACTCGAGCCCGAGCCCACAGTGTCGTTCAGGGTTGCTCCCGACCATCGCGGGCGCTTCCGGCTCGAGTCCATTCCAGCCGGCCGCTACCTCATTCAGCTCGCGAGTGCCACGCTGGACTCGCTCGAGCTCGCGTTACCCGCGAGCGAGCTGAAGGTGGAAGCCGGCACGACGGCTCATACGGACCTTTCGCTCCCATTGGGCGACGTGCTCCGGGATGCGCTCTGCGCCGGCGTGACGCTGGGGAAGGGACGCGCGGCGGTCGCCGGCCGGGCAATCGATGCGGATACCGACGAGCCGCTTGCCAACGCGCAGGTCGTGGTCGCGTGGACCGAGATGCGGATCGACCGGAAGACGCTGCGCCCCGCTCGCAAGGAGCGCGCGGGGACGGTGCGGACCGGGTCGCGCGGCGAATACCGACTCTGCGGCGTTCCAACGGACAGCTGGCTGTCGATACAGCTGCAACATGCGGGGAGGGTTGGCGGCCTCGCGCGGGTCATGGTCTCTGGCGAGGAGGGCGCGGTGGTTCGCAACCTCTCACTCAGCCTGCGGACCGCGCCTACGGTCGCAGCGCTCGACTCGCTGGAAACGCTGTCGCGCATGCTCGGTGCGGATCGCGCGCGCGAGGATTCCATCGCGGGGGCGCGACTGGCCGGCACGGCCAGCGTCACCGGGATCGTGCGCTCCGCGGGGGGACAACCCCTCGCCGACGCTGAGGTGCGCGTGGCGAGTGCCGGTTTCATCACGACCACGGGGCGCGACGGACGCTTCTCGATGGGAGGACTGCCCGCCGGTACGCAGCTGTTCTACGCACGGCGGCTGGGATACGCCATGGTCGACAGCGATGTCGAGCTCCGCGCAGGTCGCAACGTGACGCACGACGTCGGCATGAAGCCGCTCGTGGCGCTCGATTCGATACGCGTGGTGGCTCAGCGTGGCCGTTTCGGCGACTTCGACCACAACCGCCGTACGAACTTCTTTGCCGAGTTTCTCACGAGCACAGAGATCGAGCGCAATCACCCGCACCAGGTCACGGACCTCATCTTCCGACTTGGCGGATTCTCGATCTCGGGCTTCGGTCCCGATGCCAGGGTGATCTCGAACAGGGCTTCGCACAAGAACCTCTACTGCACCGAGGCGAACGTCGTCATCGACGGCGCTGAGCATGCAACCGCGAACTTCCTTCCGGTGGAGCGGATCTACGGCATCGAGGCCTACCGCGATGAGGTCACGGCGCCGGTCGGCATGGATGCGCGGTGCGGGCTCATCGTCCTCTGGACGAAGGAGTACCACGCGAAGAAGGAGGGCGGCGCCGCGAGCGATAGCTCGCAGGTCAGCCCGCCGTAACTGCCGCGTCCTCCCGTGCTCCGCCGCGCCCGCCTACGTTTGAACGTGGACCGCGTGACCCGACGCCGAGGACCCGCTTGAGCATCCGCAACCTGCTGGAACGCACGTTGGGTAGTTCCTATTCGATCGAGCGCGAGCTCGGCGGCGGGGGCATGTCGCGCGTCTTCCTGGCCGTGGAGACCGCCCTCGACCGGAAGGTCGTCATCAAGGTGCTCGCGCCGGAGCTCGCCGCCTCCGTATCCGCCGACCGCTTCGCGCGCGAGATCCGCCTCGCCGCCAGGCTGCAGCAGGCCAACATCGTGACGCTCCTCTCGGCTGGCGAGACGGAGGCGGACGGCAACGGCTTGGGCGGCCTGCCCTTCTATACGATGCCCTTCGTGGACGGGGAGTCGCTCCGTCACCTGCTCGCGTCTGGCGAGGTCATTCCCGAGAGCCGCATCGTGCACGTGCTGCACGACGTCGCGCGCGCGCTGGCCTACGCGCACGAGCACGGCGTTGTCCACCGCGACATCAAGCCGGAGAACATCCTCCTCTCCGGCGACACGGCCGTCGTCACGGACTTCGGCATTGCCAAGGCGCTCGCGGCATCGCGCACGCAGTCCGACACGGTGAACCTCACCGGCGTCGGCGGGGTGGTGGGCACTCCGCAGTACATGGCCCCCGAGCAGCTGATGGGCGAGGCGGACGCGGACCATCGCGTGGACCTGTACGCATTCGGCTGTGTGGGATATGAGCTGCTCGCCGGACGTCCTCCCTTTCATGGCCACACCGCGAGTCGCCTGTTCGCGGCGCACGTGAACGAGCTGCCGCCGCCAGTGGAGACCCTTCGCCCCGACGTGTCAGCAGCCCTCGCGTCGATTGTCGCGCGATGCCTGGCCAAGAATCCGGACGAGCGACCACGCGATGCGAGGGAGATACTCCTCGCGCTCGACCAGGTGGTGACGCCGTTCACCGGTGCCAGCCTGCCCCTCCCACCGGCAACACGGTCCCGTACGCGCTGGTGGTTTGCTGGCGCGGCGGCGGCACTCCTCGTCATTGCGGGGTGGCGCCTCACGGCGAGCCGACATGCCGAGGTGGCGGACGGCCCCGTGCAGATTGCTGTGCTCCCCTTCGTGAACGTGGGCGGTGACCCGGCGCAGGAATACTTCGCGGATGGAATGTCGGGCGCACTCACGACCGCATTGAGCAAGGTGCCGGGCCTGCGCCTCACCGCGCGCAGTCTTGCCTTCACGTACAAGGGCAAGATGGTGGACGTCCGCAAGGCCGGTGCGGAGCTCGGCGTCAGTTCGGTGCTGGAAGGCACCGTGCAGCGCGCGGGAAATCGGCTCCGCATCACCGGTCAGCTCACCAGCGTAAAGGATGGCGGCATCCGCTGGTCCGGGACGTATGATCGCGCCGTGGACGATCTCTTCACGGTGCAGGACAATATCACCGACGCGATCGTGGGCGAGTTGCGCGGGCGACTCACCGGCACGGCGCGCGCGGGTAGCCGGCGTCGCAACTCCGCCGGCACCATGAACCTCGACGCGTACGACCGGTTCATGCGCGGGGTGTACCTGCTCGACCGCCGCGGCGCCGGCGTGGCGCAGGCGGTGGGCCTCTTCAACGAGGCGATCGCGCTCGACAGCGCCTTCGCACCGGCGTACGCAAAGCTCAGCGAGGCGCTCGAACTGCTGCCCTACTTCACGACGACGACTGCCGCTTCTGTCGAGCAGCGCGCGATGACCGCCGCGCAGCACGCGCTGGCGCTCGATGCCACGATCCCCGAGGCGCACGTGGGGCTCGCGCTCCTGCACGGGCATGCCTACCGATGGAAGGAGGCCGACGCGGAGTTCCGCCTTGCCATGGCAGACGATTCCTCATCGGCGGTGGTGCGCATGCAGTACGGTCGGAACCTCATGCAGGTGGGCCGTTTCGACGACGCCATCACCCAGCTCCGCATCGCCACGCGCCTCGATCCGCTCTCGGCCACCGGCTTCGTATGGCTCGCGCACATCTACGCGTTGCTTGGCCGCGCCGACTCGGCGACGGCAATAGCGCGCCGTAGCCACGACATCGACCCGGCACTGGTGATCGGCCGCGTCATCGGGGCGCTCGACCTCGCGTGGGCGGGACATCCCGCTGAGTCGCGCGCGTTGCTCGCGGGCTTCGCCGCCGCCGCGCCCTGGATGGGCCAGAGCGCGCTCGGCCTCGCTGCCGCCGGTGACACGGCCGGCGCGCTGCGCGTCCGACGTGACCTCGAGCGCTTGCCGCGTGATACCTGGATGATTCAGACTGCGCTCACCTACGCGAATCTCAGCGTGGGCGACACGGCGCGCGCGCTGGCCGCGATGGAGGCGTCGCGCGAGGCGCGTGAGATTCTCCCGAAGTGGCTGAGCCTCTACGACCGCGTCTTCGATCCGGTGCGGAAGAGCGCGCGCTTCGCTGCGATCGCACGGTCGTTCGGCCTTCCGGAAGCGGCGCGGTAGGCAGGCGCGCTCTAAGCGCTGTGAGCTCTGCCCTGGTTCAGTACCCTATCCAGCCAGCACGTTCGCCCGCGGCGGGAGGTAACTCTCCATGTTCATCCCCAGGTAGATCGTGAACACGACGAGGGATGCGGAGAGCAGGAACGGCAGCGGCAGCGCGATGTCGAACAGCAAACCGAAGACGATCGGGAAGATGACGCGCGCCGAGCCGCCAAAGGTCTGCTGCACGCCCATGTAGAGACCACGTTCGTTGTTCGGGATCACGCGGGAGAGCATCGCCGTCACGCAGGGGAACGTGAACGCCGTGCCGAGTGGAAGCAGCGCAACGGCGAGTGCGAGCGGCACGTAGGGAAGCCACACCACGGCGCTCGCCGGGAGGAAGCCGCCAATCATCGCGGCGAAATGTGCAGGGTCGGCGATCGGGCGGGTGAATGCCATCGCCGCGATGCCGGTCGCGAGCAACGTCAGCCCCATGCGCGACAGGCGAACCTCGCCGAACCGGTCGATCATCTTGCCGAGGATGAGTGCGCGCGTGAGCACGCTGATCACGCCGGTGTACGTGAAGAAGAATCCGATCGTCCGCTCCGTGACACCGAAGCGCACCGAGAGATACAGCGCGAGCATCGAGGTGACGCCCTGGAACGCACCGAGCGCGATGGCGTAGATCCAGATCAACCGCGAGGACGGCGCTGCCGAGTGGGTGACGACGTGAACGATTGCATTGCGGGATCGGGCGCTCTTGGTCGAGTCGGCCTTTGATTGTGCGGCCTCGTGCATGTCGCGCGACTCGTCGAGGTACTGCCACGCGAAGGCGATGTTCGCCACGCAGAGCCCGGCCGCGAAGAGTCCCGGTCCCTGTGGTCCCCAGGCAGAGGTGAGGGACCCGAGCACCGGGCCGATCGCGACGCCGGCGTTCGTCGCGGCCGAGAGCCATCCGAGTGCCTTGGCGCGTTCGTCGGGCTGCGTAGCATCGGCGACATAGGCCTGGATGACACTGACCGTTCCGCCGCCCGCTCCCTGCACGAGCCGACAGAGAAACAGGAAGAAGAGCGGATGCGGAAGCTGTAGGGCGTAGCCGAAGATCACGTAGGCGATTGCTGACGCCGACAACCCCACGAGCAGCGCCGGTCGCCTGCCATATGCGTCGGAGAGGCGTCCCCACATCGGCGCCGTGAGGAGCTGCGCCACGGCGAAGGAGCTGATGAGCAGCCCCACGACCAGTCCGCCCTGTCCCAGCGATTTCGCATAGAACGGGAGGAGTGGAATCACCATCAGCAGCCCCACCATATCGATGAAGGCCGTGATCATCAGGATCCACAGCTTGCTCTTGCTGCTCGATTTCATCGCGGGCCGCAGTTCGTCATTCCGTCGTAGGCTTCCCGAGAGCCGCGGGAGCAACGGCGCGCCCGACAACGCCCGCGAGCGCGATGATCGTGAGCACGTATGGAATCATCTCGACAAACTGGGACGGAATCAACTGGGTTCCCTGCAGCTGGATCTGGAGCGTCTCCGCGGCCGCAAACAGCAGGCATGCGAGTCCTGCGCGCGCCGGATCCCATCGTCCAAAGATGATGGCGGCCAATGCGATGAAGCCGCGGCCCGCGGTCATCTGGTCGGTGAACTGATGCTGGTCGAGCGACAGGTAGGCTCCGCCGAGTCCCGCAATCATTCCGCTCAGCGCCACGGCGATGTACCGGACGCGCACCACCGGCACACCGACCGACTCCGCCGCCGCAGGGTGCTCGCCCACAGCGCGAACGCGCAGCCCGAACGGCGTGCGATACAGCACCCACGACACCACGGGTATGATCGCGAGGCCGATCCAGACGAGTGGGTTTTGTGCGAGCGCCAGGAATCCCGTTCCGCTGCCCTTCAGCTCGAAGCCGGGAATGCGCGGCGAGTTGGAGGAGCTGTCGAAGATGAGCCGCAGGAAGAAACGCGTGACCCCGACGGCCAGAAGGTTGATCGCGATGCAGGCGACGACTTGATCCGCCTTGTAGCGGATAGCGCTGACGGCGTAGAGCAGTGCCATCACGCCACCGCCGACGATGGCCGCAAGCACGCCGATCCACGGCGCACCGGCGTAGTAGCTCCCGACGGCCGCGCAGAACGCGCCGCCGAGCATGAAGCCTTCGAGCGACAGGCCGATGAGGCCTGCGCGCTCGCTCAGCACGCCACCTGCCGCCGCAAGCAGGTAGGGAATCGCGATGCGCACCGTCTGCGCGAGAAAGTCGAGGGCGTTCATGACTCGGGGCTCCGGCGCGAGACACGCAGGAGCCGCCGAACCTCGGGCACCGATGTCGCTACGGCGAGGATCACGACTGCCTGCAGCACGTCCACCATCTGCTTGGGCACGAGTGCGTTTACCGCGAGACCACCCTGTGACAAGGTCGCGAAGAGTAGCGCGGCGACCACGATACCGGCGGGGTGATTCCGGCCGACGAGCGCCACCGCGATGCCGAGAAACCCCGCCCCCGACGCAAAGCCCTCTTCGTAGTAGTGCTTGTAGCCGATGACGTAGTTCAGGCCACCGATACCGGCGATGGCGCCGGATATCGCAAGCGCCCGCCACGTTACCCGCGCCACGTTCACGCCGGCATACTCGGCCGCACGGACCTGAAGGCCCAGTGCACGCAGCTCGAATCCCTGTCGCGTGCGGAACAGGTACCAGCCGAGCGCGACGGCCGCGACGATCGCAAGCAGGATCGTCGCGTTGGCGGCCGATCCGTGAAACGGCGACATCACGTCGCCGAGCCGCGTGAGCGCCCCACTCTTCAGCTCGGGCGTATGCAGCGTATCGGGGACGTGGACCTTCGCGCTCGTGAGGTAGTTCAGCAGCGCCAGCACGATGAAGTTCAACATGATCGTGACGATCACTTCATGTGCGCCGAATCGCGCCTTCAATACGCCCGGCACTGCTCCGACGACGCCGCCACCGAGCGCCGCGGCGAGAATGTAGAACGGAAGGCAGAGGAGCGCAGGTATTCCCGCCGGGAGCAGCAGACCCGCGAGTGCCGCACAGAACCCGCCCGCTGCCAGCTGACTCTCGGCGCCGATGTTGAAGAGACCCGCGCGGAGCCCGAGTCCAACCGCGAGTCCGGTGAAGACGAGCGTCGTGGCCTTGTAGAGCACCTGGCCGAAGCCGTATGCGTTGCCCCACGTGCCTTCGAGCAGCAGCCGGAACACGGCGCCAGGCGATTGTCCGAAAGTGAGAATGAGCACGTCGCCCACGACGGCGGCGAGTAACAGGGCCACGATGGGCGGCAGCACCGCCTCCTCGATCACCGTGCGGCGGCTCATGCCGCGTGCTCCGCGCCCGTCATATAGGGCGCGAGCGCATCCGGCGATGCGTCACTGCGCGACATCACAGTCGCGAAGCGGCCACCGTACATCACCGCAATGCGGTCCGCCAGCGCGAGCACCTCGGCGAGATCTGCCGAGACGAGCAGGATTGCCTTGCCCTGCTCGCGCGCTTCACGAATGCGGGCGTGGATGAACTCGATGGCGCCCACGTCGACGCCGCGCGTGGGCTGTGCCGCCAGCAACACCTTGAAGTCGCGCGCCATCTCGCGTGCGACGACGACCTTCTGCTGGTTACCGCCCGAAAGCGCGCGCGCGGGAAGCGCGGGATCGGACGGGCGGATGTCGTAGCGCTCGATCAGGTCGCGTGCATGCGCGGCGATGCGTTCGCCGTCGAGCGTCACCCCGCGCGTGAACCTATGCTGCTGGCCGAGGATGAGATTGTCGGCGACGCTGTAGTCGAGGACGAGGCCGCGCTCGTGGCGATCCTCCGGAATGTGCGAGAGGCCCGCGATCCCCCGTTCGCGCACCGAGAGGGGCATCAGGTCGCGACCGCCGAGCGTGATCGCTCCGGTGGCGTGGCGCAGTCCGGCGAGTGCCTCGATGAGCTCCGTCTGCCCGTTGCCCTCCACGCCGGCGATACCGAGGATCTCACCGGGCGCGATGCTGAAGCTGACGCCATTCACGACGGCGTGGCGGCGAACACCGCTGACGCACAGACCCTGTACGTCGAACATCGCGGCTGTGGACGACGTCCCGGTGATGGTGCCGCCGGCATAGTCGGCGTCGAGTGCGAGCGCGACGTCGCGGCCCACCATCGCACGCGCGATCGCCTGCGGTGTCGCCCCCGCACTCGCCATCCGCGCGACCGTCGCACCCGCCCGCATCACGGTGATGGAATCGGAGACGTCGATGACTTCATCGAGCTTGTGCGTAATCAATACCACCGTGCCACCGGCATCGCGCAGGGAGCGCAGTACCGCCCAGAGTTCACGTACCTCGAACGGCGACAGCACCGCCGTCGGCTCGTCGAGGATCAGGATCTTCGCGCCGCGGTAGAGTGTCTTCAGGATCTCGACACGCTGTGCTTCGCCAACCGACAGGTCGGCGACGAGTCGATTCGCGGGCACCGCGAGTCCCGTCCGGACACTCAACTCGTGCACCGCACGCTCCGCGGCAACCCGATCGAGCACGAGCCCCTTCGTGATCTCGGAGCCGAGCACGACGTTTTCCGCGACCGTCAGCGTGGGGACGAGCATGAAGTGCTGATGGACCATGCCCACGCCATTCGCGATTGCCTCCGACGTCGACCATCCCGTGACGTCGCGACCGTTCACTTCCATCCGGCCCGCATTCGGCGCGTAGAGGCCACTGAGGACGCGCATCAGTGTGGACTTGCCCGCGCCGTTCTCGCCGACGAGCGCGTGAATCTCGCCCTGCGCGACCTCGAGATCCGCTCCGCGATTGGCCATCACCGCGCCGAAGGACTTCTCGATGCCGGTGAGGCGGATGGCCGGCGTCATTTCGTGCTCGGCACAGAGATGCGCCCGGCGACGATCTGTTGCTTCAAGGCTTCGACGCGCGCGCGCACCGCCGGCGGAATCAACTTCGCGTTGTTCTTGTCGAACACGTAGCCGACGCCGCCTTCGGCGAGCCCGTATTGATAGATGCCACCAGTGAACCGCTTTTCCTTCACGCGCCGGATGGCGTCGAACACCGCGTTGTCGACGCCCTTTACCATGCTGGTGAGCACGTAGCCCGGCGCCTCGTTGTACTGATCCGCGTCCACGCCGATTGCCAGCTTGCCCGTCTGGCGCGCGGCCTCGAACACGCCGAGCCCCGTGGAGCCCGAGGCGTGGAAGATGACGTTCACGCCTTGCTGGTACTGGCTGAGCGCGAGTTCCTTTCCCTTGCCCGGATTGCGGAAGGCCTCGGGCGTGACGCCGGCATACTGCGAGACGACCTCACAATCCGGACAGACGGCCTTCACGCCGGCGGTGTAGCCCATCTCGAACTTGTGGATGAGCGGGAAGTTCATTCCGCCCACGAAGCCGACCTTCTTCGACTTGCCGACGAGCGCTGCAATCGCGCCGACGAGGTACGAGCCCTGCTCCTCGCGAAACTTGAGGGCGGCAAGATTTGGCGGGGGTGGAATGAGGTTGCCGTCCTTGTCCTGCCCGACGGAGTAGTCGACGCCGGCGAAGCTGATAGTCGGATATTCCTTCGCGAGCTGGGTGAGGTCGTCCGTGAAGATGAAGCCGACGCCGATCACGATGTCCATGCCTTCGGCGGCCAGCAACCGCAGCCCTGCCTCGCGATCTGAGCCCTCGCCTGGCTCGATGAACCGTACCCGAACCCCGAGCTCCTTCTCGGCACGCTCGGCGCCGAGGTATGCGCCGTCGTTGAACGACTTGTCTCCTCGACCGCCCATGTCGAACACGATCCCGACGTCGACGGCGTCGCCCGTTTGGGGAACCGCAGCGCCGGAGGGGTGAACGAGCAGGAGGGCGACGTGCAGGACGAGCAGCACGCCGATGAAGAGCAGGAGCTTGCGCATGTGCCGGGAAAAGTCGTTGCCGGGCGGGGTCGCGGCAACCCGCTTCCTGCGTCGGACAGTCGGACAGTCTGACCCGGACGAGCGGCGTCGCCGCCGTCCTCGTCTGACAGCGGGCCAACTGAAGTCTGACGGCTATTCGCTACACCACTGGGTCCCGTGGCCTGAATGCAGCTTTGTGTGAATTGGCTGGTGGCAAGAGCGGCGCATCAACCCGGTTGTGTAGATCATGACCGTCTGACTCAGTTCAGCCCCGCTGTCAGACGAGCAGCCGCGCAGCGGCGAGCGGGTCAGACTGTCAGACGGTCAGACTCCCAGTATCTTCAGTCATGCCTGATCGCATACGAACTCGGTTTCTCGTTGTCGGCAGCGGGATCGCCGGCCTGCATGCGGCGTGGCGCGCGTCGCAGCACGGCGACGTGCTGCTCCTCACCAAGCGATCACTGTTCGACAGTGCGACCGCGTATGCCCAGGGTGGTATCGCCGCCGCGCTCGGTGCGGGTGATTCGGCGAAGCTCCACCGGCAGGACACGCTGGCCGCCGGCGCGGCGCTGTGTGACGCGGCGGCGGTGCAGGTGCTCGTGGAGGAAGGTCCCGCGCGGGTGCGCGAGCTCCAGACCGCCGGCGCGGAGTTCGATCTCGATCCGAAGGGAGAGTTGCTGCTCGGCCTCGAGGCCGCGCATTCGACGCATCGCATCGTGCACGCGCATGGCGACCAGACCGGCGCTGAAGTGGCGCGCACGCTCATCGCGCGCGTGCGCGCGAGCAAGCGAATCACGGTGCTTGAGCGGGCACGTGTACTCGATATCATCGTGCAGCGCGGCGCGTGCATCGGCGTTCGGGCGAGTGTGGAGGGCGCCGCGGTCGAGCTCTACGCCGACGCGACCGTGCTTGCGACCGGAGGATGCGGGCAGGTCTACCGGTACACGACGAATCCGGTCGTCGCCACGGGCGATGGCTATGCGATCGCGCATCGCGCCGACGTCACGCTGGCGGACATGGAGTTCGTGCAGTTCCATCCCACCGCGCTCGACACGCCGGAGAACCCGCTGGCGCTCATCAGCGAGGCCGTGCGCGGCGAGGGGGCGATTCTCGTCAACGAGCGCGGCGTGCGCTTCATGGAGAAGGTGCATGCGCGCGCGGAGCTGGCGCCGCGCGATATCGTGGCGCGCGCCATCTTCCGCGAACAGCGTCGCCACAAGGTCTACCTGGATGCGCGCAAGCTGGGGCGGGGTTTCGCGAAGCGGTTTCCCGGGATCTTCGCGCTGTGTGGCGCACGCGGCATCGACCCCCGGAAGGACCTCATACCCGTGACGCCGGCGGCGCACTACATGATGGGTGGCATCGTCGCCGACCTCAATGGACGGTCAACGATGGCGCGCTTGTACGCCGTGGGGGAGGTGGCACGAACCGGCGTCCATGGAGCAAACCGGCTGGCGTCGAACTCGCTGCTCGAAGGGCTCGTGTTTGCGGAACGGGTGGCGCGGGACCTCGCGAGTGCGGCGCCGCTGAAGCAACTTCCCGCCGCACGGGGATGGGAAGTGCCGCCCCTGCCAGATCGTGGCGCGGCACAGGTTGCCGCGGACAGGGTACGTGAAGTGATGTGGCTGAACGCCGGCATCTCACGCACCGCGAAGGGGCTGCGCACGGCCACAATCGAATTGGCCGAGATCGAGGAGCGGCTGCCTCAGGGAGCGACGGAGGAGTTGAACCTTGTGCAGACGGCGCAGCGCATCGTGGAGGGTGCGCTGCGGCGGAAGGAGTCTCGAGGCGGACACTACCGCAGCGATTTCCCGAGGGCGAAGAGCAATTGGCGAGGCAAACACATCGAGCTATGAACGCTGACGTGCAGGGAACCGCCACGCTCGCGAAGCAGCGATGAACATCCTCGTCGCCGAAGACGACAAGGTGCTCTCGCGCATGCTCTGCGGCGTACTCCAGGAAGGTGGACACATCTGCGTGCCGGCGTACGACGCGATGCAGACTTTCATGTATGCCATGAAGCAGGCGCCCGACCTGATCCTGCTCGATGTCAACATGCCCGGGGGCAGCGGCATCGGGGTGCTGCAGAAGCTCAAGAACTCGACGAAGACGGCCAGCATTCCCGTCCTCGTGCTGAGCGGCAGCATCGATCCGGCGTTGCCCATACAGGTGCTCGAGCTTGGTGCCGTGCGATTCCTCTCGAAGCCGGTCGATCCCGAATTGCTCAATCAGGCCGTCGTCGAAGCCATTCGATGAACGATCAGGCTGCTAGGCTGATAGGACGATCGCGTCAGCGTGCTGCAGAAGTCTCAGCCGCGCGTGCCGCCCGATCCGCCGCCCGATCCGCCTGAGGATCCCGTACCGCCCGACGCCTTGGCGCCTGTCGAGCCGTACTTGCCGCCCTTCTTGCCGGAGCTGTCGGTTTTGCCCTGATCGGTGCCGTGCTGGGCATTGCCGCCCTGCCCGCCAGGCATCCCCTTCTTTTCCTTCCCCTTCTTGTTCGTGCTCGATCCGCCGTCTGTCTTCGCCATGTGATGCGCTCCCAGGTGTGTCGGACATGCAGCGAAGTGATGATCTGCGCTGCTGCTGCATGCGTTGGCATATAGCGCGCCGCTCGAGGACGCCGTCGCCTGTCACGAGCGCGGCATGGCAGGGCGACGAGGCATTCAGCCGCTGACTATGCAACCCCCACGGTGAGCGCGGAGGTGCAGTGCGAGCACCGGATAGCGAGCGCGGGAATCGAGGAGAGGCACTGCGGACATTCCTTCATCCTGGGCTGCTCCACCACCGTCGCCGGTGCCTGGAAGCGGTTCACCTGCTTCACGATGAGGAACACGACAAAGGCGACGATGAGAAAGTCGACCACTGACTGAATGAACAAGCCGTAGTTGATCGTCGCGGCACCCGCAGCCTTCGCCTCGGCCAGCGTCGCGTGCTTCGTCGCGGACAGGTCGATGAAGAGCGACCCGAAATCCGCCTTGCCGAGGATGAGTCCGACAGGGGGCATGAGGACGTCGGCGACGAACGACGAAACGATCTTGCCGAATGCCGCGCCGATGACGAGGCCGACTGCGAGGTCGAGCACGTTGCCGCGCATCGCGAACGCCTTGAATTCCTTGAGCATGATCGTGGGGTTGGGGGAGGATCTGCGCGAGAATGATAGGATGATAGGATGATAGGAGGATAGGACTTCCTGTCTTCCTGTCTTCCTGTCTTCCTGTCTTCCTGTCTTCCCGACCCCTCTATCCTCCTGGCTTCCATTATGTTTTAGCAATGGGAACGAGCCAGACGGCGGTACGCAGCCGCGAGGAGCAGGTCGCTCAGCTTCAGGGTGAGATCAAGGCGCTCGCCCGCGAGCGGAATGCGGTTGTCCTTGCGCACAACTACGAACGCGCCGAGGTGCAGGACGTCGCCGACTATGTCGGAGACTCGCTTGGTCTCTCGCGCGAGGCCGCGAAGACGGACGCTGACGTCATCGTGTTCTGCGGCGTCCACTTCATGGCGGAAACGGCGGCGGTGCTTTCGCCGCAGAAGACGGTGTTGCTCCCCGACCTCGCCGCGGGCTGCTCGCTGGCCTCGATGATCGACGCGGCGCAGCTGCGCGCCTGGAAGGCGGAGCATCCTGGCGCGGTTGTCGTCTCGTACGTGAACACCACGGCCGAGGTGAAGGCCGAGAGCGACTACTGCTGCACGTCGGGCAATGCGGTGGAGGTCGTGAACGCCATTCCCGCCGGCATCGAAATCCTCTTCTGCCCCGATATGTTCCTCGGCGCACATGTGAAGCGGATAAGCGGTCGTGAAAATATCCGCATCTGGATGGGCGAGTGCCACGTGCATGCGGGCATCGATCCGGAAGACATCCGGCTCAAGCGCGCGCAGCATCCGGGCGCCGAGTTCCTCATTCATCCCGAGTGCGGCTGTTCGACCAGTGTCCTCGAGGCGATGTCAGCCGGTGAGGTGGATCCGGAAGGCGTGCAGATCCTGTCGACGGAAGGGATGATCAAGCGCCCCGCGATGTCGGGCGCCGATGAGTTCATCGTGGCGACGGAGGTCGGGATACTACACCGTCTCCGCCGCGAGAACCCGGCAAAGCGCTTCTTCGCTGCGAACGAGTTGGCGTCGTGCGCCTACATGAAGGTGACGACGCTCCCGAAGGTGAAGCGCGCCCTCGAGCACATGCAGCACCGCATCACCGTGCCGGCACCGATCGCCGATCGAGCACGGAAGGCGATTGAACGCATGATCGCGATTGGCGGACAGCATCCGTTGAGCCCAATACCCGAAGCGACCATCGATCCGGGCGAGTAGCGCGCCGAGCAATCGGTGGGAACTGCATCACGGAGGCGCAATGACACCAGAACACCATGAGCCGGAACAGGCGCGATCGCCGAGACGCATCACGCCGCTGAGCGTTCCTGCGGTCGGAAACGTGGGCCTGCTTCGCTTTCCATACGCGCAGGGCGAGTTGCACGCCCTGGTGAAGAGCGCCCTCGATGAAGACGGGGCCTTCAACGACCTCACGACCATCGCGACGGTGGTGTCCGACCGTCACGCGCGTGGCCGGCTCGTGGCGCGCGCGCCCGGCGTGATCTGCGGCATTCCGCTCGCGGTGGAAGCGTTCCTCACGCTCGACCCGAAGGTCACCATGCGCGTGGACTGCGAGGATGGCACGCGCGTGAAGCCGGGCGACGGCGTGCTCTATCTCTCGGGACACGCGCGCGCGTTGCTCGCGGCAGAGCGTGTCGCGCTGAACTTCATGCAGCGGCTCTCGGGCGTGGCGTCCACCACCGCGCGCTATGTAGACGCAGTGAGGGGCACCCGCGCGAAGATTCTCGACACGCGAAAAACCACGCCCGGATGGCGCCTGCTCGAGAAATACGCGGTGCGTGCGGGTGGTGGAACGAACCACCGCCTGAACCTCTCCACCGCCGTCCTGATCAAGGACAACCATCTCGCGTCCGTCGACGGTGATGTCGCACTCGCCGTTCGCCGCGCACGTGACCTGGCGCCCGTCGGCACCAAGGTCGAGGTGGAATGCGATCGCATCGAACAGGTGCAGGCGGCACTCGACGCAAAGGCGGACATCATCATGCTCGATAACATGAGCGCTACGCAGATGCACGAGTGTGTCGTGTTGGTGAACGGTCGTGCGATCGTCGAGGCGTCGGGCGGCGTCAACCTCGAGACCGTCCGCGCGATCGCGGAAACCGGTGTGGACTGGATCTCGGTGGGCGCGCTGACGCATTCGTCGCCCGCGCTGGATCTCGCGCTGGATTTCGAGTAGGCGATTCCCATCCCCGCCGAGACGCGCGACCGATGCACCTGATCGAGCGCCTCCTTCGCGTTCCCCTGCTCGCGAAACTCGCGGGCGCGAACCTGCTCATCGTCCTCTCGGCGCTCATTGGTGTGGTCGTCGAACGGCGGCTGAATACACCGGGAAGCGCGGTGTCCATCCTCGGCCTCGCGCTGGCCGCGAGCCTCATCGGCAACCTCGTGCTGGTCTATGTCGCGCTGCGGCCGCTCAATGACCTCGAGCTGACGGCCACTCGGCTCAGCGCGGGCGATACGGACGCGCGGGTGCCCACGAGCGTGCTCGCCGATCGCGACATGGCGCGTGTGGGCACGACGCTGAATGCACTGCTCGACCGCCTTACCGAGGATCGCGCGCGCGAGCGCCGGCTCGCGGCGCAGGTCATCAGCGCGCAGGATGAGGAGCGCGCGCGGGTCGCACGGGAGCTGCACGACTCCACCGCGCAGACACTCACCGCCATTCTCCTCCAACTCGGCGCGGCGGCGCGCGAGAGTACGTCCGAGCCGCTCGACGCGCGCATCGCAACGCTGCGCGAGTTGGCTGCGGAGGCGCTGGAGGAGGTGCGGTCGATGTCGCATACGATGCATCCGCGGGTGCTCGACGACCTCGGGCTCGCGGCGGCGCTGGAGTGGCTTGCGCGGCAGGCGCGGGAGCAGGGGCCGATGAGCGTCGAGGTGGATGCGTGCGAGCTCGACATCGCCATTCCGGCGCCCGTTGCGGCCGCACTGTATCGTGTGGCCCAGGAAGCCCTTCGCAACGCGGCGCGTCATGCCGAGGCGACGCGAGTGGACATCCGGCTGCGGCAGGATGGCCGCCAGGCGATGCTGGAGATCGAGGATGATGGGCGAGGATTCGATGTCGCACTGGCCGAGGAGCGACGGCCGGGGATGGGACTGTTTTCGATGCGTGAGCGGGTGGGGCTCGTGAATGGGCGACTCGCCGTGAACAGCGCGCGCGGGCGTGGAACGTCCATCGTGGCTACCGTTCCGATCACCGTTTGACGAGGACGCACTGATGCCGATCAGGGTCGTGCTGGTGGACGATCACACCATCGTCCGCACCGGGTTGAAGGCCGTGCTGGGCGCCGATCCCGACATCGAGGTCGTGGGTGAGGCCGCGGGCGGAAATGAGGCCGTGGCCTTGCTTGCGCGGACGGTGGCGGACGTCGTCGTGATGGACCTCTCGATGGCGGAGGGCGATGGCATCACGGCGACGCGGGCGATCACGTCGAGCGGCGAGCAGAGCGCGCGGGTGCTCGTGCTCACCATGCATGCCGAGGAGGCGTATCTCGAGGCGGTGCTCGACGCCGGGGCGTCGGGGTATCTCGTGAAGAGCACGGCCGACCGTGAGCTGGTGGACGCGGTTCGCGCCGTCGCGCGCGGTGAGGTGTGGGTACAGCCTTCGGCGGCGCGGGTGCTGGCGCAGGGTGCGCGGCGGCGCGAGGCGAATGCGTCAGACCGTTCGCGTTTCGAGCGGCTCACGGACCGCGAGCGGTCGGTCATGCAGCTGATCGCGGAGGGATATACAGCGCCGGAGATCGGGGAGCAGCTGTCGATCAGCCCCAAGACGGTGGATACGTACAAGCAGCGGATCAACGACAAGCTCGGGCTGACGCATCGCGCGGACTACGTGAAGCTCGCGCTGAAGCTGGGACTGTTGAACAACCTGGGGGAGGATAGGACGATAGGACGATAGGTCGAGCAGTTCCTATCTTCCTATCGTCCTATCATCCTGTCGTGAAACCATAGTCCTGAGTATTGACGCATGACAACACCTGCACACGACCGTCCGACGGAAGTCGGGCTCATCGGATACGGGCTGGGCGGAGCGACCTTCCATGCGCCGTTCATTTCGGCGACGCCGGGACTGCGTCTCGCCGCCGTGATGACCAGCGACTCTGCGCGGCGGAGCGGCGTAGAGGACCGGTATCCCGATGCGAAGGTCGTCGCGGGGATCGATGTGCTACTCGCACTTTCGCCGCGGCTCGAACTGATCGCAATCAGCTCGCCGAATGCGTCTCACTATCCACTCGCGCGCGCGGCGCTCGAGGCGGGCCGGAATGTGGTCGTTGACAAGCCCTTCGCGGTAACGTCCGCGCAGGCTCGCGAGCTCGGCGCGATCGCAAAGGCCAACGGTGTGTTGGCGATGCCGTTCCAGAATCGTCGCTGGGACGGCGATTTCCTCACGGTGCGCAAGCTGATCGCGGAGGAGAAGCTGGGGCAGATCTTCCGGTTCGAATCCCGTTTCGACCGCTGGCGTGGAGAGCCCAAGCCGGGCTGGATGCGTGAAGACTGGGCGGATCGTGCGGAGAACATCGTGCATGACATCGCGACCCATCTCATCGACCAGGCACTGGTACTCTTTGGCGTGGTGACGCACGTGTATGCGGAGCTCACGCCGCGGCGCGCGGGAGTGGTGTCATTCGACGATGCCTTTCTCGCGCTCACGCACGCGAATGGCGTGAGCTCGCACCTGTACATGAGTGCGAGCGCCGGCCAGGCCGGGCCGCGGATGAGCGTCTTCGCGGCGAAGGGCGCGTACCTCAAGTATGGCCTGGATGTGCAGGAGGATGCGTTGCGTGCGGGGATGCGTCCCACGGATGCTTCGTATGGCGAGGAGGTGCGGGAGCGGTGGGGTACGCTCGTGGGGCCTCAGTTGAATGAAGTCGTCCCCACAGTGGTGGGTGCGTACCCGCGGTTCTATGCGGGAGTGGCTCGGGCGATACGTGAGGGAGCGGCGCCGCCCGTGGCGGTGGCGGAGGTCGTGGCGGGGCTGGAGATCATTGAGGCGTCGTTCGTGTCGCATGCGAGCAAGCGGGTGGTCGTTCTGTAGGTGATGTGCCTCGGGCTGGCTCCTCAGCCATTCGGGGATGACTACTTGCTCTGTTAGAAGTGCCTCGGGCCGGCTCCTCAGACATTGGGGCTACGCGGATGACGCGGATTGAGCGGATCACTGCTGATTTTCCTTAAGTGGGCTAGCCGTCGTCGGTGCGAGGATCCTTCTGGCGCAGGGAAAACGCAGTCAATTGTTTTAGGTGCACATTCTGATTGTCGGTGCAGAATCCGCTCAATCCGCGTCATCCGTGCTAAACCTTTCGCTGTGGGGCGATTCGCGGCGGCAAACAGACTAACGCGTACGCCAGACTTTCAATGAGGTGTGCCCATGCGCTCAACGAGACTCGCAATAGCGTTCCTGCTCGCCACCAGCTCGTCCATGCACGCACAGGGGACTCGTGAGCAGCCCGAGGTCAAGGCGTGGACCACGCCGTGGGACCGCACCCGCCCACGCGATGCATTCGTCGACCAGAAGGGGCGCGTATGGTTCGTGGGGCAGGTCGGCAACTACGTCGCGAACCTCGATCCCAGGAGCGGCGAGTTCAAGCGCTACACCATCGAGCCCGCCACGCACCCGCACAACCTCGTGGTGGACGCGAAGGGGATGGTGTGGTTCACCGGCAACGCGAACGGACGGATCGTGAAGCTCGACCCCGCTACGGGCAAGTTGACCACGTTCCTGATGCCCGATCCGTCGGTGCGAGATCCGCACACCATGACATTCGATCACAATGGCGACGCGTGGTTCACCGCGCAGGGCGCGGGCGTCGTCGGTCGTCTCACGCAGAAGGACGGGAAAATCCAGCTCTGGAAGATGGAGGCGGACTCGCGGCCCTACGGCATCTGGCTCGACTCGCACGACCAACCGTGGTTCGACCTGTTCGGCACGAACAAGATCGGCACGATCGATCCGGCGAACGGGAAATTCAAGGCCTATCCACTG
>JBKJUW010000035.1:0-8551 GCA_046589725.1 Gemmatimonadaceae bacterium
CGGACTCATTGAAGACCCGTCGGGCCCGGCGGCGAAGTCTGATGTCGCCTGACAAGAGGTAACTGCGACGGAGATAGTCGATAGCCAGAAGCGGATTGTTCTCGAGTTGATCGGCCAGGGTAAGGTAGTAGTCCGCTCTATCGGCGAGCGATGAGATGAATGCGGTGAACCGGCGAGAAAACCCGCGGTCGTACTGGATGTACTCCTGTCCCGCCTCAGTTGAAATGTGACTCCCACCACCCCCAGACTATGCACTGGGCGGACCGAGGAGTCTATGAGCCAATCAAACGGAAAGAAGCGTCAGCGCCGACAGTTCACGCCTGAGGTCAAGGCGACCATTCTGCGGCGGCATCTCGCGGACAAGGTGCCGGTGTCGGACCTCTGCGACGAGTATCAGATCCAGCCGACCTTGTTCTACCTGTGGCAGCGCCACGCGTTGGAGCATCTGAGTGCGGCGTTGTCCGAGGGCCGCACGGCCCGGAATCAGGCCCCCACGGTGTCGGCCGAGCGGGCACGGATCGTCGCCCTGGAAGCGCGCGTGGCGAAGAAGGATCAGATCATCGCCGAGGTGTCGGAAGAGTACCTCGCCTTGAAAAAAAAGCTTGGGGAGAGCTGAGGCATCGATGGGTCCCCTCCGATCTCCGCGAGACGGTCGTCGATTTCGTGCGCGCGTATGCGCAGCGGACCGAGCTCCCCGTGCGCTGGGTGCTGCGACGCTTGGCCATCGCGCCGACGCAGTTCTATCGGTGGACCGAGCGCTATGGCCACGTGAATACCCACAACGGGTTGATTCCGCGCGACCATTGGCTCACGGCGGACGAACGTCAGGCCATTCTGCGGTATCACGACGCGCACGCCCCGGAAGGCTATCGGCGCATGACCTTCATGATGCTCGACGCCGACGTGGTGGCGGTCAGTCCCGCGACGGTCTATCGCGTGCTCAAGGCCGAAGGCCGGCTCGATCGCTGGAACCAGACGCCGTCCAAGAAGGGCACCGGCTTTGTGCAGCCGCTGCGGGCGCACGAGCATTGGCACATCGACATCAGCTATCTCAACATCGCGGGCACGTTTTACTATCTCTGCGCGATTCTCGATGGGGCGGCCCGTTTTCTCGTGCACTGGGAGATCCGCGAGCAGATGACCGAAGCCGACGTCGAAACCATCCTCCAGCGGGCGCGCGAGCAGTATCCCGACGCGACGCCCAGGATCATCTCGGACAACGGGCCGCAGTTCATCGCGAAGGACTTCAAGGAGTTCATCCGGCTCGCGGGCATGACGCACGTCCGCACGTCGCCGTACTATCCGCAGTCGAATGGGAAACTCGAACGCTGGTATCAAACCATCAAGGTCACGACCATTCGCCCGAAGGCGCCGAGCTCGCTCGAGGAGGCGCGCCGGATGGTTGCAGCGTTCGTCCCGTACTACAATCAGCAGCGCCTACACAGCGCGATTGGCTTCGTCACGCCGGCCGACCAGCTGGCGGGCCGTGCGGAGGCAATTTGGGCCGCGCGCGATCAGAAGTTGGAAACGGCGCGCGCAGACCGCCGCGCCCACTGGCACCCCACCTCAACCGAGTGCGCGCTCGCGCTCACCGTACTGAATTAGTAACCCACCCCACGAGTCACATTTCCGCTGAACCGGGACAGTGGATAGGATCATTGAGGATGAGCATACGGAGACTACCGGCCGCTCGCAAATAGTGCTGATTCAGCCTGCTGATGCGCCCATGCGACGTCGTGTCACTGCGACTGGTCGCCGTTTGATAAGCACCTGAAGAGTGGTCAGCGTGCCCGCGATGCCGGTGGGCCAAACAGAAAAACGCCCTGTGGCGAAACTGGGCGTTTTTCCCTCACACGGAGGCTTTGTCCCGCTTCCTGCCACGCAACGTCTTGTCTCTGTAGCGTGGCTTTGTTACACGTAACAGTTACGAGGCTTGGAGAACAATCCCATTCGATCTACGGATTTTAGTTTTCAGCTATACTAAATCGTAGGCACCACAACGAGTTACATAAGAGGCGCCGGTCGGAATCGAACCGACGAATAGGAGATTTGCAGTCTCCCGCCTTACCACTTGGCCACGGCGCCGAACTCGCAAGGTAACCCTCCGCCGCAGTCCGGCTCAAGCGGCGCGGCTTGCGTCCGGCGCGCGTCTTGAATACGATCGCCGGAAATGACAGCCGATTCCGCCCCGATCAACCCGCAGATCCCTCCAGACGCCAACGAGCGCCGCGACCGGCCGCGTGGTCACTTCAACCGCGTCTGGAACCTCATCTTTCGCGGCATGCGCCGGGCCGGGCTCGACGCCAAGTCGTTCTACACGACGGTCGGCATCTTCCTCACCGTCGGCGCCATCATTGCCATCGCCGCCACCGCCGCCTTCGCCGAGCTCGCCGAGCGAGTCCTGGCCGGCGGCACCCAGGCGTTCGACGTCGCCATCCTCCAGTGGCTCCACGCGCACCAATCGAAACAGCTCACCGCCCTCATGGTCGAGATGACATACCTCGGCACGGGCACAGTGGTGATCGTCGTCGTCGGCGTCGCGGCACTCTTCCTCTGGCACACGGAGCACAAGCACTCGGCGCGCCTCCTGCTCGCGGCAACGGTCGGCAACATCCTCCTCAACTGGGCGCTGAAGCTCGTCTACCACCGCGCACGGCCGAGTGTGTTCGAGTGGCAGACGACCGCCGTGAGCTCGTCATTCCCGTCGGGCCACGCGATGAGCGCGACGGTCGTCTACGGCACGGTGGCCTACCTGCTGCTGCGCCTCCAGAAGCACCACTGGGCCAAGGCGCTCACACTCGTCACCGCCATCGTCCTCATCCTCCTCATCTGCCTCACGCGACTCTATCTCGGCGTCCACTACCCGTCGGATGTGCTCGGTGGGATCATCGTGGGCCTCGCGTGGGCAAGCTTCTGCATGGCCACCCTCGAGTCTTCGCTCGCGCTTGCTCGGCACCGGGCAACGCGCGCCGTCGTCGATGAGCGTCGCGCCCCGGGTGAATTCGCGCAGCCGTAGGCGACGTTGAAGCGCCCTACCTCGAAAAGGCTATCGGGTTGCAGCGACCGCCACCAACACCGGCGTCGTCGTGGGCTGGGCACTCCCGGTCTCCGGCTCGTCGGTGACCGCCACGGCGGCCAGCGCATTCTTCGGCAGCGCATACGTTGCCTGCATCAGGGCGTCGCCATTCGCACCGGGAACGAACGTGCCGGCACTGATCTTCTCCTTCGCCGTCACGAGCCAGAGCTGGTACGTCCGCCCCGCGGCGGGCTTCGGAAGATTGTGCGCCACAAACGTCCACGCGTTCACTGCCTGGTTCCAGAACATCCGACCCGACGGCGCATTCGGACCAGTTGACGCGAGGGTCATCACCGCGACGTCAGGTCCGGTGAGGTTCGCGATCACGCGATCCCGCGATGCCAGGCTGACACGCAGCGAATCGAGCACTTGCCGGCCGGCCGAGCGGTCGCTCGACGCGACCTGGAATGCGGTGGTCACTGCGTCGCGTTGCTTCGTGACCTGATAGAGCGACGCCAGGCTCACCGCCGCGATGAGCGTCGCCGCCGCGGCGAGCCACCACGCACGCGCCGCCGTGAAGCGCACGAGCTCGTGGTGTGCCGGCTCGGTGGTCGGATGCGGAACGAGAATATGAAACGGCTTCTCCCCGTGCGCCCCGAGCTCAGCCTCCAGTTCCGCTGCGGGACGATGGTACGGAATGCGGCCCGTCACTGCCTCAATATCGCGCGGCGTTTCGCTGCGTCCGCCGGACACCCGACTCATGAGACGCCCGCGAACCCTGCTCCGCTGCTCGTCGGACATGGGCACGCCACGAACGGCGAACGTCAACTGCGCCGCCGTGTTCTCCAATGCCGTGAGCTCGTAGCGGCACGCGGCACAGCCATCCACGTGCGCCAACACGGCCGCTCGCTCGGATGCATCCAGCGCATCCAGAGCAAGCGCCTCGAGCGCATTGCGTGCTTCCTCGTGTGTAATGCCGTTGCTCATGTTCGCGCTTCCTCGCGCAGCACCAGGAGAGTTCCCCTCAGCTTCTGCATTGCCAACCGCATCCGCGTCTTGATCGTGCCGAGCGGATGTCCCGTACGTTCGGCGATCTCGGACTGACTCAACCCTCCGAAATAGCCGAGCTCCAGCGCCTCCCGCTGTTCGGCGGGCAGGTCCGACAACGCCGCGATCACCAGCTTCCGTCGCTCCGCAGACTCGGCATCCATCGACGGATCACTCTCGGTCGCCAGCTGCAGCACCTGCTCCCCACTCTCGCCCTCGATCGACTCCTCGCGGCGCCGATTCACGAGTCGCACACGATCCAGCGCGCGACTGCGGGCGATGGTGAGGATCCACGTCTGCACCGCGCCGCGCGCGGATTCGTACCGTCCCGCCTGACGCCATGCCTGCCAAAAGGTCTCCTCCACCACGTCCTCGACATCCTCGCCTGAGCGCAGGACCCGCAGGACGATTGCGTGAACGAGGGGATGCCACCTGTCGTAGAATGCGCCGAGTGCCTGCTCGTTCCCCGCGGCCATCTGGCGGAGGAGCTGAGCATCGTCCGGCCCACCCAGAGCGACGTCGACGCGCGCCGGCGTCTCGTTTCTCTGCATTGGGTACGGCGAATCGGATGGGGTCGGATTCATTGGAGACAAATGTACAGTCCGGCTTTCTCGCCGGGCAAACACGATAGGAGGATAGGAGGATAGGAAGATAGGAGGATAGGCGTTCGTCCTATCATCCTATCATCCTATCCTCCTATCATCCTAGCTCTGTACTCTGGACGCGCATCACGCGGCTGGATAACGTGTGCTCATCCCAAGTCCGGAGCTCCATGCGCCCCACAATGCGTTTGCTCGTCCACCTGTCGACACTTTCGATCGCCGCAGGGGTCGCATGTCGGCGGCCCCAGGCGACCTCGCGCGCTCCGACACCCTCCGCCGCTCGTGCGCCGACGAGCACGGTGCGCACGGCGGCGCCGACGCCCAGGATCAGCCGCGTCTCGACGTCGAACGTGGTGGCAATCATCCTTGCCGCCAACAACACGGACCTCAGCTATGCCCGGCTCGTTCCGGCGCGAGCGAGCAGCCCGGAGGTGAAGGCATTCGCGCGACGCATGCTCACCGACCACACCCTGCTCAACAACCGCGTCAACGACATCTCGACCCGCGATCGCATCACGGCGGAGGACAACGCGACCAGCCTCGACTTCCGCGACCACAGCGCGATGCGGCGGGACATCCTTCGTGAGCTCGACGGCGCCAAGTTCGACTCTACCTACATCGCCAACGAGATCCAGTATCATCAAGACCTCCTGGATGCCATCAGCAGCGTGCTCATCCCGAGTACCCGGGCAGGAGAGCTGCGCGACTTCGTAACGAGCCTCCGGCCAGCGGTAAGCGCACACCTCGCGCACGCCGAACAAATCCGAGCCACGCTTGCCTCCCGAAAATGACCGCTAGCGCGCCGGAGGCATGGCCGGCGCCGCACGATCCGTACGTCTCACTGCGACACCCCGAGTTCCGCTGGTACATCGTGAGCCTCTTCGCGATGACGCTCGGCTCGCAGTTGCAGGCGGTGGTGGTCGGATGGCAGGTGTATTCGATCACGCACGATCCTCTCTCACTCGGCCTGATCGGACTCGCCGAGGCGCTGCCCTTCATCGCGGTGGCGCTGCCGGCGGGGTATCTGGCAGATCGATTGAACCGGCGCACGGTGGCCGTTTCGGGCCTCGCGGTGCTTGCGATGTGTGCCGTCGCGCTGCTCGTCCTCAGTCGCGGCGGCGTGCTGGCGCGCGTGGGCGTGGCTCCCATCTACGTCGTCGTTTTTGCCAGCGGCATCGCGCGCAGTCTGCTGCAGCCGGCGCGCCAGGCACTCAGCGCGGAGCTCGTGCCCAGGGAGCATCTCCAGAATGCGATCGCGTGGCGCAGCAGCAGCTGGCAGATCGCGGCCGTTGTCGGGCCGGCCGCGGGCGGCCTTCTATATGGGTTCTCCGGAGCGGTCGCGGCGTATTCGGTTGACGTCGTCCTGATGTGCTGCGCACTCGCCGGCATGCTCATTATGCGGTACGAGGCAGGCGAGCGACGATTGGGCGCGCAGCCGATCGGCACGAACCTCCTGGTCGGGTTGCGTTTTGTGTTCAGCCAACCGGTCATCCTTGGTGCGATGTCGCTCGACCTCTTCTCCGTGTTCCTCGGCGGCGCGGAGGCGTTGCTACCGGTGTTTGCGAGCGAGGTGCTGCACGTCGGACCACAGGGGCTTGGTGTGTTGCGGGCGGCGCCGGCGGCGGGGGCGGTGACGATGGGGCTCTTCCTCGCGCATCGCAGGCCGTTCGCGCGGGCGGGGCGCAGCATGCTGCTTGCCGTCACCGTTTTTGCGTTGTGCATCATTGGTTTCGGCCTGTCGACGAGCTTCTGGCTCTCGCTCGTGCTGCTTTGTGTGAGTGGCATGGCGGACAGTGTGAGTGTCGTGATCCGGTCCACGCTCTTGCAGATGCTCACGCCGGTAGACATGCTCGGGAGGGCGTCGGCGGTGAATTCGGTGTTCGTCGGTTCGTCGAACGAGCTGGGTGCGTTCGAGAGTGGAGTCGCGGCGCGCCTGTTCGGGGCCGTTCCCGCCGTGGTGCTCGGCGGAGCCGCCGCGTTGATCGTGGTCGGTCTCACGTCACGGCTGGTGCCGGCGCTCCGAAAGCTTGATCGCATCTCCTGAACTGTTCGTTTCGCACAAAAACGTGCACATTGTTGCCGAAAACAGCCGCTTTCGAGTAATTTGATGTGTAATTACTGCACTTTTTGCTTCTCCCGCCTTCACCGCGACCAATGCCAGCTTCGCATGCTTCCCGTCAGTCTACGCTGCGCGACGTCATCGCACGCGTTCCCCGTACTCCAGCGTCGGCCAGCAATGGCGACGGCTCCGTGACGCCGACGTCGGCGTACTTCGGCATCAACACGTTTGGCGCGCGCCAGATGCGCGACAAGCTTCCCAAGGAGGTGTACGCCAAACTCGCGGCGTCCATTCGTCACGGGAAGAAGCTCGATATCGAGGTTGCGCCCACGGTCGCGAAGGCGATCAAGGATTGGGCGATGAGCCGTGGGGTCACGCACTTCACGCACTGGTTCCAACCGCAGACCGGCCTGACGGCAGAGAAGCACGATGCCTTCCTGACGTTCGACGACAACAAGCAGCCGATGGAAGCGTTCACCGGCAGCCAGCTCATTCAGAGCGAGCCGGATGCGTCGAGCTTCCCGAGTGGGGGCCTGCGCGCCACCTGGGAAGCCCGCGGCTATACCGCGTGGAACCCGGCGAGCCCGGTGTTCATCGTGGAGGGTGGCAACACGCGGACGCTGTGCATTCCGTCGGTGTTCATCGGCTACAATGGTGAGGCGCTGGACGAAATGACGCCGCTGCTTCGCAGCTCGGATATTCTTTCGGCGAAGGCGATTGCGCTCCTGGAGGTCCTGGGTGACACTGGAGTGCAGCGCGTCTACACGACGCTGGGTGCGGAGCAGGAATACTTCCTGATCGATCGGCAGCACTTTGCGCTGCGTCCCGATCTCGTGATGGCGGGCCGGTCGCTTGTTGGTGCGCCGCCTCCGCGTGGACAGCAGCTCGAGGACCACTATTTCGGTGGCATCCCGGAGCGCATCCAGGCGTGCATTTCCGAAGTGGAGCACGAGCTCTACAAGCTTGGCGTGCCGATCATCACGCGGCACAACGAGGTTGCGCCGTGCCAGTTCGAGATGGCGCCCTTGTTCGAGGAGACGGACATCGCGGTGGACCACAACCAGATGGCCATGGCGGTGCTGCGTAAGGTCGCGCTGCGTCACGGGCTGCAGGCTGTGCTGCACGAGAAGCCGTTCGCGGGCATCAATGGGTCCGGCAAGCACTGCAACTGGTCGCTGTCCATCGCGGCGGACAGTGCGGAGCTCGACGGCACCAACCTGCTCAAGCCGGGCAAGACCCCGCACCAGAACCTGCGCTTCCTTGTGTTCCTTGCGGCCATCCTGCGCGGCGTACATCGCCACGCGGGCCTGCTCCGCGCGGGCATCGCGTCGAGCGGCAACGAGCATCGTCTCGGCGCCATCGAAGCGCCGCCGGCCATCATCTCGGTGTTCATGGGCTCGATGCTCACGAAGGTCATCGAGGCCATCGCCGCCGGGAAGAGCTCGGCCAATGCGGCGCAGGCGATGATCAAGCTCGGCGTGGCGCGCCTGCCGGAGATCGAGAAGGACAACACGGACCGCAATCGCACGTCGCCCTTTGCGTTCACGGGCAACAAGTTCGAGTTCCGCGCCGTTGGGTCGTCGGCGTCCATCGCGTTTCCCATCGTGCTGCTGAATGCCGCCGTCGCGGAAGCGCTGGGCGAAATCACGGAGCAGATCCGCTCGAACCTCAAGCGCGGCAAGTCGGTGGACGACGTGGTGCTCGCGGTGGTCCGTGAGGCGTTCAAGGAGAGCGCCGCCATTCGCTTCGAGGGCAACAACTACTCGGACGAATGGCTCAAGGAGGCCGAGAAGCGCGGCCTCCTCAACCTCAAGCGTTCTCCCGAGG
>JBKJUW010000144.1:0-18112 GCA_046589725.1 Gemmatimonadaceae bacterium
ACGTCGACCATCGCGGCCTTGCCGGCGAGCTTTGGTGCGCCGAGCAGCCAGCCTGACATGAGCGGATTGGTGGAAGCAGCCGGGTAGCGCGCCACCACGGATGCTCGCGTCGTATCCGTGACCGTAAACGCCGGCGATCCCTCGAACCACACCGCCTGTTCCGGCGCGGTGTAGCCGGTCGCGAGCGGATGCGATCGGTCGATGACCACTTTCAGTATCGAGCCAGGTGCGTAGAAATCGTTCGACCGCTCGCCCGCCATGTCATTCTTCACGGGAAGGGCAAGCGCCTCGATGGCGTAGTTGCTCGCTTCATTGAAGGCGACGACCGTCCCGCCCTGATCCACGAATGCGCCGAGTGCCGCTGCGCCGGGCGCGCCGATGCCGCCCTTGAGCGAATCGGGATACGCGCTGACCGGCCCACCCGCGATCGCGCGCGCCTGCTGGTCGGGCAGGATGATCGCGTCGAAGCGCGATCCGAGATCCACCGACCGGATGTCCTTCGCCGAGATGACGGTGAAGGGAATCTTGTACTGGTCGAACACCCAACGCGTCCACCCTTCATCCATCGACGGCAACGTATTCTGGAAGATCGCGATGCGACGCGCGCGGCTGTTTGAAAGACCCGTCGCAATCCACGGCGTCGGCGCCACGCGGGCGAGCGGCGTCGCTTCCACGGTCACCGGGCTGTCGAGCATGGCGACGTCGAAGCCGAACAGCAGCGGTAGCGTGTGCGCCACCACGTCGTACGGGCGCTTCGGCGGTCCGCCCGGATATTCATGAAGGTCCGGATAGTGTTGCGGCTCGAGCAACGTCTTCGCGAAGCCGCCATACGGCTGCGCCGTCGAGATGAGGTAGCTTCCGGCGGGGAAGCTGCGACCGCTCGCGGAAAAACCAACCGACGCGCGCCGAATCTCCACCTGGCCGCGCTGCAGGATACGCAGCGCGAAGTTGACGGCCGTGTCGCGCGCCGGTTGCGCGGGAATGACGATCGTCGCCGGCCAGTCACGTCGGCCAACGGCCTGGTTGCCCTGGACCGAATGCCGTTGCACGGCGCTGAAGCTCGACAGCCAGAGGGCGCGATCGTCGGCGGCCTGCGTGAGGAGGGCCCACGACGCGGCGAGCTGATACTTCACGATGTCGCCGATGCCCCAGGTGCCGCCCTGCCAGCGCGTAAGGAAGTCCACGCCAGTCACCTTCGGGTCGACGTTGTAGCCGGCGCGCAGGTCGTCGAATGCAACGGTGATCGGCGACGCAAGCGATGCACTCGCCGTCTCCGTCAGGATGCGGATTGCGCCGTGATAGTGCTGATACGCGCGCGCCGGAGTCCATGCGTCGTACGACGTGTTGTTCGCGACGCCGACGAGCCCCTGCAGGGTGAGCCGCCACGTCATCGACTTGCCCATCTGCGCCACGCCAGCGGCGAGGATCGGGTCGATGTTCGGCTCGATGGGATCCATGTAGGGCGGAATGAAGATGCGGGTGCCGTTCGATCCCTGCTGGTGGATGTCGTTCACGATCTGCGGATGCCACTCGCTATAGAGCGAGTCAATCACCATCTGCGTTTCGACCTGCGTGAACGCGTACCAATCGCGATTGTTGTCGTGCCCGGTGTAGTAGTGATACAGCGTCGGCGGTTGCGTGCCTTCCCATGCAGTGCCCAGCGACTTCCGGTACCAGTCGCCGACAATGTCGACGCCGTCGGGGTTGAGCGACGGCACCAGGATCACGACGGTGTTCTTCCTGATGGCGCGCGCCTCTTCGTCTTCGGACGCCGCGAGCTTGTACGCCAGCGAGAGCGGCGTGAGGATGCCGCCGACCTCCGTCGAGTGAATGCTCGACGTTACCAGAACGACGACCTTACCATCGCGCTCGAGGGTCTCGCGCTCGGTCGCTGTGGCGAGGCGCGGATCGGCGAGCTTCCGTTGCGCCTCATGCAGCTTCGGCAGGTTGGCAAGCGTGGCCGAGTCGCCGATGAATGCGGCAATGAAGGGGCGACCGAGCGTCGTCTTGCCGAGCACGCGCAACTGCACGCGCGGCGAGGCAGCGTCGAGTGCCTTGAAGTACGACACGACCTGCTGCCATTCGGGAAGCTTCCGGTCGGTGCCGGGAGCAAAACCGATCACGGAGGCGGGCGTCGGGATGGCGCGCTGGGCGTCCACAACCGGTGACGACAGGCCGAGGAGTGCACAGGCGAGTGCGATGGTACGATCACGCATGGAGGAGGCTCGTGGCGTAGTGGGCTCGTCCGAAGGAGGTGGTGCGCGACACGCCTCGGCTTCGAGTGACGAAACGACGCGGTGAAAGGTGTGCGCCGTCGCACCAGCGGGCCATGGCATGCGCCCTTCCGGCCCACCTCGCCCTCTCTCGGCAGCGGTGTCGCTCCCGATGTAGAATGTGTCCCCATGAACGACAACCCACTGATCGTTCAGGGCGACCTCACCGTCCTGGCCGACGTCTCGGCACCTCTCTACCCTGAAGCGCGCGACGCCCTCGCCCGCTTCGCGGAGCTCGTGAAGTCGCCCGAGCACATCCACACCTATCGTATCACGCCGCTCAGCATCTGGAACGCCTGCGCCGCGGGCGTGCCCGTCGACGAGATCGCGGATACGCTCACGACCTTCTCGCGGTTCCCCGTACCGGTCGGCATCACGAACCAGGTGCGCGACTTCGCCCGGCGCTTTGGCCGGCTCCGTATCGAGCGCGACGAGCACGACCCCACCGCCCAGCATCTCTATCTGCACGCGAGCGATCCGATGCTCGCCGAGGAGCTCGCACATGGCAAGGCGCTCGCGCCGGTGCTCGGCGACCGCATCGCGCCGACCATTTTCCGCATCGCCCAAGGCGACCGCGGCCGCGTGAAGCAGGCGCTCATCAAGGCGGGATTTCCCGCCGAGGATCTCGCCGGCTACGCGGAGGGCGAGTCGCTCGACGTCACCCTGCGCAACGAGACACTGCAGGGTGATCCGTTCGCGTTGCGCGACTACCAGGTGCAGGCAGTACATGCCTTCCACGCGCTGGGCTCCGCGCGCGGCGGGTCGGGCGTCGTCGTGCTGCCGTGCGGCGCGGGGAAGACCGTCGTCGGCATGGGGGTGATCTCCGTCGTGCAGGCGTCTACGCTCATCCTCACCACGAGCGTCACCGCGGTGCGGCAGTGGATCCGCGAGCTGCTCGACAAGACCGATATCGCGCCCGAGCAGATTGGCGAGTACTCGGCAGGCACCAAGGACGTGCGGCCGATTACCGTGGCGACGTATCAGATCCTCACGCACCGCGCGAACAGGAACGCGGACTTCACGCACCTCGCGCTGTTCGACCAGCGCAACTGGGGCCTCATCATCTACGACGAGGTGCACCTGCTGCCCGCGCCGGTGTTTCAGGTGACCGCGACACTCCAGGCGCGACGCCGGCTCGGCCTCACCGCGACACTCGTGCGCGAGGACGGACGCGAGGATGACGTGTTCGCGCTCATCGGGCCGAAGAAGGCGGATGTGCCGTGGAAGGTGCTCGAGCGACAGGGCTGGATCGCAACGGCCGTGTGCACCGAAGTGCGCGTGCCGCTCGCCGAGGCGTCGCGCATGCCGTACGCCGTCGCGGACGCGCGCAACAAGTTCCGCGTCGCCTCGGAGAACCCGGACAAGACACAGGTGGTGCGCGACATCATCGCGCGGCATGCCGATGAGCCGGCGCTGGTGATCGGCATGTACGTGAGCCAGCTCGAGCTGCTCGCTGCCGAGATGGACGTGCCGATCATCACCGGCACCACGCCGCAGTCGAAGCGCGACGTGCTCTACGAGCAGTTCCGGTGCGGCGCGCTGCCGGCGCTCATCGTTTCCAAGGTGGCAAACTTCGCGATCGACCTTCCCGATGCGTCGCTCGCGATCCAGGTGTCCGGCACCTTCGGCTCGCGCCAGGAGGAAGCGCAGCGCCTCGGCCGCATTCTCCGTCCGAAGGCGGGCGCCAACCAGGCGCACTTCTACAGCGTCGTCAGCGCGGATACGGTGGAGCAGGACTTCGCGCTCAAGCGCCAGCTCTTCCTCTGCGAGCAGGGCTACGAGTACGAGATTGCCGACGCGAGCGCATTCGCATGAAGCGCTTCGATGTCGACTGGGCCGCTGTGCTCCAGGACATGGGTCGGTGGTCACTCCTGCCGCTGCCCGCGCGCCACATCCTGCTCGACGAGCTGAAGACGCAGGGCTTCGTCTCGGCGGCGCGCTTCGGGCAGTATCTCGACATCGTGGTCGAGAGCGGCATCGCCGTTTACGAGCCGGAAAAGCGCCGGGTCTGGCTGGGTGATGCGCGTCGCGAGCTGGTGAAGGTGCTGCGCGCCCTGGGGCGACACCGGATCTTTCATCTCGCGCCGATCGAGCGCGATGAGATGAAGCTGCGCCACGAGCTCCTCAGATACCTGGAGGAGCACTTCACGGGCGACGACGTCCAGCGGATCGCCTCTGCCTCGCTGAGGTCGCGCGTGTACGCGAACCGGCAGACGCTCGCGCCGTTCGTGCAGTCCCCGGCGTGGGTGGGCGAGCTGCTCGACGCTGCAGGCGACGAGGCGCTGCTCGCCTGGGCAGAATCGCATGGGCTCAACTCCTCGGAGTTCATCGCGAACAACATTGTCGTCCTGCTCGAGCTCCAGGCGCTCGTGCGCCATCTCCTCGATTTTCCCGCGGGCGTGTCGCTCCGCGACCTCGCCGCCGCGCCGCCGGGCGACATGGATCTCCTCGCGCTCGGCGATGCGATGCACGCGGGCCTCGCGTCGCTCGCGCTGTTCGCCGGCATGCGCGCCGAGGATCTCGAGCCGATGGTCGGGTTGTGGCCGAGTGTGGTGCGCGAGCTCACGCGTGCGGAGCCGATGACGCCGGAGTCCGTCGAGGTCGGCGAGACCTTCACGCTCGCCGTGTTCATGGAGGACATGACGACGCTCCTCGCGGCGGCAGCGGCGACGCCGGTGCGCGTGCGCGCGAACGACGCCGCGGTCTTCGCGCGGACGCGTGCGGAAATCGAGCGGCGGCTTGTCACACTACCACCCTGGGTGGCGAAACTCGTCCACGAAGACCGGATCGGTCGCGCCTCGAGCGAGTTGCGGATACATCGTCTCGCCATCCTGCGCGAGCTGGATGGCAATCCGCACCTGCACGCCACGCCCGCGGGCATGCGGTGGCTTGGGCTTTCGGCACGCGACCGCCTTGCGGCGCTGCTCGAGCCAATGCGGATGTCGAAGGAACGGAACCCGCGCAGCACATACGACATGGACGGCTCCGTTGGTTTCTTTCCGTATGCGCTGCCGTACTACCGCGTACCGAAATCGTTGAAGCTTCGTGACGAGCTCGAACGGGCGTTCCTGCATGCGGCGGACCTGCTCATCCCGATCGTCGACTTCCTCGAGTACGAAGCGCGCGGCGACAATCCGCTCTCCGTGGCTGCTGCGAACCCGGCCGGTAGCCTCGATGAACTCGTCCACTACAGCGGATACACCGATCCGCGGCCGAGTGCGCGCGACACGTGGCGACAGATGCTCGCCTCTTTCCTCACCGATCGCCTGATCGGGCTCGGCGGCGCGACTGTGGGGCTTCACGAGAGTGGGAAAATCTGCTTCTCGCTCACGTCTGTCGGCCGCTACCTCCTCGGCGCGGCCGACGCATTCGACTACGGCGGTGACGACACGGCCGACGTCGTGGTGCAGCCGAACTTCGACATCGTGTTCCTCGGCAGCGCGCCCGCGGTGGAGGCGGAGCTCGCGCGCTTTTCCGAGCGTGTCGGCCTCGCACCGGGGCGCGTTTTCGTGATCACGCGCGCGTCGGTGCTCGGCGCGGCCGAATCGGGCGCGACGGTCGGCGACGTCGTCGGCGCGTTGACGCGCGCGTCGAGCCGACTGGTGCCGAGGAACGTGCAGCACGAGATCGCGGGATGGATGGGCACGGTGAAGCGCGTGCGAATGCGGCGCGCCGAGCTCTTGCAGTGCGCCGACGAGGACGATGCCGCGCGCGTCGTGTCGCTGCTCGGTGCGGGGGTCCATCGGATTTCTCCCGTGCTGCTGGAGTTGCCCGACCTCGCGCCTGCCGCGCGAGCATCGATGCTGAAGAAGCTGCGCGCCGGCGGCGTTTTCATCGATGAGGCAGATCCCCCGGAAGGCGAACCGCCTGCGCGCGGCCGCCGGGGTCGATGACCGAGCGCGCGCCCTTGCCGCTGCCAGTATGCGTTGTGGTGGCGCGGTTCCGCGCCTCGCGGATCGTCAGCGCTTGACGACGTTGTACCGGGCGAGGATCTCGCGCACGCGGTCGAGCGGAATGGCGTCGACCGTGCGTCCGCGCTGGGTGACGCTCGTGGCCATGAACAGCGAATTGTAGATCGCCTCCTCCGTCGCCTCGACGACGCCCTCGAACAGCGCCGACATGTCGTCGTTCGAGAGTTCGGAGGTGGCAAGCAGCCGGTGTGTGCTGTCGGGGCGCACGACGTTCGCTGGGCCGCGGCGGACGCCGGCCGCCGTCGAGAACGCGATGACGAAATCACCCGATCCGTTCGACGCGCTCGACCCCGTGCGCGCGAGACCCATGATCGCTCGAGCGGCGAGGCGCTGTAGGTTGCGATCCGAGATCGGCGCATCCGTCGCGACGACGATCATTACCGAGCCGTCACCGCGCTCGCTGTCGACGTTGCCCTTGAACGAATACTTGCCGAGCTCGCGCCCGACCGGCGCGCCGAGTACCTGGAGGATGCCGCCGAAGTTGGTCTGGACGAGGACGCCGACGGTATAGCCGCCGAGGCTGCGCGGCAGTACGCGCGACGAGGTGCCGATGCCGCCCTTCCATTCGAAGGCCACGGTTCCCGCACCGGCGCCCACGCTGCCCTCGGCCACCGGCCCACCCGATGCGGCGGCGAGCGCCGCGTGCACGGATTCCGGCGTGATGGGGCGGAGGCGGATGAGGTTCAGGTATGCGTCATTCGTCTCACCGACCACGGGATTGATCGACGGGATACCCTCCATGCCCGGCTGTTGGAGGAGCTCGGCGACGAGCGCATCCGCGGCGCGCCATACGCACAGGGTGCACGTGAGGAGGATCGGGGTCTCGAGCTCGCCGAGTTCCTGCACCTGCGTCGAGCCGACGAGTTTTCCGAAGGCATTGCCGATGTGGACGGCGGCCGGCACACGATCGTGATAGAGGTCGCCACCGTGCGGCAGGATCGCGGTGACGCCGGTGTGGATGGAGTCGCCGGAGATGATTGTGGCATGACCAACCTTCACACCCGCGACGTCAGTGATGGCGTTATTCGCGCCTGTCGTGAAGATGCCGGGTGCGACGCCGAGCTCGCGGGCGCGGGCGCGACTCTGGGCGCCGACATGCGCAGCGAGCGTGATCACCGCGGCGCCCGCCAGGAGCCAGGAGCGAATGAGCGTCATGCGGGGAAGATGCGTTGCGCGCTTCTTGAAAAGCAGCGACCGCGCGGCGGTCTCGACGCGCAGCGGATTCGGGATGTCCACGGGACTCAGGCCTGGTCGCCCGGACCGCTGACGAGCGCAGCGGCGCCGCTCCACACGCGATCCTCGACCTGCTCGATGATGAGCTGCCGGTGCGGGAAGGGGATCTGGATGCCCGCCTCGTCGAGTGCCACCTTGCACGCCTCGAGTACGCGGAAGCCGATGGGCTTCTCGAGCGAGGCGTCGTCGATCCACACGCGCACCAGGAGGTCGACGCTCGAATCCCCGAGCGCCGTGGCCACGACGTCAGGGGCGGGCACCTTCATCACGCCGTCGACCTGCGCAGCGGCCGCCAGCAGCACCTCGCGCGCGTGCGCAATCCGCTCGCGATATGCAATGCCGACGGGAATGATGACCCGCGTCTCGCCGTACATGGAGTGGTTGACGAGCGTGTCCCCGATGATCTGCCGGTTGGGAATGATGACGAAGGTGTTGTCATTCGTGCGAATGCGGGTGGTGCGCAGCGTGATCTCGCGGACCTCACCATAGCGCGACTGCGTCGTGATGTAATCGCCGATCTGGAAGGGCCGATCCCAGAAGATGAGGAATCCGGAAATCATGTTGGCGACGGTCTCCTGCGCCGCGAAGCCGAGCGCGATACTCGCCACCCCGACCCCGGCGAGCAGCGCACTGACGTTGATGCCGAGTTGACTCGCGGCCATGACGAGGCCGAGCAGCACGATGAGGCCGCGGTAGAGCCCATCGACGAGGAGCTTGATGAGACCGTCGGCGAAGCGGGCGCGGCGCAGTGCCGCGCGAAAGGGCTGGCGCGTGATGCGCAGCACGGCCCAGAAGAACGCGATGACGACGAGCGCCGCCACCACTTTCGGGGCGATGAGCAGCACTGCGGTCTGCACCTGCCCGGCATCGAACGAACGGGGAAGCTTGTCCATGGCACCTCGTCAGAGAGGAAGCTTTCGCAACCTAACAAGCGGAATTCCCCATTCGAACTGTTGATGAGACGCCAATCGACTCTTGACGGACGGCCCGTGCGACCCTAACGTGCGATCATGGCATCCAGCGCGAGCTTCTACTTCGTCTCGTTTTATTACTACGGCTATCCCTCGACGGGCCGTGGATGGAGACGTACGCGCGACTGACGGAGCCCAGCTCCTCGCCTACGACACCGCCGGCCCGCGAAACTCCTCGCGGGCCTTTTTGTTGTTCATCGCCCAGCCCCCTCACTCGAGCACCTCGCCATGATCATCATCACCCGCCCCGACATCACCGACGACGAGCTCGATCACCTGCGTGAGCGGATCGAGGCGGCCGGACTCCATACCCATCTCTCGCGCGGCGAGCACCGCACCATCGTCGGCTGCATCGGCGACGAGGCGAAGCTCATGGAGTTGCCATTGCGCTCCATTCCGGGCGTCGAGTCCGTGATGCCGGTGCTCAAGCCGTACAAGCTGGCCTCGCGCGAATTTGCCGTGAACCGCACCGTGGTGCGCGTCGGGCAGGACGCCATCATCGGCGGGCACGAGCTGACCGTCATTGCCGGACCTTGCTCCGTCGAGAACAGCACCATGCTCAACGACACCGCCGCCGCCGTCCGCGCCGCCGGCGCGACCATCCTCCGCGGCGGCGCATTCAAGCCCCGCTCCTCGCCTTACTCCTTCCAGGGACTCGGCAAGGAGGCTCTCGAGCTGCTGGTGGCCACGCGCCGTGAGCAAGGGTTGCCGGTCGTCACCGAGGTGCTCGACACACGCGACGTCGACCTGGTCGCCGAGCATGCCGACATGCTGCAGGTGGGCGCGCGCAACATGCAGAACTACGCCCTGCTCGCCGAGCTCGGACGCGTGCAACGCCCGGTCCTTCTCAAGCGCGGGCTCTCCGGGACCATCAGCGAGCTGCTGATGTCCGCGGAATACATCATGGCGCACGGCAATCACCAGGTCGTCCTGTGCGAGCGCGGCATCCGCACCTTCGAGCGCGCTACGCGCAACACGCTCGACGTTTCCGCCATCCCCGTGCTTCAACGTGAGACGCACCTGCCCGTCATCGTCGATCCGAGTCATGCCGGCGGTGAGGCGTCGCTCGTCGCGCCGCTCGCCTTCGCCGCGATTGCCGCGGGCGCCGATGGGCTCATCATCGAGGTGCACCCGAATCCCGAGACAGCGCTTTCCGACGGCGACCAGTCGCTCGACTTCGCCGCCTTCGCGAAGCTCATGCTGCGCGTGCCTGCGTTCGCCGAGGCGGCGGGACGGTCTTTTGTGCCCCGCGAGCTGGCCGAGAGCGGATCGTTTACCAGTGCCGTCGCATGACGGACCACGATCCGCTCGCTGAGCTGGCGCAGTGCCGCAGTGACATCGAGGCGCTCGACCGGCGGCTCATTGCCCTCCTCGCCGAGCGGGTCGCACTCGGCAAGCGGACGGCGACGCTGAAGAAGGCGGCGGGATTGCCGATTCTCGACCCGCAGCGCGAGGCGGAGGTCATCCGTCGCGCGGTAGGCACGGCACGGGAGAATGACCTTCCCGTCGAGGCAGTTCGTGAGATCTTCTGGCATGTCGTCGGCCTCTCGCGTCGGGCCCAGGAAGCCGCGCCATGACGCCGATCGAGCGCGTCGCGATCGTAGGACTGGGGCTCATGGGGGGCTCTCTCGCGCGCGCGCTCGCCGAGCGGGACGTACGAGTGCTCGGCTACGATAGTGCTCCGGATTCGCTCGATGCCGCGGAGGGCGAAGGCATCGTGCATGAGCGACTCGGCGCGCAGCTCGGGGGTATCGAGGGAGCGGACGTCGTGGTCTTTGCGCTGCCGGTCGATGCAACCATGGCGCTGCTTCGGCTCATCGCGCCGCGCCTCGGGCAGGCGCGTCTGGTCATGGACATCGCAAGCACCAAGCGCAGCATCGTCGGAGCCGCGGATTCGCTCGGGCTCGGTGCGCGGTACGTGGGTGCGCATCCACTCACGGGCAGTCATCGCTCGGGGTGGCGCGCGTCGCGAGCGAACCTGTTTGATGATGCGCGTGTGTTTCTCTGTCCGACGTCCAGCACGACACCCGAGTCGCTTCGTCTCGCGGAGTCGTTCTGGCGGGGCCTTCGCTCAGGCGTCGAGATCCTGGATGCCACGGTGCACGACGAGCAGATGTCGTGGCGCAGTCACCTGCCGCAGGTCGTTTCCACCACCCTCGCGCTCGCGCTGCGCGAGGCGGGGGTGCAGCGATCGGCGCTTGGACCCGGCGGCCGCGATATGACGCGACTTGCGGGGAGCTCGCCGTCGTTGTGGATGTCGATCATGGAGGACAACACGGCCGCGCTCGTGCGTTCGCTTGCGGCAATGGAGACGCGATTGCGAACGTTCCGCGAATCGCTCGAAGGCGGCGACAGTGAGGCGACGCGGGCGTCGCTCAGCCACGCTCGCGAATGGTTCGATGGAGCGCCCATGTAGCGAAGCAAGCCATCAGGCGGCGAGCTCGTGGACCGTCGGTTCCGCAGGTATCACGCAGCCAGGCGTACGATAGATTGCCGCCGGCCCGACCTTCACCGCGAATCCAGCCAGTTCATCATGGCACCAGCGACACCGGCCCTTCTCGTCAGCGGCCTGCGCAAGACATACGGCGACGTCGTCGCCGTCGATGGACTCGATCTCATCGTGGGAGCGGGCGAGTGCTTCGGGCTGCTGGGTCCCAACGGCGCCGGCAAGACCACGACCATAGAGATCTGCGAGGGACTCACTGCGCCGGACGCGGGTGTCGTCGAAGTCCTCGGGCAACGCTGGGACACCGGCGAGCGCCACCTGCGCGAGCGACTCGGCATCCAGCTCCAGGAGACCCAGCTCGCCGAGAAGCTCACGGTGGAAGAGACCGTGCGGTTGTTTCGGAGCTTCTACGCGCGCGGCCGCAACGTGGATGACGTCATTGATGTCGTGCAGCTTGGCGAGAAGCGTGGTGCGCGCGTCGGCAAGCTGAGCGGTGGACAGAAGCAGCGACTCGCGCTTGCCTGTGCCATCGTGGGCGATCCGGATCTCCTGTTCCTCGACGAGCCGACGACGGGCCTCGATCCGCAGTCGCGACGGCAGCTGTGGGACCTGATCGTCGAACTACGCGCGAGCGGGCGAAGCATCGTGTTGACGACGCACTACATGGATGAGGCGGAGCGACTTTGCGATCGCGTCGCCATCGTCGATCACGGGAAGGTGATCGCGCTCGGCTCTCCTCGCGAGCTCATCGCGTCGCTCGGGGCGGAGCATGTCGTGGAGTTCACGTCGCCCGAGGCACCGCTTCGCTCGATAGACCTCGAGGTGCTCCGCGCGCTCGACGGCGTGACGTCGGCGCGGGAACACGACGGACGCTGGACACTCGAGGTGCGCGAGCTTGCGCGTGCCGTGCCGGCACTGCTCGCCGAGTTGCGTGGGCGCGGCCTCGCGCTCGGCGAGCTCGCCACGCACAGCGCGACACTCGAGGACGTTTTCGTGTCCCTCACTGGGCGACAACTGCGCGATGCCTGAGCCGATGATGCGAAACGCCGAGCAATCGCCACGTTCGTGGAAGGATTCGTCGCTGGCGCAGTTGACGCTCGTGCGTTTCCGCGAGTTCCTGCGTGAGCCCGAGGCGGTGTTCTGGACGTTCGCGTTTCCGATCATTCTGGCGCTTGGTCTCGGTATCGCGTTCCGGAACAAGCCCGCCGACGTGATTGCCGTCGGCGTCGTGACGGGCACGCCGACCGGGGACTCGCTCAATGCACATCTTGCGCACGCGGCCGGGCTCAAGGTGCAATCGATGAGCGACTCATCGGCGATGCGTGCGCTCCGCACGGCGGACATCGCCCTCGTTGCCGCGCCGAAGGCGGATGGTGGCGTCGAGTACCGATTCGACGATACGCGCCCGGAGGGTCGGTCCGCACGATTCCTCGTTGACGACGCGCTGCAGCGCGCCGCGGGTCGTGCCGATCCGGTGTCCGTGAGCGAGCGGAAAGTGCAGGAGAAGGGATCGCGCTATATCGACTTCGTCGTTCCCGGACTCCTCGGCATGAACATCATGGGGGGCGGCATCTGGGGACTCGGCTTCGCCATCGTGGAGGCACGGCGCAAGGGATTGCTGAAGCGCCTCGTCTCCACGCCGATGCCGCGCAGCCACTATCTCGCGTCGTTCGTACTCTCGCGCTTCGTCTTTCTCATTCTCGAGGTGGCGGTGGTGCTGGGGAGCGCGGTGCTTCTCTTTGGCGTGCCGGTACGCGGTTCGATCCTGCAGTTGTTGGTGGTGTGTGTACTCTCTGCGCTCGCTTTCGGCGGTCTGGGCCTGCTCATCGCTTCCCGGGCACGCACCATCGAGGGCGCGTCGGGCTTGATGAACCTCGCGATGATGCCGATGTGGGTGTTGTCCGGCGTGTTCTTCTCGTCCAACAACTTTCCAGCGGTGGCGCAGCCGTTCATTCAGGCGCTGCCGTTGACGGCCGCTAACAACGCTTTACGAGCCACGATGCTGCAGGGCGCAGGGTGGAGTGTGGTGGCGCCATCGCTGACGATCGTGGCGCTATGGCTGGTCGTGACGTTTACGCTCGCGTTGCGGCTGTTCCGCTGGAGATGATCGGCGCGCCTCCTGGCATCCATAACGATTGAGTGCGTCAGGTTCTGCAGACACATCGCACGTTGTCGAGTTCGACGCACCACTCTGGCCCCACAGTCCCAGTTGCTACGCGGATGACGCGGATTGGGCGAATTAATGCGGATAACAACCAAAGCGAATTTAATGCTGCTCATTCGCGGACGATCCGCCGCATTCGCGTCATCCGCGTCCCCCTTTCGTCTGTGGGACTTTTCGGGTGTGCACTTTACGGGAATCGGGGAGTGCCGAACAGGGCCAGTGCAGGCAATCGCCGCGTTATTCGGCCTGCTCGCGCATCAGCGCCCACAGCGCCTCGACGTGCGCACGCTCCGTATGCTCGGCACCGATGGACACGCGCACCATCCACCGCCCGTCGAGAATGGCCGGCGTCAGGTACGCTCGACCGGAGCTATTGATTCGCTGCACCCAGTCGAGTGTGTGGTGATCGAGTGCTTCGCCCGCGAGTCCACGCGGCTCATGTCGCACGCAGACCGTCTGTAACACCACCGGCGCCACCACGTGCCACCCTTCGCATGTGCGGACCGCCTCGGCCAGCCATACCGCGTTGGCCATGTCGCGCCGCAGTCTCACTTGCAGTCGCTCGACGCCCTGCTCGCGAATGTGCAACCACAGCTTCAGGGCGCGAAATCGGCGGCCAAGCGGCAGTCCCCAGTCGCGCAGGTTCTTCACCTGGTCGTCGACGCCGGAGCGCAGGTAGCTCGGATTGGTCGACATGACGCGAACGAGATGATCGGCATCGCGCACGTAGTAGAGCGAGCAGTCGAAGGTGACACCGAGCCACTTGTGGGCGTTGAGCACGATCGAGTCCGCACCCTCGACGCCGTCCCACATCCATCGACATTCGGGCAGGATCATCGCGGACCCCGCCATCGCGGCGTCGACGTGCAGCCACACCTGATGTTTCGCCGCAATCGCCGCAATCGTGTCGACCGGATCGAGTGCCGTGGTAGTCGTCGTACCCGTGGTCGCAACCACAGCACATGGTCGGCGTCCTGCCGCGACGTCAGCGAGTATCGCCGCCTCCAGCGCATCCGCGCGCATGGCGTACGCGCTGTCGTGCGCCACGACGCGCACGTTCTCGCGCCCGAATCCCGCGAGCAGCGCGGCCTTCTCCACCGAACTGTGACTCTGCGCCGACACGTAGACAACGAGCGCCGCCGGCTCGGACTGCAAGCCGCCGCGCGCAAGACTATGGGAAGTCGTCCGCTCGCGCGCGCACAACAGCGCCACCAGCGTGCTCGTCGAGGCGGTGTCCTGAATCACCCCGCTCCACGCGGAGGAAAGCCCGACCATCTGTCGCACCCAATCGGTCGTCACCTCTTCGAGCTCGCTGAGCGCGGGACTCGACTGCCACGACAATCCAATCACTCCAAGCCCGGTGCTCAGGAAATCGCCGAGCACGCTCGCGTAGGACGAGTTGGCCGGGAAGTATCCGAAGAACGACGGATGCTGCCAGTGTGAGATTCCCGGCATGATGATCTCGTCGAGGTCGCGCATCACGGCGTCAAAAGGCTCCGCCGCCGACGGTGGCGTGCTCGGTAGCGCTGACTTGATGTCTCCGGGCGCGGTGCGCGCCATCACCGGCCGGTCGCCGACGGTTGCGCGATAGTCGGCAATCCAGTCGACGACCTGATGACCAAATCGGCGGAATTCCTCTGGCGTCATGTCGTGCGTGGCGTTGGGCCGGGTGGTTGCTGCGTGCGCGGTCGCAGAAGTTCCATGTCCCTGCTGGCGAGTGCGCGCGCGTTCCGCTCCGCGATGTAGCGTCGCCGGATCACGATGACAAGGACGATCACCAGGATCGACGCCGCCAGTCCGAGGCGCACATCTAGCCGGTGCGTGAACCGCAGGACCATCACGGCCGCCCCGCCGAACACGAGGCCCACGTAGGCGAACGTGAGGGCCCACACCCACGAGCTGATCCCGCTGCCGACGACGTAGACGCCGATCGGCACGCGTGCCGCGCCGCAGGCGATCGGCAGTGGCAGTCGCAGTCCATACGCGAATCGCACGGCGAGTGACGCGCGCCAGGGATGGTGTTCCACGGTCTTCAGCGCGGCGTCGAGCAGATGATGCTTCTCCGGCCATCGCGCGCGAACCCAGTCGATCCGCCAGCGGCCCACATAGTACAGGGCGATGGATGCCATCCATACCCCCACGGCCACGGCGACGACTACCCCGACCATGCCCAGGCGACCATGTCGCGCGGCAATGCCGCCGAAGATGGGATTCGTTTCCTCGAAGACAATAGAGGATGCGCCGAGGGCGGTGTACTTCCACAAGCGCTCCAGCGGCGTCATGTGGTGCACATGGCGCAGCGCGGGTGCGGCGGTTTGCAGAATGAGCGCTAGAATACGACCGTACCTCCTCGTGCCTACATCGGCTCCGTGCAATTTACCGACGGCGAGCGGGTTCGTGAGCGCCACATTTCTCCTCTCCGCTCTTTCGCGTCCCTATGGAAATGGATCCACTGAACTCGCCGGGCCAGGACGACTCTGCCAGACCCGACTCCGGAGACGCGCGCGCCCGGCGACTCAACACCTGGGTGGCACTGACCATTGCGCTGCTGGCCACATTCATCGGCATCTGCAAGGTGCGCGATGACAACCTCGTGCAGGCCATGCAGCAGGCGCAGGCCGACAAGATCGATCATTGGTCCTTCTATCAGGCAAGGAACATCCGCCAGGAAGTCGCACAGGCGGCACTCGACCAGTTGCAGCTGATGACCGCCGGTTCCACCGCGGCCGCGCAGGCGAAGGCCGCCCCGCTCATCGCGAAGTACACGGCGCTCATCGCCGACCAGCAGGTGAAGAAGGAGGAGCTCAGGAAGCTGGCGCTCGCGGACCAGGCCACGTACGACGCGCTGAACTTCCACGACGATCAGTTCGATCTCGCCGACGCGCTCACGGCGATCGCGATATCACTTCTCGCGCTGACCTCGCTGACCCAGCGCAGATGGCTCTTCTGGGTGGCGCTCACCGCCGCCATACTCGGGGTCATCATGGGACTCGCCGGTTTGATGAGCCTCCGAATTCACCCTGACGCCCTGTCACGCATCCTTTCATGACCTCACCCCGGATCCGAATGCTGGCTGTCCGTACCTCGGCCATCGTGGCCGCATTGGCGCTCGCGGCAACAGGCGTCGCCGCCCAGGGCCCGTTGCTGCTCGTTCCCCAGCCGCGCGACGCGCAGCTCAATCGATCCGTCGTACTCACGCGCGGCCTCAGCGTGGCGACGCCATCCGACCCGGACGACGCCTTCGCCGCACGCGACCTTCGGCAGACGCTAGAGGCTGCGGGCGTGCCGATCGCGCGGGATGGAGGCAGTGCGCGCATTCAGCTGCTTCGCGCGAACAGCGCCGCCGCGAAGGCCCTCATGGACCGAACTCACACCGAGCTCGCGCCCGCGATGCGGGAGGAGGGCTACGTCATCGTCAATTCCGGCACCACGCTCTCCGTCATCGGGGCCACCGCGCAGGGCGTCTTCTACGGTGCCCAGACCGCGAAGCAGCTTGTGTCGGGCACGGGCCCGCGCGCGACGCTCGCCATGGCCTCCATCCGCGACTGGCCCGCCATGCGGTACCGCGGATTCCACGACGACCTGTCTCGCGGGCCAGTGCCGACGCTCGACTTCATGAAGCGTCAGCTGCGCACCTTTGCGGCATACAAGATCAACGTGTACTCGCCGTACTTCGAGCACACGCTCGAGTACCGTTCCAATCCGCTCATCGGCCCGCCCGGCGGCACGATCTCCCGTGCCGATGTCGCCGAGCTCGTGGCGTACGCGGCGCGGTACCACATTGACGTCGTGCCCGAACAGGAAGCCTTCGGGCACCTGCATCACGCGCTCAAGTACGAGCTCTACTCCTCGCTCGCCGAAACGCCGCACGGCCACGTGCTCGCACCCGGACAGCCCGGCTCGATGGCGATCATCAAGCAATGGTTCGCCGAGATTGATTCGATCTTCCCGAGCAAGTATGTCCACATCGGCGCCGACGAGACCTTCGAGCTGGGCCGCGGCCAGACAGCGGAACGCATCAAGCGCGACAGCATCGGACCCGTGTACTTGGGCTTCCTCCGCGACATCGTCGAATCCATCAAGCGGCCCGGAAAGAAGTATCTCTTCTGGGGCGACGTCGCCGTCAATCACCCCGATCTCGTCAAATCGCTGCCGAAGGAGATGGTGGCCGTCGCGTGGTCATACGGCGCCTCGCCGAGCTTCGACCGCCAGATCACGCCCTTCACGAACGCCGGGATCGAGACATGGGTGGCACCGGGCGTGAGCAGCTGGAATCGCGTCTACCCGAACAACAACATCGCCTTCGTCAACATCCGCAACTTCGTCCGCGACGGCCAGCGACTCGGCGCAAAGGGCCTGCTGAACACGAGCTGGGACGACGACGGCGAGTCGATCTTCAGCCAGACCTGGGCTGGTGTGCTCTTCGGCGCGGCGGCGGGCTGGCAGCCGGGGGAAAGCAGCATCGAGCAGTTCCAGAAATCGTACGGTCGCGCATTCTATCGCGATACCACCGGTCGCGCGGACGCAGCCGAGCGACTCCTCATGGCCGCGCATGCAGTCATCGGGCGGGCCGGGCTCGGCGAGGGGAGCGACGCGCTCTTCTGGCGCGATCCGTTCAGCGCCGACGGCCTCCTGGCGGCGGAGCGCATCCGCCCGGTGAACCACGAACTGCGGATCGCCGCCGAGTCTGCGCTGGTGTATGTGGCGCAATTGCGTAACTCGGGAAGCGTCGCGAACGCCGATGTGCTCGATGCGCTGGAACTCGGTGCGCGTCGCCTCGATCTCATCGGGATGAAATTCCAGTTCGCCGACGACATCCGTCGTTCGTACGCCAATGCGGCCGACACGTCGCGGCGCGACACGAACCGCGAGCTCAGCGACATCTCAGGTATTAACGGCCGGTTCCAGGATCTCCGCGATGCCTATTCGTTGACACGCGAACTCTACGAGCGCGAATGGCGGCGCGAGAATCGGCCCTACTGGATCGGCAACGTGCTCGTGAAGTTCGATCTCGCGACGCAGCTCTGGCAATCGCGGGCCGACAAGTTCGCGCT
>JBKJUW010000131.1:0-8376 GCA_046589725.1 Gemmatimonadaceae bacterium
TGAGCTCCAGTCCTATCTCATCGAGATCACGGCGCTCATCCTGCGCCAGACAGATCCGGATACGGGGAAGCCACTCGTGGACGTCATCCTTGACGAGGCAGCGAGCAAGGGCACCGGTAAGTGGACGAGCCAGAATGCGCTCGACGTCGGCGCTCCGATCCCGACGATCAATGCCGCGGTGGAGAGCCGCATCCTTTCCAGCCTCAAGACGCAGCGCGTCGCCGCGAGCAAGATCATCAAGGGCCCCGACGTGAAATTCACCGGCGATCGCGCACGGCTCATCACTGCGTGTCGCCATGCGCTTTACGCGAGCAAGATCACGTCCTATGCGCAGGGTATGGGACTGCTCGCGGCCGCATCGGTCGAGTACAAGTTCGACCTCCAGCTCGGCGAGATCGCGATGATCTGGCGCGCTGGCTGCATCATCCGCGCGAGCCTACTCGGCGACATCATGGCGGCGTACCAGCGCGATCCCGCGCTCGGCAACCTGCTGTTGGATGAGAGCTTCCGGAAGGCGGTCGAGGAGCGTCAGGATGGATGGCGCTTCGCGATCCAGTCGGCGATCGGGATGGGCATTCCAGTCCTCGCGCTCAGCGCGTCACTCGCCTACTTCGACTTCTATCGCAGCGAACACCTGCCCGCCAACCTCACGCAGGCACAGCGCGACTATTTCGGTGCCCACACGTATCGTCGTCTCGATAAGGAAGGCACCTTCCACACCGAATGGCCGATACCAACCACCGAGGCACATCCGTGAAGCACGGCCTGAATCTGCGGCAGGACACCGCGCTCGACTTCGTATCACTGGGCGCGCTCATTCACCGTCTCGATCCGGGGCTCATTCCGTTTCGCAAGGCGACGGAATGCTCGATTCACGTGAGCGGCGGTGAATTCAACTGCGCGGCGAACCTCGCGGATGCGTTCGGGCTCGAGACCGGCGTGGTCAGCGCGATGGTCGACTATCCCATTGGCGACCTGATCGCAGAGCGGGTGCGGGCGATGGGCGTGAAGCCGTTCTACAAGCGGTTCAAGCACAACGGCGTGAATGGCCCGAACATGGGAACCGTTTACAGCGATCGTGGGCATGGGGTTCGCGCGCCCGTCGTGTTCTACAATCGTGCAAACGAAGCGGCGGCGATGCTCACGCCTGGTGACATCGACTGGAATTCCATCTTCTCACGCGGCGTGAAGTGGTTTCACAGTGGCGGCATCTTCGCGTCGCTGTCGGATACCACGGGCGAGCTGATCATCGAGGGCATGAAGGCGGCGCACGCGGCGGGCGCGGTCACGTCATTCGACCTGAACTATCGTGCGAAGCTCTGGAACATCTGGGGTGGCGGTGCGAAGGCGCAGTCGGTCATCCAGCGCATCGTCGAGAATGTGGATGTGCTCGTCGGCAACGAGGAGGACCTGCAGCTCGGGCTCGGGATCGCTGGGCCCGAGGTGACGGCCACGCACAAGCTCGACCCGAGCGCGTTCTTCGCGATGATTGGTGACGTGAAGACGAAGTATCCGAACGTCAAGGTCGTCGCGACAACGCTGCGCGAGGTCCATTCGACGAACCATCACAGCTGGGCGGCGGTCGCGTGGATCGACGGCAAGACCTACGTGTCCCCGACGACGGACCTGAACATCATCGATCGCGTGGGTGGCGGCGATGGATTCGCGTCGGGGTTCTTCTATGGACTGATCTCCGGCGCGGAGCCGCAGGAAGCGGTCAACCTCGGCTGGGCGCATGGTGCGCTGCTTACGACATTCCCGGGCGACACCAGCATGGCGACGCTGGAGCAGGTACAGGCGTTCGCGAAGGGGGGGTCGGCGCGGATTCAGCGTTGACGGTGGGCGTCGAGGTTAGCCGTCCAGCACCGACACGAAGTAGTCGACGATGTTCACGTCAAACGGTTCGACCGCTCCTTCCGGATGCCACGCGAGGCGGTCGCTAAGAATCTCCGGCCGCACGTTGTCGGGAGTGGATCGCTCGATCACGCGTGCGTCGAGGTCCACGATCCAGTACTCCGCCACGCCCTCATCACGATACAGGTTCCGCTTCTTCACGCGATCCACACGGCCGGTCCCCGGCGAGATCACTTCGACGGCCACCAGCAACCTGCCGGCGTCCTCGAACTTTTCCGGACGACGGCTGTTGACCGGCGGCACTACAAACACGTCGGGCTGCACTGCGCGCCGCGGCGAGAAAATGACGTCGGCCGGCGCGACGAAGACATAGCCGACCCGCTCACGGTCGAGGTACGCGAGCAGCATGGCACACAGCCGGACCGACGCCGACTGATGTCGCCAGGCCGGGGCGGGCGTCACGAACAACTCCCCGTCGATGACTTCGTAGCGATTGCCGTCGTCGGGCAGCGCGTGAACGTCGCTGACGGTCCACACCCGATCAATCGTTGCCATTCGCACAGGATACACCACTCGGCGCCGAGGAAGCAAGCAGGCATGACCGAGGCTACGGGGTGCAGGAGCGATGTGCGTCATCCCCGGATTGCGCGATGTATCAGCAGACTGCGAGGACCGCGGGCTAGGCTCGCAGCTACCCGTCCAGCACCGACACGAAGTAGTCGACGATGTTCAAGTCGAACGGTTCGACCGCTCCTTCCGGATGCCACGCGAGGCGGTCGCTAAGAATCTCCGGCCGCACATTGTCGGGAGTGGATCGCTCGATCACGCGTGCGTCGAGGTCCACGATCCAGTACTCCGCCACGCCCTCGTCACGATACAGGTTCCGCTTCTTCACGCGATCCGCACGGCCGGTCCCCGGCGAGATCACTTCGACGGCCAGCAGCAACCTGCCGGCGTCCTCGAACTTTTCCGGACGACGGCTGTTGACCGGCGGCACCACCAACACGTCGGGCTGCACTGCGCGCCGCGGCGAGAAGATGACGTCGGCCGGCGCAATGAAGACATACCCGACGCGCTCATGTGCGAGGTACGCAAGCAGCAAGGCATACAGACCACCCGCGGCCGACTGATGTCGCCACGCGGGGGCGGGCGTCACGAACAACTCCCCGTCGATGACTTCGTAGCGATTGCCGTCGTCGGGCAGCGCGTGAACGTCGTCCACGGTCCACTGCCGATCAATCGTTGCCATTCGCACAGGATACACCACTCGGCGCCGAGGAAGCAAGCAGACATGACCGAGGGTAGGAGGTGCACGAGTGATGTGCATCATCCCCGCACTGCGCGATGTATCAGTACAATGCAGCGGCGCTAAGGAAGCGCCAGCGTTGCACACCGCTCCACTGCCGCCAACACCTCCGCCGCCTTCGGTTTCGTCGCAAACCACACCACCTGCTCCGCGCCCACGAGCGACTCCAACTCGCTCTGCACCGAACCCACTGCGAGCCCGCGGTACACCACGAGCACGAGGTTCGCGAGCCCTGCACGTCGAACCTTTCGGATCTTTTCCTCGAGGTACTCGGGCGTCCAGAAGCCGACGATCTCCACGAGCGCCTCCCTTCCATCGCGGTGACGCAGCGTGAAATCAGGGAGAAACAGCTCGCTCCCAAAGGCGACCGGCGTGCCTTCGCGCGACAGCGACCACTCTCCCTTCGATCGCTTCATGCGCGCCCGGAACTCTGTCGCCAGCGAACGCTCCCACTCCGAGTCGTATCTCGCGCGCTGCGACTCTGCGCCTACGGGCGCTGTGCCTGCAGTGCCTCGCGGCGCACCGCGCACGCGGAACGTGACGACGCGGTCCCCACGGCGCACGTCGGCTTCGAGGCGCCATCCTGGCGCGCGCGCGAGCGCCGGCATGATGCGCGCGAATCGCGCGCCGTAACGCGTCGACCGTACAATGAACGCCGCCGCCGGGCCCGTGAGTTCCACCGAGTATGAGCGGCCTCGACGCGCGAGAGTGTGCATGAGGCGCGCGCTCCTGATCGCACGAAAGATTCCGCGCCATCCGCCACTTGCGGTCAGTCGAACACGCTCCGCGTCGAGCAGCACGGCACGCGCCAGCTCGCGATTGTAAAGAGCGAGCAAGGCCCTTCCGTCGAGCGCGGGCGCCTTTGCGAGAATGCGCGCGCCGGGTGCATCCGCGTACAGGAGGCGCTCGACATCCTCCGCCGTGCGGCCGAGTGCCGCGCCGCCTTGCTCGTACGGAGTGTTGCGGTCTCCGGGCACGGGTGGCCAGTGCCGGCCACGCGACGCGAATGCCAACTCGCGGATCCGTTCCGCGTGCGCTGCTCCCTCGGGAGCCTGAAAGTCGCACGCGTCAAGAAGGGCTTTCGCGATCCCCGCCATGCGCCCAGCATCGCGGACGTGCCGCTCCTGCCGCCGTAGCGCTTCAACCACGCGCTCGTGCGGCCATCCCTCAAGGTGGCGGACGAGCCGGCACAGGCGATCGAGGAACGGTACGACCTTTCCGGTTGCATCATCCAGGTAGGACAGCGCGAGCCGCTCTCCGTCGAGCGTGAGGAACGGCTCTACATGCGACTTGTTCAGCACTCAGGGCCCGCTGTTGAAACGACCGAAGTCGACACCGAGGATTTGGCAAAGGCGTTCCTCATTGGGTAATCCCTCGAATGCCGCGATCCGCTTCTGGGCCTGGTTCAACATGGATTCCCGCATTCGCGGGAATGACGAACGAACGTTCAAGTCCCACGCGCCAGATCACAACCCAAACCCGAGCTGCGGCTCGGCCACCCGGCTCACGCCCACGCGTCTCTTCTGTGATGCGTAGAACTCGTAGGTACCTGCTGCGACGATTTCATAGAGCGACGCCACGGCGTCGCCTTGCCGCCGCAGAAGCCTGCCGAGTCGCTGGGTATGCTGCCTGGCGCTGCCTCGCGTGGAATCCCCGATCACGATGCCGAGCTTCGCCTGCGGAATGTCCCAACCTTCGTCAAGCACGCGAACGCTGGCAACGGCCCGGATCGCTCCTGACGACATCGCCTCGAGGAGTGCGTGCCGTTCGGAGGCCGGTGTGGATGCGGTGATCATCGGGATCGCGAGCTCCCGCGAGACCGTCATCGCGGCATCGGTCCCGCCGCAGAAGATCACGGCCTGCTCCGCCGGATGGGCGCGCAGGATGCGATGAATTTCCTCGAGCTTCGCGCGCGCGAGCCGTACGACCCTCTCGCGCTCGTGGAACGCACGCAGCGCCGCTCGGCCCTCGCGCGAACGGCGTGCCGATGCAGCGAACATGCGCCATGCGTCGGATGCCGTCGCGCCTCGTTCGCGATAGCCACCCTTGATCATGTACGCCTCGTACCTCTGCGTGAGCTCGGCGTAATGCGCCTCCTCTTCGGCCGACAACGGCACGTAGCGCCGCGTGATGGCGAATCGCGCCAGCTCGGTGTCGCTCATGTCGCCGATGAGCTTCCGGTACACCACCGGCCCCACGAGCGCTCGTAGTCCCGCGTCTCTGTTGTCCGGATACGTCGCCGTAAGGCCGAGTCGCCACGGTGACGGCGTGATGCGCAGGTGGTCGTGCCACGCGCTCGCGTCGCCACTCGTGCTGTCGGCGAGATGATGTGCCTCGTCGAGCACGAGGAGCGGGAAGTTGTCGCCATAGCGCTCGAGGAGCGCGAATGCGGAATGGTACGTCGTAACGGTGAGCGGGCGGAGCTCCTTCTCGTCGCCGTACCAGGCGCCAACGCGATCGCCGCCGAACGCGTCGGCCAGTTGTGTGAACCATTGCGCGACGAGGGCGCGAGTGGGTGCGACGATGCAGGCACCGCAGCGCATCTCGTGAATGGCGAGGAGTGCCACGAGCGTCTTGCCCGCGCCGGTGGGTAGCACGACAGTGCCGCGTGCACCTCCGGCCTTCCAGCGGTCTACCGCTTCACGTTGGTATTCGCGTGGCGTTCTGGGATCGAGGAGTGGCGGCTCCGCGTCGGTCGGAGCGAGGTGCAGTTCCGGAATGTCGTGATCGCGCGCCCACTCTCGAAGTTCGGGCATCCGGTGCCCGGGTGCGACGAGTGCATCCAGCCGGTCGTCGCGAACGAGCCACGCTGGGGCCTGCGTCGCGTCGGCGCCATTCAGTATCGCGAGGCCGAGTCGGTAGTTGATCGAACGTGGGCTGTCGGTCTCGTTGCGCATCGTGTGAAGATACATCTGCCCATTCCGCCCTCGCCCGTGGCGCGGCATGGAGAGTTGAGTCGCACCGGGATGACGCGAGTACGTCGTGACAGCGGGTTGAATGTCACCGCGAGACAGCAGCATTCGCCATTGACCTCTGCAGCTGCTTTCCCTATACTGACTGTCATGACGACCCTCGCCGGACTCAACCGAAATCTCGGGAACAACTCGAATCCCAACGGGAGAGCTGGTTAGCGCACGCGTGTTTCGGCACGATGGTACGAGCGCTCACCAGCAAGGATCTGGTGAGCGTTTTCAGTTTGATGGGGTGTAGATCAATTGGCAGATCGCCTGACTGTTAATCAGGAAGTTGCAGGTTCGAGTCCTGCCGCCCCAGTCTCGTAAGTCGTTTCCCAATAGCAGTTTACGGAGCGCGCAACCTAGTGGTGGTTGCGCGTTTTCGCATTAGGGTGCCACCAGGGTGCCACCCGACGTCATTTTGGTCGCTTGGTCGACCCCCGCGGCAATTTCCAGGCGTAGAACCGCATCGTTCCCGTTTCTGTGTCCTGGTGCCACGGTGCGGTAATGACGTCGCTGGCGAGTGGCAGCGTATTCACAGCGACGTTTTCAGGAAGCTTGACCAGACCCGACTTCTCCAGTTTGAACAGCCCTTCGTTCCGCCGAGCCTTCTCGAGGGACGCGAATTCGCGTGGTGTTAACTCCCGAAAGTCAATACTGTCTGGCTGCAAGCGGAACGGCAGGCGTGGTGGCGCAAGAGCAAGATCAAGTAGCTCAATCCAAGAGTTGAGTTCATTGGGGTTTGAGATCAATCGCTGCATCGTCATGAAACCGAGCGGCGCTAATCGAAGTGCTAAATACGTCGCCCCGTGCAACGCGCTGGTGGCACCTGTCAATGCCCGCGAAATACTCGATTGCGGCACGCGCGCAGGACGAAGTCGTAGAACGAGTGCATTGACGGAGAATCCACCGGTCGCCCCGGTCTCCATCCATAGGCACTCCAAATAGCCCCGTAGGGCTACACGGTTCCTAACTGCCGCGTGGGTGTCCGCAACGCGCTTCGGACGGTGCTTGCGAGTGCCTCGCTTGCCGGCCATTCAGGTGCTGGGAGAATCGTGCATAACGAAAGTGGTTGTACTCTAATGCGTTCGGGGTTCCACCACAAACGCTTGGGGTGCTGATGAAGGAACTACTCGATTCAGGGCAAGCCGCCGAGTACCTACGGCTGGCTCGGCAAACGCTTGCGAGGCTTCGCTGCACGGGCAACTCGCCCGCGTACTACAAGGTTGGACGTCAAGTGCTGTACGACGTATCAGACCTCGACGGGTGGCTCGACCAGAGACGGCGCATCTCCACGTCCGATACCGGGACCGGATAACGCGAGTACTCGAATATTCAGACCATGACTTCATTGCCAGCGCCTAATTGGCCCTGCCTCGATGCCCGAGGGGACGTTGCCCACCGCATCGCCGAAATCACCGGTCACCGAGGTCGCAGGTGTCCATTGCGCCACTACGCTCTTGTAGGCCCTGCCTTGCCCGGGACCCAGCCTACTCAACCCAGAACCAGAACCGACCATGATCAAGATGCTCGCTACCCAGAGCGAATCGGCGAATCTTCGCCGCGAGGTGCAGCACGCGTGGGGACGCCACTTGGGGCAGTACCTATGGACCCACTGGGTTACTCTGACTTCCCGTTTCGGCGATACCACGCCTCGACAACTTCAGCGCCGTTTTCGGGACAAATTCATCCGTAGACTGGCGCGGCATGCGCAGCGACCTGTGCCCTGGTTTGCCGCAACGGAGCGAGGCGCTGCCGGTCGCATTCACGTGCACGCCCTCATCTACGCCAAGCTCCCTGAAGAGTGCGTGAAATCCCTGTGGGACGTCGGTCGCGCGGACGTTCAGCAATTTGATCCTGATAGGGGGGCGGCATTCTATCTCGCCAAGTGGTTGCATCTGCCCGATGACGACTTCGAGCGAATTCATTTCTCCCGTCGCATGCCTCCGCATGTTTCGCGAGCAGCGTAAGCGGATGAACTCTCATGAACTCAGAACGACGTGCGCCGCGATCAGGAGTGAGTACCAAGTCCAACGCTAGAGGAACGCTAGAGGGGGATAATCATGACGACTACAGTAGCGCGAAGAAGCCGCCGAGGTAGCAAGCCCGGCGAGCGTCGAGGGGGACGGAAGCCCGGCGTTCCAAACAAGGTCACCGCGAGCGTGAAAGCTGCGTTGACCGAAGCCTTCGAGAAGAGGGGGGGCGTCCCCGCCTTGCTGCAATGGGCAGAGGAACAGCCGGGCGAGTTCTACAAGCTGTGGG
>JBKJUW010000102.1:0-19226 GCA_046589725.1 Gemmatimonadaceae bacterium
TATCATCCTATCCTCCCAGAGTTGTCAGCATCCACGCATGCATCGCAGGATTTCCCGCAAGAATTGACGTCTCGGCAACAGGGCACGGCGCGCCGTCGATCGTCGTCACGAGACCTCCGGCTTCGCGCACCATGAGTGCCCCCGCCGCGAGGTCCCACGCGTTCAGGCGCAGTTCGAAGAACGCATCGTAGCGACCGCACGCGACGTCGGCGAGATCGAGCGCCGCCGCGCCGTTGCGCCGGATGCCCGACGTCGCTCGCATGATCGGGGGAAGCAGGGGCATGTAGCGCTCGATCTCCTCCTCCCGGGTAAAGGGCAGGCCAGTGGCAATGAGCGCACGATGCGGCTCGTCGACGGTGCTCACGCGCATGGCCTCACCGGCTCGGCGCGCGCCGCCGCCGAGTGTCGCGGAGAACAGCTCGCCGGTGGCGGCGTTGATGATCGCGCCGGCGACGGTGACGCCGTCGACCAGCGCAGCGATCGAAACGGCATACCAGGGAACGCCGTGCAGGAAATTGGTGGTGCCGTCGAGCGGATCGGCCACGAAGACAAGCCCTGTGGTGCTGTCCGCATCGGGCGAGCCTTCTTCCGCGAGGAGCGTGGCGTCCGCGTGCCGCGACAGGACGATCTCCGAAAGCGCCGCCTCGCTCGCGCGATCGACTTCACTCACGAAGTCAAAGCGGCTCTTCGGCTCCCACGTGAGTGAACCACGGCGCCCGGCGCCGTCGCGGATGACCTCCGCGGACCGGGCGGCCGCCGCCACGCAGGTCGCGAGCAACGCCCGGTAATTTCCTTGCCCCGTTTCCGCTGCGTTCATTACGTTCTCCAGATGGCGCGCATCTTCAGTGGGATCCAACCGTCCGGGCAACTCCACATCGGGAATTATCTCGGTGCGGTGAAGAACTGGGTCGCGCTGCAAGGCACGGCGGAGTCCTTCTTCTGCATCGTCGACTACCACGCGATCATCACTCCCTATGAGCCGGGTGACCTTCGCGCACGCCGGCGGGAAATGGCCCTCGGCCTGATTGCGGCGGGCCTCGACCCCGAGCGCTGCAGCGTGTTCGTGCAGTCGGACGTGCCGCAACATACTGAGCTGGCGTGGATCTTCAACACCGTAACGCCGCTGGGCGAGCTGGAGCGACAGACGCAGTTCAAGGAAAAGGCGCAGCGGCAGGAGAGCGTGAACGCTGGCCTGCTGAACTATCCGATCCTCCAGGCCGCGGACATCCTGCTCTATCTCGCCGACACGGTGCCCGTTGGCGAGGACCAGGTGCAGCACCTGGAGCTCTCTCGCGTCATTGCGCGCCGGTGGAACTCGCAGTTCAGCCCGGACGCCGACTACTTCCCCGAGCCGAAACCACTGCTCACGCCGACGCGCCGCATCATGGGCCTCGACGGCGCGTCGAAGATGTCGAAGTCGACCGGGAATACCATTGGACTGCTCGAGACGCGCGACGAAATCTGGGCGAAGCTGCGTCCGGCGATGACGGACCCGAAGCGAATCAGGAAGACGGATCCGGGCACGCCCGAGGTGTGCAACATCTACAACCTCCATCGGGCCTTCAGTCCTCCCGCCACCGTGGAGCACGTTGCTGCACAGTGCACAACGGCGGGGTGGGGCTGCATCGACTGCAAGAAGGTGTTGCTCGAATCGATGGATGCGGAACTCGTGCCGATTCGCGCGCGCGCCGAAGAGCTTCGCGCCTCGCCGGCGGTGCTCGACGCCGCACTCGGCGACGGTGCCGCCACCTGCCGGGCGGTCGCCGCGGATACCATGCGCACGGTGCGGGATCGCATGGGATTCAGTTAAACGGCATGGTGACGTGGGTCGCGCTTCGTGTCCCGATCGTCGTGACAACCGTCAGGAGCCGCTGGTCACGCGATGGTACGCCATCGCGGGTGCGCTACTCGTACCCGCCATGCTGCTGCGTATCGCTGGCATCCCATGCTCGCTTTTACGGAGTAGCAGGCTCATCTTCCCGTGAAGGAGTGACGTCTGCCGACACCGTCCCTGCATGCCTCTTGCACTCACGAGCCCCACTTCCAAAACGAGCTTGACATGAGTGAGAAAGGTGTGAAGGGTGTGGTGACGCTGGTGTGCCTCACCTGCGGCAAGGAGCAGTTCTTCACGACGAACGTTCCGGCAGCTGTGACCTGCGCGCAGTGCGCAGGAACGGTCTTTCGGAGCTTTGACACCCCTACCGAACCCGATGAAGCGGCGATCGATGCCCTCGAGTCGCAGGCGCGCAGTATGGCGTATGGCGACAGCTCACCCGATACGACGCGCGACGACGTGCGCGACCTCGACCTGCTCTGAGCGGCTGGCGGGTCGCGGGTCGCTGTTCCGGCCAAGCTCGGGCCGAGCGTGAACGTCCCGGAGATGATGGAGGTCGTGCGCACCCTGCGCCTCGACCTCCTCGTGAAGCTTGGGCTCGCCGTCCTCCTCGGCGGCATCATCGGCTTCGAGCGCGAACTCGCCGGGAAGCCAGCCGGTCTCCGGACCAACATCCTCATCTGCATCGGAGCGGCGCTGCTGATGGACGTCTCGGTCCGCATCGGCATTGCGGACGGCCGTCGCATCGGCGACCCCGGGAGGATTGCGGCGCAGATCGTCAGCGGCGTTGGTTTCCTCGGAGCGGGTACGATCATGCAGGCTCAGGGCATGGTCACCGGCCTCACGTCGGCGGCCACGATCTGGGTTGTCGCCGCCATCGGCATGACTGTGGGCGCCGGGTTGTACGTCGAGGGAATCGGCGCGGGATTGCTGGTCACGTTCGTGCTGGCCGGTCTCGGCAAGCTGGAGCACTGGGTGCGCCGCGCGCGGCGCGTTGCCAGTGCGACGATTCGCGCCCGCGTCGGGACGCCGATCGAGGACGTACGAGCGGCACTCGCCGCCCACGGCATCAGTGTCGATTCACAGCGGATTTTCGATCATCCCGAGGATCGCACGTTCGAGCTCAAGCTGTCCGGGCCGGCACGTCAGTTCGCCGTCGCAACGGTCGCGCTGCTGGGGCGCGACTATATCTATGGCGTGCACGTTGACGACTGAGCGCAGGCGCCTGATTGTCGACCTGGCGGCGAGGTCGCGTAACTGGGCGCTCACCCCTGAAGGCGCCGCGCGGATGCAGCGTGAGACACCCACAGGATGGGATGTCGTGATCATCAACGCCGCCACCAGTTCCGACGGCGACGGCCCTGCCGCGGCGAGCGACGAAGCCCTCAACGCGATCACCGACGCCGAGGCCTACTTCGGGTTTGGCTTCACCTCCGATCTGCTCGATGCTGCGCCAGGTTTGCGATGGGTGCATTCGGCCGCGGCCGGCGTGGGCAGCGTCCTCAAGTCCGGCATCGCCGAGACAGATATCGTGCTCACCAACTCGGCCGGTATCCACGGGCCGCCGATCGGTGAGTTCGTCGTCGCGGCACTCCTGCATTTCATGCGCGGGCTCGACGTCGCCATCGCGCAGCAGCACAGGGCAGAGTGGAGCAAGGCGTTCTTCGTCGCCGACGATTCGCCCATGCGCGAGCTCAGCGATGCGCGCGTCCTCATCGTCGGGACCGGCGGGCTCGGTAGCGAAGCCGCACGGCGCCTTGCAGCGCTCGGCGCCACGTGCGTCGGCATTCGACGTCGGCCGGAGCTGGGAGCGCCTGAGGGTTTTACCGCCGTGGCAGGCATGGACGGCCTGGCAGACGAACTCCGCCGTGCCGATGCCCTGGTGCTTGCCGCGCCGCTGACGACCGAGACTACTGAGCTCATGACGCGCGCCCGCCTCGAGCTGCTTCCGAAACACGCGATCATCGTCAACGTGGCGCGCGGCGCCATGATCGACGAAGAGGCACTTGCGGACCTCCTCGAGGCGGGTCGGCTGCGCGGCGCGGTACTCGACGTCTTTCGGCAGGAGCCACTGGCGACGACCAGCCGCCTGTGGCAGCTTCGATCAGCCCTCGTGGTTCCCCACGTATCGCCGGTTTCGCCAGGGCGGTTCTGGCCCAGACAGCTCGACCTTTTTCTCGATAATTGGCGTCGCTTCGCAGCGGGTGAGCCGTTGCGGAACGTCGTCGACAAGCGCGCAGGATACTGATTCATGGAACGGATCATCAAGGCCGCCGTCGATCGCGGCGCGTCGGATCTCCACATCAAGGCGGGGGACGTCTTTCGCGCCCGCATCAACGGCAAGCTGGTCCCGCTGACCAAGCAGGCGCTGACGCCCGACCAGACGCGGACGATTGCGTTGCACCTCATGTCGAACGAGGACGACAAGGCGCACATCGACAAGATCATGGACTACGACTGTTCGTGGTCCTCGCCCGGCATCGGTCGCTTCCGCGTGAACATCATGAAACAACGATCGAGCTTCATGATCGTGATGCGCGTCATCCCCTTCGACATCCCGACGTTCGAGACGCTTCGGCTCCCGCCCGCACTCGCACGCGTGGCGGAGGCCGAGCGTGGCATGGTGCTCGTGACCGGCGTGACGGGATCGGGCAAGTCGAGCACGATGGCGGCGATGGTGAACTACATCAACCAGCACGAGAACCGCCACATCCTCACCCTCGAGAACCCCATCGAGTTTCTGCACACCGATCTCCAGAGCGCCATCACGCAGCGCGAGATCGGGCAGGACACCACCGATTTCAAGATGGGACTGCGTGCCGCGCTGCGTCAGGATCCCGACGTCGTGATGATCGGCGAGATGCGAGACGCCGAGACGATCGATACCGCGATGAAGGCGGCGGAGACCGGCCATCTGCTCATCTCGACGCTGCACACGCCGGACGCGCAGAGCACCATCCTCCGCATCATGGCGATGTTCCCGCCAGAGGAGCAGGACGTCGTCCGCATTCGACTCAGCGAGACGTTGACGTCGGTGGTGTCGCAGCGACTCCTGCCACGTGCCGACGGAAACGGGCGCGTTGTAGCGGCCGAGATTCTGATCGTCACGCCGGCGGTGCGAGACATGATCGCCGACGGAAAGCGCATCAGCGAAATTCGCGACTATATCGAGGACGGCCGCGATCAGTACGGCATGCAGTCGTTCGACCAGCACTTGGCCGACCTGGTGCACGAAGGCACGGTGACCTTCGATACCGCTGTCGCCGCCGCCACGAACCCATCGGACTTCCAGTTGAAGATGAACATGTTCCGGCGCTCGTCAGGGTCAGTCAGCGCCGCGCAGGTTGCCGAAGCGGAGCTTGCCGCGGGGCCGTCCTCTCCGCCGTCCGGTATGGACGGCATGACGTCTGGTGGCTTCGACTTCATGAACCAGTGATCGCGCTGGGCGGCGTTCTCGCACCAGTCGTCACGCCGTTTGGCGATGACGGTGACATCGACCTCCCGGCCTTCGCCGGCAACCTGAGGGCGCATCTGGCCGCCGGCGTCTTGGGTATCGTCATTACGGGATCAACGGGCGAGGCCGCACTGCTCGACGACGGCGAGCGCAATGCGCTGATCGATCAGGCACGAAGTGTCGTGCCGGACAACGCGACGCTGCTCGTTGGGACCGGCTCGGAGTCCACGCGCGCCACGATGGCGCGCACCGCAGCCGCGGGCGAGCGAGGCGCAGACGCGGTCCTCGTTGTGGCTCCGCACTATTACGGACTCGCCGTGACGACGGCCGCCCTGCGCGATCACTATCTGCGTGTCGCTGATGCGAGTCCGATCCCGATCGTGCTCTACTCGATTCCGAAGTACATGCACTTCGCGATACTGCCAGAGGTCGTCGCGGAGCTTGCCCGCCACGAAAACATCGTGGGCATCAAGGACAGCGCAGGCGACCGAGCGCAGTTCGGTCAATACATCAACGCCCAGGGTGACGGGTTCACGGTCCTCACCGGGAACGGCGCCTTCTTCGCCGAGGCCCTTCGCATGGGCGCGCGCGGGGGCATCCTCGCCGTGAGCCTGTTCGCTCCCGAGATCACGCTCGGCGTGTGGCGCGCGCACCAAGGCGGAAGTGCCGAGGGAGCGGACCTGGCGCAAGCCGCAATGACGCCGCTGGCGGCGCAGATCGTCGGTGGAATGGGCGTCGCTGGGGTGAAGGCCGCGATGGACTATGTTGGCCTCGCGGGCGGTCGACCACGACCGCCCCTGCCGTCCCTCGATCCGGCGCGCCATGCGGTGCTCAAGGACCTCCTCCGCGGCGCGGAGCGCGAGACCGGACAAGCCAGCAGCCTGGCGTGACGTGAGGGTGAACTGCGCAGCGGGATAGACCATCTGCTCGCGCTCGGTCGCCACGCTCGGCCGGCCGGAAGCGTCGCCGAAGCAGAGGCACGAGCGTACTGCGCTGGCGTGTTGCGCGCGCTCGGCTTTGCGGTGAGCGAAGAGCGATTCGGCTACTCCGAGTTTCCAGGTCGCTACGCCACGCCGATTGCGGGCGCGGTGCTCGGCGGCGCCGTGGTAGTGTCCAGCGCACTCGTGCTCGGCGGTACCATCGTCGCCGCGGTTGGCGTGTTGCTCACTGGTGTCGTCGCCACAGCGGTGTTCGCGCGATGGATGATGCGTGAGGGCGTGCTCTCGACACCGTGGCTGCGCGCCGAGTCGTTCAACCTCGTGGCGACGCGCGGGACGGGGCTGCCGAGCGTGTGGCTTGTGGCCCATCTCGACAGCAAGTCGCAACCCGTGCCTTCGGTGGTTCGCGTGGCTGGTGTGACGTTGCTCGCCGTCGCGTTAGTGCTTGCGGTGGGCGGGCTGATTGTGACACTCGCTGGCAGTAACGCCCGTACAATGGAGTGGGTCGCCATTGCGACTGGTGTGGTAGGTGCATTGCCAGTGATTGCGAGCGTGGTAGGCAGGCAGTCGGCCGGGGCAGTGGACAATGCGTCGGGGGTTGCCGCGGTGCTGCTGGCAGCAGCGTTGATACCTCCTGGCGTGTCGGTCGGTGTCCTGATGCCGAGTGCGGAGGAGCTGGGTCTCGCGGGTGCGCGCGCATGGGTACGACGGCGCGCAGGTGGCATTGCCCTCAACTGTGACGGGGTAGACGATGGCGGAACGCTCGTGATCATGTACAACCGACCGGCGCCGCGGAGGCTGCTCGCCGTCGTCCTGGATGCGGCGCGTTCCGCCCGTGTCGCGTCCGTGAGCGGGCGGCGCATGCCCGTCGGGCTGCTGACCGATTCGACGGCCTTCTCGGCAGCGGGTTGGGACTCGGTGACTGTGAGTCATGGATCGCTCGCTACTCTTCGCCGCGTGCATACGCCGGCCGATTCGCTGGATAACCTGCGCGGCGCGTCGATTGGCGTGGTCGCCGATGTGCTCGCACGCGCCGTGGAGGCGCTCGCTCCATGAATCAGATCCTGCTTGCGCTGGTGCTCCTGCTGGGCCTCGTGATGATCCCGTTCGGTTTCCCTGGTACGTGGATCATCGCTGGTGCGGCGCTGGGGTATTCGATTCTGGTCCCGGATTCGATCGGGCTCTGGGTCACTGTCCTCCCGGTCACCGCACTGGCGATCGTGGCGGAGGTGATCGAGTTCACCCTCACGGCCAAGTACACGCGCAAGTACGGGGGCTCGCGGCGAGCGAGCTGGGGAGCCGTGATTGGCGGAATGGTCGGCGCGGTAATGGGAGTGCCGGTGCCGATCATCGGATCAGTGGTCGGGGCCTTTGTGGGCGCGTTCGTGGGCGCATTCGTGTTCGAGATGTCGGGCGGCAGCAGCGGGGGGACGTCGACGCGCGTCGCGACGGGGGCGTTGATCGGCCGGGTCGTGGCGGCGGGAATGAAGGTGGGCATCGGCATCGGGATGGCGGCGTGGGTACTTTTTGCGGCGATGATCTGAACTGAACCGCACCGAACTGCAGTGCACTGCAACTGCACCAGCATCTACCGCAGAGGACGCAGAGATCGCCGAGGACTGCCGAACAGCGAGGATTTCGGTCTCGCGTTGAGGCGTTGGAGCCCGTGACCGCGCGTGCGAGGACGATTGACCGCAAGCGTTGTCCTCCGCGACCTCTGCGCCCTCCGCGGTGAGTCGCAGTTCCGCATTTCAAGTATCGCCAAGCGCGGAATTGTTTGACATCTGACCCAGCGCGCCTAGATTCAACCAACGCCCCGCGTACCAGCGGGGCGTTTTTTGTGCCCGCCTGTCTCACTGCTCGGGAGTGCCATGTTCGGTCCGGAATCGCACGTTGTGGTCGTCGTCGGCGCCCAGTGGGGAGATGAGGGGAAGGGGAAGCTCGTCGACGTCCTTGCCGAACGCGCCGACTGGGTCGTGCGCTACCAGGGCGGCGCGAACGCGGGCCACACGGTCGACCTCGGGGATCGCGCCTTCGTCCTGCATCAGATCCCGAGCGGCATCCTGCACTCCGGCGTGCGCTGCGCGATCGGGAATGGCGTCGTCCTTGATCCGGATACGCTGTTTGACGAGATCGACGGCTTGGTGAAGGCGGGTATCGACGTGGAAGGACGACTCTACGTCAGCGAGCGCGCGCACCTGGTGCTTCCGTATCACAAGGCCGTCGACGGCGCGAGCGCATCGAGCAAGGCCATCGGGACGACGGGTCGCGGCATCGGGCCCGCGTACGAGGACAAGATCGCGCGCCGGGGCGTGCGCCTGCTGGACCTCCGTCATCCGGAGCGGCTGCGCGACGTGGTGCAGAAGGGCGCGGAGAACGCGCAGCGTCGCCTGACGGCCTCTGGCTCCGACACGATCATCGACATCGAAGCGGTCATCACCCATCTCACGCATCTGTCGAAGCGGTTGTTGCCACTTGCCGACGACGTCGGCCTCACGGTGCATCGCGCGGTGAAGGCGAAGGCCGCCGTGTTGCTGGAGGGTGCGCAGGGCTCACTGCTTGACATCGATCACGGGACGTATCCGTTCGTGACGTCGAGCAATACCACCGCCGGCGGTGCATCGATCGGCGTAGGGGTCGGGCCGACGGCGATCGACCGCGTGCTCGGCGTCGTGAAGGCGTATACCACACGGGTCGGCAACGGTCCGCTGCCGACGGAACTCGCCGAACCCCTCCAGAGTGAGGTGCGCACCCTCGGCAACGAGTTCGGGGCGACGACGGGCCGCGCGCGCCGCTGCGGGTGGTTTGATGCGCTGGTGGTGAAGTATGCAACGCGCGTGAACGGCCTGAGCGATCTCGCCGTCACGAAGCTCGATGTGCTCGACACGCTGCCGGAGCTTCTGCTCTGCACGGGCTACGAAGTGGACGGCGAGATGTACGAGGAATTTCCGAGCGACCTCCTTGCACTCGAGAAGGTGAAGCCTCGCTATGAGCGCTTCGAGGGGTGGCGCGAGTCGACGGCAGACGCACGCTCCCTCGCCGACCTGCCATCCCGCGCTCGCGCCTACCTCGATCGCATCGAGGAGCTCTGCGAGGCTCCGATCACGTACGTCAGCGTGGGGACTCGACGCGACCAGATCATCGGTCCATGATCGACCTCCTCGTCGTTGGCGCCGGGCCGTGCGGCCTGGCCGCTGCCATTTCTGCGCAGCGAGAAGGACTGACTGCTCGGGTACTCGATGCGGGCGCCGTCGTCAGCACGATCACGCAGTATCCGTACTACGTGAGCTTCTTCTCCACGGCGGAGAAGCTGTCGCTCGGCGGCATCCCCTTCGTTGTGTCGACGGACAAGCCGTCGCGCCGCGACGGGCTCGCGTACTATCGCGCGATCGTGCGGCACTTCGCGCTGGACGTGCATCAGTACGAACGTGTCGTTCGCCTGGAGCGTGATGGTGCGGCGTGGCGCGTGCACTCCGTCACGAGCGAGGGCGCCGAGATTGTCACCCCCGCGCGTGCCGTCGTGATCGCGACCGGGTACTTCGGGTCGCCGAACTTTCTCAAGGTGCCGGGCGAGAACCTCCCGCACGTTCGACACGTCTATCGCGAGGGACACGACGCGTTCGATCAGGATGTCGTCGTCGTTGGGGGCGGCAACTCGGCCGCGGAGGCGGCGCTCGATCTCTGGCGCGCCGGAGCGCGCGTGACGTTGGTGCATTTCGGCCCGGATTTCGACAAGCGCATCAAGCCGTGGGTGCTGCCCGACTTCGTGAACCGCGCGAAGGAAGGCGCGATCGCAACGCGTTGGAACAGTCGCGTTGCCACCATTTCGGCAGGTCACGTGGTTGTGAACACCGCCGACGGTCCGGAGACAATTCGCGCGCGATTCGTTTATGTGATGACCGGATTTGCCCCGAATACCGATCTCTTGCGCGATGCGGGCGTGCCGATTGATGGCGTGACCGGCGTGCCCGCGCACGACCCCGAAACACTCGAGACGTCCATCCCGGGGCTCTTCATCGCGGGCGTGGTGGTGGCGGGCTATGATGCCAACAAGGTCTTCATCGAGAATGGTCGCTTCCACGGCGACAAGATTGTCGCGCGCCTGCTTGGCCAGCCAACGCCGCCCCCGCCCCGCCTGAGCGCCGAGCTCGATACCTGAGTTAGCTTGAGGGTTCGGAGCGCCGGACTCAGGCGCGCGGCACCGCGCCCAGCGGCGCCGACTTCATCCCGACGAGCACACGTACGATGGCCGTCAGCGCCCAACCCGATGTGATGGACAAGCTCGTGTCGCTCTGCAAGCGACGCGGGTTCATCTTCCAGAGCTCCGAGATTTATGGGGGTACGGGCTCGGTGTGGGATTATGGCCCACTCGGCGTCGAGCTGAAAAAGAACATGAAGGACCAGTGGTGGAAGGCCATGGTTCGCATGCGCGACGACGTCGAGGGGCTCGATGCGGCGATCCTCATGCATCCGCGTACGTGGGAGGCGAGCGGTCACGTTGCCGGATTCACGGATCCCCTCGTGGACTGCAAGACATGCAAGGGCCGCTTCCGCGCCGACAAGATCGAGGATGCACGCTGTCCGCAGAAGCCGAGCAAGCGGCCGGGCGAGGCAGAGCAATGCCAGCTGACCGAGCCGCGCATGTTCAATCTCATGTTCAAGACCTTCATGGGTCCGGTCGAGGAGAGCGCCTCGACGGTCTACCTCCGCCCCGAAACGGCGCAGGGCATCTTCGTCAACTTCCTGAACGTGCAGCAGAGTATGCGACAGAAGGTGCCGTTCGGCATCGCGCAGATCGGCAAGGCGTTCCGGAACGAGATCACGCCCGGGAACTTCATCTTCCGCACGCGCGAGTTCGAGCAGATGGAGATGCAGTTCTTCGTCGAGCCGGGCGAGGACATGACCTGGTTCGAGTACTGGAAGGCGGAGCGCATGGCGTGGCACCAGTCGCTCGGCCTTGCGCCGGAGCGGCTGAACTATCACCAGCACGCCGGCGCCGAGTTGGCGCACTACGCGCGCGCCGCTTTCGACATCGAGTTCGACTTCGGTGGTACCCTCGGCTTCCAGGAGATCGAGGGCATCCACAACCGTGGCGACTTCGACCTCGGGCGACACCAGGAGTACTCCAACAAGAAGCTCGAGTATTTCGACCAGCCCAACAACAAACGCTACCTGCCGTACGTCATCGAGACATCGGTGGGTGCGGATCGTTCAACGCTGGCGGCGCTCGTGAATGCGTATCGTGAGGAGACGGTGGAGGGAGAGGCCGAGGGCCGCACGGTGCTTCGGCTGCATCCGTCGCTCGCGCCGATCAAGGCCGCGGTGTTCGCGCTGACCAAGAAGGAGGGGATGCCGGATATGGCGCACAAGATTGCCAGCGACCTGCGTCCGCATTTTCCGGTGGACTATGACGAGACCGGCAGCATCGGCAAGCGCTACCGTCGGCAGGATGAAGTAGGCACGCCGTACTGCGTCACCGTGGACACGGATTCGGTGAAGGACGGGACGGTCACCGTCCGCGACCGCGACTCCCTGATGCAGGATCGCATCTCGGCCGACGCGCTGCTCGGCTACCTGAAGGAGCGCCTCCCCGGATGACGGAGCCGATGTCGGTGGAGCGCTTGCGGCGGGACGGCGAGGCGTTCATGCAAGAGTTGTCGCTGGAGTTCTATGAGTCGCTGAGTGGGTTGAAGGGGGAGGCGCAGATCCAGCGCGTCTACGCGAAGTACCGCGCAATCTTCAGCGAGGACGCGCTCGACGCAGCGCGGGAGATGTTTGCCGGCAGCGCCGAGGGGAGCGACGAGCGGCGGTCGGCGCGCATCCTCCTCGACTGGCAGGTGGAGTCGCGGAGTGGGCAACAGCTCGCGTCGCTGGACGAGCGGGAAATCGAGTGGGAGGGTGAGGCGCTCGTGCGCCTGCCGGACGGGCGCGAGATCCCCTTCCAGCGCGTCGCCATCGACATTGCCAACAGCCAGGATCGGGAAGAGCGCGCGATGATCGAGAAGGCGCGGGTCACGGTTGTCGAGCGCGATCTGGCCCCACTCAAGCGCGAGCGCATCCAGCGCGAGCGGGATATCACGGAGTCGGTCGGGATCGCGCCCGGGTATAACGCGACGTGGGAGCTGCTGAGCGGCATCTCGCTGGGCGCGCTGCGTGAGGAGTGCGCGGCGTTCCTGCGCGACACGCAGTCCATGTGGGACGACGTTGCTGGGGAAGTGGTGAAGCGCGTGCTGGGCATGACAGTCCGCGAAGCCTCGCGTGCGGATGCGCTCGCGCTGTTCCGAGCGCGCGAGTTTGATGCGTTCTTTCCGGCGCGCGACATGGAGTCGACGATCCGGGGGCAGGTCGCGGAGATGGGCATCGAGTCGTCGGCCAACGGTCGCATCAGGTTCGACACCGGCGAGCGCGAGGGCAAGCGGTCGCGCGCCTTCTGTTCGCCCGTGAAGGTCCCCGATGAGGTGTATCTCGTCCTCCGCCCACACGGCGGGCAGACGGACTGGAACACGTTTCTCCATGAGTACGGCCATGCGCTGCATTTCGCCTACATGCGCCCCGACCTGCCGATGGAGTTTCGCTTCATGGGCGACAACTCGGTGACGGAGGGCTATGCCATGCTCTTCGATCACCTGATGCAGGATTCGGGTTGGTTGCAGCGGTACACGGGGCTGGATAAGAAGACCGTACCGGCATTCCTGCGAAGCGCGGGCTTCGAAGAGCTGCATTACCTGCGTCGCTACTGCGCGAAGTTCATCTACGAGACGCAGCTGTACGGCGGCGAGCAGTCGTTCGATGCGCTGCCGGACATCTACGTCGAGCTGCTGACGAAGGCGACGAGCTTCCAGTATTCGACGGCGGATGCGTTCGTCGACGTCGATCCACGCTTCTATTCCGCGCGATATCTGCGGGCGTGGCAGTTCCAGGCGCTGTACACCGAGTCGCTCGTGGAGCGGTACGATGCGGACTGGTGGCGCAATCCGCGCTGCGGGCCCTGGATGGTGGACGCGCTGTTCGGCGAAGCGCAGCGTGAACTCGCGCACGAGCAGGCGATGCGAGTGACGGGGCGAACGCTGGGATTTGCGCCGCTGATCCGCAGCGTGGAGCGGATGCTGGGGTAACGCGGACGGGGTAGCGTCGCTCCATAGCGCGAGGATCAGGGGCGTCTCTGTCCTTCAAATCGATCCGCCGCCTGGAGCAACCGCACCTTCGTCGCCTGGCCGTTCTCGATCGTGAAGGTGAATAACCTGACAAGTGTTACCAATCATGCTGGATTACTCTGTGTCCAATCATCGCGGCTGTTCATTGTAATCGAACGGTGTCCTGTGCCAAGAGCGCAAGACCAAAGCGATGACGCGCACTGTCGAGAATATCCACATCCGTGATCACCCCTTCGCGCAGTACTGTGCGGTCACCTGTCGGCATGATGAACATGTAGACGATGCCCCCGCTATCGACCGCGACGAGTGAGTGAACGCCAGACCGATCCCGCCAAAAGATGGTGGTATCGCTGGTTAGATAGACGGTGACGCCTTCGCGCTTCAATAGGGGAATGGTTCTACCGAGATATTCCTGGTAGTCCCCGAGCGCCTCGTTGACATCGTCGGAAGAATCGGCTTCAGCCCGCGTCGTGACGAAAGCGGATATCAGCGTGGGTCCCCGAACATCGAAGGTATCAACGTGAGCGCGACTGCGATTGGCATCGGTGCGCCGTCCTTCGGATGTCTTCCGCCCGCTGTCGTCCGTGAGACGCGTGGGAGTTGATCGTCCGTCACCGGGCGCGCATGCTAAGAGGAGGAAGAAGCAAAACGATGTGCGCATGTGACATTTGTAGAGGAGAGCGAATGCACAAACTCACTTGCAAAGGAACCTAATGGTCGATCAACCGATCGGACTGGAAGAAACCGATGATGGCATTTGGGCCATCCACTTCAACACGGTGCTGCTCGCGACGTTCGCCGAACGGGATTACATCATCACGGGCTGACAAAAAGTGTTACCATGTTCCCGGACTGTTCTGTTACCCATGTTCCCGGCTATTCACGGTGCGACGCCAACTGGAGACGCTGCGCACGTGCATTGCGAGCATCGCTTCACAAGCAGGAAGGTCGGATCAGCGCGCGGAATTCCACGTGATGCGTTGAGTCGTCGCGTGCCGAGTACTCCGGACGCTATCGCTGAGCGTGCGTCCGCGACGATCCACGACTTGCACGAGCACGGATGCCGGCGCATCGAGGTAAATGCTGAGGTCCTTCAGCGCCGTCTCCGTTCCGCGAACAGCGATTCCGGCGTCATGCCAACATGAGGTGCCGAATATTCGTGTTTGGCCCGCGCTCCGGATTTCGACGGTGACGGCCTGGTATACGTATCCGGGTCGTGGCGCCGCACGTTCCCCGCGAACTACCGCGAATCCGGCGCCCGCCTGGTCGCGGAGCGAATCAACAATGACGTCGATCTCAAAGTGCGTCGAGTCTCCGGCCCTCGGCAGACAACCGAAACGGATTCCGCCCGGGCCCGCGAACACCAGGTCAGCGCGAAACGCGGGGAACTGTTCCGCCGGACTGGGCCGGGCGTTGGAGTGAGTGCCGGCACAGCAAGCCAGTCCAATGAGGAGCCAGGAAAACTGTTTCATGTAATCGGAGGGAGATGCCACTTAACGCCAAGTTGAGCTGCGGGCGAGTCAAATAAAGCGAGCGAAGCGAGCCAGCATCAGATCGCCCGACTGCTGCAACGCACGTTAAGCCTCCGCCCGGCGATGCTGACGGCGTCGCTCCGTTTGCACGCGATCGGTGAGGTAGACCTTCAACAAACTCTGGTACGGCACATCGCGCTCATTGGCGAGCAGCTTGAGTTCCGTGAGGAGCGTGTTGGGCAATCGCACCGAAATGGCCGTGGACGACGGCCGAAGATTGGGAAACCGCATCGGCGTGGCCGCCGCCCAATCCACGTACTCCGTACTGTCCGCCGTCAACCAGAACTCTCGCTCCTCGGCCTCCGACTTAAACTTCGGGACGGCCTTTCGTGCGCGTGACGATTTCCGCATAGTACGCTCGCTCCTTCCGATTCATGTCTCGCGCAGCCAACACGCGAATCAGTGGCCCTCGCACTGTGAACACCACCAGCAAACGACGGCCCGCGATGGTTCGGCCCAGTGCCCGCCATCGCGGCTTGTCGCGCGAGTGCGCCGCGTCATAGCTCCTGGCCAAGGGGATCTGAAAAAACACCTGCTCGCACTCGCCAGGCTCGACGCTGTGTCGATCGACGACCTTTGGTGCGTTGCCCTCATCCCACTGGAACCCGGATGTCGCCGCAAGAACTAGCCCGATGTCGTCGGCCATGATGGAGTATATACTGAGTATATACCATATGCCATCCCCTCATCGATTGCTGTGGAGGCATAGAAGTATGACTGGGCTGGCCTCCGCACTTCGCGTGGGTTCATTCCTCGCGCGGTAGACGGAGTCAGCAGAGCCACCTGCGACGATCGGTCTGTCGCATCACCGGAGACCAACCCATGTCATCGCTTGCTGTGAAGACCCCCGAGCCTGCGCTCGCGACCGCCGTGCGCCCAATCATCTATCTCGGCATGGATGTGCACAAGGAGTCCATCACCATCGCCGTGCTGCCCGTGAGCGCCAAGGCGCCAACGCGGGTCGAACGGCTCGTCAACGAGCTGCCGAGCGGGCGTGTTACCTGGGCCTTGTCTGGCGCGAGGACTCGAGTGGGAACCGACAGCGGCTCGGCTCGAGCACGCAGGCGGGGAACAGTCACTGCCGGCACGTGCTCGTGCAGGCGGCGTGGAGTTATCGGCATCGCCCGCAGATCAGCGTGGATCTGAAGCGCCGGCAGGCAGGGCAACCGCCGGCGGTGATCACGCACGCCTGGCAAGCGCAGCAGCGGTTGCATGCGCGGTTCAATCACCTGTCGTACCGGAAGCGGCCGCAGATCGCGGTCGTGGCGGTCGCGCGGGAACTTGTCGGTTTCCTCTGGGCGGTCGCGCGCGAGGTGGAACCCGTCACGTCGATCTAAGGAGAGTGCGTGGTCCGCCGTGTGGCGCCGAGGTGCGATGTGCGAGCACGCTCGACGGCGTTATGCGGGCCGGGCAGGACGCAGGACCGGCATCCCCGAGTCTAGAATGAGCCAGCTCCCGACGCATCTGCTTCTTGCCGTACTCCCGCGAGGGGGAAACCGGCGTATATCAGCAGGATCAACCGTCGCTGCTGCCTCGGGCCCACGGCGTACCACACACTCGTATGAAAGGCGTGTAAACTGAGTCCCTTGACACCACCCCAGTCATATCAACGCCCCAGCTCTGCTGCGAGGGCGTCACATAAAGCGAGCGAAGCGAGCAATCGATAGCCCCCGCGTCTGCAGCAGCGCACGTTATGGGACTGGCGGAACGACGTCCACTCGGCGGATATGTCCGTCTTGACATATGTCATGCGTGACATAGGTTCCGTGCGATATGACCGCGGCGGATAAGCCCTTGGTGTGGCTGCGGGGCGAGGTGAAGACGCCACCGTTCTCGTCGTCGGCGCGTCTCGCGGCAGGCACGTTACTCCGGCGCCTTCAAGCCGGCGAGAAGCTGTCGATGCCGCATTCGCGGCCGATGCCTGCGATTGGGGCGCGCTGCCACGAGCTGCGCGTGGTCGATGAGGCGAGAACGTGGCGCGTGGTCTATCGCATTGACGGGGATGCCATCGTGATCGCGGACGTATTCCCGAAGACGACGCAGCAAACGCCAGCGCGCGCGATTGCGGACTGCAAACGACGGCTGCGCCTGTACGATCAATTGAGCCGGGAGGCCTGAGCGATGGACCTGAAGAAGCGAAAGCGGCTGGAAGCAGCCGGGTGGACGGTGGGCGATGCGGCGGCGTTTCTGAAGCTCACACCAGCAGATGCGGCGCTCGTCGAGATGCGCCTGGCGTTGAGTCGAACCCTTCGAGAGCGGCGCCAAGCCGCCGGGCTTACACAAACGGCGCTCGCGAGACAGCTCGGCTCCAGTCAATCGCGCGTGGCAAAATTGGAAGGGGGCGATGTCAGCGTGTCACTTGAGCTGTTGATTCGCGCGCTTCTGTCGGTCGGGGCGAGTCGGAAGGACGTCGCGCATGCTCTCGCCCGTCGAGTAGCGTAGTGTCCCATAACGCATATTATGCCGCAGGCGGTAGAGTCTTGATTCAGGTCGTCCCGTCTGCGTTCGACGGCGCTTGTCTCGCTGAGAGATACTCCTCGTGCAGCCGGTTCGCAGTGGCAACGCGAAGCTCGAGCTCCCGCAAGCGGTTCGCGACTCTGTCGGTGTCAGCAGTGGCCAAATATTCCAAATACTCAATGAGCCCGGGGATGATCAAGGTTGCCAGCGCTTGAAGAGCCTGCGGCCTGACGCGTGCGTCATCGAAGTTCGGCTGAAATTGGACGGGCGCCACTACCTCAAGATGGTGCTGAATAAGATCATGCCAGCTGCCGTGCACATTGCGTGACGCCGCAGCAACTACGATTCCATACGCGTAGTCAAGGCCGAGAGCGTCAGCCTTTTGGCGAAGCGTCTTTCCGCCCCAATTCTGCATCCTCTTTGTCGGTAGATCTTTTGGATCAACACCTGAGTGTCGGAAGGCCCGCTCGATGGAGCGAAGCATGCGCTGCTCAATAGGAAGCACGATTCCATCGCGATGGCGAATATTCTCATCAATAGTGACGCGTAGGTGTCGTTCGTGCTGGAGCGACTGGTGTACGTAGGACTTGATGACGTCGCCGTTATTCCGCGTAAGAAGCAGGTAGCGAAGATTGATGATGCATTCCGCGATCAGACGTGTGCTCACCCACGCAATCTCGCCGCGATCCTCTTTGGTCTGTTCAAGAAAGGCGCGAAGCAACTTGCCGAGGCGAAGAAGGTGGCCGCCCAGAACTGCTTCGCTGAGATTCCAGGTCCGAATCTCGCCAGCATAGGCACTTCCCAATACCATACTCCAGAGAGACGTCTCGCGGAGCAGATCGAACGCCAAGCGCGTGTGCTGGCTCTCGCGCGTGAAGGCCTGAATGGCCTCGACATCGACCGGGGTGCGAGGAATTTCGGTGAGTGGCACCTTGTCCCCAGCGGAAGTGTGTTGCGACATAACGCTTAAGTTGAGCTGCGGGGCGAATCAATAAAGCGAGCGCACGTTATACAGCCGCCAAGTGATCGGCGGCCTCGCGCGCGCCCATCGGCTCGACGGTGGCTTCATTTAAAAGAAGCACCGCGTTCGCCGGTAGCCCGGGATACGGGATGCGGCTCCCGAGAGGCAAGGGAGCGAATTCTGCAACGGCAAGTTGCCAGAGTGACGCGTTCAATATCACTATCGGGGCGCAGCCCGGTGTTGATTCCGCGATCCACGCCTGTCTTCCATTTGCAGGCGAAGTTAGCACTTGCCGATCGCGCACCATCTTGCGAGACAGGGCTCCGATGAGCGCCGCGCGCTCGGCGGGATCTGCGACAGAGAAGCGATAGTAGCACGCGCCGTGGACTGACGCGAGCCAGCGATCAAGGTCATCGTTGATGGCAGGATCGAGGCCGACGCCGGCGCGGTGAAGCATCACCCGATCCTCAAAGACTTTAATCGCGCTCGCCAATCGCGGCACAAGGACGTCTTCGCGCCGCAATTGTCCGAGAACTCGAATCCGATCGGTCGCGGATTGGGCGACCGCCTCAGGGTCGCTCGCAAGGAATGTCAGCAGTGCGGCTCCGAGAGATTCATATTGCGATGGTCCGGCAAGGGGTAGGAGCGCCTCGCGAAGCGCCGTCAGCTTCGGCGGAGCGAGGAGGACCTCGGCGAGCAAGGCTGCTGGCTCTCCGCCGGTGGCTAGTAGCCCCTCCGCCCAGTCGCATATCTCAGATTCATCGACCTTGCCGAGCAGCAGCGCGCTGCGCAAAAAGTCTGCTTCGAACCGAACGTCAAGAATCATCTCAGGTCTGGATGTGTGTGGCTGTATAACGCCCCAGCTGAGCTGCAGGGCGATCAAATAAGAGAGCGCG
>JBKJUW010000013.1:0-5415 GCA_046589725.1 Gemmatimonadaceae bacterium
TGCCGTTCTCTGCGACGAGCAGCGCGGCGAGGCCGGCCACGTGTGGGGTCGCCTGACTGGTACCAATGTTCCCGGTCACGCGGTTGCCAAAGCGACAGGACGTCAGCACGGGCACGCCAGAGGGGGAGAAGCCTGCCAAGCGCGTCTTGGAGCAGTACGACCACACCCACGAGGCGATACCAGGGCCCCACGGCCAGACCGAAACCGTGAAGCCGTTCGCCGCATCGGCATTTCCGCCCGGGCCGGCCACGGAGATCGCGGAGCGCCCGATGTTCGTATAGAACGCCGGTGTGTCGACATAGCCCGTCGCCGTCGCGGGACCGACCGACGACACGCACACCACGTGCTGCTGGGCGCAGTATGTCGGCAGGTAGTTGCCGTCGTGGTCGAGATCGAGCGCGCCGTTACCGGCCGCCACCACCACGAGCATACCGGCCTTGTTCGCGTAGTTGAAGACGCGATTGATCAGGCTGACATAGCGTCCGTTGCCGGCCTTGGTGAAGCCGCCGCCGAGACTCATGTTCGCCACGTCGGCGCCGTGGTCCGCAGCCCACAGCACGCCGTTGAGCACGTTGCTGAGCGAGCCCGAACCGTTCGCACCGAGCACCTTCACACCGATCAGCGTGGTCTTTGACGTCACACCGGCGAACGCTGCCGCCTTGCTGCTGACCTGCGCGGCGACGTTGGTGCCGTGACCGTGGTAGTCACTGATCGCATTGCGCGACGGGAAGTACGTGGAAGTCAGTGCATTGTCGGACGCGACGAACGAGATGGAGCGGGTCAGGTCCACGAGTCCGTTCAGGTCGGGATTGTCGTAGTCGATTCCCGTGTCCAGGATGGCGACCGTTACCGACGCGTTGCCGAGCTTGCCCGCGGCCCACGCCTGCTGCGCGCGGATGTCGCGCATGTTCCACTGCCACGAATAGAGGCCTGCCCCGGCCGGATTGGAGACACTGCTCACGCCGACATCGCCTATTGCCGTCGCATCGGCCTCTACGGAGGCGATGGGAGTGTCGAGCGTGATGTCGGCATCGGGCTGTACATCGCTCACGCCCTTGAGCCGCGCGAGCTGCAGGGCGGAGGCATCGCTCACGCCGCTGACAACGGCGACACCGGCGCCGGCGTGCAGCTCGTCGAGAGCGCCACCAAGGGCGGTCACGCTGGCGGCGAAGTCACTCGAGAAGCCGCCCGGGCCGGCGAGTACGAGATAGCGCTCGGGTGGCGCCGCGGTGACGGAACGGGCTGCGGCCTCGGGGGCGGCGGCTGGACCAACGGGGCGATCCACGCTGCACGCAGCGAGCACGAGTGCTCCCGCGAGGGACGCGGACAGGCGTGTACGGGTCATGGGAGGGGGACCTTGGAGGGAGGGAATGACGATGCTGCGCAGGTCGGCAACAGTACGGTGAGGGAGTTAACGCGTCAAATGCAAACGTTTAGGCTTTGGCCCTCGTGGGCACACTGGGACTTCGTCAGGAAGCACGCAGCCATGTGCAAACAGTCGTGTTCCCGTCGCCGACCGGGGAAGCGCGGAAGCAAGCGCATCGCCAGATTCGTCGTGGTGACCACTCTTCCGAAGCCATCATGACCGCGCCAATCCCCGACGCACTCTTCCTCGCCTTCCAGCAGGCCGTCATTGGCCGCTACTCGCTCGAGCGCGAGCTCGGCCGCGGCGGCATGGGCGTCGTGTACCTCGCGCGCGAGGTGCGGCTCGACCGTCAGGTTGCGATCAAGCTTCTGCCTCCCGATTTCTCCGGCAATCCCGACCTGCGCGAGCGCTTCATGCGCGAGGCCCGCACCGCCGCGCGCCTCTCGCACCCTTACATCGTTCCGGTTCACGCCGTCGAGGACATTGGCGGCTTCGTCTTCATCGTGATGGCGTACGTGGACGGCGGCACCCTCGCGGAGCGCGTCACGACGCGCGGTCCCCTGCCGCCTGCCGACGTCACCCGCATCATGCGCGAAGTCGCCTGGGCACTCGCGTACGCGCACGCACAGGGCGTCGTGCACCGCGACATCAAGCCCGCGAACATCCTGCTCGACAGCGGCACCGGGCGCGCGATGGTCGCCGACTTCGGCATCGCGCGCCTCGACGCATCCGCTGGCGAAACGGGAGTCGGCATGGTGCTCGGCACCCCCGAATTCATGAGCCCCGAGCAGGCCTCCGCCGAGGAGCTCGACGGCCGGAGCGACCTCTATGCCCTCGGCATCGTCGCATACTATTTACTCACGGGCACGCTCCCGTTCACCGGCCCCGCGCATGCCGTCCTCGCACAGCACCTGACACAGCCTGCCGCGCCGTCGAGCTCACTCGCGCGTGGCGCGCCTCGCTCGTTGACGGACGCCATCGACCGCTGCATTGAGAAGGTCCCCGACGCACGCTTCGCGACCGGCGAGGCGCTCGCCGACGCGCTCGAGCCGGGACGCGACGCGGTCGCCGAAGTACCGGTGCCAGTGCGCGTCTTCCTCGATCGACGCCGCATGATGGCGACGATCTTCCCCGTCGCGTTCGCGGTGGCGAACGGGACGGGGCTGGTCGCGAGTCTCGTCACGCACGGACAGGCATGGGCCACTCCGCTCGTTGCCGCCGCCGGCTTGTTGATCGGGCTCGGCGGTCCGTTCGCCATCATCCTCTACCGGCTGCGCCACCTCCTCAAGCATGGCTATGGACGGGAGGACATCCTCCTCGGCCTGCGCCGCGCGTTCGATCGACGTCGAGAAGAGTTCCAGTACGAATTCGGTCCGGAACCCACGCTTCGGGAGAAGATTTTCGGCCTCGTCAGCAAGGTCGGACTGGTCGGGGGCGCGGCCGCACTCGCGTCGCTGCTCGTGGTGCGCGGCGGCGCCACGCCCGTGCTTGCGGGCGGTGCATTCGCGGGGCTCTACATCGGCACGATCGCCACGGTGTTCAGCCGCAAGTGGAACCGCCTGCGGCACGGGACGTCATCGATGTGGACGGGGGTTTGGTCTGGCGCCGTGGGTGACAGGCTGGTGCGCATGGCGGGATTCCGCCTCGGGCACCGAGCCGTGCCCGCGGACCGACCCACCGAGCTCGCCATCGCGATGTCGGCCGAATCGATTTTCACCGCGCTGCCGCGCGCACTCCGCGACCAGCTCGGCGATGTCCCCGCGCTGCTGCACGGGCTCGAGGCGCAAGCGAGGCTTGCGCGGGCGCGCATCGGGGAAGTAGACGCTTCCATCGCGGAGGTGCAGCATGGAAGAGGGGCGAGTGTCGCCGGCAGTGCAGCGCGACATGATGCGCTCCTCGCCGACCTCGGCGCGCAACGCAGCCTGGCCGACGCACGTCTCGGTGAGCTCGTGACGGCGCTCGAGAATGTGCGGCTCGACCTGCTGCGGCTGCGCTCGGGCGGCGGCACGGTCGAGGGCATCACGCGCGACATCGAAGCAGCGCGCCGCGTCGGCGACGAAGCCGACCGCCTGATTTTGGGAGCGAGTGTCGTGGAGGCGCTGCTCCAGCGTACAACTCCGTTGCCGACCACGAATCACTGAGTTCGCCGTGGTGTGTGCCCGCGTCGCCTATCGTCGATACGCAGGATCGCGCCACGCGCTGACGCCCGCGCGTCGGGGGCCGCCTGCCGGGCGAGAAGCCAGCGTCATCCTCGTCGCGCGGCCCAGTCCTCCATGGGCCACGCCGGAGGCTGATACGATTCACCGGCCGCATCGCGGTTCACCCACTCGATCACTGCGGCGTTGCCAAGGCTTTCCGGGTCGTGACGAAGGTAGTTGTTCACCACGCCGATGACCTCGAACCCCCGGCGCAGCTGGAATGACAGCGTTCGATCGGATAGTTCGCCCCTGACCACGGCGCGAACATACTCCGCCGCCGACATGGTTGCAGCGTGCGGAGCATAGTCCCGGAGGCGGGCACCGGCGCGTATGCGCAGCAGGCCGAGCTTCCGAGCGAGTGCGGCGCGCGACGAGTAGATCGCGGAGCCGACGCCATGCCCGCGCAGCGCAGGGTCCACCATGATCTCGGCGCCGTAGAGCGTCCGCCCGTGCAACGCGTCGTGGTTCGTGAACATCCCTGCGTCGGTGAAGTCTCGCCAGGAGGTCGTCAGTTCGTAGTCGTCCCAGAGCACGATGAGGCTTGCCGACATGGCCGCGAGGGCGCCCGTGTCCTGTCGTTCCGCCACGAGCTGACCCTCGGGAAACACCCGCACGTGACTCTCCAGCTGCTCCGGCTTCCACGCCGGTGCGCCCAGATAGACGGCCTTCGTCATCGCGATGATGCCGTCGAAGTCGCCCGCCGTCATCCGGCGGACCGTCACCTGGACGCGTTCTGTCACAGATGGACTCGCCGCACGTGCTTCACCAGCGACGCCGTACGGGCGCTGTCGAGGAGTGGGAGGACCGTGCCGCGCGAGTGCGAGTGCGTGTTGAGGATGTCCTCGAGGTCGAGCTCACCGATCACCATCATTTCCTGGTTCACGTTCCCTTCCGCGAGAATGCCGTCGCGCGAGAACTGGAAGTCGCTCGGCGTAAGGATCGCGGCCTGGCCGTAGTTCAGGTGCACGGCAGGCACCGCCGGCAGCGACCCGACCGTTGACGACTGGATGACGTACATCTGGTTCTCGATTGCGCGCGCGTGCGCGCAGTAGCGGACGCGAAGGAAGCCCTGCCGGTCGTCCGTGCAGCTGGGGACCACGAGAATCCGCGCGCCCTCCCGCGCCGCGACGCGCACCATCTCCGGAAACTCCACGTCGTAGCAGATGGCAACCGCCATGCAGCCAAAGCTCGTGTCGATCACGGTGACTTCGCGCCCGGCGGTCACGTCCCAGTCGTCGCGCTCGAATCGCGTCACATGCAATTTCTCCTGCGTCACGTACTCACCCGATGGCCCGATGATGTAGCAGACATTCCGGATGAGGTCCGCGTTGTCGTCATCGGCGATGGGTACGGTGCCGCCAACGATGTAGATCTTGTGCTTGCGGGCGAGATCCTGGAACAGCTCGACGATGGACGGCGCCAGGCGACTGAGGTCGCGAATCTGGTCACGGATCGGACGCTTGGTGTCGCCAATCGTCAGGAGCTGCACACAGAAATACTCCGGAAATACCACGAGGCCGCACCCGTAGTCTTCGGCCGTTTCGACGAGAGCGGAGACCTGGTCGCTGAACTCCTTGAACTGCTTCACGGGACGAAGGAAGTACTGCAGGGTGGCAACGCGGAGACGATTCATGCAGGCCCCTGGAATTTGAACGGAAGCGTGCGCTGCGGTGGCGCGTGTGGCACCTCGCGCAGTCGGTCGCCGCGCCTGCGAGACGGGCGGGCGACAGATCACTCCAGGAATATGGGGCCTACCCCACGATATTGCAACTATATATATACCATATACTTACACAATACCAACGCGCCAACACCGTCCGCTGATGCTGATCACGGAGGTGACGCCACGAG
>JBKJUW010000002.1:0-26945 GCA_046589725.1 Gemmatimonadaceae bacterium
TGGCCGATCAACTCGAGAACAATCCGCTTCTGGCTATCGACTATCTCCGTCGCAGTTACCTCTTGTCAGGCGACATCAGACTTCGCCGCCGGGCCCGACGGGTCTTCAATGAGTCCGGGCTTTCCGAAAGGGCAAAGGACAGCGTGGAGCACAACCTCGTGCGCTTCTAGGGTGAGGAAAACAGGAGCGGAGGATGGGAGGAGCAGCGGAAGTGCCCTCGATTTTCTTCCGCGGATCCTCTGCTCCCTCGATCCTCTCATCCCTCGACAATGTCATCCTACTCCCCCGTCCGACCCACGAAATACTGCGAGGCCTGTCATCGTGTGATCGACGCGATGGCGGTCGTGTGCACCGGATGTGGTGTCATGCAGACCGCGCCCATGACGGACAGCGAGAAGCGAATCCTGCCCGCCGGGCTCCTGTGTTTCTTCTTCGGTGTGTTTGGTGTGCATCGCTTCTACGCCGGCAAGACGACCACCGGCTTCGTCCAGCTCTTTACGCTCGGCGGCCTCGGCATCTGGGCCATGATCGATCTGATCATGATCATCACCGGATCGTTCACTGACGGCGACGGTGAGAAAATTACGGAATGGACTTAGGGAAGCGGGAGGAGCGTACCTGGTACTGGGTACCTGGTACCCTGACTGGCATAAGGGGCACGGGGAACAGTGGACACAGCCTTATCCGCCAACGGCTTTACGGACGACGGACGCGGTTAAAACCAGTCTTTAGATCAGGCGCTTCGTCCTCTGTTCCCCGGAGCGCGTTACCGGTCCTGGTACAGGGTACAGCGGTACCTTGTACGCACTTCAACGCAGTGGCTCTACCACCATTTTCCATGGACGATGACTGTTTCTGACGAGACGGCCACATATTCCAGGCGCATCGGCGTTTTTTCAGGCACCATGCTGGTGGTCGGGGGGATCATCGGGTCGGGGATCTTCCTCAATCCGTCAATCGTCGCGCGACGCACCGGCTCCGCTACGCTCACCATGGCCACGTGGTCACTCGGCGCCGTCATCGCGCTGCTCGGCGCCTTCATCTTCGCCGAGCTTGGCCGGCGGCGCCCGAAGGTCGGTGGAGGATATGCCTACCTGCGCGAGGCCTTTGGACCGCTCCCCGCGTTTCTCTACGGGTGGTCGCTCCTGCTGGCGATTGCGACAGGGGCCATCGCGGCCGTCGCGGTGACCTTTGCGACGTACGCCGTACGCATCGCGGGACTGACCGAGAGCGCCACGATCCCACTCGCGCTGGGAGCGGTGATCGTGCTCTCGGTCGTCAACATCGTCGGTGTCGCGCCCGGCGCCGCGACGCAGAATGTCTTCACGATTCTGAAGCTCGCCGCGATTGCGGCCCTGCTCATTGCGGCCGTCGTCATGCCCGTCGCGGTGAATCCGACCCTTCCAGTGCCCATTGCCTCGGTGTCACTCTCCCCCCCGTCCACACTGGCCGGGATACTGCTCGCCGTCAGCACCGCACTCGTGCCGGTGCTCTTTTCATACGGCGGGTGGCAGCAGACGAACTTCGTCGCCGAGGAAATGCATGACGCGGAGCGCACGCTTCCGCGCGCGCTTGTGCTGGGGGTGCTGATCGTCGTCGCCGTGTATCTCGCCTCGAACATCGCGTACATCCGTGCGCTCGGCCTGAATGGTCTGGCGCAGAGCACAGCGCCCGCGGCCGACATGATGTCGCGCATCGCCGGTGAAGGAGGACGTCGGCTCATCGCCGCAGGAATCGCCGCATCGACGTTTGGTTTTCTCAACCTCGTCATTCTCGTGTCCCCGCGCGTCTATCAGGCGATGGCGCGCGACGGCCTCTTCTTCCGCAGCTTCGCGACGCTGCATCCGCGGTTTCGCACGCCAGTGACAGCGATCGTGTTCCAGGCCCTTGTCGCGTCGGCGCTGATCCTTACGGGAAGCTACGGGCAGTTGCTCGACTGGGTGGTGTTCGCTGACTGGATCTTCTTCGGTACGACGGCGCTCACGCTCGTGGTCTTCCGGCGTCAAGACGCGCAGGCCGGCGTCGTGGACTCGGGCTATCGCGCGCCGTTCTACCCGCTGAGCGTTGCGCTCTTCGTTCTCGCGGCACTGTACGTGGTGTTCGGGTCGATCGCGTCGAACCCTGGAAACGCGTTGCGCGGCGTGCTGCTGCTGGCCGCTGGGGTTCCGGTCTTCCGCTTCTGGAGCCGGCGCATCACCGCGCCTTGACTTCGAAACAAAACGGCGGCCGCAGAATGTCGCACGCTGCGCAATCGCAGAAGACGCTGCAAAGGCAGTATACGCTTTTCTAGCTTTCCCCTAGCGACGCGGCGGCGACCGCGCCATCGAGAACTTCTCGAACCTTTTGTGCCAGTTGTGCTGGCGTGAATGGCTTCGGGAGAAAGGGCGTGGACGGATCGATCAGGCCCTCGCGTATGATCTCTTCGCTGTGTCCTGACATGAAGAGTGCGGGCAGGTTGGGCCGATCACGCCTCAGCTCACGCACGAGGACGGGACCGAGCATGCCCGGCATCATGACATCCGTCAGCACCATGTCGATCTCGGCCTCTTTGGCGAGTCGAAGTGCCGACGGACCGTCTGGCGCTTCCTGGACGTGATAGCCATGAATCTCCAGCGCCCGCCGAGCCAAGCGTCGCACGCCGTCCTCGTCCTCCACCAGGAGGATTCGCTCGCTCCCTTCGCCCGTCATCGCGCGATTGGGACCGCTGCGGCGTTGGGTCCCGCGCGCGGTGGGGAGGTAGACACTGAACGTGGAACCGGCGTCGGGCTCGCTTTCGACCGAGACGTAGCCGCCGCTCTGCTTCACAATCCCGAACACCGTCGCGAGTCCAAGGCCCGTACCCTGGCCTGTCTCCTTCGTGGTGAAGAACGGATCGAAGATGCGCGCTTGTGTCCCCGGATCCATGCCGACGCCATTGTCGACGACGTCAAGCCGCACGTATGGACCCGGCACTTCCACGGTGCCCCACTGTGCGTACTCGCCAGCCAGCTCCGCATTCGACGTGCGGATCGTGACGGCGCCCCCGGTCACGCCCCGAATAGCGTCGCGTGCGTTGACCACGAGATTGAGGATGACCTGCTCGATCTGCCCCGGGTCCGCGAGTACCTCGCAGCAATCCGTGGCGAGGGTCAGTGAAAGAACGCCATGTTCGCGTAGCAGCATCCGGAGCATCCGCTCGAGGTCGCGGATGCGTGCGTTGAGGTCCAGCGGCTCGGGCCGGAGGAGTTGTCGGCGGCTGAACGCGAGCAGCTGGGCCGTCAGCGCCGCAGCGCGATCCGCCGCCTTGTTGATCTCGTCGAGAAACTCCGCCGATTCCTCGTCATTCTCGAGCGTCATCTGGAGCAGTGATGAGAACCCCTTGATCGCGGTCAGCAAGTTATTGAAGTCATGCGCAACGCCGCCCGCCAGGAGGCCCACGGCCTCCATCTTCTGCGCCATGCGCAGCTGCGTCTCGAGCTTCCGTTGCACCGTCACGTCCATCGCCATCACGATGGCGCCAACGACCTCACCCGAGTTGCTACGCATCGGCGAGGACGAAATCTGGACGTCGAGGAGGACGCCGTCCTTGCGGCGTCGGCGCTCCGGCTTGGCTGCCAGTGACCCGCCACTGAGCATTACTGCGAGGTTCGCGTTGAAACCGGTTCGCTCCTCCTCGGGAACGAGCGGCAAAGGGTGCCCGATCACCTCGCCGGCGGACCACTGGAACATCTGCTCCGCCGCCGGATTCCAGTGCAGGACGTTGGCGTCCTGGTCGAGCACGAACACGGCGAGCGGCGCGTCCCCCATGAGGACCCGCAGGCGCTCGCTGGTCAGCCTCAGCTCGACCTCCGACGCGACCCGGGCCCCCTCGGCGGCGCTTCGCGGCGTGGCGTCGCGATAGTAGAGCAGGCACCCTTCGTCGAGCGGGGCGACGTCGACCTCTATTCAGAAGTCTCCGAACGTGCCTCGCGTGGTGAAATAGGTCGCTGCGCGTGCGCGCACGGCGCGTTCCACAGTTTGGCGCGCCGAGCTCGCGGGCGCGTAGTTGAGGAGCGACCAGAGGTCGTTTCCCGGGTAATCTGCAGGATCCTGGCCCCGCGCCGCGCAGTCGCGACGAGCCGCCGCGTTCATGAACTCGACCCGCATTGCGAAGTCGACGAAGATGCATCCGTCGCGCAAGTGCTCGACGGCGCGCGCGAGTTGGTGCACGGAGCCGCGCATGTCTGCGGTCGCACCGGATTGCGGCGCGAGTCCGTCAGCGTCGATCATGATCCGCAGTCGTTGGACAGGAGAAGGCAGGCGCGCGCTTGTCCCGGGGAAAGGCATGCGCTATCTATAGCAAGGATCATACAACCGTTCATCGTGGCGATTTCCAGCAAATTGCGGCCACGTTAATCTCCTGCTAAAGCGCGAGCCCTCACGCCGTCGCGTCAGGGCTCCTTTTTTTACTGCTCATGCCAACAAAGTCCGGCTCAGAAACGTCCCCGTATCTCGCAGCACTCGCCACGCGCGTTCTGGTGTACGACGGTGCCATGGGGACCAATATCCAGCGCCACAATCCCACCCCGGAAGACTTCGGTGGCAAGGCGCTCGAAGGGTGCAACGATAACCTCGTGCTCACCCGCCCCGACATCATTCAGTCAATCCACGAGTCATTCCTCGCGGTCGGCTGTGACGTCGTGGAGACGTGCACCTTCCAGAGCACGCCCCACCGCTTGAAGGAGTGGGGCCTCGAGGACAAGACGCGCGAGCTGAACGTCCAGGCCGCTCGGATCGCCCGCGCGGCTTGCGACAAGTATTCCACCCCCGAGCAGCCGCGCTTTGTCGCCGGCTCCATCGGCCCCACGGGCATGCTTCCGTCGAGCAGCGACCCGGCGCTCGGCAACATCACCTTCGAAGCGCTCGCCGAGACGTACTACTGGCAGGCGAAGTACCTCGTGGAAGGCGGCGTCGACGTGCTGCTCGTCGAGACGGCGCAGGATATCCTCGAGGTGAAGGCGGCGCTCACCGGCTTCGAGCGGCTGTTCACCGAGATCGGGCGCCGCGTGCCGATCCAGTCGCAGATCACGCTCGACACGAGCGGACGCATGCTGCTGGGCACCGACATCGCGAGCGCAGTGGCGACGCTGGAGGCGATGAACGTCGATGTGATCGGGTTGAACTGCTCGACCGGCCCAGAGCACATGCGCGAGCCGATCCGGTTCATGACCGAACACGCTTCGCTGCCGGTCTCGGTCATTCCCAACGCCGGCCTGCCGCTGAACACCGGAACGGGCGAGGCGATCTATCCGCTCGAGCCCGAGCCGATGGCGGTCATGCTGCGCGAGTTCGTGGAGCAGTTCGGCGTGCGGATCGTCGGCGGCTGCTGTGGAACGACGCCCGAGCATCTCGCGAGCATCGTCACAGCCGTGCGCGCGGCGACGCCCGCCACGCTCCGCCAGCATGGGCGCGAGGCGCTGGTGTCGTCCGCCATGCGTGCCACCATGCTGCGCCAGGAGCCGGCGCCGCTGCTCGTGGGCGAGCGCGTGAACTCACAGGGCTCGCGCAAGGTGAAGCGCCTGCTGCTGGCCGATGACTACGAGGGCATCCTCGACGTCGCGCGCGAGCAGCAGGACTCGGGCGCGCACGTGCTCGACGTCTGCGTCGCGCTCACCGAGCGTGGCGACGAAGCGGAGCAGATGTCGAAGGTGGTGAAGCTGCTTTCGATGAGTGTCGAGACTCCGCTCATGATCGACTCGACCGAACGCAACGTCATCGAGGCGGCGCTCCAGCATGTGCCCGGGCGGGCGATCATCAACTCCATCAACATGGAGAATGGTCGCAAGCGCATCGACGACATCGTGCCGCTCGCGAAGACCCATGGCGCGGCGCTCGTGGCGCTGACGATCGACCCGGTCGGCATGGCGAAGACCCGCGAGCGCAAGCTCGAGGTGGCCAGGGCCATCTACGACATCGTCGTCGGCGAGTATGGCCTGAAGGCGGAGGACCTCATCTACGACGCGCTCACCTTCACGCTCGCCACCGGCGACGTGGAGTGGATCGACAGTGCGCACGAGACGATCGAGGGCATCCGCCTGATCAAGCGCGAGCTGCCGGGCGTCTTCACGATCCTCGGCGTTTCCAACGTGAGCTTCGGGCTCGATCCCGTCGCGCGCTACGTGCTCAACTCCGTATTCCTGCATCACTGCGTGGAAGCGGGACTCGATGCGGCGATCGTGAATCCGGCGCACATCACGCCATACGCGGAGATCAGCGCCGAACAGCGCGCCCTCGCCGACGACCTGGTGTTCAACAAGCGGGCGGATGCGCTCCAGCGTTTCATCGAAGGCTTCGCGACGGCCGAACAGAAGGATGCGCGCGCCGAAAAGGCGGATCCCACCGAGGGGATGACGCCGGAGCAGAAGGTTCACTGGATGGTGCTGCACCGGAAGAAGGAGGGCATCGAGGAGGCGCTCGATGCGGCCGGTGTCCGCGAGAGTCCGGTGAAGGTGCTGAACGAAACCTTGCTGCCGGCCATGAAGGAGGTCGGCGACAAGTTCGGCGCCGGCGAGCTCATTCTGCCGTTTGTGCTCCAGAGCGCCGAGGTGATGAAGAAGGCCGTGAAGCATCTCGAAACGTTCCTCGAGAAGGCGGAGGGGTACACCAAGGGCAAGGTCGTGCTCGCAACCGTCTACGGCGACGTGCACGATATCGGGAAGTCGCTCGTGAATACGATCCTCTCGAACAACGGCTACACGGTGTTCGACCTCGGCAAGCAGGTGCCGGTGAACACGATCATCGAGAAGGCGCTGGAAGTTGGCGCCGACGCGATCGGTCTGTCGGCCCTGCTCGTGAGCACGAGCAAGCAGATGCCCCTCTGTGTGCAGGAGCTCGACAAGCGCGGCATCCAGATCCCGGTGCTCATCGGCGGAGCGGCGATCAACCGCCGCTTCGGACGGCGTGCGCTGTTCGTCGAGCCCGAGCGGGCGTACGAGTCAGGCGTGTTCTATTGCAAGGACGCTTTTGAGGGCCTCGAGACGATGGACGCGCTGCAGGACGAGGCGCGCCGGTCGGACACCATCGAGAAGCTCCTGTCGGACGCTCGCAGCGATGCGTTCCTGCACGGCAACGTGGGCAAGGACGTTCGGAGCGGCACGTCGGGCGGCGAGCGGAGCGACGTCTCGCACGATCACCCCGTTCCGGTGCCGCCGTTCTGGGGTACGAAGGTGCTCGAAGACATCCCGCTCGACGAAGTGTTCGACCTGCTCGACAAGGACGAGCTGTTCCGGCTGCAGTGGGGCGGACGTGGCTCAGGTCCGGAGTTCGATGCGATCGTGAAGGAACAGTTCGAGCCCGTCCTCGCGCGCCTCAAGGAAGAAGCGCGCAATGGCGGCTGGGTGCAGCCGAAGGCGGTCTACGGCTACTTCCCGGTGCAGAGCGTCGGCAACGACGTGCTAGTCTACGAGCCCGACGCGTACGTGAAGGACGGTACACTGGTGGAGAAAGCGCGCTTCCACTTTCCGCGGCAGGACGGACGCGAGCGGTTGTGCATCGCGGACTATTTCCGCAGTGCGGCAAGTACGGACATCGACGTGATCGGCTTCCAGATCGTCACGGTGGGCGACGAGGCCACGCGCCGCTTCGAGACGCTCCAGGCGGCGGGCGAGTACAGCGAGGCGTTTTACGCGCACGGACTCGCCGTGGAATCCGCGGAAGCGGTCGCAGAATGGTTGCATCGTCGCATCCGTCGGGAGCTGGGAATTCCCGGCGGCCGAGGCAAGCGGTACTCGTGGGGTTACGGCGCCTGTCCGGATCTCGAGGATCACGCACAGCTCTTCAAGCTGTTGCCGGCAGAGGAAGCGCTCGGCATGGAGCTGACGTCGGCGTACCAGTTGATTCCCGAGCAGAGCACGGCGGCGGTGATTGTACATCATCCGCAGGCGAAGTACTACGCGGTGCGCACTGCAGGTGAGGCGGCTGGAGTGTAGGCGTTTTCGCTCGGCTCGGCAGGTAACGGGTACTTCGTACTCGGTACTGAGGTACTGGGTACTCAGTCCTTTGGGAACGAAGGACGCAGTTAAACCTGGATGGCGGCACTAGCCCAGACCGCGGGCACCACAGGACTAAGTACCGAAGTATCTCGGTACACAAAGTACGAAGTACTCCACGAGCAGCCGGAGCTACAACAAAAAGCATGAAAAAAAGATGAACAACCCAGCACTACAACGGCTCGTCGATCCCGAATCGCTCGTCCTCTTCGACGGCGCGATGGGCACGATGCTGTACGCCAAGGGGGTATTCATCAATCAGTGCTACGATGAGCTCAACGTCCGCGCGCCGGACCTCATCCGTGCCGTCCATCGTGCCTACGTCAAGGCCGGCGCCGAAGTGCTCGAGACCAACTCCTTCGGCGCCAATCGCCTCAAGCTCGCGCAGTTCGGCCTCGCGGCGCAGACGCGCGAGCTCAACCAGCGCGCCGCCGAGCTCGCGCGTGAGGCGGCGGACGAGGGTTCGGAAGTGCTCGTCGCCGGCGCCGTCGGGCCACTCGGAGTTCGACTCGAGCCCTATGGTTCGACCTCCGCCGAGGAGGCGCAGGCGATCTTCCGCGAGCAGATGGAAGGATTGAAGGCCGGCGGAGCGGACCTCTTCATCCTCGAGACCTTCGGCGACCTGCACGAGATCGGGCAGGCGATTGCTGCAGCGCGTGCGGTCGATCCCACCATGCCTGTCGTCGCGCAGATGACGATCGGAGTGGACGGGTTGACGCCGTACGGGGCAACGCCGGAAGACGTCGCGCGCGCGCTCGACCGGTTTGGCGCGGACGTCATCGGCCTTAACTGCTCCGTCGGTCCCCAGGCCATCCTTGAGGCCGTCGAGAAGATGGTCCCCGTCACACACAAGAAAATTTCCGCCCAACCAAACGCCGGCATGCCGCGCGACGTCGGCGGGCGGAGCATGTACATGGCGAGCGCCGAGTATATGGCAGAGTACGCCCGGCACCTTGTGCAGGCGGGAGCGAAGGTCCTGGGCGGCTGCTGCGGTACGACGCCCGAGCATATCAGCGCGATGTGCATCGGGATTCGTCCGCTCAGCCCACGCTTCGCGCGCACCGGCGCGACCGCGCAGGTCATCGTGGGAGAATCGCCGAAGCTGCGTGAGGGACCGCGCACGCCAGACGTGCCCGCGATGCCGCTGGTCGATCGCTCGCGCTGGGGCGCGAAGATCGCGCGCGGCGAATTCGTCACGTCGGTCGAGATCGTTCCGCCGCGTGGGGTGGACGCGTCGCGCATGCTCACGGACGTCGCCCAGCTCAAGGTGGCGGGGGTGGACGCCGTGAACGTGCCCGACGGCCCGCGCGCGCAAAGCCGCATGGGCGCGCTGCTCACGTCGCTCCTGATCGAGCAGCAGGTCGGCATCGAGACCGTGACCCACTATGCCTGTCGCGACCGGAACCTGCTCGGCATGCTGAGCGACTTGCTGGGCGCGTCGGCGGTTGGGCTTCGTAACCTGCTGCTCATCACCGGCGACCCGCCGAAAATGGGGCCGTACCCGAGCGCCACGGCGGTGTTCGACATCGATGCCATCGGGCTCACGAACCTGGTGCGCAACCTTAATCACGGCCGCGACCCCGGGGACAACTCCATCGGCCGCGGTACGCAATTCGTGATCGGCGTAGGCGTGAACCCTGCACCGATCGACCTGGAACACGAACTCAAGCGGTTCGCCTGGAAAGTCGAGGCAGGCGCCGAGTTCGCCGTGACGCAGCCAGTATTCGATGCCTCACAGCTCGAGAACTTCCTGCGGCGGACGGAAGGTGCACGCGTGCCGATCGTGGCCGGGATCTGGCCGTTGGTCAGTGTGCGGAATGCGGAGTTCCTCGCGAACGAGGTGCCGGGCGTCAGCGTCCCCGACGAGGTGATCTCACGGATGCGGAAAGCGAGCGACCAGTCAAAGGAGCATGCGGTCGCGGAAGGGCTGTCCATCGCTCGCGAGATGCTCGACCGGGTGCGCGGCGCCGTTCAGGGCGTCCAGGTCTCCGCGCCGTTCGGGAAAGTGGAATTGGCATTGGAGGTCTTCGGCGACACGCTGCGGCGTCCGCTGTCGATAGTGCCCAGTTAGCTGGGCGAATCGGTATCTTTGACCGGAAATACTCAGTATGAAACGAAAGTGAACGCATGGTCGTCCATTTGTAACTGGAGCGCCGCTCAGCTCCATTCTTGACCGGTTGTAGCGGAGGGGAGATGGAGCACGGCCGGCTCATGATTGACTCGAGCGGCGTCGAGTGGGAGGTCTACGACGAGAGCCAGTGGAGCGTGGGCTGGGCGCTCGACTGGGATTATCCTCCCCAGACCGAGAACCCTGGTCTCTTGTTCGACTCGCCGGTCGGTCGGCGCCGGGTGTTCCCCTGCCCTGCCGATTGGCGGGCGCTGAGTGATGCAGAACTCGAGACACTCCTTGGCCGCGCGAGTTCGCTCACATAGCGCGTGAACGGTGTCCGGCGAGCGCGCTCCTGTGCATCCTGGGTACCGTCCCGCCATCGTAGCTGCCCTGTGCTCTCCATGCCCGGCTAGCCGAGTGCCATCATTGTCCGCGCATGCGCGCGATGGCGGCCTCGATTGAAGGAGGCAGCAGCAGTGAATCAGCGATCGCGCCGATTTCCTCTGCCTCCCGCCACGCCGATTCGAGCTCCGTCAGCTCGCCGTCGAGCGCTCGCCTCTCCTGTTCCTCATGGAGCGCCATCTCGATGGCGAGGCTGAGCGGGGTTGAGAGCGCCATCAAGCCTGATTGCCACGCGACGTCCTCGGCATTGGCGAACTGGCGCGATTCTTCGTGGGGCACGAATCGCGTGAGCCTCGACCCGCGGCGCGCCTGGTCGGCGAGAAATTGCTCGGCACTTCCAGCGCGCTCGAGGCGTCCGACCGCCTGCTGCACCTCGTCGGGAGTTCCACCGAGACGGTTGACCGCTGGAAAGAGCACCGAGGCCGCACGACGCGCCTCGCGCCCCTCCAGGTGGATCGTTCGCTTCTGCCGCACGTCGGAATAGTCGAATCCCAGATTTCCGTCATGCAGCATCAGATGGAGTGCGAGTCCTCCATCGGCGCCCATCGCGAGCTTGGTGCTGAGAAGGTCGCGCCGCTTGATGTCGCGCAGCGTTCCGCTCGTATCGCGCACGCGTGCAATGGTGCCGAGCGGGTTGCCGCGGCTGATGAACTTCCATCCCACCGTGCCGACCTGCCATGCGGTGACCACGCCCAGACCGGCGGCGAGGCCGCCGGCGATGATCAGTCCACCCGCGCCCGCAATTGCGCCAATGCGGAGCAGGCGCATCTGACGCCGGCGTCCGAACTGGTCGCCATATCTCCATGCGGCGATTTCCGGCCGCTGTGGTTTTCCGATGCGGACGAGCTCCAGGCCATCACGAAGTCTGGCCAACCCGATGTGATCCGTGGAAGCCCGCAGGCGAGTCGCACGAAAGAACCGGTCGGCCTCCTCGATCGCCTCCCACCGCTCCTCCATGGGAGTCAGGTTCCAGCGTTCGCAGGCGCGGCAGATGACCCAGAGGCGGCCCTTGTCCGGGTCGAACGCGAGGCGGCGGCCGACGGGAAAGTGCTCGATCGCCTCGTTCGCTCCGAGTGCCGTCGAGCAGAAGAGACAGGAGGTGTACACGCGCGGAGAATTGCCCGCGAAAGCCCGTCCCGCAAGACGCATCGATGCTGACGACGTAGTTTTGGACGATGGATGACGACTTCATGCACGCCGCGATCGAGGAGGCAGAGCTGGGCCGCTCCGAGGGGGGCATTCCGATTGGCTCCGTGCTGGTGCACGACGGCCGCATTCTTGGTCGCGGCCACAATCGGCGGGTCCAGCGAGGCAGCGTGGTGCTGCACGGCGAGATGGACGCACTCGAGAACGCGGGCCGGCAGTGTGCGATCGTGTATCAGTCCAGCACGCTCTACACGACGCTCTCCCCCTGCCCGATGTGCACTGGTGCCATCCTGCTCTATGGCATCCCGCGGGTGATCGTCGGCGAGAATGTCACCTTCCAGGGCAGCGAGGCGCTGCTTCAGGCCTCAGGTGTGGAGGTCGTCGTCCTGCAGAACGCCAGATGTGTACAGCTCATGAAGGAATTCATTGCCGAGCAACCCACGCTCTGGAACGAGGACATCGGCGTGTAGCGATTGGCGGTGTCGGGCAAGGCGCTAACTTGCCCTTGTTCACGGTCCCACAGGTAACGGAGGCTGTTGTGAGAGCGATTCTCCTGATTGACCACGGTTCCCGGCGCGACGCCGCGAACGAGATGATGGACTGCATGGCAAACCTCGTCCAGGCCATGGCCGGCAGTGACGTGATCGCGCGCTACGCGCATATGGAGCTCGCCGAACCTTCCATCGAGGTCGGCTTGCGCAGCTGTGTCGAGGCGGGCGCGACCGAGGTCATCTGCTTTCCCTACATGCTCTCGCCGGGCAAGCACTCCACGGGCGACATTCCCCGCATGGTCGCAGCCGCCGCGGTGGCATATCCCGCGCTGCACGTGCGCGTCACGAATGCCTTCGGCGTTCACGAGCGGCTCGCGGAACTCATCCTCGAGAAGGCCGGCCTGCCGGTGGTGAACCCACTCGACGCGGCCGAGGCAACACGATGCTGGCACTCGTCGCAATCGGGCACTGCGTGCGGCGACGCGTGTCGCTGCCACCCCGTGGCGAGCGAGTCGTCGCCGGTAACAACAGCTTCGACCACCAGCGAGTAACGAAAGCAATGCCCAGCGAAATCTCCGTCGCGCATCCGCCACTCACCCGCCTCTCGGACGACGAGGAGGCGTTCCGCGACGCAGTTGCCGGATTTGCGGCGGAGGAAGTGCGGCCTCGCGTCGCATCCATGGAGCGTGCAGGAAAGATCGATCCCGACCTCATCGCGAAGTATTTCGAGATGGGGCTGATGGGCATCGAGGTGTCGGAGCAGTACGGCGGCGCGGCTGGCTCGCTCTTCATGGTGGCGTTGGCGGTCGAGGAGGTGAGCAAGATCGACGCGGCCGCGGCCATCCTCATCGACGTCCAGAACACGCTCGTCAACTACCCCATCGCGCACTACGGCAGCGAGGCGCTCAAGACGAAATACCTTCCGCGCCTGACGTCGGATACAATCGGCGCCTACGCGCTGAGTGAGCCCGGATCCGGCTCCGACGCATTCGGCATGGCCACGCGCGCCGAGCACAAGGGAGATGTCTGGGTCTTGAATGGCCGCAAGATGTGGATCACGAATGGCGCTGAGGCGGGCATCTACATCGTCTTCGCGAATGCGAATCCGTCCGCGGGCTATCGCGGCATCACGGCGTTCATCGTCGAGCGCGGGTTCGCTGGCTTCTCCGTCGGCAAGAAGGAGGACAAGCTCGGCATTCGTGCGTCGAGCACCACCGAACTCATTCTCGACAACGTCGAGGTGCCGGCGGAGAATGTCCTGGGGCCCGTGGGGCAGGGCTACAAGGTCGCGATCGAGACGCTGAACGAGGGCCGCATCGGCATAGGAGCGCAGATGATCGGCGTAAGCCAGGGCGCGCTCGCGGCGGCGACCGCGTACGTGAAGGAGCGGGAGCAGTTCGGCAAGCCGCTCGCCGACAACCAGGGCATTCAATTCCAGCTCGCCCAGGCGCGAACGGAAACGGAGGCGGCCCGATTGATGGTCTACAACGCCGCTCGCCTGAAGGACGCCGGCGGCGACATCGCGATGGAAGGCGCCATGGCGAAGCTGTTCTCGAGCCAGGTGGCGGAGCGGGTGACGTCGGTATCGCTCGAATTGTTTGGCGGATACGGCTACACCACCGACTATCCAGCCGAGAAGTTTTATCGCGACGCGAAGATCGGGGCTATCTACGAAGGCACGAGCAACATGCAGCTCAACACGATCGCCAAGGCGATGCTGCGCTGAGCGGTGGGCGACGTGGCCATCTCGACGCAGCGTGGCCCAGGAGGCAGGGCAGGGGATGAAGGGGCGATCGTTATTCTCCGCACCTCACCTCGATAGCAGCAGAGACGCAAAACCTTTGTTTGACAGCGGGGTGTGTACGTCATAGCGTTTGGCCATCCATGACATCCCCACGCTTCGGAATGCCCGCGCGTTACGTGCTGACCGGAGCGTTGGTCTACCTCGCCGGTTCTGGATGCGGCGGCGGCGAGTCGACCGTGACGCAGCCTCCGGTCGCGACCGTCGCGCGGGTGGAGATTTCCCCGGCGTCCCCGTTGGCGCTGGTGTCAGGAACCAGCGTGACGCTCACGGCGCGGGCGCTCTCAGCAAGCGGGCAGGTTGTCAGCGGTCAGGCCATCAGCTGGACTTCCGCGAACCCCGCCGTTGCCACCGCCGTCGGGGGCCTTGTCACCGGCGCGCTGGTGGGCACAACGAGCCTCTCGGCGCAGGCGGCCGGTGTGTCGGCACCCTCAGTAACCGTTACGGTGAGCGCAGGCCCCGCGAGCCAACTGGGCATCAGGGTACAGCCGGCCGGCGCGGCGTCCCAGGCAACGCTCACCACGCAGCCGGTAGTCGAGATGCGAGACGCGCAGGGCAACGTCGCCACCTCCGGCACAGCGTTGGTTTCTGCCGGTGTTGCGACGGGTGGCGGAACGCTCTCGGGCACGCTCAGCGCCGTCGCGGTGAACGGCATCGCGACATTCACGTCATTAGCGCTCGGTGGCGTGGTGGGGGATCGCACACTCACCTTTTCGGCCACCGGACTGGCTTCGGTCGCGTCGGCACCACTCGCCCTTGTCGCGGGCGCGCCCAGATCCCTCGCGGTGCGCACCCAACCGATGGCGGGAACCGCGTACGCGCCGTTCACGACGCCCCCTGCCATCGAAGCGCGGGACGCCGATGGCAATCTCGCCACGCTCGTCTCTCCCGTTTCGGCGTCGATCGCGTCAGGCGGAGGCGCGCTCGGCGGTACCATGTTGCGCACGCCGCAGGGCGGAGTCGCGACGTTTGCCGACCTCACGGTCGCGGGAACGGCGGGTCCTCGCACGCTCGCCTTTTCGGCGACGGGGCTGACGAGCGTGACGACGGCCATGTTCGACGTTGCGGCAGCGCCGCCGGCCGTGTTGACGCTGACACCCGCGACCGTGGCGCTTTCCGGTTTCACCGACCGGACGACCTCACCCGTGGCGGTGCAGATGACGAACACAGGGGTGTATCCGCTCACCAACCTTCGGGTGGTGTCCATCACGTATGGTGCGACTCAGCCCTCCGGATGGCTCACGGCCAGCCTGTCTGCCACCGCCGCACCCGCCGCACTCTCCCTCGTCGCGGTTGCGCCGTCCACTCCCGGCGCGTACACGGCCACGGTGGTGTTGGCCGGTGATGGAACGGCCACGCCTTCGGTGTCGCTGCCCGTGAACTTTACGGTGCAGCAGGCGCTCGTGAATACCTACGGCACGAGCGCGACGCGTACGTCGCTCATGGACATCGGCGCCAGTGTGTCGCCCGGAGTGGTGACGACTGCCGCCGGAGTACCCGCTACGGATGCCACGCGCGCCTTCGTCGCGCGGTCGCCATCGGTTGCCACTGTCGATGCCACGGGGAAGATCACGGGCGCGGGCGAAGGTGGATCGTGGGTAGTGGTCACGAGCCAGATGGCGCTGGCCGATTCCGTCTACGTGATCGTCCGGCGGAATACGACGGGTCCCGTGCTGTACGCCGATCTCACGAAGTTCGACTTTCGGCTGGGCGATACAGTAAGCGCGCGCGTGCTGCTCGACCTGCGCGGCGCCGTCGGGATGGGCGCCCTCACGGCGACCGTGGCGTGGAGTCGCTTCTCCAGCACGAACAACTTCAACGCCCTCGCCTTCATCGATTTCAATACGTCAGCGAGCAGCGTCTCGCCCAGCACGATCGTCGACTTGACGTCGGGGGTGATCCGCGTGAGCGCCGCGTCAGCGACCGGCGCGCGTGGCGTGGTCGAACTGGGACGCATTCGGTTCATCGCCAGTCGAACGGGCGCCGTGTGGATATACCTCAGCGCCTCCGAGCTGCTCGGCGCCGATTTCAGCAACCTCCTTCCGTCGACAACGCTCACCCAGTTTCCCGTGACCATACGATGAGCGAGATGCCGCGCTTCCGTTCCGCAGTCCTGCTTGCCGTCGCCCTGCTCGCATCGGGATGCCGAGAGAGCACGGTCTTCAGCTCGCCCGCCGACTCGGCGGTGCCAACGCTGCTCGCGACGAAGGTCGTCGTGGAACGCACGGGCACCTCGGCGCTCGTCACCCTGGCCGTTGACGCCCCCGCTGGGTTGGCGCAGATCGGGAGCTTCACCGGTTCGCTCGTGTTCGATCCGGCCGTGCTGGCGTTCGGTGAGGAATTACCGATGAATGACGGCGTCCTGCGCGCCTCGAATGCGGCACGCGGTGTCGTGCGCGTGGCGGGTGCGTCTACCGGCGGCATCGCGGCAGCACGGCTCGCCTCCTTCCGGTTCGTGGTGCTCGATACCGCTCGAGCGGCGGGCCTGCGCTTCGACATCGTCGAGCTGCACGAGATTACGCGCGGCGACCTGCTGCCGCGTTTGCAGCGAACGCCCCTCGGGGCGACACCGTGATGCGCGGGTGGAGGAGCGTCGCGCTTGGCGTGGTGGTATCTGCGAACGCGTGCCGAGTGCCAAGTCATGCCGCGTTACCGGCCAATGGAGCACAGGTCACCGCCGTCGTCCCTGATACGGTGCGCATCGGTGATGGCGACCTGGCCATGTTCGAGCTGCAGGGCTCCGGGTTCGATAGCAGTCGCACCGAGCCGCGCAATACGGTGCGCGTCGGACCGCTGACCCTGAACGCGGTTCCCAGCACGGAGGGGGGAACCAGAATCCGGGTGATGTTGCCAGCGGAGATCCCGAGTGGTGGCGAGGCGCCGCCGGCTCCGTGGCGGAGTGGGCGGTACATGGTTCAGGTGTTCACGCCCGCCGGCGGTGGCGATTCGTCGTGGATCTACGTGGCGGTGCGCGCCGGGGTGCGCCCATGATGCGCAACATCGTGGTCCTCGCGATGGTGGTAGCCGCAATGCCGTTGCATGCGCAAGCAAGTAACTACGAGGGAGCGGATTTCCAGAAGCGGCGAGAGGAGTATCTCGAGGGCGCGCGGTCGTTTCCGAGCGGAGTGTCGCCGGACGAAGCCGTGTTTCGCGCGCGGTTGTCACTGCGGTCGAGCACGCGACTGTCGTCGATGTCCGCCAGCGTTGCGGCGGGGGCGGCGTGGTTGCCCGTGGGTCCGGGGGGATTCTTCATGGGCGACAACGGCTACTTCGGCTCGTCGCCGCAGACGGATGCGGGCCGCGTGGATTACATCGCGCTCCACCCAACGGTTCGCGGCACAGTGTTGCTCGCTTCTCCGCAGGGAGGCGTGTGGCGCACGCAGGCCGACGGCGACAGCTGGGCTCCGCTTACGGACAACGAGTGCACACTGCGCATGGCGGCGACCCGGTTCGATCCGGTGAATCCGTCCATCGTGTACGCGGCAACGGCGGGGGCGAGTGGCTTTGCGTTGTGCGGCATGTTGCGCTCGACCGACGGTGGTGACAGCTGGACGAATATCAATGGGGGATTCAGCAGCTTCACTGGTGGGAACCGCGACATCTACATCGATCCGGCCACGGCGGGGAGCGCCGCGACGACCACCGTACTCGTGGCCAACGGCGGCGGAGTGCTCCGAACCACCAACAGCGGAGCGTCGTGGACCATCGCGCTCTCGGGGAACGCCCACTCCATCGTGTCGCTACCCAATCAGCCGGCCACGCTGTTCACGGGTATCGTCAGCAGCACGGCGTCGCTGTCCGGTCTCTATCGATCCATCGACAAGGGCGCGACCTGGACGCAGCTGTTCGCGGGCACGATCGATCTCACCACGGGCGGGCGCTTTCAACTGGCGGTGTCACCCGCCGATCCGACGAAGGTCTGGATGCTCGTGGGCGGCAAGGATTCGAAGCTGCTCGCGCTGGTGCGCTGGGACGAGGCGACGCAGCAGATGACGCGACTGGGAGCATCGGGCGTTGGCGTCGGCGCGCGCGGTTCATTCGGCGGCCAGGCGACCTACGACCTCGTGCTCGGCGTGGACCCCGTGAATGCCGGAATCGTGTACGCCGGCGGCGTGCGCATGTACCGGTCCGCCGACGGTGGGGCGAACTTCGCGCAGATGGCCGGTGAAATCCACTGCGACTGGCATTATCTCGCCATCGATCCCGCCGACCCGAAGCGGCTGTATGCAGGCACGGACGGCGGCATCTTCATCTCGCGCGATGGCGGGAACAATTGGATGAGCCGAAACAACGGGCTCGCGATCGCGATGATCTATCCGGGAATTTCGCAGCATCCCTCCGATCGGTGGCAGATCACCGCGGGGCTGCAGGATAACGGTACAATCGTCTCGAACGGCACGCCGATCTGGCGCGGGCTCACCGGAGGCGACGGTGGGTATACGGCCATCAACCCCAACACCCCGTCCGTGATCTGGACCGAGGCACAGTGGACGCCGAACGTCGGTGCGTCGATCTTCCGCTCGGGCTCATCGCGCACCTCGGGTATCGTCGGGACGGATCGCGGCCTGTTCATCCCGCCGCTCGTGATGGACCCCGTCACGCCATCGACGCTGTACTTCGCTACGCATCGCCTTTACCGGACGACGAACGATGGCGCGTCCTGGGTCCCCATCTCGGGCGACCTCACCAAGGGCACGGGGAGTATCTTCTCGCTCGCTGTCGCCCCGACGGACACGCTGACGATTTACGTGTCGACGACCGACGGCAACGTGCAGGTGTCGCGCGACCATGGTGTCACCTTTACGCTGTCGACCGGCCTGCCGGTGCGGGCCTTTCCGCGGGTCGTCGTCGACGCCACGAATGCGAGCCGAGCCCTCGTCGTTGCGAGCAGCACCGGCAGCGGTCACGTGTATCTCACCGTCGACGCCGGGGTCACGTGGACGAACGTGAGCGGCAATCTTCCCGACGTGCCGACTAATGCGGTCGTGATGGTGGACGACGGGCCGAATCACTTCTTCGTCGGCAACGATCTGGGCGTGTACGAGACGACGGATGCGGGGGCGACCTGGGCGCGTTCGCCATCGGGCTTGCCGAACGTGCAGGTGCGCGACCTCTCCTACAGCACGGTCACGAAGCAACTCGTGGCGGCCACTCATGGCCGCGGGATGTTCACGTACCAGCTGGCAAGCCCGCTGGCGGTGTTGCGCGGCGACGTGAACCGTGACGGCAAGGTGGACGCGTTCGACGCGCTGCTCATCCAGACGGCCCTCCTCGGCGGCGCGCTCACCGGTGGGCTCACCCCATTGCCGCAGGGGGATACGAACTGCAATGGCACGCTCGAGGCGGCCGACCTGCTGATCACCGTGCGCGCGGCGGTGGGCCTGCCGAGCGCCGGTGCGTGCGTGGGGGTCAAGCAGTAGAGGGGTCGATCGCTCGCGCCGTTAAGGTGAGTGCACCGATTTCACCGCGGAGGAAACTGAACAGCATATTTACCGCGGAGGTCGCAGAGGTCGCGGAGGACAACGCCAGAATCGCGTCAACGCTCGTCGGCTGAATGCATCGCGTGCTTCGACGTTCGTCTGGTTCCTCTGCGTCCTCCGCGACCTCTGAGGTAAATGCAGTTCACTATCGATGGCCGGGCGTCCTTGGTTTTCCGCTGGTCCCCTCCTACTGCTTCGCGTGCTTTGTCGTGATGCGGATGACGCCATTCGCTGCTGCCGGATCCGCCGCGTAGTACTCCCTCGCGGCCTTGCCCTTCAATACTTCGACCGAAGCTATCTGGTCAGGTGAAAGCCTGGACATAGCATCGTTTGGTGCTCGCACCCGGTCGACGAAGACGATCCCGGTGAACTTGTCGCTCCTCACCACGCTGCCTTTCTTTTCTGTTTCCATCAGCGGGGTTAGCAGCAGAAGTTTCGTTCCGCGCTCGGAATGGAAATCCATCTGGGTGCTGTACAGGGCGGTGTCGGAAGTCACGATGCGAACTTCCGTCGGTGTTGCACTGCCCTCCTTGTTGGTGATGCCCTTCACGACATTCACGGTCGCAATCCGGTTCGCCGGGATAGCGTGAGCCTTCTCGGCCGACATCGTCTCGCCGTTCACGACATACACGACATTCGCCGCCGCGCGCTCATCGAGAATCTTGCTCTGCACCATGGACTTCTCGGCGCTCGCGACATCCATGGCCTGCACTTCGGCTGATGTTGGCAGTCGCGCTTCGCACGCGGTGATGATGGCAAGCGCCGCTATCGAAGCAAGCCCGATCGTGCGGGCAACAATAAAGCGGGATGTACGCTTCGTCATGGCGCGGATTCTCCGTTCGAGGTGGGAGGTGCGATCCGCAAGGGCAAGTGCGCCCACGCGGTGGCCGCCACACTGGGCGGCGATGTCGATCAACAGGGTGCCGTAGTGCTGCGCCTGGACTCCGCGACGCAGCACGCGGGCGTCGCAGTCGAGCTCCACGGCGAGCCGCAGTCGTGCCAGGCACCACCACACCGCGGGATGCCACGGGAACAGCAATGCCACGAGCAGTGCGCCCACCGGTAGGTACTGGTCGCGCGCCGCGATGTGCTCCTGCTCGTGCACCATCACGAGCCGCTGCTCGTCGCTGCTCTTGTCGAGGAGCCACCTCGGCACGACGATCTCGGGCGACGTGAGCCCGATCACCGCCGGGCCGAGCGTCGGTGACACGCGAGCCGTGCCGCCTGGCAGCGTGGCGAGAGGCCAGGCGCGTCGCTCGCTCATCACCCGGCGATTAACAATCAGGTGCATCAGGAGCAGCACCACGCTCGCCGATGCCCATGCGAAGAGCGCGATGCGCGCCACATCGACCGGAATGCGCGCCGAGGCAACGCTCATCGCCTTCACCATCGATGCGCTGATCGTGGCGCGCATGCTGGCGAACGTGGCGATGATGCCCGATGCGGGCGGTGCCCCCGGGTTATCCGCGGCGCTCACCTTTGCGGTGAGGACGGCAGTGCCCGACGTCGGCGTGTTCACGCTCGTCAACGCGTACGCCGCGAATACGACCGTACCGAGCAGCGCGCCCGCCCATACCCATCGGGTCGGCAGCTTTGCATATCGCAGCGCGTCTTCGAAGCACCACGCGCCGATCGCGAGCAGCGTACCGATCATCAGCACATACAGCATCCACGCGATCGTCATGGCTTGCCCTCCATGCGTTCGGCGAGGAGGCGGCGCATGCGCTCGAGTTCCTTGCGACTCAGCCCCTCATCGGCGACGAGCTGCGCGAACATGCGCTCGGCGGATCCGTGGAAGATCGCGTCCTTGATGCGCGCGAGTGCGCTGTCTCCGGCCTGCTCCGCGCCGACGAGCGGGATGTAGCGGTAGGCGCGTCCGTGGGCCTCGTGCGTGACGAATCCCTTCTCCTCGAGCGTCTGGAGCGCCGAGAGCACGGAGGTGTAGGCGAGATCCTCACCGAGTGCGTCTCGCACTTCGGCGACGGTGGCGGAGCCGCGGCGCCAGAGGATGCTCATGACCTCGAGCTCGCGGGGTGGGAAGTAGACGTCGTCCATGGTCTTCTCTACTGGTTCTTCCGTAGATTAAGGCGGTCGAGGATTTTTGTCAACTAGTTTTTCCGTAGCAGCGGAAACGGACCTTTCCCTGCGAACCCGAAGGAGAGCTTTCCGACATCCTGTTCCGATGTCCGTACTTTCCGTTCTTTCCGCCCACGGTCGTCGCGGTTCCACGCCGTAAGCAACAGCCGAACCGCGACGACCGTTGGCGGACCTGCAGAACGAACGGATGTCGGGCCTGGACATCCGAGTGAACCGTGGCCACGAGTTCACCGTGCCCGGTGGATCATACCTTGCCCCAGCGCGGTATATCTTGAACCAACTTTTTCCCGAGCATGTCTCGCATGAAGACCAGCACTCTGGCGCTCCTTGGCGCCATCGCATTCGCGGCACCGCTGACTGCACAGGTGGCCGCGCCCGCCAACCCGGCGCCGTCCGGAATGGCCCGGTTTGACAATACCGGTGTGGGGGACACGTCGATCTTCGCGCCGCTCAGGCTGCCGAGCGCCAACGTCTATCGCTCGGCGTCCGGTGCGCCGGGCCCGAAGTACTGGCAGAACCGCGCCGACTACAACATCAAGGCGTCGCTCGACACCACGTCGAAGACCCTTACCGGCTCGCTGACGCTCAAGTACACCAACAACTCGCCCGACACGCTGCACTTCATCTGGCTGCAGTTGGAGCAGAATGCGTTTCAGGACAAGTCACTGAACTCCTTCATCTTCCCGCAGGATTCGCGATTCGGTGCACGCGGGTTCGAGGGCGGTGACGTCGTCGACCGTTTCGACCAGGTGATGGGTGCTCGCCGCGTCGCGGTGAAGCGCCGGCCCAATGGAACAGTCATGAAGGTCGATCTGGCCGAGCCGCTGGCGCCTGGACGCGCCGCCACGTTCGACGTCGCGTGGCACTTCCTCATTCCCGAACACGGTGCCGACCGGATGGGCCGCGAGGGCTCGCTCTACGAGCTCGCGCAATGGTATCCGCGCGTGAACGTCTATGATGACATCCGTGGGTGGAACACCGAGCCATACCTGGGCCAGGGAGAGTTCTACCTCGAGTACGGCGACTACAACGTCGACATCACCGTGCCCGCGGGTTACATCGTGGCGAGCACCGGGACGCTGACCAATGCGCGCGACGTGCTGACCACGACGCAGATCACGCGCCTCGCGCAGGCACTCAAGTCGGCGACGACGGTGAACATCGCCACGCTCGCGGAGATCAAGTCCGGCGCGGCGCGTCCCAAGGGCACGTCGGGAATGCTCACGTGGAAGTTCACGGCGAAGCAGGTGCGTGATGTCGCATGGGCGGCCTCGCCGGAATACATCTGGGACGCGAGTGGCTGGAATGGCATCCTCGCGCAGGCCTACTATCGGCCGAGCGCTGTGGAGCCCTGGAAGGATGCCGCGGACCAGACGCGCATGTCGCTCGACGAATACTCCACGCGCTGGTTCAAGTACCCGTGGCCGCAGATGAGCGCGGTGGAGGGTCCGATCAGCGGGATGGAGTATCCGATGCTCGTGATGGAAGCCAAGAGCGACGACAAGTACGACCTCTTCAACGTCGTGACGCACGAGATCGGGCATAACTGGTTCCCGATGCTCGTCGGCTCCAACGAGCGCGTGTACATGTGGCAGGACGAAGGCTTCAACACGTTCATCAACACCTTCAGCGAAGCGCGGCGCTATCCCGAGAAGGGCGACCAGATGGCGCGCGCCCTCGGCGAGCGCTCGTATGTGGAAGGCGCGATGACGCGCAATCTCGACGTCCCGATCAACCTGATGCCCGATCGCATCGAGCCACGCATCCTTGGTCTCGCGGCGTACGTGAAGCCGAGCGTCGGGCTCCAGTTGCTGCGGTCGGAGATTCTCGGACCGGCGGCATTCGACGACGCCTTCCGCGCGTATATCGAGCGTTGGGCATACAAGCATCCGACGCCAGCGGACTTCTACCGCACGATGGAAGACGTCGGCGGACGGCGGCTCGACTGGTTCTGGCGCGAGTGGTTCGAGGAAAACCCGCACTTCGACCAGGCCATCGACACAGTGGTGACGTCGAAGCAGGAGAACGGGTCGACTGTTACGACAGTGGTGTACGGCAACCGTGCACGTGGCGTGCTGCCGATTCACGCGCGCCTGACGTTCAGTGATGGGTCCGTGGAGAACTACGACTATCCGGCCGAGGTATGGAGCACGAATACGACGCACTACATGCGACGCTACACGACGAACGGAAGGACGCTCACCCGGATCGAGCTGGATCCCGACAAGCGCCTGCCGGACACCGATCGCACGAACAACGTATGGGGCCAGCCGGCGGGCGGGCCGAACCCCTGATCGCAGTCGCATCCCGTTCGCCGATGCTGGCGAACGGGACGAGACAGCATGCCTCCGGAGGAGACGCGCGTGGCTGATGAGCGGCGATTCGGTGAACTGTTTGCCGAGATGGAGCGCGTGGGGATCGATCCGCATGGATTTCCCGCGGGTGTCGCCGTCGAGCACGATCTCGCGGTGAAAATCCTGCGGGTGCTTCCGGACGGGGTTGGGCCGGCGGCGTTCCTGACGGCCGTGCGCGAGGAGCAGCAACTCCTCCGCGCCAATACAGAATCCGAGCAGCGTGGGTCTCGGGTCTAGCGCGTCTCCATCCTGAAACCGGGATATGGACGTTCGTTCGTGATTCCCGCGCTGATTGATTGTTTCGCCTTCAACTGCAGAACGGCGGACGCAGAAATGCGCAGGCTTCGCAACGCAGAGGGGCGCAGAAACAGCGGCCAGAGAACGTTTATCGCTTTTGCAGCGTCTTCAGCGAATGCCAAGCCTGCGACATTCTGCGGGGGCTGTTTTTTCGAAATTGATCGAGCTGTATTCGTCATGCCCGAACAAATGCAGCGGTGCCTTTTTCAACGCGTGCTGAGCGCATCGAGCTCGCGTACGAGCCCCTCGCCGAAGTACCAGGCCAGCTCACTGCGCGCCATCTCGTACGCGGTTGGCCCCTCGCCGGCGCACACGAGTGATCCATCGGTGAGCTCGTCGGAACAGAGCAGCGCGCCATCACCGAACGTCACCGGGAACAGCGTACTCACCATCGGCTTGAGGAGATGGTAGTCGACACCTTCCTCGAGCGAGAGTGCGTGCAACGTGCAGCCGCGACCATCGCGACGCAGGAAGACGCATCGTCCGTCGACGACGGTGGTGCGTGTGGCTGCGCCACCCGGGAAATCCGCGTCGTCGGTGACCGCTGTCTCGAACCATGCGTCGCGCGAACGGGCGGTGCGCGCCTCGATCGCGTCGGCACGGGCGAGGATGCGGTCTCGCTCGACGATGGAAACGTCGACGCCGTGCTGGCAGCAGGCGTCCGCGCAGAACCCGCAGCGCATGCAGAGCCCGAAGTACCGATGTGTGAAGATGTCGTCGTCGACCGTGGTGACGACGGGTGCGCCATCGCGCGCGGTATAGGCGCGGGAAAGGGATCGCCGCGTCAGGCGGCGCTCGTCCCTTCGTCGCCCTCGGCGGGCGCCGCAGTGGTACCGCGTGGCTTTCCGCCGGAGCTGCGGCGGCGATTGCGGCCGCGCTTGCGCGCGTTGGCAGCGCCACCCGGCTGCCGAGGCTGGCCATCGGCGAGGTCGCCGCGCCGGATGACCGATTGGCAGCACGCCTCGAGCACGGCGTCGAGCGCCTCGATGCCGTCGTCAGTGGCCTCGAGGAAGAGGTCCTTCACGACGGACTCCGCCTTCTCGAGTTGTTTCACGAGCGCGAGCGCCGCTGCGCGGCTGGCCATGGTGCCGCAGAGCTTGGCGTCGATCCGATTGCCCGCCGGCCGACGGAGCACGGTGACGGCGCCCTGCTTGCCCGGCTGCAGAAAGTACGGCGACTTGTGAACCGGACCGCCACGCTTCTTCGCGGGACGACGCTTCTTTTCCGTCATGTCACAATCATCCTGTTTTGCACCTCTGAGAACTATGTTCGCCCGTGTGGATCGACCGAATGCCTGTAACGTATTCGCGACGGCGGGGCGGCGGGAGACCCATTCGAGTCGGACAGTCTGACGGTCGGACTGTAGACGGGACAGCACGAGCGGGATCGCCGCTGAGTATCGGCACGCAATAACTGTCCGACCGTCAGACGGTCAGACAGGACGCCGGTCATTCAAAACATGGAGCAATTCGCGCCACCCGGGAAAAATGCGCGCGGAGAACGTACCTTCAAAGCAGCCCCACTACTCATACCGCCGAGCACAATGACAACTTCGCCCGAGACGAGTCCTGACCTTCGTTATCCCATCGGCAAGCTCGCCCGCAAGTCGACCCTTTCTACCGCCGAACGGGCGGATGCGGTCGACGCAATTGCCTCGGCGCCACGACAGCTCCGCGCGGCGGTCCGCGGACTGCGCGACGAGCAACTCGACACTCCGTACAGACCCGGCGGATGGACCGTCCGTCAACTCGTGCATCACGTCGCAGACAGTCACTTGAACGCCTATGCGCGCTTCAGGCTGGCATTGACCGAGGAAAATCCGATGATCAAGCCGTACGAGGAGGCCGCATGGGCAGAGCTCGAAGACGCGCGGACGTTGCCTGTTTCGCTCTCGCTCGAGCTGCTGGACGCGATGCACCGCCGCCTCGATGCCCTCCTCAGGGCGACGCCCACGGAGAGCTTCGGTCGAACGCTCTCGCATCCGAAGAACGGCCCGATGACGATCGACGCGCTGCTGAACACGTATGCGTGGCATGGACAGCACCACGTTGCGCACGTCACGGCGCTTCGGGAGCGGATGGGCTGGTCGTGAGTGCACGCCGAACCGTCGTCCTGGCGATGGCATTCGCGCTGTGTACGGCGTGCGGTCGCGCGAAGACGTCGGCAAAAGACTCGGGAGTGGTGCAGGCGCCTGTCGCTGCTGCGACCGCGGGCGGTGCGCCAATGTGCCAGCGCACTGGTCATTGGAGCGAGTGCACGGTGCGCATCCGGCTCGACCAGTCTGGCCTCGCGCCGCAGGCGGGCGCCGACAAGCTCGGCGACCTGCCGGCGCTCGCGCCAAAGCCGTACACGCTGACGATCGGCAATGCGGGGATCGCGTACTATCTCTATGCCGATGCCGCGGCGCGCAAGGCAGCGGCGGCAACGCTGGACACGGGCCGCTTCATTCCGCAGACACGGGCGGTCAGCATGAAGAACGAAACGACGCTGATCGAGAATGACAACGTGCTGCTGCTCTTGTTCAGCAAGAACGAACACCAGCGGGAGCGGGTGGCAGATGTGATTACGGGGGGACCGCCGCAACCCTGACCATGTGGCGTACGCCTGACTACAGCGGATGCTCCCCGCTCGGCGGCCGCACACTCACGTCATGGGTCGGCGGCGCGGTCACTCCCCCCGACACGATGAACGCCATGACGTCTGCGCTGTCCGCCGAAATCGGCGTCACGGCGCTCATGGGAAATATCCATAGGACGCCCGA
>JBKJUW010000148.1:0-22262 GCA_046589725.1 Gemmatimonadaceae bacterium
ATGGAATGTCTGTCCCGTGGCGTAGCTTTCCTGTCAGGCAAGCGCCGTGATGTGTGCGCCCATCCCCCACCCTGGTGTCGGGAGTTCCTCGCGATGAACATTCTCGTCCTCAATGCCGGATCGTCATCGCTGAAGTTTCAGCTCATCGATACCGGCGAAGCCGCGATTACGAACGACACCGACCGGCGCCTCGCTGGGGGCCAGATCGAACGGATCGGCGGCGAAGCCATCCTGACCTTGCAGCCATCGGGAGGATCCCCGTTCAAGACGACGGCGAACATTCGCGACCATGCCGCGGCAGTCGAGCGGATCATTGCCTGGCTGGTGAGCGACGACTCTGGCGTTCCGATCGGCAGCGTGGCGGAAATCGACGCCGTTGGGCATCGCGTGGTGCACGGCGGCGAGCGCTTCACGCACTCGACGCGCATCGACGACACAGTATTGCGCGAGCTGAATGAGCTGATCGAGCTCGCCCCGCTGCACAATCCGCACAACCTGCGCGGCATAGCCGCCGCCATCGCCACACTCGGCCGCGGGGTGCCGCAGGTCGCCGTGTTCGACACGGCCTTTCACCACAGTCTGCCGGAGGTCGCGTACCTCTATGCAATTCCGTACCAACTGTACCGCCGTTATCGCGTTCGCCGGTACGGGTTTCACGGTACGTCCCATCGCTACGTCGCTTACCGCTACCGCCAGCTCACCGGCCGCACTCGTGCGGACACGAACATCGTCACCGTGCATCTGGGCAACGGCGCCTCGGCGTGCGCCATTCGCGGAGGAGAGTCGGTCGATACGTCGATGGGCTTCACGCCGCTGGAAGGACTCGTGATGGGCACGCGCTCGGGCGATCTCGATCCCGCCATCCTGGATTTCGTTGCCGCGAAGGAAGGGCTGAGCATGTCCGACCTCGACACGCTGCTGAACAAGCAGTCCGGGCTTCTCGGCGTGTCGGGCCTCACGTCCGACATGCGCGAGCTCCTCGCAGAGGAGGCCGAGAACGGGGATCGTCGGGCGCGACTGGCGATCGACCTGTTCTGCTACCGGGTGCGGAAGTACATCGGCGCGTACCTCGCGGCGATGAACGGGGCAGACGCGGTCGTCTTCACCGGCGGTATCGGTGCCAATTCACCCGTCGTGCGCGCGCGCATTTGCGCCGACATGGGCTGGCTTGGCATCGAGGTCGACGAGGCGAGAAACCAGTCAGCCGCCGCGCGGGAGGGTCAGTTCGGCAAGACGGACGCACGTGTCGCGCTCTGGGCGATCCCGACGGACGAGGAACTCCTGATCGCGCGTGACACGTGGCGTGTGGTGACGGGTGCCGATCTTCGCTATTGACCGATCGCGCCACACTCATTGCCGCGCCAACCACCACGCGACGCTAAACGACGGTCGGGAACGCGGAGATCCTGAGCCGAGCGCCGCCCATCGGCACCAGCCGTAGGCCGACTGCCGGTGCGTCGGTGCGCACGGGGCTCTGCGGAAGCACTGCGGCAAGCCCGTGTTCGTCGATCCCCCACGCGTCGATTCTCCTTCCGCGAGCCCGCAACTCGATTGGCGCATTCTCCTGGGTGAACGGATTGCCGTCCGACGGCCACGCGTGCTTCACCACCGTGAAGGAGCGGCCTGGATCTGCGTCGTCCAGGAGCAATCCGTAATTCCATACCGACGCTGGCTGCAGTTCGAAGGACGGCCACTTGCTGGGGTCGGCGTTCGCCTGCCAGCGTGAGTCGCTCACCGCCGTCTCGGTGCTGTTCCGCTGCACGGCGCGCTCCGCAATGTCGAGCGAGAACGTGAGCGGGCCGTAGTTGACGCTCACGCTGTTCTTGTTCCTGCGCCACTCCCGCACCGCGACATCCATCGGCAACGTGAGCGACACGTGATCCCCCGCGCGCCATGTGCGCGAAACCCTCAGGTACTCACCCGGTCTGCCGTCGACGTCGATCGTATGCCCGTTCACGCGCAACGACGGCTTCCGGCACCAGCGCGGGATCCGCAGGTACAGCGGAAACGCAATCGTGTGCGGAGTGTCGATCGCGATATGGACGTGCTCATCGAACGGATACTTCGTGGTGGTCACGAGTCGCACATGCGTTCCGTCGCCGACGCGCGCTCGCACCTCACCCTCGGAGTAGAGCTGCGCGGCGAGTCCATCGTCCGGCGTGGCCGTCCAGCTGTTCTCCGCGTAATACACCCAGCCGGCCGCATGGTTATGCTGGCAACACCGGCTGCTGAACGGATTCATCAGCAGGAACGGGCCGCTGTTCGCGATACCCGGCGCGTGATTCTTCCCGTCGCTGACCACCATGTTCGGTGCGGTGAGGTAACGCAGCGCGCGATAGTCCGCGGTGAACGCGGCCGGGAACATGTTGAAGGCGACGTCCTCGGTATTGTCGGCCCAGCTCGAATCACCGGTGAAGCGCGTGAGCAGGCCGTTCGACGTCATCTGCTCGACCATCCCGCACGTCTCGATGGCCTGCCGTGGATCGTCGTAGCCGACCCGGGCATCCTCGTCGGCACCGAACATTCCGCCAGGCACCTGTCCGTACAGCTCGCGCACGAGATCGAAGTCGGCGTACGTGGCGTTCAAGTCACTGGTGTCGTGACTCTGCAGGTAATACGTCGCCGGCTCCCGGAAGGACTGGGCGATGTTCACGTTGTGCCAGTTGGGCAGCGCACGCTGCTGCCGCCAGTTGGCCGTACACTGATGAATTTTCGTCGCAAGCTCGAGCAGCGACGCATCCCCCGTGCGATTGTAGAGCCAGAACACGCTGTAGAGGTTGTCGCCGCCGCGGCTGTTCTCCCAGTAGTCGCGAAGAAAGTGGTCAGCAGGAATGGTGCGCTGCCACGCGAAGTAGCGCTGCATCAGTTGCAGCACGCGTGGATCCTCCGCGTATTCGTAGTACGACTGGAGGCAGAAAAGCATCGGCATGTTCGTCCACAGGTCGCGGTTGCCCGCGCCCTTGAAGACTTCGGGACCGAAGTCACCACTCTCGCGCTGATTGGCGAGGACGGCGTCGATCCAGAATGTAGCGCGACTGATCATGGCTGTGTCGCCGAGCATATAGCCGATGTTCGCGAATCCCTTCAGCCAGTACGGCAGCTCCTCCCAACCGTGTTTGCCCTTGCCGTCCTTGCTCAGCCAGGCGTTGTCCGGTCGCGACAGCCAGATGCTGATCTCGTCGAGGTGACCCGTGAGCCCGTCGCGCTGTAGCTCCAGCTGTCGGCGAAGCCATCCTCCTGGCTTGACGCTCGTGACGGGCAGCTTGACGAAGTATTCGCGCGCGAGCGGGTCGCGATTGGTGGCGTAGTAGGAATTCCTTCGATCGTTCGAAGGCCGGCGTACGCTGCGCACCTCGACGACCTCCGTATCGATCGCGTGTTCGTCGCGCGGAGCCGTCGCAGCCGGCCTGGATGCAGGCGCGGCCTCTCCACCGAACAAAGGCGCTACCACCGCGCCACTCGCCAGGCCAAGGAATTGTCGTCGGTCGATTGTCATCGAGTACTCACGCTGTGCGGGCGGTTTGCGTGTCGGTAAGCTACGCGTTGCTATCCGTTCCGCTACGCCACGCGTCGTCGGCGTCCACTGAACGGTGCCGCGCAAGGTGCTGCGTCACGAATGGCGAACCGTCGCCGGTGATGAACCGCGAAACCGGGGCCACGACCCGCGCCGTTCCCTTTGCTCGCCTCACGCTGCAACGTCGATCGTCCCCTCTGTTCCCGTCGAACCGGCCGGTGATCCGGAACGGGATGGTGAGCGGAGCATGTCGTAAAGCCGCATTCCGAGAATCATTCCCGCGATTGGCGCGACCCAATAGAGCCAGTGCGCGCTCCAGACTCCGCCCATGACGGCAGGGCCCAGCGTGCGCGCGGGATTGAACGAGCCTCCGGTGAGCGGTCCCGTCACCAGTGCTCCCGCGAATATCGTTGCGCCGATGGCGAACGGAGCGACTGTTGGAGACGTTCGCTCATCGGTGGCAACGGCCATGATGACGAAGCCGAGTATGCCCGTGAATCCCATCTCGACGACAAAGCTCTGAGCCAGGGGAAGGTTGGGCACCGTCGCGCCGAAGTGGCCCACCGGTCCGAGTACCCACCCTGACAGCGCCGAGGCCGCAATGGCTCCAACGCATTGCGCAATGATATATGGAGCTACTTCGCGCCCCTTGAATCGGCGAACGGACCAGAATCCGAGCGTCACCGCAGGATTGACGTGCGCGCCGCCAAGGTGCCCGCTGCCTGCCACCACGAGCGTCACGGCAAGACCGAACGCGAGTGCCACGCCGAGATGTCCGAAGGCATGCGTTCTGGCCGCCACCATCGCTGCGCCTGGCCCAAGCGCGACGAGCACGAATGTGCCCAGTGCTTCCGCGACGTACCGACGCATGGCGTCAGGTGTCACGGGGATATCACCACACCCGGCATACCGCCGGTACGCAAATATTCAGCAAACTCGTTCGGCAGCGTGCTCTCGATGATTCCGCGTACGGCTTCTTCCACGTCGTAGTCAACTCGGATGAACTTGACGGCCACGCTCGTCGCCGTGACATCGAGCAGCACGTATCCCGCGCGAGGATCGCCGTCCTTGGGCCGCCCGACGCTCCCCGTATTCACGAAGTGAACGCCGTCGACGACGCGATGCCACGGAATGTGCGTATGGCCGAAGCAGACGACATCACCCTCCTTCGATCCGAGATGCTTGCCCATCGTCGTGAGAAAGTCATCGCTCCGATCCTTCGTGACGTAGACCGTATTCAACGCGTGATTGCCGTGGACGAGTCGTATGGTCGGCCCCGAGAGATGCCCGCCGAGCGGACGAATGTCGATGCGAAACGGCAGACTGCCGAGGTAACGCTTCCCTGCGTCCGAAGTGTTGGCCAATGTCCAGCCATAGCTCTCGTGTGAAAGCGCCTCCTGCCTGGCATCTTCGTAGCGGCATCCGCAGTGCTTGTAGGCCGTCGCCACGGTTGAGTCGTAGTTTCCCGCGACCCCCGGAATGGCTTCCTGCTCGATCCTGCGGATGACCGCATCCGGCCACGGCGCGTAGCCCACCAGATCACCGAGGTGATACCGCCCGGCGAAGTCACCCCGCGTGCCCGCATCGCGGAGAACGGCATCCAGTGCAGGGCGGTTGGCGTGGACGTCGGAAAAGAGGAAATACCGCATCAGGGCGCACTGGTGCGCACCATCACGGTCGCACTTGCAGGACACGCCCCCTGAAATTCCGCGGTCGCCCGCACGTCGTCCGGCACCGCCTCGCGCGACGTGAGCGAGAAGCCGAACGAGGGGAAATATCCCTCGGCCGTCGTCGTGAGCAGGTACAGTGCCTTCGCTCCGCGCTCCTCGGCGAGCGCAATCGCGCGCGACACGAGCGTCCGCCCCAACCCTTTGCTGCGCCACGCCGGATCCACGGCCACCGAACGAAGCAGCGCGTAATCGCCGCGAACGCCGCACGCTTCCACCCCGGCGACGCCAACAATGTGCCCGGCGTCCTCGGCGACAACGAAGCAGGACAACGCCTCATGCACGCCGTCGAGGGGCAGATGCGCCGCCGTGAGAAGCCCCGCGATCGCGGCCTCGTCGCTCGGCGTGGCAAGGCGCAGGCTCGGGACGTTCGTCATTGTGCTGGGCATTGCTTCCTCCTTGAAACAGTGTTGATGTGCGGGACGCTAGTCGCAGCATCCCGGAGCGCAGCACGCGTCTCCACTCGACGCAACCGCCGCCGCCAGTGGCATGACGCGCTTCGCCGCCACGCGTGGCTTCGTCGCTCGAATGAAAGCGCCCATGAACTTCCCGTCGATGTCCCGTGCGAATGTCTCGACATCGAGTCCGGTGTTTGTCAGGAACGCTGCCGCATCTTCTGCCTGGTAGATCCGCGTCGGTTCGACGCTCGCATTCTCGAAGCCAACGTCGCGCAGGAGTGACAGGAACTCCTCTTCTTCGAGCGCGCCGGCAACACAGCCGACCCACAGCTCCATGCTCCGCCGCACCGCCTCGGGCGCTTCTCCGCGCACCACAACATCGGACACGGCGAACCGGCCTCCTGGCTTGAGCACACGAAACGCCTCGGCGAGCACCGTCCGCTTGTCACCCGAGAGGTTGATGACGCAATTGGAGATGATGACGTCGACCGTGCCGCTCGGCAGCGGAATGCTCTCGATGTGGCCGCGCAGGAACTCGACATTGGTTGCTCCGGCGCGCGCCTTGTTCTCGTTGGCCAGCGCGAGCATGTCGTCGGTCATGTCGAGCCCGTATGCCTTCCCGGTCGGCCCGACCCGCTTGGCCGAGAGCAGAACGTCAATGCCGCCGCCGGACCCAAGATCCAGCACCACCTCACCTTCGCGAAGATCAGCGAGCGCAGTTGGATTGCCGCACCCGAGGGAGGCGAGAAGCGCCTCGGCGGGAATACCCGCCGCCTGTCCCTCGTCGTAGAGATTCGCGGTGATGGGATCCCAGCTCTCTGTCGTGGCACCGCAACAACCGCTCGATCCGGTCGCGGGCCCACCGCATGCCGCAGCCTGCCCTTCGCTTACGCGGCGGGCTGCCTCGCCGTAACGGCCCTGCACGGTCTCGCGCAGCGCGTCGATATCTCGGGACGTTGCGCCTTTCGTGTGGCTCATCTGTGCCTCGTTGAGCAAGAATTTTTGATGGATCAATTGCGGGACACTCGCGTCTAGCAGCATGTCGAACGCGACGCGCGCGTCGCTTTGGGTCGAAGCATCGAGAGCAGTTCTTCGGCTTCGATGAAAGCCGAGCGTTCGAGCGTGTAGTAGGACCACCGTCCCTCACGCCGGTCCGTGACCAGTCCCGCGTCCTTCAGCACCTTGAGGTGGTACGACAGCCGAGACTGCGCCGCGTCGAGTGCATCCATGAGGTCACAGACACACTTCTCACCATCGAGCAATCGGGTCACGATCTCCACGCGAGCCTCATCGGCAAGCGCGTTGCACAGTTCGGCGATGCGGGAAACGTTCAGTGCGCTGGTGACCATGCAGGAATCATATCGAGTTTTTTTGATGAATCAAGTGGCTGACTCCTATCCCGCCGGCGGGCATGGTGCAGAAGTAGTAGCGCAAGAATGCAACGTGACGGCCGCGTCCAGCGGCCGTCACGTTTGCCCACCATGTGCCGCTTCGCTTACATCCAGCTTGCGACACCACCGTGGCGCGAGCACGCGCCACGACGGTTCGCGGAATGCGAGTAGAGGCCGTCCTTGCACTTGGCGATCGCGCCGACGGCAATGTTGTCCTCACGCGAGCCGTTGCCAGCCTTCGCAACGGCGACGCTCGCCTTGGTCTCTTCCTTGTCTGCCTTCCGCTCTTCCTTCGCAGCCTTCGCGACCGCCTTGTCCGCCTGCTTCTGCACCGGATTCGACTGCCCGATGCCACCATGTCCAGAGCAAGCTCCGCGTCCGCCGGCACTGGTCGATCCATCCTTGCAGCTGACGACGGTGGCGGCAGCCTTCGTTTCGGCGGTGGTCGCCTTTGTTGCAGCATCGGCAGCTTTTTCGTTTGCCTTCGTCGCTTTCGCCGTTTCTTTCGCAGCGGCCTTCGTCGCCTTTTCGGTCGCCTTCGCGGCCTTCGCGGTCGCCTTGGCCGCGGCGTCCGCCGCCTTCTTCGTTGCCTTCGCATCGACTCCACCATGGCCCGAGCACGCGCCGCGGCCGGCGGCGACCGACGTCGAGCCGTCGCCGCATATAGTGGACGCCTGTTGGGCATCAGCCCGCACGGCGAGTGCACTGAACATGAGAGCTACCAGTAGCTTGCGCATCCGTGTTTCTCCAGGGAATAGGTCGCAGGGTGGCGCCAGCACGTGGCGCGCTGAAATAACTCGCAAGAACCTGCCCAGTGCGCTAGCCCCTCATCTTGCGCTGCGGCCGCCGGGAACCCAGCGCCCGAACCATTGGCGAAGCAGGCGGTCTTCATTGCCTACGGAAGCGCCAACTCTCCCTGGATACGGGCTGCGCAGACTTCACAAATGCCATGCGTCAGGACCGGAAGGGTCGCATCCTCGAACAGCTGAAGGCGCGTCACTGCCTCCTCGATTTCCATCCATTCTTCCAGCACCTTGACCCGCTCGCACCAACTGCAGGACTCCAGCAGCCCATTGCCGCGATCCGCGTGGCGGTCGAGGAGGTGTACAACGGCGCGCGGCTCCTCCCGCACCAGCTCCGTCTCGATGGCGACGCCTCCGAAGGGAGCAGGAGCGAAGGTGATGCGCAGGAAACGGCGCATGCGCGGACCGTCGCACCGGATGTCGAAGCCCTGGCGGCGCTCGCGCACTCTCACCTGCGCCAACACCTGGGCGTAGAGTTGCGCTGTCGTCGGGTCTGCGATGAAGTCGAACAGTGACCGGCTCAGAGGGGCGGGTGCCACCAGCTCGGCCGCGTCGTTGTCGCACGCGAACCGGTTCCAGCTGCCGCCCACTGCAACGAGAATGTTATCCTCGTTCACCGCGTAGCTGCATATCTCACTCATCCGCGAGCGCTGCTGCAACGGCTGCGTACAGCGCACTCGACGTAAATGGCTTGGCGAGCGTCTCGTGCGCACCCAGCGCTTTTGCACTGGGCAGGTAGTCGAGCGCGCCCCACTGTCCGGCGCCCGACATGGCGATGATCTTCACGTCAGGGAAACGGTCCCGCACGATGGTGATCGTCTCGATGCCCTCCTGCTCGGGCATGATGAGGTCGGTGATGAGGAGGTCCGGCAATGGCCCGGCGCTGAGGAGCCGCGTTGCGTACTTGCCGTCGGGTGCGGTCGTGACGACATGACCCATCTTCTCCAGCATGCGGCGCATCAGTTCTCGTATCTGCCCGTTGTCGTCGACGACGAGAATGGTCGACACGATCAACCTTCCGTGCGATCGAGCGGCGACGCCAGCGCCCGCATGCGGTTCGCGTCATTGCACGACGATTGATGGTCGCGCCGGCACGCGCGAAGTAACCGCGCTGCGTAGCCCTTCGCCGAGGCTAAGAATATTCGCGACATAAACGTCTAAGGGGGTGGTGGCTGATGATGGACGAGCGCGCGACGGCGTTCGCCGGAAGCAGCCCAATCATGGCAGGTCGCACGGCGGTGGGCCAGCAGACGATCGTCCACGCAGCGCGGGAGCAACAAGACTGGGGACACCCGCCTGCGCGCCCTGCGCACCTTGGCACGACTCGTGACTTGCTTAGCACGCTGTCCTCCTCTTGCCAGGTTCACATGCGTCAACTTCTGGACACGGTTATGATCCTTCGACTGCCATCACACGATCGCGTCGCGCAACCCTCCTCGCTGCGAATGGCTGCGTCGGTCGGACTCCTGGCAATGACCCTTGCCACAGGGTGCAAGGGGTCGGCAAAGCATGTCCGCTACTCGCCTGGTGAGGTCGCCAAGGTCCTGAACGTCGATACGGCGACGCTGAAGCCGGCGATCGCCGTGCGCATCGAGGGAAATGACCGGCCAGCCTGGGTCACGCCGGAGCGTTGGACCCGCGTGCGCGTTCTCTACAAGGCCTACGGCAACGCGCCGCTGTGGCTCGAGGAGGGAGGTGTGAAAGACCGCGCGAGTGCGCTCCTGGGCGCATTGCGCGAAGCACCCGATCACGGGCTCGACACGACGGCCTATCCGATCGCGGCAATCGAGCGTGTCGTCGACGCGAAGCGCCTCACCGATACCGCATCGGCTGCCACCCTGGGCGAGGCCGACGTCCTCCTGACGTCGGCGTACGTGGCCTATGCCGCCGACATGCTGATTGGACAAGTAGATCCCAAGACGATCTCGCAGGCGTGGCACATACCCGCCGGCGCCCGCGAGCTCGACACGGCGATCGTACGTGGCATCGAGGCGACAGACATGAAGCCGGCGCTCGATTCCATGGCGCCGCAGAATCCCGACTATCAGGCGCTGAAGGCAGCGTATGCGCGTTACCGTGGTATTGCCGCGAGCGGCGGATGGCAAACCGTCTCCGGTGCCACCTCGTCAGCGGCGCTGAAGAGCAGGCTGGATATCGAACTCGCCGGGGATTCGTCCAGCACGCCAGGTCAACACGCTGTTGACTCCACCGCCGTGCCCACAGGAGTCGTGGACAGCAGCGCTCCGACGAAAACGGTTGCGCGCGATCGTCGGTCCTCACGAGGATCAGGTGCGGCGGGAGGGGACGGCGCCGGCGCACGCGTCGAACTCACACGCTTTCAGGAACGGCACGGTCTGGACAAGACAGGAAAGCTGGACAAGGCGACACTCGAAGCCCTGAACGTGACCGCTGGGGAGCGTGCCCGGCAGATCGCCAGTAATCTCGAGCGGCATCGCTGGCTACCCCGCGCGCTCGGCACGCGGTACGTGTTCGTCAACGTCCCGGCCTTTCGGCTCGACGCCTACGACAGCGGGCAGAAGCAGCTGACGATGAAAGTCGTGGTGGGCCAGGAGTATGAAGGCAAGGTGACGCCGGTGTTCAGCGATACCATGGAGAGTGTGGTATTCCGCCCATACTGGAACATTACGCCGGACATTCAGGCGAAGGAGATCGGCCCCAAGGCGTCCGCCGATCCTGGCTACCTGGAGCGGAACGACATGGAGTACTACAAGGACGGCCGTGCAACGCGCATCCGGCAGCGCCCGGGCGGAAAGAACTCACTCGGCCTGGTGAAGTTCCTCTTCCCCAATCAGTTCAACATTTACCTGCACGATACGCCGGCGAAGGCGCTGTTCAACAAGACGGACCGGGCTGCGAGTCACGGGTGCATCCGCATCGAAAAACCCGCGGAGATGGCACAGTGGGTGCTCGGCTGGGACGCCGGACGCGTGGAGCAGATGATGAATACCGGATCGGACAACCAGGCGGTGAAGGTTCCGCAGAAGTTGCCTGTGTACATCGTATACTTCACGACCTACATCCGCGACGGACAGTTGTTCTTCGGTGATGACGTGTACAATCGCGACGCGAGTCTCGAGAACAAGGTGGCCGTCGAACCGAACGGCACCTGAAGGGCGACCACCACGGTCTACTCCCCCTCGCCGCTCCGTCTCGGTCCGGATGCACGAGCGGACCCCCGCATGCTTAGCGCGGACGTCACGAGGGCGACGTGCGAGAACGCCTGCGGAAAGTTGCCAACCTGGCGCCGCAGGCCTGGATGGTATTCCTCGGCGAGCAGGCCCACGTCGTTGCGCACCGCGAGCAGACGGGTGAACAGGCGATGCGCGTCGCCCCGGCGTCCTTGCTGGATGTAGTTGTCGACGAGCCAGAAGCTGCAGGCGATGAAGGCGCCCTCGCCGGGTGGCAGGCCGTCGTCCGTAAGGGCGCTATCGTATCGGTAGACAAACCCGTCCACCACGAGGCGCTGCTCGATCGCCCGCACGGTGCCGATGATCCGCTCATCGGTAGCCGGAAGGAAGCCGACGAGCGGCAGCAAGAGGAGGCTCGCGTCCACCTGCGTCGACCCGTAGGCCTGGACGAAGGTTCCCTGCTGCGCGTCGAAGGCGCGCGCGCAGATGTCCTCGTGCATCTGTTGCCGCACGGCGGTCCATCGCGCGATGGGGCCGTCGAGGCCACAGCGTTCCGCACTGCGGATGGCGCGGTCCAGTGCCACCCACGCCATGACCTTGGAGTGCGTGAAGTGTTGCGGGTCGCCGCGGACCTCCCAGATGCCGCTATCCGGCTGCGTCCACAGGCTCTCGAGGTGCGTGACCAGCGCGCGTTCGAGGCGCCACGCCTGCACGCTCTCGGGCATCCCGCCGATGCGTGCCTCGTGCAGGGCGTCCATCACCTCGCCGAAGACGTCGAGCTGCAGCTGCCCTTGGGCGGCGTTACCGACCCGGACCGGCAGCGACCCCTCGTATCCCGGTAACCATGGCACCTCCCATTCGAGCAGGTGCCGCTCGCAGGCCATGCCGTACATGACCTGCACCTGGTCCGGGCTCCCCGCGGCCGCGCGCAGCAGCCAGTCGCGCCAGGCGAGCGCCTCGTCGTAGTAGCCGGCGTCCATGAGCGCGATGAGCGTGAGCGTGGCATCGCGCAGCCAGCACACCCGATAGTCCCAGTTGCGGCTCCCGCCGATCTCCTCGGGAAGGGACGTGGTCGGCGCGGCGACAATGCCGCCGGTCGGCGCATACGTAAGTGCCTTGAGCGTGATCAGCGAACGGAGCACCGCCTCCCGATACTCGCCCGCGTACGTGCAGCGCGCGCTCCACTCGCGCCAGAACGCTTCCGTCGACGCGAGCGCCGCGTCCGCGTTCACCGGCACCGGCGGCGTCTTGTGCGACGGACGCCAGCAGAGCACGAACGCGACGCGTTCGCCGGCTTCCACGGTGAACTCACCGACGGTGGTCAGGTCTTCGCCCCGCAGCGGCACGTCCGAGTGCAGCACGACCATGTCGGGTCCGGCAATGGCGCGCAGCGTATTTGCATCGACGCGCGTCACCCACGGCACGAGGGCGCCATACCCGAAGCGGAGCGCAAGATCGAATCGCATCGTCACGCGCCCCGTCTGGCCGATGACGATGCGGACGAGGTCCGAGCGCACGGGGTCTGGCGGCATGAAGTCCACGAGCGTCGCGGAACCATCGGCGGTCGTGAAGGTCGTCTCGAGAATGAGGCTGTCGTCGCGGTAGCGCCGCACGGCGCGCGCACCGGCATCCGTGGGTCCCACACGCCAACGCCCGTGCGTGGGATCGCCCAGCAACGCCGCGAAGCACGCGGGCGAATCGAACCGGGGCCAGCACAACCAGTCGATGGAACCGTCGAGGCCGACGAGCGCCGCACTCTCGCAATCCCCGATGAGGGCGTAGTCCTCGATGCGCATCAGCGGATCACGCTCCGCACTTCGCGGTGCGCACGACGCAGGCGCCAAACCGTCGAGAGATCGCTGGCGGTGCAGGCGTGGACAACATCATGCAGTAGTAACGGGCAGGAAGCGGGCCGTCCGCGCGTGGTCATGTCCGGGCATGCGTGCTCGCTACTGGTATCACGACAGCCGAAAGCTATATTACAGGGGATACCCCGCATACCTCACGATGGACGCCGCGTGCACGTACGCGGACGCCCGCCAGATTTCAGGAAGCGGAACCGACGTCCCAAGCACCGAAGTGATCACGGGGGATACCTTGCATGGCTGATCAATCAGCGCCGCCAGTAATGTCGATCGGGGAGGACGACCTGCTCGTCGTCGCGCGGGCGATCACGATGCGGTGCCCGCTGCCCGCGACGGAATCCTTGCGTGCCGCACGCCTGCGAGCGCTCGCGCTCGTCGCGGCGCAGCTCGGCCGCACACTCTCCACCTACGCGCGCCACGCCCTGGTGAATTGCCAGGGGACGGCAGGCGCGAGTGATGTCGAATTGGACACGCGGCTGCTCGTCGAGGCGCTGCGCGGCTTCGCCAGCGAGGTCGAGTCCGTTTCGAGCTCCTATGCCGAGTCACTTCCGCCGGACGCGCACGTCGCGCGTGACAAGCCGCAACAGCCAGGGGTGGCCACGCACGCATCCAGGTCGCCGAGACTGTCCGGGCGGACGGAACCGATGTCTCGCGCACTGCAGCATTGATCGCGTGCGCGCTCCACCCATGATGAAGCTGTCCCTTCGGTTCGTGCTGCCGCTCGTGGCGCTGCTGGCGCTGCTCGCGTCTGCCGCCATGCCGCTCGTGGACCAGCTCACGTTTCGGTGGTTCGCGAAGGACCTGGACCTGCGCGCGAGCCTGGTCGCCCGTGCCATCGAACGACCAATGGCGGATCTCGCGGCGGCAAACGATACCGCCGGACTTCGAGCACTCTTCGGCCGGATCATCGAGGACGAGCGTCTCTTTGCCGTCGGTTTCTGCAGCGCGCCGGGCGCCGAGCAGATCGCGACGCCGACGATGCCGCGCGACATACGCTGCAGTGAGCCGCACGACATGGGCGGCGCCCTCGGCGGACGGATCATCGCTGAGGCCGAAGGGCGGGTGCTGGTCTCCATGCGCGCGCTCGTTCCGGGAGACCCGTCGCGCGGGGCGATCGTGCTGGTGCACGACATGAGTTTCGCCGATCGCCGCAGCGCCGAGACGCGGCGCTACCTGTTCTACTTCTTCGTCGGGCTCGGTATCGTGGTGTCGGCACTCACGGTCCTTGTCGCGCAATTGAGCTGGCGCGGCTGGATCCATGGGATCCGCACGCTGATGCGTGGAGAGGGACGCGTCCGCTCCTCGAAGCCCGGAGGTGCCGGCGAGCTCCAACCCATCGCGGATGATCTCCGCACGCTCATTCGCGACCTCCAGTCGGAGCATCGGCTCCGGGACGACGAGCAGCTCTCCTGGTCGCCGGAGACGCTCCGCGGCATCCTGACACGGGAGCTTCGTGGAAACGACGTCATCGTGGTGTCGAACCGCGAGCCGTTCATCCACGTGCATACGGGGGACGGCATCGCCGTGCAGCGGCCGGCGAGCGGGCTGGTGACGGCGGTCGAACCGATCATGCGGGCCTGTTCGGGTACATGGATCGCGCATGGCAGCGGTACCGCCGACCGGGAGGTCGTGGATCGCCACGACCGCGTTGCCGCGCCGGCGGATTCCGCCGGTTACCAGTTGCGGCGCATCTGGCTTTCGCGCGAAGAAGAGAACGGGTACTACTACGGCTTCGCCAATGAAGGCCTGTGGCCATTGTGTCACATCGCGCACGTGCGGCCGACGTTCCGCACCGCCGACTGGACGCAGTACGAGATCGTGAACCGCCGGTTCGCGGACGCCGTGGTCGACGAGGCCAAGTCGCACGATCCAATCGTGTTGGTGCAGGACTACCACCTCGCGCTGGTGCCGCGGATGATCCGCGAACGCCTGCCCGAGGCGACGATCATCACGTTCTGGCACATCCCGTGGCCGAATCCCGAGGCGTTCGCGATCTGTCCCTGGCGTGAACGCCTGCTCGACGGTCTGCTCGGCAGCAGTATCCTGGGTTTTCACACGCAGTCGCACTGCAACAACTTCGTCGACACCGTGGACAGGCAGCTGGAGGCGAGGGTGGATCGGGAGACGTTCGGCGTGTCGTATCGCGGGCAGCGCACCATGGTGAAGCGGTATCCGATCTCCGTCGAGTGGCCGCCGGCGGCCGCACTCTCCACCCCCCCTGCGGAGGTATGTCGCGCACGCGTGCGCGAGCGCCTCGGCGTTCCGCTCGATCAGAGGATCGGAGTCGGCGTCGACCGCCTCGATTACACCAAGGGCCTGGAGGAGCGCTTTCAGGCAGTCGAGCGCCTCTTCGAGCTCAGCCCGGAGTGGATCGGCCGTTTCACTTTCGTACAGATCGCGGCGCCGACGCGGGCGAGCATCGAACAGTACCAGGCATACGAGGTCCGCGTGCGCGCGCTTGCGGAGCGGATCAACGCGCGGTTCGGGACGGCGGGCAGGCCCGCGATCGAGCTCATCGTCCGCCATCATGAGCCGCACGAGGTGTACGAGTACTATCGCGCGGCGGACGTCTGCTTCGTGACCAGCTTGCACGACGGCATGAATCTCGTCGCCAAGGAGTTCATCGCGGCGCGTGACGATGAGGATGGCGTGCTCGTGCTCAGCCAGTTTACCGGTGCCGCCCGTGAGTTGCCGGAGGCGCTGATCGTGAATCCGTATGACTCCGATCAGTGCGCCACGGCGCTCGGCGTCGCGCTCACGATGCCCGAGCGTGCACGGCGGGCGCGGATGCGACTCATGCGCGGCCTGGTCCACGAGTTCAACGTCTACCGCTGGGCGGGCCGGATGCTGCTCGATGCGGCGGCGATGCGCCGGCGCGGTCCATTCACGAATCGTCCCACGGGCAACGTCAAGCTCACCAGGATCACCGACCAGATCGATTCGGTGCAAACCGGCGACGATGGTGCGCTCCTGCGGGGAGGCGGCAGATTCGGTCGTTGACGCCGCCACCGCCATCCGCGGACTGGGCGTACTTCCTCGACGTCGACGGCACCTTGATGGCGTTGGCGCCTTCGCCGTCGGACGCGCGACTGTCGCCGAGTATGAACGCGCTCGTTCGCGCGCTGGGCAGTCGCGCGAACGGCGCGTTGGCGCTGGTGAGTGGGCGCTCGCTCGAGGCGTTGGACCAATTCTTTGGCGAGCCCGCACTGGCCGCGGCCGGTCAGCACGGCCTGGAGTGGCGCGACGCCAACGGCCGCGTCACACGCGTCGAGACGCAGCCAGAGGGGATCGGCGAGGCGCGCTCCCGGCTCGCCGCGCTCGCCGCGCGACACGCTGGCCTGCTGGTGGAAGACAAGGGGATGTCACTCGCCCTGCATTATCGCGCCGCTCCACGACTGGCCGGATTTGCACACCGCGCCATGCGGGCACTCGCACGCGACCTTGGCGGAACGTTCAGCCTCCAGGCCGGCAAGCGCGTTGTCGAGCTGCGGCCGTCGTCACTCGACAAGGGCGACGCGATCGCGGCGTTCATGGCGGACGCGCCCTTTCGCGGCCGGGTGCCGCTCTTCATCGGCGATGACGCGACCGATGAGCGCGGATTTGCCCGTGTGAACGCCATGGGGGGGCACTCGATAAAGGTCGGCGCGGGACGTACGCAGGCCCGGTGGTGGTTACGCGACGTCGGCGCGGTGCAAGCGTGGCTCGGCAATTCTGCGACCGAGCAGGCGCCTTGAGTACACGCCGGTACGATCGTCCATGTGGCGATCCACGCAGGCGCGCCGCCGTTCCAAACACGTCCGGAGTAAAGGGACGAGATACGGAGCTATCGTGGCGCGCGGGCCGGCGGCCGTCCCTCGTCAAACAGCATCCCGGCCGGCTGGTCATCGAGGCCCATGGCGGTGGCGAGGGCGGACAAGCCCGCCGCGAGCGTCGCCTGACGGCGGCTCGACAGCGCTTGCAGTGCCGAGATGAGGAGGGCGGTTGGCGGTCGAGGCGACTTCTCCAGCCTGGCGCGCCCGCTCGCCGTGACGACGATCGCAGCGCGCCGGCGATCGGCACGGGCAGTCCCGCGCACGACAAGCCCCGCATCGAGAAGGCGGTCCACGACCGCGGCCACGGAGGACCGATCCGTCATCGTCCGCTCCGCAAGCTCCGACAGTGAGGCTTCATTGCCGTCCTGAAGCGCACGGAGCACGAAGAGCTGCGCCGCGCTCAGGCCGGTCTGCGTGTGCGTCTGGCGCTCGGCGAGGCGCAGCGCCCGCAGGATCCGCCGCAGGTCATCAATGGATGCCGCGATCGCCGGCTCGACGAGACGGGATACGCTAGTGCGGGAACGTGTGGCTGTCACGGGCGAATCAGAGATAAGGGCTTCAGCATGCGATCTCGAGCGCGGCGTGAGAGCAGGTTAGTGTTAAGGGGTGTACCCCGCAAGCCACGAAATGCCTGCGTGTACGCCGCTCAGGCAGCCATCCTCCGGCACGCGTCCGCGCAGCGGCGGCATGCCTCCGCGCAGATCCGGCAGTGGTCGGCGTGCGCTCGGTGGCGCTCGCACTCGGTCGCGCACGCTTCGCAGGCCGTCGCGCAGCTTCGGCACAATTCCTTGGCGAGCGGACCGCCGCGCGACATCGCTCGAATGGCTGCCGTGCAGGCGTCCGCGCAATCACGGTCGAGCGTGATGCAGGACACCATCATTTTCACGTCGGCTTCCTCGAGACAGGCAGCGGAGCACATCTCGCAAGCCACGAGGCAGGCGACGCACGCCTCGATGCAATCGTGATACTGCTGCCCGTTTCCGCGCAAGTAGGTTCCGAGCTCGATCGACGCCATGGGTTCCCCTGTGGTTGAGTGAACGGTGGCGACGCGTGCTCGACACCTGCACTGAGGCTCGGCACGGATCGTTCCATGGCAAGGCATTCACCATGCGATCCACGAAGCAACGTGTTGCGCATGGCGCTCAGGGATCTCGCTCCGGTGCAGATGCATCGCGGTGCTGGGCCCGACATTGCACTATTATTGTGAAGTGCTCATCCCCATGCGCCGATTTGCGGCCCTTCTGCTCGCTTTGTTCGCCAGTCACCTGAGTATGGTGACGGGCGGAGTCGTGTGCGTCGTACCGGGGATGCAGCCCATGGCAGGGGCGATGAGCGCCGACGCATCCGGGCCCATGGCGCGCATGCCGGACATGGCCGACTTGACGGCCGGGAACGCGAGCGCCAACTCGATGCCGGATGCGGGCGCGCCGACAGACAAGAGCCCCTGCTCGGGTCCGGCGTCGGGAACCTGCACCGCAGCCATGCCCTGCATTACCGCGCTCGGCGCAGATCTAGGTGTTCCGATTGCGCCGCCACCCGTCGCGCACGGCGCTGTGGAGACGGTGGCGCTCCTGATGCCGGCGTCGTCGGGGTCCGCACCCGACATCCCACCCCCGAGAGCGTAATTCCGCTCGACGTCCCTCCTCAGGCAGGAGGGATGCTTTCGTCGCGAGCTCGTGGCTTCGGACCAAGCTCGCGGACGGCGCGTGCCGCTGATGATCGCCAGAGTGCGACCGGCGCGCCCGGAACGGAATCTTACGGGGCATCATGGATCACCGCATTGCACCGACGCCAGGCAACGGCCTGCGCGCCATTCATCGACACATCCGCGACGCTCGGCAACGATGCGCCCGTCTGGCCGTGGTTGGCCTCCTCGTGTGCTCGCGTTTCGCGGCAGCGCAGGAGGGACATCCTCGGGGCGCAGACAGCCTTGCATCTCGTGACGGAACCAGTCATCGGGCGAGCTCTCCGACTGGCGAGCTCCAGCTCGACTCGCTGATCGCCGAAGCACTCGAACGCAGTCCGCTGACGAGCGCCGCCTCGGATCGCATTACGGCCGCGCAGGCGCGCATCCGGCCCGCCGGCACACGCGCCGACCCGAGTCTGACGGCTGCCCTCGTCCAGATCCCAATACGAAAGCCAAGCCTGACGGACGACAATTTCACGATGTTCATGGGCGGCATCACGCAGAATTTTCCCTGGCCGGGCAAATTGGCGCTGCGGACACGGGCAGCAGAACTCGATGCGGTTGCCGCGCGCACGACGCTCGACGCGGCACGTCTCGGTGTCGTTCGCGCCGTGAAGGACGCGTACTACGAGCTGGCCTACCTGACCGAAGCGCTGGCGATTGCCAAGCGCAATCAGGCAGTCCTCGTCGACGTCGTGCGAGTCACCGAAGCGCTCTACAGTACGGGAACAGGCAGCCAGCCGGACGTGTTGAAGGCGCGCGTCGAGACGGCGAGGCTCGCCGAAACCGCCAGCATGCTGGAGGAAGCGCGACACGCCGCGCTCGCCCAGTTGAATGCCGCCCGGGACCGCGACAGCGACACGCCCGTGGGCACTGCGACGATCCCGCAGCGCGTTGCTCGCGCCGCCATCGCCGCTGATGTCGCGACCGTCCGCTTTTCAGCGCAGACGCTGGGGGCGCGGGTCGCCGACTCGCCCTTTCCCGCGCTGGCGGTGCTGCAGGCCGCGGCAGTCCGGAACAGCCCGATGCTCCAGGAGCACGAGGCGCGCATCGCGGCGCAGGCGGCTCGCGTAGAGCTCGCTCGCAAGGAGTACAAGCCGGACTTCGACGTGTCGGTCCAGTACAACCATCGCGTCGCCTACCCGGATCTGTTCACGGCGCAGGTGTCGCTCCCGCTTCGGCTCCAGAAATCAGCGAAGCAGGATCAAGCGGTCGCGGAGGCAGTGGCCGAGCTGTCCGCCCTCGAGGCGGAACACCGTGCCGACGTCAACACCGTTCGCGCGCGCGTTGCGACGCTGCTCAGTGATCTCGAGCGCAATCGCACCCAGCTCGCGCTGTATGTCAAAGCCATTTTGCCGCAGAGCCGCGGGGGGGTGACGTCCGCACTCGCCTCGTTCCAATCGGGCCGCGCCTCGCTGCTCTCGCTACTCGACTTGCAGAATACCGTGTTCACCTACGAAACCGCCTATTACCGGTCCCTGAGCGAATTCGCGAAGTCACTCGCCGAGCTGGAGCAGGTCACGGGCGCGCAGGTGCTGCCATGAGCGCCGATCTCGACACCGGCGAGCCGCTTCGCGCTCGTCGCCAGTCCGGACGCGACGCGACGCTGGGATTCGTCCGCCGTCATCGCATCCTCGTTGGGGTGGCCGCCGTCGTACTCCTTGCGCTCGGCATCTTCGTGGTCCGTCGAGGGCGGTCATCGCCCGCAGCCGCGCGCGGCAGCGCCGGAAAGGCTGGCATGGAGGGCATGGCCGGCATGAGTCCCGACGGTCTGGTCCATCTCACCGCGAGCCAGGTGCGCGAGTTCGGCGTGACGTATGGCACGGTCGACCAGCGCAGGCTCACGTCGGATGTCCGGACGGTGGGGACGGTGATGACCGATGAGTCGCGGACGTATTCCGTCACGCCGAAGATCAGCGGATTCGTCGAGCGGCTCTACGTCAACACGACCGGCGAGCCGGTGCGGCGAGGGCAGGCGCTCGCCGACGTCTATTCTCCCGACCTGCTTGCCGCTGAGGAGGAACTGCTGCTCGCCCGCGGGCTCGACCGAAGTATCGGCCAGAGCTCGGTCCCCGGCGTGCCCGCGTCGCGAGGGGATCTACTCGCCGCAGCCCGACGCCGGTTGCGGTTGTGGGATGTGTCCGATGCGCAGATCGACGAGGTGCTCCGGACCGGAAAACCTCGCCGCACGGTAACGTTCTATTCGCCAGTGACGGGAATCGTTACGGAGAAAAAGGTGACCGTGGGGGAGGCGGTGCAGGCGGGCACCATGCTGTACGCGGTGGCTGATCTCAGTGCGGTGTGGGTCGAGGTCCAGCTGCGTGAGGCCGACGCCGGTCTGATCCACGTCGGCTCGGCGGTGGATCTGGACTTCGCCGCGTTCCCGGGGCGTCCCTTCAAGGGCCGCGTCGCCTTCGTCTATCCGACCGTGATGGAGCAGTCGCGCTCCATTCGCGCTCGTGTCACGGTCGCGAACGCGGACGGGCGCCTCAAGCCCGGGATGTACGCGACCGTCAGCGTGACCTCGCCCAGCCGGATGGCGCTCACGGCGCCGCGCACGGCGATCATCCAGACGGGGGAACGCGCCGTGGCGTTCGTCGATATGGGGAACGGGGCGTTGAAGCCCGTCGACGTCACGCTCGGCGCGACCGTTGGCGAGTACGTCGAGATCCTGTCCGGCCTCGAGCCCGGTCAACGGGTCGTGACCTCTGCCCAGTTCCTGCTGGATTCGGAATCGAATCTCGCCGAGGTGATGAAGGGCATGGCCGGCATGGGGGGCGGCATGCCCGGCATGAATGGCGGCAAGGGTACCAGCCCGACGCCGGGCGCAGGAGATGCCGCCGACATGAAGGGCATGGACATGAAGGGCACGGAATTGAAGGGTGCCACCTCTCCCACGAAGCCGAGGTAACGGCCATGCTCAAGCGCATTATCGAGTGGTCGGTCAGCCACAAGCTCGTCGTCGGCATCGGGACGCTGGGACTCGTACTCGCCGGAATCTGGGCGATGCTCAACACCCCCGTCGACGCGATTCCGGACCTCTCGGACGCTCAGGTCATCGTCATGACCGAATGGCCTGGCCAGGGGCCCCAGATCGTCGAGGATCAGGTCACCTATCCGCTCGAGACGGAGCTGCTCAAGGTCCCGAAGATCAAGTTCGTCCGCGGCATGAGCCAGTTCGGCATCTCGGCTGTCTACGTGGTGTTCGAGGACGGAACCGACTTGTACTGGGCGCGTTCTCGCGTGGTGGAGTACCTCAACGGCGTCGCCGGCAAGCTTCCCCCGGGCACGAGCCCGATGCTCGGTCCCGATGCAACGGGTGTCGGCTGGGTGATGCAGTACGTCCTGGCCGACACGAGCGGCACGCTCAACCTCGGTGATCTCCGCGCGTTGCAGGACTTCACCGTGCGTCCGGCGCTGACGGCTGTTCCGGGAGTGGCGGAGATCGCATCGTTCGGTGGGTTTGCGAAGGAATACCAGGTATCGGTGGATCCGGCGAAGCTCCTCGCGTTCAACCTGACGCTGGAGATGGTGACCAATGCCGTGCGCGCGTCGAACGCGGACGTCGGCGGCCGCGTGATCGAGATGAATGGATCGGAGTATGTGGTGCGCGGACGGGGGCGGTTCGATTCGCTGGAGGACATTCGCGGTGTGGCCGTCGGCACGGGACCGGGCGGCACGCCAGTCACCGTCGGCGACGTGGGGACGGTGGACATCGGGCCCGGGCTCAGGCGCGGCATCGCCGACCTGAACGGAAAGGGCGAGGTCGTTACGGGGTGGGTGGTGATGCGCTACGGCGCGAACCCGCTCGCCGTGATCAAGAGCGTGAAGGAGAAGATGACGGAGATCGAACGCGCGCTCCCGAAGGGCGTTCGTTTCGTCGAGGGCTACGACCGGTCCGGGCTGATCGAGCAGG
>JBKJUW010000122.1:0-12532 GCA_046589725.1 Gemmatimonadaceae bacterium
AGGACGGAATCGTGACTCTGGTAGAACGCCGAGCCCTTGTCGGGGGCGACGATCTCGCCCTTCACGCCGCCGGGGAGGTCGGTGAGCTGGCGGATGGCATTCGTCGCCAGGTCGATCACGAAGAGCTGGCTGCCTTTCGCGGTGCTGCCGTGAAAGATCATCAGGCCGCCTGCATCGGCGCGGCGCGGGATGAATGCCGGGTTGGTGAAGTAGAAGCTCGAGTTCTTGCCTTCGCGCTGCACGAGCTTGCGCACACGATGCCCGGTATCGCGGTCGATCCATTCGTCGGGCATGGGGTGCTGCGCGCCGGTCGCCAGCACCGGGATGTCGGGGCGCTGGGCGCGCAATGCGGGGGACGTCAGGCACGCACACCCAATGGCGAGCGTGAGTACGCACAAAATGCGGTTGCGAGTAGATGAATGCATGGCTTGTCGATGCGCGATGGAGAAAACTGACGACTGGTTGTGATCCGCGTTAATATTGTACAATACTTCTGTACAACTATCCTCTCAGCGGCGACATCGCCGTCAGGCAGCAAGGAGCGTATCCGATGGGGACCGCTACGTACAGTCATCTGCGAGCGAATCTCGCCGATGTGTGGGACAAGGTCGAAGACACGCAGGAGCCCGTGATCGTGAGCCGAAAGGGTCATCAAGACATCGCGATCCTTCCCGCGGACGAACTGGCCAGCATTCAGGAGACGGCGCACCTTCTCCGCTCTCCGAAGAATGTACGTCGATTGATCGAGGCGTTGACTCGGGCGATTGAGGGCAAGGGCGTCGAGACCAACACAAGTGATCTAGCGACACGGTTGGGAATCGCGGGAACAAGCCGGTAGCCGCGCTTCGTGGCCAGGGAGAAACGCAAGGAGAAGAAGGGGCCATCGGGCGAGCAGCCGACGAAGCGTTCCCCAAAGCGATTGTGCATCATCGACCCTCTCTGCCTCGAGGATCTGGAGTATTGGGCGATGCATGCGCCGAAGAACGCCAGCAAGGCCCTCGAACTGATGAAGTATGTGCTGCGCGATCCGTTGACCGGCCCAGGGAAGCCGGAACCGTTGAAGTCGCTCGGTCCCAATATCTGGTCGCGGCGCATCACCGGAGAGCATCGCCTGGTCTATGTCGTGTTTGATGACCGCATCTCGTTCGTGATGGCGCGGTTCCACTACGGAACGTGAGCGAACCGATACGGTCAGTGCTTGCAGGTCCGATTGCGAATGCGCCTTGTACGGAACCGATCAAAGTGGTAATGTCCAGCCAATACTGGTCAAACTGCGCGTTGGTGAACAAATGTGCAGGAACCAGCCGACTCGCCCTCCATGCCCGCAACCGACATCGAACGCGCGCACGAACTGGATCTCGCCGAGCTCTCCGCACGCCTCGACCGCGGATCGCGCTCGGCCGAGTCGGTCGTCGCCGAGGTGCGGCGCTTCGAGGTCGCCCTGCCGTCGTGGGCGTTCGCCACCGGCGGCACACGCTTCGGTCGCTACCCCGGCAAGGGCGAACCGCGCACCCTGCGCGAGAAGATGGAAGACGCCAGCCTCGTGCAGCAGCTCACGCGGGCAACGCCACGCATCTCGCTCCACATCCCCTGGGACGAGCCGAAGGACTTCGATGCCGTGCGCGCCGACGCCACACGCCTCGGACTCGGCTTCGATGCCGTGAACTCGAACACGTTTCAGGATCAACCGGGTCAACAGCACAGCTACAAGCTCGGCTCCTTCAGTAATCCGAGCGCCGCCGTCCGACGCCAGGCTATCGACCATCACCTCCGCGTCATCGAGATCGGCAAGGCGCTCGGCAGCTCAGCCATCACAGTCTGGCTCGCCGACGGTTCGAACTATCCGGGGCAGATGTCGCTGCGCGGCAGCTTCGACCGCGTGCGGGAGTGTCTCGCGGAAGTGTACGCCGCCATGCCCGAGAGCTGGCGACTCTTCACCGAACACAAGCCATACGAGCCTGCCTTTTACGCGACCGTCGTGCAGGATTGGGGTTCCTCGCTCGTGCTCGCCCAGTCGCTCGGCGAACGCGCGCAGTGTCTCGTCGACCTTGGACACCACCTACCGAACACGAACATCGAGCTCGTCGTCGCGCGGCTACTCGGCGTCGGCAAGCTTGGTGGGTTCCACTTCAACGACTCGAAGTACGGCGACGACGACCTGACCGCGGGCTCGATCAGGCCGTATGCGCTGTTCCTGATCTTCCACGAGCTCGTGCTCGCGGCGCGTGAGCAGCTGGCAGGGTTCAATCCCGCCTACATGATCGACCAGAGCCACAACCTGAAGGACCCAATCGAGGCACTGCTGCAGACGGTCGATCAACTCCAGCAGGCGTACGCGAAGGCACTGCTCGTGGACCACGATGCGCTCTCCGTCCATCAGGAATACGGCGACGTCATGATGGCCGAGCGTGCGTTGAAGCAGGCGTACGAGACGGACGTGCGGGTGCTGGTGGCCGAGGCGCGGCGCCGGAATGGTGGCGCGCTGGATCCGGTCGCGGCGTTCCGCGCGTCGGGCTATCGCGCGCAAAAGGCGAGCGAACGCCCCGCGGCTGCACCGTCGGCAGCGCCGACGCACCTGTGAGCTGCGCGCGAGCACGATGAAGAACTGTTACGTCGCCGTCGACCTTGGCGCCTCGAGCGGGCGTGTCGTCTTAGGCACGCTCGAGGGCGACGTCATGCAGATGGACGAGCTGCACCGCTTTCCCACGCCCATGATCGAGAGCGACGGCCATCTGTACTGGGACGTCGCCGTAATGTGGGACGAGATTCAGGTCGGGATGGCGAAGGCATTCGCCGACGGATGCGAGGTGCGCTCAGTCTCGGTGGATTCATGGGCCGTCGACTATGTGCCGCTCGACGACCATGGCGTCGCGCTGCGTAATCCGTACTCGTATCGCGATCCCCGGACAGCAGGACGAATGGAAGTCGCCATCGAGAAGGCCGGCGGCGCGGATGCCCTGTATGATCGAACCGGAATCCAGTTCCTGTCGTTCAATACGTTGCCGCAGATCATCTCCGACATCGCTGATGAGCCGGAGCTCGTGAGTCGCACGGCGAGCCGCCTGCTCATCGCGGAATACTTCCTCTACTTGATGTCGGGGAAGCAGGTCGTCGGGGCGACGAATGCGAGCACGACGCAACTGGTCGACGCCGTCACCGGCGCGTGGGTGGATGAGCTGATCGCGGCGATTGGCGACGACATTGCACGCTATCCCACGATCGTCTACAGCGGCACGCCACTCGGCGCCCTGAGCACAGGCGTCCCCGCTGACGCGAATGCGCCGCTCGTGATCACCACGTGTACCCACGACACCGCTGCGGCCGTCGCTGCGGTCCCCGCGTCGCTCGATCGAACGTGGGCGTACATCAGCTCGGGCACATGGTCGCTGGTTGGCTCGGAGCTCATGACTCCGGTGCTCACCCGCGATGCGCGAGAGGCCGGCTTCACGAACGAAGCTGGCATCGACGGAACCGTGCGCTTCCTGAAGAACCGCGCGGGCATGTGGGTGCTCGAGGAGTTGCGTCGCGAGTGGCAAGTGACCGGAACCGTGTATACGCACGACGCGCTCTTCGCGGCGGCGGCACGGACGGAGGCGCCTGGATTCACCATCGACCTCAATGCTCCGCAGTTTGCGGGTCGAGGCGACATGATGCGCAAGGTCGCCGAGGCGTGCATCGCGCGTGGGTTCTCGCGCCCTTCCACGCATGCAGGGATCGCTCGCCTGATGCTCGAGAGCATCGCCGAAAGCCATGCCGAGGCGTTGAATCAGATTGACGTCGTCACGGGCATAACGACGAAGGACGTTCACATCGTTGGCGGAGGCGCGCTGAACGACTTGCTGAATCAGCTCACGGCCGATCGCTCTGGGAGACGTGTACTCGCCGGTCCCGAGGAAGCCACGGTGTTGGGCAATCTGCTCGTTCAGGCCCGCGCGCTCGGACATCTCCCGGACGGCACAACCATCCGTGATGTATCGCGGCGCTCCAGCCGCATCAGGGAATTCACACCACGACGTGCGGCAGCCAGTGCTGCCGTGTCGTTACACGCTCGTTGACTCTCGCTCAGCAGACCATGACTACGAAGCTCGCAATGTCTCCGACGAAGGCGAAGGCCGCCGCCGGCAACGAATACCTGAACAGCCGCTGGGACGATGCACTCGCATCGAAGATGGATCCCGTTGCGCGGCTGATCTATCGCTCGAATATCCTCGGCGCCGACGCGCGCATCACGAACACCGGTGGCGGCAATACGTCGGCAAAGATCGACGTCAAGGATCCGCTCACCGGCGAGCCCACGCGGGTACTCTGGGTAAAGGGCTCCGGCGGCGACCTCCGCACGGCGACGAAGGCGAACTTCGCGTCGCTCTATCTGGATCAGGTGCTCAACCTACGCTCGCTGTACGAGAAGTATGAAAAGCGTGGAGTGAAGACGCCGGCCGAGGATGCGATGGTTGCGATGTATCCATACACGACCTTCGATCGCAACCCGACTGCGTCGAGCATCGACACGCCGTTGCATGCGTACATCCCGTATGCGCACGTCGACCACATGCACCCCGTTGCCGTGATCGCGATCGCGACGGCGAGTGATGGACCGGCGCTGACGAAGGAGGTCTACGGCGACGACATCATCTGGACGAACTGGCAGCGTCCCGGCTTCGAGCTCGGCCTCGAGCTGGAGCGCGTCGCGCGCGAGCATCCGAACGCGAAGGGTGCGATCATGGGCCAGCATGGCCTCATCAACTGGGCGAACGACGACAAGGAGTGTTACGAGCTCACGCTCGACCTCATCCGCCGCGCGCAGGAGTTCCTCGATGCGCGCGCCGAGAAGGCGGACTTCGGCGGCGCGAAGGTGGAGTCGCTGTCGGAGGACGAGCGCAGGCGCGTGCTCGTGGAGCTCCTCCCGTGGCTGCGCGGCAAGGTGAGCGCCGAGAAGCGCCAGATCGCGACGGTCGAGATGCGCGACGAGGTGCTGGAGTTCGTGAACTCGCACGATGCGCCACGACTCGCCGAGCTGGGCACGAGCTGCCCCGATCACTTCCTGCGGACGAAGATCAAGCCGCTCTACGCCGATTGGAATCCGCAGACGGGCGATGTGGCCTCGCTGAAGAAAATCCTCGAGGCGGGACTCACGCAGTATCGCGCCGACTACGCCGAGTACTACACCCAGTGCAAGCACGATGACTCACCGGCGATTCGCGTGTCGTCGCCGTCTGTGATTCTCGTACCGGGTGTCGGCCTCATCGCGTGGGGAAAGTCGAAGTCGGAGAGTCGCGTGACGGCGGAGTTCTACAACGCGGCGATTGGTGTCATGCGCGGCGCGGAGCGCGTGAGCCGTTACATCGCGCTCGACCGACAGGAGGCATTCGACATCGAGTACTGGCTGCTCGAGGAAGCAAAGCTGAAGCGCATGCCGGCCGAGAAGCCGCTGGATCGCCAGGTGGTGGTGGTGGTGGGCGCGGGGAGTGGTATCGGTCGCGGCCTGTTGGCGCGACTCGTCAATGAAGGCGCGAGCGTCGTCGCGGTCGATCGCGATGCGGAGAATGCGATCTCGGCTGCGGCGGATCTCCAGAAGAAAGTGGGCATGGGCATTGGTGTCGCGGGCACCGGCATCTCGGGCGCTGGCCAGGTGATCGGACTCGGCGCCGACATGACCGATCGCGCAAAGATTCGCGCGGCGATCGCCGAGGCGATCCTGGCGTATGGCGGTATCGATCAGGTCGTCGTGACAGCGGGATACTATCCGAATCCGGATGAGAAGGGAGACGTCGCGGATCACGAGTGGGCGCGAGCATTTGCGATCAACGTGACCGGACCGTATTTCGTGGCCGATGAGGCGTACAAGATCTGGAAGCAACAGGGGCTCGAGGGCGCGCTGGTGATCTGCACGAGTGTGAATGCGGTCGTGCCGAAGGCGGGCTCGTTCGCGTATGACACGAGCAAGGCGGCGGCGAATCACCTCGTGCGTGAGCTCGCAGTGGCGTATGGACCGCTGGTGCGAGTGAATGGCGTCGCACCGGCGACGGTGATTGAAGGATCGTCGATGTTTCCGCGCGAGCGGGTGCTGGCGTCGCTGGTGAAGTACAATATCGATCATGATCCGGCCAGCGCGTCCGAAGTGCTGCGCGACAATCTGGCGGCGTTTTATGCGAAGCGGACGTTGACCGGCAAGTCGGTGTCGCTCGACAGCCAGGTGCGCGCGATCACGGCGTTTCTCAACGGCGACTTCAGCGTGACGACGGGGCAGATCGTGAACGTGGATGCGGGTCAGGCCGCGGCGTTCCTGCGTTGATGCGTGACTGACATGCTTCTCCGTGCGACGCACGTGACGAAAGCGTACGCCGGCGTGCAAGCGCTGGCGGACGCCTCGTTCGAGCTGCGCGCGGGCGAGGTGCACGCGCTGGTGGGAGAGAACGGCGCGGGCAAGAGCACGTTGATCAAGATCCTCACCGGGGCGGTTCAGCCCGACTCCGGTGAGATCGCGCTCGATGGCAGGGCCCTCGGGCGACTGACGCCGCGCTACGCAAAGACGCTCGGCATCGCCGCGATTTACCAGCAGCCCGCGCTCTTCGCCGAGCTCACGGTGGCCGAGAATATCGCGCTTGGCGTCGAGAAGGTCGGGCGGTGGGGGCGCGTTGACTGGAGCGAACGTCGACGCAGGGCGCGTGATCTCCTGCGGAGAGTCGGTGCGCGCATCGATCCCGAGACCGAGGCGGGATCGCTTGGCATGGCGCAGCAGCAGCTCGTGGAGATTGCGCGGGCGCTCGGATCGGATGCGCGGGTGTTGATCCTCGACGAGCCCACCGCATCGCTCGCCAGCGACGACTCGGACAACCTCTTCCGTGTAATCCGGGAACTGCGCGCCGATGGCGTCGGGATGATCTACATCTCGCACCGCCTGGAAGAGCTGCCGACGATCGCTGATCGGGTCACTGTGCTGCGCGATGGCAACACGATCGTGACGCGCGACATGGCCGACGTCAATCGCGAGCAGCTCATCCAGATGATGGTGGGCCGCGAGCTGTCGACAGTGTTCCCGAAGCGGACAGTGCCCATCGGGGACACGGTGCTCGAGCTTACGGGGGTGGGATGCAGCGAGTCCGGTGTGCACGACATCGACCTCCGCGTTCGCGCCGGAGAGATTGTTGGCATATCGGGGCTGGTCGGTGCAGGCAGGTCAGAGTTGGCGCGCACGATCTTCGGCCTTACTCCCGCGACCACCGGCACCATCAGCGTTCGCGGAAAGCCGGTGCGCATCGGATCACCCGCAGACGCCATTCGCAACGGGATCGCCTACGTCCCCGAGGATCGGCGACGACATGGCGTGGTGCTCGAGATGCCCGTGAGCGAGAACATCACGCTCGCTGCGTTGGACAATTTGTCCCGCTTCGGTGCATTCGACTTCTCACGCGAGCGCACGCTGGCGACGGACTATGCGCGGCGCCTTGGCCTCAAGACACCGTCGATTCGTGCGCTCGTGTCGACGTTGTCGGGCGGTAACCAACAGAAGGTGGCGCTCAGCCGGTGGCTGCTGACGAAGCCGGCGGTGCTGATGCTCGACGAGCCTACGCAGGGCATCGACGTCGGCGCGAAGTCCGAGATCCACGAGCTCATGATGACGCTCGCGGAAGAAGGCGTCGCCATCCTGATGATCTCGAGCGAACTGCCCGAGATCCTCGGAATGAGTGACCGGATCGCCGTGATGCACGGCGGCACGATCGTGAGCGAGATCGACCGAGCCGACGCGACGCCGGAGCGCGTGCTGGCACGCGCACTCGGCCAGCATACGCAGGAGTTCGCAGCGCGCGCGCGCGGTGGCATCACATGATGACGAAGACATTTCTTCGCCGGCATGCGCGTGAGCTTCCGCCCGCCACCGCGCTGCTAGCGGTCCTGCTGGCGGTGCTCGTCGTCGCACCGTCGTTCTTCAGCCCAGGCAACCTGCGCGACCTCGCGCTGAACAATGCGCCGGTGCTGCCTATCGCGATCGGAATGACACTCGTCATCCTCGTCGGCGAAATCGACATCTCGGTGGGATCGCAGTTTGCGATTTGCAGCGTTGCCGCTGGGCTTCTGGTGAAAGCCGGGGTGCCCGTTGTCGTGATGCCGTTGATCGTGCTCGGCATCGGCGCGCTCATGGGCGCCTTGAATGGCTACCTCGTCGGCATCCTGGGACTTCCGTCGATCATCGTGACGCTCGCGATGCTGGTCGCCTGGCGCGACGCACTGCGCTGGGCGACTGAAGGCGCATGGGTGCAGGATCTCCCCGCGAGTTTTCAGTGGTTCGGACTCTCAGCGCCCGCAGCGCAGGCGCTGATCATGCTGGTCGCACTCGCGGTCTTGGGTGTGGCCTCATGGGCGCTGCGGCACCTTCGCGCGGGACGGAGCCTGTACGCTGTCGGGTCAGACGAAGAGGCGGCTCGCCTTGCCGGTATCGACCCGAAGCGGACGATCTTCGGCGTCTTCGCACTCACGGGCGCGCTCGTCGGGATCGGCGCCGTCCTGAACGTTGTTCGATTCAATGTGGTGCCGAGCAATACAGGACTGGGACTGGAGCTGCAGGCGGTTGCCGCCGTGGTCGTCGGCGGAACGGCGATCACGGGCGGTCGAGGCACGGTGCTCGGAACGTTCATCGGTGTGCTGTTACTCGGCACGATCGGCACGGCGATGACGTACGTCGGCATCAGCCCATTCTGGGCGAAAGCCATTCAGGGCCTGATCATTCTCGCGGCGCTCGTTGCAGACGCCGCGCTCGCGCGCATGGCACGCGGCAACACTCTTCGCGCCGCAATTGCAGCCCGCTGAGGAACAAGCTCCGCTCACGGAGCGGATCTTCCCGAACAACGAGTGGGTGCTGCTGCTCGTCATCCTCTTCGAGTGCATCGTCTTCAGTGTTGGCGGACACAACTTTGCGACGTGGGGCAACGCGTTCGAGATCACACGACTGAGCGTGGAGATCGGGCTGCTGGCCCTCGCGCTCACGCCGATCATCGTCACGGGCGGCATCGACCTCTCCGTCGGCTCGATGATGGGTCTCGCTGCCGTAACACTCGGCTACCTCTGGCATGATGCCGGACTGCCGATTGGCTTTGCGGTCGTACTGACCCTCTTCGTTGGCATTGCCGGCGGCGCATTGAACGCCGCGCTCATCACGCGGCTCAAGTTCCCGCCACTCATCGTCACGCTCGGCACGCTCTCGCTGTTCCGTGGCATCGCAGAGGGGCTCACCGGCGGCATTCAGCACTATTCCGGATTTCCGGTCGACTTCCTGGCGCTCGGGCAGGGCTACGTCGCCGGACGGGTGCCTACCCAATTGTTCATTCTCGTCGCCGCGGCTGTTGGTGCCGGGTGGTGGTTGCACCGCACCAGCGTAGGGCGGGCACTTTACGCAATCGGCCACTCGGCGGAGGGCGCGCGGTTCGCAGGCATCCCAGTTTCCCGGCGCCTGAGTGCGGTGTATGTCCTCTCCGGATTGGCCGCCAGTCTCGCCGCAGTGGTCTACGTAGCGCACCTTGGCCAGGCGAAGTCGGACGCCGGCACTGGTTACGAACTCATGGCGATCACGGCGGTCGTCCTCGGCGGCGCCTCAATCTTTGGCGGACGCGGCACCATCCTCGGCACCGTGCTCGGCCTGTTCAGCATCGTGCTCCTTCAGAATGGTCTTCGTCTCACGGGCCAACCGGCGGAGCTGTCGGGGATTCTGACGGGCGTCCTTCTCATTGGCACGATCACCGTCGACATGCTCTCGAGGCAGTCGAAGGAGCGACCGATATCTTCCACCATCGCAACGGAGCAGGCGGACGTGCGGAATTCACAGGTAGGATTTCTCAGCGCGGTGATTCTCGCCGGCGCCCTCATCGTGGCGGCGACCAACTGGATGCTCGTGAAGTCGCTGCGCGAATCGGTCGGTGGTGTCGCGCAGGTTGGCTCAGCGCAGGCCGCTGCACTGAGCGCGACAACCGGCTCGCATGTGACGGGAGCGCAGCCGGGTGTGCACAAGCCGGTCGTCGCGATGATGCCGAAGGCCAAGGGCGACCCCTACTTCATCAGCGCACGAAAGGGCGCTGACTCGGCGGCATCGGCGCTCGGCGTCGAACTGTTGTGGGACGGACCGACCGACCTCGATCCCGCCAAGCAGAATGAAGTCGTAGAGGCGTGGATCACCCGCGGTGTCGACGCGATCGCCGTAAGCGTGGAGAACAAGGAGGCCATCTCCACCGTGCTCAGGAAGGCGCGCTCGAAGGGCATCAAGGTCGTCACGTGGGACGCGGACGCCGAGAAGGACGCGCGCGACTATTTCGTGAATCAGGCGACGCCGCAGGGTATCGGCTACACGCTCATGGACGAGGCCGCCCGGATCATGGGCGGCAGGGGTGAGTTCGCCATCATCACCGCAAGCCTGAGCGCGGCTAACCAGAACGAGTGGATCAAGTACATAAAGGAACGGCTCGCCGCGCAGTATCAGGGCATCACGCTCGTTGCCATCCAGCCGAGTGAAGGCGATCGCGATCGTGCGTTCTCGGAAACGCAGAACGTGCTGAAGGTGCATCCCAGGGTGAAGCTGGTCATGGCCATTGCCGCGCCGGCGGTTCCGGGCGCCGCGGAGGCAGTGAAGCAGTCGGGGCGCACGGACGTGAAGGTGACGGGACTTTCGCTCCCGAACATGAGCCGGCCGTACATCAAGTCAGGCATCATCGAGAGCATCGTACTGTGGAACACGATGGACCTCGGGGCACTCGCGGTGCGAACCGCCGAGGCGCTTGCGACCGGCGAGTTGAAGGCGGGCGCCACGTCGCTCGACGCCGGAAGGCTCGGCACATTCCAGGTGGAGGGCGACGAGGTGCGACTCGGCAAGCCATTCATCTTCAACAAGTCGAACATCGACCGCTTCAACTTCTGATGAAGACCGCGCTATTCGTTCCCTGCTACGTGGACCAGTTCTATCCGCACGTCGCCATTGCCGCACTGACGGTCCTGGAGCGGCTCGGAGTGGACGTCGACGTACCAGAAGGTGCGGCGTGTTGCGGTCAGCCGTCCGCGAATGCGGGCTATGCGCGTGAAGGTCATTCCACGATTGATCGATTCGTGGATACCTACGCCGACTACGAGCAGATTATCGTGCTGTCGGGCAGTTGCGCCGTCCACGTCAGGCTGCACGCGGGCGAGGTCGTGGCGCATGATGGAAAGACGGACACCGCCGGAGCACGCGTCGCAAGTCGAACGACCGAGTTCTGCGCGTTCCTGCACGACGACGTTGGTGTCGCACGGTTAACAGCACTTGACGCACAGTTCGAGCAACGAGTCGCCGTCCACATCGGGTGCCACGGACTGCGCGGACTCGGGCTGGCGGCGCCAAGCGAGCTGCGGATCGAGCCGTTCGACAAGGTCCGCGCGATTCTCGGCACCGTGCGCGGCATCGAGCTGGCAGAGCTCTCACGTCCCGACGAATGCTGTGGGTTCGGCGGCACGTTTGCCCTCGGCGAACCGGACGTCTCAACGAAAATGGGACGCGATCGGCTGCGCGACTATCGAGCGCACGCCGCGACCGCGGTCGTGTCGCCCGACATGTCGTGTCTCATGCATCTCGATGGCCTCGCCCGACGCGAGCGACTCGGCCTGCCGATGTATCACGTCGCCGAAGTACTTGCCGGCATGGCGGGCACAGCGTGAGCAAGCGCGCCTTCGAGCTGCCCGTGCTGACGCAACCCGCGCCCGTCGATCACGCCGCAGCAGCTGCCGACTTCAATGCAGACGTCGCGCGTACCGATTGGCATGACGCGTCGCTCTGGTTCGTCCGCGAAAAGCGCGATCGTGCAGCGGCGCTCGTGCCGGATTGGGAAGAGCTTCGTGTGCGCGCGTCGGCGATCAAGGAGCATGCACTCACGCATCTCGACGACTACCTCACGCAGTTCGAGGCGCACGCGCTCGAGAATGGCATGAACGTGCACTGGGCGCGCGACGCCGAAGAGCACAACCGCATCGTTCACGGGATCCTCGAGAAGGCTGGCGCACGAAGGCTGGTGAAGAGCAAGTCGATGCTCACCGAAGAGTGCGGACTCAACAAATATCTCGGGGCCCGCGGCATCGACGTCGTCGACTCGGATCTCGGCGAACGCATCGTGCAGCTTCGCGGAGAAGGCCCGAGCCACATTGTCCTGCCGGCAATTCACCTCAAGCGCGGTGAAGTGGGGGAGACCTTTCACGAGCACCTGGGCACGCCGCTGGGGCTCGACGATCCGGTCGCACTCACGCTGGCCGCACGCGAGCACCTGCGCGGGAAGTTCCTCGCCGCCGACGCGACGCTGACCGGCATGAACTTCGCCATCGCCGAAAGCGGCGGCTTCGTGGTGTGCACGAACGAGGGAAACGCCGACCTCGGCATGTCGCTCGCGCCGATCCACATTGCGAGCGTCGGCATAGAGAAGGTGATACCGCGGCTCGAGGACCTCCCGGTATTCCTCCGGCTGCTCGCGCGCAGCGGCACCGGCCAGGCGATCACGTCCTACACCACGCATGTGCATGGGCCGAGAGA
>JBKJUW010000019.1:0-8619 GCA_046589725.1 Gemmatimonadaceae bacterium
ACTGCATGGCGCTCGGCGCACAGCGCGTGGCCTTCACGCCCATCATCAAGTCCGGTGACAATTCGCTCTGGCCATGGCGCATCCTCGGCGCGCACTACGACCGGCGCAATCGGGCCATGCAGCGCGGCGAACTCGTGATCTACGACGTCGGCTGCGAGCGCGCACACTATGTGAGCGACGTCGGGCGCACGTTTCCCGTGAGCGAACGGTTTACGCCGTCGCAGCGTGCACTCGTGGAGATGGTACGTCATGTCTCGGACGCCGTGATTGCCGCGGCGCGCCCCGGTATCACGCTGAATGACCTGCAGGCCGTGGCATCGGCGGCGATTCCGGCAGCGGCGAAACCGTACATGCAGGTGCCGACCTACTTCGGTCATCACATCGGGCTCGATGCCGGCGATCCGTCGCTCGCGTCGGTCGTGCTTGCGCCCGGCATGGTCTTCACCATCGAACCGTGGTATTACAATCACGTCGACAAGGTCGCCGTGTTCATCGAGGACGAAATTCTGATCACGGCGTCGGGAAGCGAGAACCTCACGGCCTCGCTCCCGCGTGATGCGGTTGGCCTCGAAACGATGCGCGCGATGTCTGCACCCGTCGTGGGCGATGCGGACGCTGGCCGCGGACTGACGCGCGACGGCGTGCTGTCGTTCACCATCGATACGGCCACGCATTCCGTGCGTGTGTACGACGTCCTGAATGATTCGATCGTCGCGAACACCCCAATTTGCCGTCGACCGCACGGTGGTGAGCTGACAGCGGACGACATCACGTTCGTCGTGCGGTGCGACGGTTCGGCACACGGTGTGTCGATCAACACCGCCTCGTACGCCGTGGTACCGACCGCCGTGCGACCACCGGCCAGCGCACCGCGCATCAGGCCCGCGCCGGCCGGTACGGCTTTCGCCAAGACGGAAGTGATCATCATCGGCACCATCCACGGCGAACATCGGACGAGCACTCGGTACAGCACTGATGTCCTGCGCCGGCTGCTGATCGCCATGAAACCGGACTTCGTGCTCACCGAGATGTCCCCGAATCGCCTTGATGCCGCGCTCTCGGAGTTCCGCGCAACAGGCCGGATCACGGAGCCGCGGGTCGTGCGGTTCGCGGAATACGCGGACGTCCTCTTTCCACTCACGCGCACGCTGCCCTTCACCATCGTGGGGACAGCAGGCTGGTCGCGCCCGATGGACCTGTTTCGCACGGCCGCGCTCAAGCGCATCGAGGCCGATCCGTCGCGCCGAGCAGAGTGGCGGGAGTACACGCGCGCGAACGAAGTCGCCGATTCGATCGACAAGGCGCGCGGCGCGGACAACCCCTATTACATCAACTCGGCGGCGTACGACTCAGCGCAGACCGATGCGCATGAGCCGTACAATCGCCTCTTCAACGTCGAGCTCGGGCCTGGCGGGTGGGATAACATCAATCGTGCGCACTTTGCGAACATCGCGCGCGCGCTCGATGCACACCGCGGCGAAGGACGGCGGATGGTGATCACCTACGGCGCCGGTCACAAGGAGTGGTTCATGCGTGCGCTGCGCAAGCGCGATGACGTCACGATCCTGCCGGTGGCGCCGTACCTCGATCAGATCAGGCGGCGATGAAATGCCGTCCGCAGTCAGTCGATGACCTGCACGGTTGCCTGCCGGCGTCGATCGACCGTGAGCTGCAGCACGTCGGGTCGCGCGTAGTGCCCTGATGGATCAAAGTTCTGCCGCTCTTCGCGCACGCGTCGATGTTCGATCGTCGAGAGGATCACCCGTTCCACACCGATCACCGGCTCCACGAGCCAGGTGCCGTCAGGCGACGCGACGCACGAGCCACCATTGGCCAGCGTGTCGCCACCGCCCGCGATGATCAAGTCGCGATGAGGCACCCTGGAGGGGATGTCGCCGCAGGTCATGACGGAGCTCACCGACATCACGTACGACCGTGATTCGCGCGCGATGAATCGTGTGATATCACGCGTGTTGTAGTCGCTGCCCGGCCAGACGGCGACGTGCAGGTCCTCGCCCAATCCGTAAAGCGCGGCGCGCGCCATCGGGATCCAGTTTTCCCAGCAGTTCAGGCCACCGACGGTGAAGGAACCGAGCGCGTGCACCTGCAGGCCATGACCATCGCCAGGCGACCAGACGAGGCGCTCTTCGTAGGTCGGCACGAGCTTGCGATGCACCGAACGGATGTCTCCCGTGGCGTCGATGTACACGAGGCTCGCATAGACGCTGTGGCCGCCGCGATCAGGAGGCCGTTCGATGCAGCCGTACATCACCGCAATGTTGCCACGACGGGCAGCGTCCTGGATCGGCGCCAGATGTCCGGCTTCGATCTGTACCGCTTCGTTGAGGTAGTGCGCGAAGAGTGCCTTCTGCACCGGACTGTCGAACAACGCGCCGTTGGTGCGTTCGATCCAGAATGGATATCCGGGCGCGAAGCCCTCAGGGAACCCGATCAACTCGGCGCCCTGTGCCGAGGCGTCGGCTATTGCAGTGACTGACTTGGCGATGGTCGCGTTGCGATCAAGCCAGATGGGAGTGAGCTGGGCGAGGGCAACGACAAGCGTGTCCGACGACGCGTTCTCCGCCATCACGATAAAGTCCTGATGCGCCAGATCCCCCGAAACAACACGCATCCGGCATCCTCGAGCTCGTTTCGCATCCACAAGGGTAGCGTCCGCGCACCGGGTGACCAACTCGCGCACGAGCCGTGTCACCGCTATCGGCCTCGCTCATTGACGCTCACCCTTGTTTGCACGTACGTTGGCCGCGTCTTCATACTCGTTCACGTCGCGACAAACGGAGGTTTCGTGAGCGCCACCAACCAGCCCGCTGTCGATGCAACCGCACGCGTTCGCGATGGGCTCGTACGATTGAACGAGGCGCAGCTCGCGAGCATCTACGCCGCCGGCGTATCGATCCCCATACCAGGCGGCAGGTCCCGTGGCATCGCGCTGCTCTTCCCGAACAGCGGACTGACGCCATTGCTCGCGCAGGTGTCACGCCTCGTGTGGCAGGGAAAGGTCGTCGATCCCGTGCGCGGCACGCTCGTCAACCGCGTCGTTGGATTCCCCCTCATTCCGGCGAAGGTGTACGAAGGGGAGAGCTGGTTCGACGACGGCCGCGCCATCATCATCGATTACTCGGACACGTCGAGCTCGTTCTTCTTCATGCGCGACGAGGTCCGCCGTATCGCAGACAACCTGTGGCTCGGCCGCTCCTACTACCGGAAGGGACCGCGGGGCAAGTACGTGCTCACGTTTGCCATGGACTTCTCGGCGCGCGGGGCTACCGATGCCTGAGAGCGCGTACCAGGTCGAAACGTTCGCGGATGGCGAGGTGATCGTCCGCGAGGCGGATGAGGGCCGCGAGATGTACCTCATCCAGGAAGGAGCGGCTGAGGTCTTCAAGATGGTGGATGGCGCGGAGGTGCGCCTTGCAACACTCGACCGCGGGAGCTTTTTCGGGGAGATGTCCCTGCTGGAATCCCTCCCGCGCAGCGCCACCGTTCGCGCGCGCGGCACCACGAAACTGCTCGTCATCGAACCGGGGATGTTGCTGATCAAGATTCGGCGCGATCCCACGTTCGCGTTCGAGATGCTTCAACACATGAGCCGGCGTGTTCGCGAGCTCGACATGCAGATCGTGGCGCTTGCGTCGAGCGTCAGCCTCCCCACGCGCGACGCGGCGATGCACTCGCTCGACGCCGCGAGCACCGAGTACGCGCCGGACACGCGCACCGCCTCGCCCGGGATCGTCGCGTGATCACCACGGTGCGCGAGGAGCGCATGGTCGTGGTGTCCGACGTGCACCTCGGTAACCCGCTCTATCGCGCGCGCCGGCCGTTCGTCGAGTTCCTCAAGTTCGCGCTGAGCCACGACTACTCCATCTGCCTCAATGGAGACGGCGTGGACATAATGCAGACCTCGGTGGGTCGACTGACGCGTGACCTCTCCGAGGCCGCGTCGATCTTCGCGAAGTTCGCGCGCCGAAACCTCCGCGTGTACTACACGGTGGGCAATCACGACATCATCCTCGAGCACTTCCTCGACGACTGGGGCATTGTGCGCTGCGTGCCTTTCCTCAACGTCCTCTCGGGCGACCGGAGGATTCGCGTGGAGCATGGCCACATCTACGACGAGATGTTCGTCCACTATCCGAAGACATTCGAGGTGATGACCCGACTCGGTGGATTCGCGCTTGGGCTGCATCCTCGAGTCTTTCACTCATTCAAGATCTTCAACACCGCACTCATCGCGGCTGGCGAGCTGCGGTGGCACTTCGTGAAGAAGGTGACCGACGAGGCAGACGCGCTCGCGACGCAGATTCCCGGTGAGAAGGGCGTGTTCCTGCGCGCCGCGAAGGAGATTTCAGATCGTGGATTCGACGCGGTGATCTTCGGCCACACCCATCGGCCGGGGAGCATCGACTTCGGAAACGGGCGACGGTACTACAACACCGGTGCCTGGCAGACCGATCCACACTTCGCCGAGATCAGCAACGGCGAGGTGACTCTCTATCCTGTGATGGGTGCCGCCGGCGCGGTGAGTGGTGCGTGGTCGCGCGGCCGCGGAAGCTGGATGATGCAGCGCGTCGCCGATTGAGCAGGAGCGACGCTTCGTCACTCCCCAATGCGTCGATCGTCGTCACGCCATCAGCTCGGCGCTCCGCTCCGCGAGAGCGGCGATCGTCTTGGACGGATTGATTCCGATCGGTCGCGGAATGATGCTGCCGTCAGCAACGAAGAGTCCGGGATGCCCGAACACTTCACCACGGTGATCGACGACGCCGCTCGACGCGGTCGAACCCATGTTGCAGCCGCCGAGCGGATGAGGTGTCACCAGGCTCGAAAATAGTGACCAGCTCGCGGGCACGCGCACGGTGCCGCCCGTCGCGTCGGACAATCGGCGATGCATGGCGACGATCGCCTCGATCACCGCGCGCGATCGTCCCACGCGCCAATCGAGCTGGAGACCACGCCGCCACGGCCTGAAGCGGTTGCGGCCGAGATAGAGGCGGCCATCACCGCCATCCACGCCCTGCGCGAACCACGGCATCATGCTCTTCAGCGGATCGCCGGTGCCCATGAGCCGCCCCAACCGGCGCGTGACAGGGTTGAGCGTGGGATTCATGCGCGCGAGCGCGACGGTCTGCCGCGGCGACAGCGTATTCGTACTGAGTTCCCGCGCCGCCATCAGGAGGGTCGTTCGTCGCCCTCGTGAGCTCACGGGTTCCGCGAAAGTGTGGAAGAGATCCGGAAACCCTCCGTCCTCCACGAAGAACTGCGCGCCGCCTTCCGCCCCATCGAGGAAGTCGACGGCACACGTGATCGTCGGTCCGTGCGTGGGCGACACCTTACGCTCGCGGTACCGCGCGGGCGTGAGGAAGTCGGCATTCGAGCTCCAGTTGCGACCCAGGAATGAACTGACATTCGGGAGCGACCCGAATTCGTCGCGCGACCGAAGCAGAAGTTCCGTGCTGCCGAGCGAGCCGGCCGCCAGCACGACGCGCGGTGCGCATTCGCTGGACGGAGTACGCGCGCCCTGCGAGATGCGATCGAAGTCCACGCGATACCCGCCGCGCTCCGCCGTCAAGCGCGTGACAAAATGCAACGCGCGAATCTCAGCGCCGAGCCGCTCGGCGCGGGCGAGGTAGTTGAGGTCGAGCGTGTTCTTCGCACGCACCTGGCACCCGATGTCACAGTTGCCGCAGTGGACGCACGTGCCCTGCAGTTGACCCTCGGGATTTCGCCACGGCTTTGAGTGCCGTCCGCTGAACGGATCGTCCAGGTCGTAATTCCATTCGGGGTCGAACGTCACGGCGAGCGGCAGCGCACGGAAGCGCGAGGCGAATCCCGCCGCCTGCGCCGCGTCCTTCAGCAGTCGATAGCGATCGGTGAGCTGTCCCTCCGGTAACCGATGCGCCCCGAGCATCCCGGCGACGCGCGCATAATAGGGCTCCATCTCGTGCGCGGTGACTTCCGCCGGCCAGCCGCGCGCAAATGCAGCATCAGGCGCGTTGACCACCACGTTCGCGAAAATGAGCGAGCCACCGCCCACGCCGGCTCCCTGCGCAACGCCCATCGCGCCGAAGAAGCGGAAGTCGAGCCAGCCGTGATGAAGCTCCGGCCGACGCTGGTCCCAGATCCACGGGTCACCCTGAGCGCGCGGGTAGTCAGCGGGACTCCACCGACGTCCCCGCTCGAGCACGAGGACGCGCGCACCACGCTCGGCCAGGCGACATGCGGTCACCGCGCCACCAAACCCGCTGCCGATGACGATCACGTCCCACCTGTGCGATGTCACGATGCCGCGGATGGCCGCGCGAAGTGAACGCCGTAGCTGTCCCACAGCTCTGCGGCGAAGAATCGGCCATAGCCTGCGACGCCGGCACCGCGAAACGTGGTGAGCGTGTGCAGCAGGCCAAACGCGCTGATATGCAGCACGCCGGCAGCGACGACGGGTCCTTGTACGTCCGCGCCGAGATGCAGCCGCGTGTGGAGCGTGGTGGTCTCCGGCCACATTCGCCACGGCGCTCCACCACGGACGAACTTCCGGCCAGCGAGAAAGTAGTCGTGGCCCTCGTGCGTAAACGGGAGGTCGTACGCGAGCACCTTGCCCGCGTCGGCCGGGTTCGGAGCGAACAGGCGCACTTGCCCTGGCCTGGCGGACACCACGGCCAGGGGAGCAAAAGTCACCGAGCCGGTGAGCGTGGCCGCGTGATCGCTGGTGTGTGCGAACGCGTGCACGTCGTCGACGCACACGGTTGCATCGAATGTGAATCGCGACTTCGCCGCACGTCCATCGCGCTCGCCGAGTCGCGGATCGGTCGCTCCCATTGCGAGCCACCCGGACATTCGTTCGGAGAACTGGATGCGCGCGCTGGACAGTGCGGTCACGCGCGCGCCATCGCACGCGATGGCGACGCCATCGTGGGCCGCTCGAGCTCCGCAGCGAGCAGTGGGAAGACCTCCTCCGCGGCGCGCTTGCCCCAGAAGACGTCGAGGTGGCTGTAGCCGGGCAGCACATGCAGCGAGTGGTAGTCGCGATGATGCCGGTCGAAGTGGTCGTAGCTCGCGATCTGGCTCTCGGGCCGGAAGCACTGATTCAACTCGCCCGCGAAGAACGCGAAGCGTGCATCACTCAACGGCGCCGCGGCGGTGAAGTCGGCGGGAAGCTCGCGCAGCCCGTCCACACTCACCAACCGTCCGCGTCGTACGCAGCGCGCCATCTGCTCGAAGAACGAGAGGGGAACATGTCCGAACTCGGCCGCGAGCCAAGCGTGTGTGTCGTCGGTGAGGTTCTCGTGGCGCCAGAGTGCGCCGCACCCGGAGCCGTACGTGAAACTCACTTGCGTGCAGACCGTGCTATCACATCCGCGCGCGGCAAGCGCGCCCGTTGCGGCGATGAGTCTGGCCGGAATAGTGGGTGCGCGCTCACCCCACTGCGGGTTGAGGTAGTCCGTCATGAGGCCGACGAACGGCAGCAACATCGCGAGCTTGGCGCGGGAACCGGTCGGTACGATCGGATGCAGCGACACCGCATTCGTGACGACCGTCTCCACCTGCGGGACGAGACCAGCGACGACCGACATCACGAAGCTGCACGACCCCTGACAGTGGACGAGCGCCTTGATGTGGTCGGCGCCCGTTTCGCGAACCACCGCGCGCACCGCTGCGGGATGGTCGTGCACCGCAGCCTTGTCGAGGTTCCACTCGCTGCGTGGCAGGTCGATGCTCGCGCGCCAGTTCTCGAGCCAGACGTCATAGCCGCGCTCGACGAGGTAGTCCACGATCGTCGTCGCGGCGGGAGGACGGAAGACATTCGCGCGGACCCCGGCGCCGTGCACGAGCAACACCGGGCCGCGCGTCGGCGCTGCCTCGCCGCGGACGTTCATGAGGTTACAATGCATGCCGTCGCCCGCGGTGAACGGGACGATGCGCTCGACCAGCGCGGGATGGGTGCGCGAAGCGGCCATGGCGATACCTCCGGCCACAGAATGACCTGTCGGCGGACGGCACGCCAGTGCGACGTGCAAACCGCTCTTGTACGGCGAGGAAGGACTTATATACTTGGCCATGCCCTCCTCCACGATGGTGGCGCCCGGAGTTGCACCCGCATCGCCGTTGCCGACCGCGGCATCCCTGCGGCAACTGTTCGATCGTCAGCACGCACGCCGCGCGCTGGTCGCGGCCTCCACAGCACGCGAGCGGGCCGAGAAACTCCGCCGGCTCGCCGCCGTCATCCGCGCGCATCGCGGAGACATCGCCGACGCGATGCGGGTCGACTTCGGCAAGCATCCCGACGAGTCGGAACTCACGGACATCCAGCTCATTCTCGCAGAGCTGAATCACGCCATCAAGCATCTCGGGCGGTGGATGAAACCGGTGCGCGTGAGCACGCCAGTCTGGGTAGGCCTCGGCAGCAGCGAAGTACGCTATGAGCCAAAGGGCGTCGTACTCATCCTGGGCGCGTGGAACTTTCCCTTTGCGCTGCTCATCGGGCCACTCGTGCCGGCGATTGCGGCTGGCAATTGCGTCGTGCTTCGTCCCTCCGAGAAAGTGCCGCACACCAATGCGGTGCTCGCGCGCATCGTGGCGGAGGCGTTCGAGCCGGACGAAGTT
>JBKJUW010000135.1:0-21826 GCA_046589725.1 Gemmatimonadaceae bacterium
CGGACTCATTGAAGACCCGTCGGGCCCGGCGGCGAAGTCTGATGTCGCCTGACAAGAGGTAACTGCGACGGAGATAGTCGATAGCCAGAAGCGGATTGTTCTCGAGTTGATCGGCCAAGGTAAGGTAGTAGTCCGCTCTATCGGCGAGCGATGAGATGAATGCGGTGAACCGGCGAGAAAACCCGCGGTCGTACTGGATGTACTCCGTCCTCACGAGGTCTGATGGAAGTTTGACGTCGCCGACCTTGATGACGACGTCTCGCGACCGTATGCCTGCATGAGACCAAGTTCATAGAATACGTTCGCCATCGTGTCGGGCCGGATGCCTTCATGAACGAGCCCGATACCGACCGGTGTACACACAGCGAGAGACCATATCTTGAGCAGATAGTCTTTCCCCGTGGTTACGCTCGCAGCGTCCATGACGGTGAACTTGGCCGATTCGAGCGCGGCCTTCACGCGATGCCGCGCCTTTGCCAACCGCTCGGGAATGGGCTTTCCGATTGCCGACATGAGGAAGCATGAGCGGGGTCGCCACGAGGTGGGGCCACTCTGTACATCTCCATCCGTCGGTCGATAGAAGATCATCCGCGCTTCGAGCTCTTCCTCGCAATTGGCACGTTCTTGTACGCACCAGCAGTCTTCTTGTGATCGATGATCTTACCGGCATTGCGATCAATTGTGACAAAATGCCCGCTTCGGGGATTCTTGACCTGAACGATGTCCTTCTTCTTCGCCATGCGAGCCTCCTGAGTTGGCGGAGCGGTGAATCATCCTCTCGATGTTCCGTGCAGTCAGTACCCCGTCACAATACGCCCTGCTCGGTGCCTGCCACCCAAGGGATGGAGTCGCGAAGTCAGAGCCTCGCGATTCCCGTGTACGTCTCGGGGCGGCGATCCCTGAAAAACTGCCACGTGTTTCGGACCTCGCGAATCTTGTCGAGGTCGAGGTCGGCGATCACGAGCTCGTCCTGATCGCGCGAAGCGACGGCGAGTAGCTGTCCCCGTGGATCGCAGAAGTAACTCTGGCCGTAGAACTCGCCGATGTTCCACGGCGCCTCCGTGCCGACGCGATTGATCGCGCCGATGAAGTAGCCGTTCGCCACGGCGTGGGCGGGCTGCTCGAGCTTCCAGAGGTACTCCGACAAGCCAGCCACGGTGGCCGAGGGATTGAACACGATCTCGGCGCCATTGAGGCCGAGCTCGCGCGCGCCCTCCGGGAAGTGGCGATCGTAGCAGATGTAGACGCCCACCTTGGCGTAGCGGGTCTGGAAGACGGGATACCCAAGGTTGCCCGGCTTGAAGTAGTACTTCTCCCAGAACCCCGGCGCGACCTGCGGAATGTGGTTCTTGCGATACTTCCCGAGGTACGTGCCGTCGGCGTCGATGACGGCGGCAGTGTTGTAGTACACGCCGGTCGACTCGATTTCGTACAGCGGGACGACGATCACCATCGCGTATTTCTTCGCTGTCTCCTGCATCAACCGGGTCGTCGGGCCGTCGGGGATGTACTCCGTGGCCTCGTACCATCGCGGGACCTGCTCGGCGCAGAAGTAGGGGCCCGTGAAGATCTCCTGCATGCAGAGCATCTGCACACCCTGGCTACCAGCCTTGTCGATGAGCGTCATGTGCTTGTCGATATTGGCCTGCCTGATCTGTTCGATCGGCGCGCTCGTGTCGATGGCGTTCGACATCTGGATCAGTCCGCACTTCACGATCTGGGGCATGCTGTTCGTCTCCAGGGGAAATCACCTGACCCAATCTCGCGCGCGGATCGGGCAGCGTCGATAGCTGCTGACAGAAGCGGGAAGGCTCGGGCATTCCATGGTCGAGCCCTCGCCTCGAGCGGCTCGCCTCCCCTCCCTCGACTGCCCCGGCGCTGACCACCCTGTCTCCTCGGCTTCCCCCATGCTGTCTTCCCGCGCGTGCCGCCTCGTCCTGCTCGCCTCCTGTTTCGCGCGCTCCTCCGTGTATGCGCAGGTGACCACCGACACCAGCCACGCCTTCCGGACGTACCTCGCCGTCGGCCCCTCCCTGGCCCAGCGCGTCCCCGACGTGAACGGCTTTCATGCGGATGTTGGCGTCACGCGCCGGCTCAGCGGCCCGCTCGGGGCACAGCTCGAGCTCACGCGTCATGCGTATGGCCAGACGCCGATCTATCCCCGCCTCATCATCGACGCCGAGGGCCGAGGCTACCAGAGCGTATCGCGCGACGTCACCGCCGGCATCGCGAGCGCCACCCTCGACGTTCTTCCGCTCGGTGGAGGAGCTCGGCTCTCGTTGCTCGCCGGCATCGGCGCGCATTACTCGCATCGCGAGGCGGTCCATTACCCGCCATGCGAGTCGGAGCTCATCTGCAGCGGTGAACGGCAGCGGCTGGACTTCCGTGTGCTGCAGACCGGCATCAGCGGCGGCGCGCGCGCCAGCTTCATGCTGCACCATCTGCCCGCGTTCGTCGACCTGCGGCTGCACTACATGTATCGCAGCGTCCCCGAGGAACGTGCGGGGGACGACTACCTGCTGCTGCCGCTGTCGTTCGGGCTCTTCCTGTAGCGCTGGCAGGATGTAGGGTGGGCGCATGCGAGTGGGTCCGCGCGACATACGTCAGGAAGCCAGCGGAGCTGCCGGACGCGCGATGAAGCCGGAACCTATGCTTACGCCCGGCGTGGTCAGTCGATTGTGCTGCCCCGCCCCCGCATGAGTGTCAGGTAGATTGCGAAGCTTAGCGCGAATGTGACAAACCACGCGTATTGATACAGGTGATCCAGGAACGTCGGATTCGCCACGTTCCCACCCGGTGTCATCGCGGCGCGAATGAAGCCTGGCACCACCGGCAGCACGGCGACGACCAGCGCGATCATCGCCTTCGGATTCACGCCATTGCGATAGGAGTAGCGTCCGCTCTCCCGAAAGAGGTCGGGGAGTGAAAGCTGTTCCTTGCGGAGCACCCAGTAGTCCGCGATGAGGATGCCGCCGAGCGCGCCCATCAGGCTCGAATACCCGACCAGCCAGGTGAAGATGTACGCACCGGCATCGGAGTAGAGCTTCCACGGCATCATCAGCACGCCCACCACCGCCGTGATCAACCCGCCCGTGACGTAGCTGATCCGTCGCGGATTGATATTGGAAAAGTCATTGGACGGCGAGACGACATTCGCCGCCATGTTCGTGTGCAGCTGCGCCGCGAGTACCACGAGTGCCGCAAAGATGATCACGGCCGTTCCGCCGATTTTCGTGACGAGCACGACCGGATCCCACTCCGGTTTGCCGAAGATTACGATCGTGGCGCTGGTGACGGCGACGCCGATGAACGCGAACGCCGTCATCGTCGTCGGAAGGCCGAGCGCCTGGCCCATTGCCTGCGACTTCTGGCTTCGCGCGTAGCGGGTAAAGTCCGGGATATTGAGGCTCAGCGTTGCCCAGTAGCCGACGGCCGCGGTGAGCGAGGGAGGAAAGATGGTCCAGAACGGCTTCGCGTTGGCGCCCTGCAGTCGCGACGACTCCGACAGGATGTGGCCCAGACCACCGCCGTGCCGGATACCCCAGACCAATAGCACGGTGCTACCGGTAATGAGGAAGGGCGCCGCGAAGCTACCGAGATGCTTGATGGCCTCGATGCCGCGGACGATGATCGCGACCTGGAGAAGCCAGAACAGCGCGAAGGCGATCGCAATGCCGCCGGGCACCCTCGTCCAGCCGGGCCACGCGGCCGTGAACAGGGTATTGAGCGCGAGCGCCGCAATCCATGTCTGGATGCCGAACCATCCACACGCGACGACCGCGCGCAACAGGGCCGGCACGTTCGCGCCCTTCACGCCGAAGGCCGCGCGACACAGCACCGGGAAGGAGATGCCGTACTTCGTGCCGGCATGCGCGTTGAGGATCATCGGAATCAGCACGATCGTGTTGCCGAGGAGGATCGTCACCATCGCCTGCCACCACGTCATGCCCTGCGTCATCATCCCCGATGCGAGTGTGTACGTGGTGATGACGACACTCATGCCGATCCACAGCGCGGCGATGTTGTACGTCGACCACGTGCGCCGCTCCAGCGGCGTCGGCGCGAGGTCGGGGTTCCAGAGCGCGCTGGCGGAAAGGTCCTCGTGCGTGGTGACGAAATCGGTGGTCGATGCCGGCATCGAGATCTCGCCGGCAACCTTCACGCACGCGCTCCCGCGAGTCCAGCAGTGCTCCGCGGAAGCCAAACGCCACGACCTTCCTTCCCCACGACCTTGTAGTCGTCGACAATCACCTCGCCGCGCGACAGCGTCGTGCGCGAGAAGCCGGCGAGGTCCCATCCTTCATAGGGCGACCAGTCAGCGTTCGTCTCCATCTCGCTCGGCACCACCTTGTGGGTGCGTGTCGGATGAATGATCGCGAGATCCGCATCGGCACCGATGGCGATCGATCCCTTGCGCGGCGCAAGACCCATGATCTTCGCCGGATTGGTGCTCAGCTTGGCGCACATCTGCGGCAGCGTGAGGCGTCCCTCGAGCACGCCCTTCGTGTACGTCAGGGGCATCAGCGTCTCGAGACCGGGCATGCCCATCGGGATCTTCGTCCAGTCGCCTTCCCACATCGCCTTCTGCTCGCGGGTAAACGTGCAGGTATCGGTGGAGATGACGGAAACCTCGCCCGTGTTCAGGCCGCGCCAGAGCCGCTCGGAGTCAGCCGGCTTCTTGAGCTGCGGGCAGCACGCGAAGAGATGGCCGTCTTCCCCGGCGAACACGGAGTCATCGAGCACGAGGTATTGCACGCACGTTTCCGCGATCACCGGGACGCCCCGGTTCTGCGCCGCACGGATGATATCGGCCCCCTCGGCGGTGGACATGTGCACGATGTAGAGTTGGCCGCCCGTCGCTTCACTCCACTGCACCACGCGCTGGATCGCCTCCGCCTCGATGAAGTTCGGCCGGGTGATCGCGTGCAGCACAGCGCCGTGTTCCTTCATGAGCTCAGGCGTGTGGTGCCGCGCAATGAGCTCGTCGAGCACACGCGACGACTCCGCGTGGACGAGCAGCATGGCGCCGTGCTCCTTCATCTTCTCCAGCGTGCCGAAGAGCGCGCGGTCGTCGGACTGCCAGCCCTCCGACTCGTAGATCATGAACTCCTTGAAGGTGGTGAAGCCGCGCTTCACCATCCCCGCGATCTGGTCCTTGTGCTCGTTGTAGCGCGTGATGCAGATGTGAAAGGTGTAGTCGATGAGCGACTTGCCCTCCGCCTTCTTCATCCACGTGTCGGCCGCGTCGCTCAGCGAGCCGTCGGCGGAGGGAATGGCGAAGTCGATCACGGTGGTGACGCCCCCGCGGGCGCCGGCGCGCGTGCCGCTGCGATAGTCGTCGGCGGACACGGTGCCGCAGAAGGGAAGCTCGAGATGCACGTGGACGTCGAGCACGCCGGGAATGACGTGATGGCCGGTGGCGTCGATGACATCGGCGCCGTCGGTGTCGAGACGTTCGCCCAGAGCGGCGATTTTCTCGCCGACGATCCCGACGTCACCCGTGAACTCACCGCCGGGCGTCACGATGTTGCCGTTCCTGACGACGCGATCGAATGTCATGGCGCTCGATATCTCGTGTTGAACGTTGGAAACAACAGTGTGGCTCGAGCTCGAGCATGAGCGAACCATGGCAGAGACAACCGTGTGTCACCTATCTGCGTCGGTTGACGCAGTCACTACTTACGGATACAGGCAGCTGATCAGGCTGTCAGCTGCTTTCGTTCATCCAGTTGAGAGGCGCACCTGCGTCAGTGCGATGTCGAATGCATCAAGCGCGTAGTCGACATCCGCGGCGGCGATGCACATCGGTGGCTTGATGCGGAGGACGTTGCCATCCAGCCCGCCCTTGCCGACCAGGATTGACATCTCCCGCAGTGCCTCCATCAGGTCAAGCGTCTGCTGCTTCGCCGGCTCCTTCGACGCACGATCGCGCACCAGCTCGATGCCGAGCATGAGGCCCTTGCCGCGTACGTCTCCGATTAGGGAATGCGACGCCTGCAACCGCTCCAGCCCCGCCTTGAAGCGCGCGCCGAGCACGCGGCAATTCTCCTGCAGGCCGTCCTCCTCGATGATGTCGAGCACCGCAAGACCCGCCGCCATCGAGACCGGATTGTTCGCGTAGGTATTGAAGTGGATGCGCTGCGCCAGCGACTTCGCGATCTCCATGCGCGTCGTCACGGCGCCGATCGGGGCACCGTTGCCGAGGCCTTTCGCCATGGTGACGAAATCGGGCACGACGTCCCAGTTCTGGAAGCCCCAGTAGTGATCACCGGTTCGGCCGAACCCCGTCTGCACCTCATCCGCGATGCAGAGACCACCGAACTCGCGGATGACGGCGTACGCCTCCTTGAGGTAGTTCGGCGCTCCATACGTCACGCCGCCCACGCCCTGCATCGGCTCCGCAAGGAATGCCGCGACCTTGCCCGGTGTCGAGTAGCGAATGAGGTCCCGAATGTCTGCCGCGGACATCGAAGCAATCTCTTCCGGCGTGCCCTTGAACGGGCTGCGATACGGATCGGGGTTCACCGCATGATGCACGTGTCCGTCGCCGCCGACGGGATACTTCCACGTGCTGTGCGACGTGAGCCCCATCGCACTTGGCGAGCCGCCGTGATAGGCGTTGCGCAGCGCGATGACGTCGCGATGACCCGTGTGGAGCCGCGCCATCTGGATCGCGAGATCGTTTGCCTCGCTGCCCGTGTTCGTGAAATAGGTGACGTCGAGTCCCTTCGGCATCTTCGACGCGAGCTTCTTCGCAAGCATCGGGAAGTTCGGGTGCAGGTAGATGCTCGTCGCATGCTGGAGCGTGCCAACCTGCTGCGTCACGCGCTGCACGAACTTCGGGTGGCAGTGGCCGACGGAAACGGTGACGATGCCGGCCAGCAGGTCGAGGTAGCGCTTACCCGTTTCGTCGAAGAGGTACTGCATGTGCCCCTCGACGATGAGCAGCGGTTCCTTGTACAGGGTGTACACCGCCGGATTGGTGTACTGCTTCCGCATGGCGATGAGCTCACCACGCGGCGGTCCGTCATACGGGCGCGGCGTGTGGTCTGTTGCAGGTAGTTCGAGTTGTGGGGCGATGGTGGTCATCTGTCGTCTCGTTTCGAGTGTGTCGCGCGTCTGAAAGTGCGGAAGGGCGAATCACCACAGAGGTCGCAGAGGACGCGGAGGACGGCGCCACAAGGGCATCAATGCGCGCTCTTGAGTGTGCAATTCTTTCAATGAAGCTTTTTCTGGTTTCCTCCGCGTCCTCTGTGTCCTCTGTGGTAAAATTGCAGTTCCGCTCCTGAAAAGACTCAGGAGGTCATGGCCGGCACGTCCGGCGCCGCGTAGCCTTCGACGACCTCCATGCCGCCAGAATACGCGTCACCTTCAGGCCGGCGAATCTGCGACTGCTGCACCACACGGTCTCGGCGAATCCCACGGAAATCCTCGATCGTCTTCCATCCCTTGTCCGCATGACGATCGAGGAACTCATCGAGCCCCGCGTTCAGCTTCTTGATCACATTCGGGCCGATGGCGCTGTCGAGCATCGCCGACGTGCAGACCTGCACCGTCCCGGCGCCAAGCAGGAAGTACGACAACGCCTGTGAGAAGTCACTCACCCCGCCGATCGCCGAGAAGGCCTTGTCCGGAAATGCCTTGGTCATTTTCGCCATGTTGGCGAGCGAGATGGGAAGGATCGCCGGCCCGCCCAGGCCACCACTCGACACGAGCCCGTCCACATTGATCTCGAACTCCAGCGTTTCCGGATCGATAAGCGGCAGGGATGGAAAAGTGTTCGACGACACGATCGCGTCCGCACCGCCGCGGAAGCAGGCGCCCGCCTCGTCCACGATGTCCTGCGTCGCCGGCGTCAGCTTCGTCCACACCGGAATCTTCGCGACCTCCTTCACCGCCTCAGTCACGGTGGAGCAGAGCACGTTGTCGCGCCCGATGTTGGAGCCCATGTCTTTCCGGTCCATGTGAGGACACGAGAAGTTGCATTCAATGCCATCGGCGCCAGCGTCCTGCACCCCCTCCGTGAGCGTCTGCCAGGCCCGGTGCTCCTTGTCGCTGCCGGAGCCCGCCATGATCGACGCAATCACCACCTTTGTCGGATGCGCCTCCTTCATCCGGCGGATCCGCGGGATCCACCAGTCGAGCGGCATGTCGGAGATCAACTCCCAGTTCCACGAGCCGTGCAGGGCGGAGCCGGGCTGCTTCTTCATCGAGACCTTGTTGTCGTCCGGCGACGTGCGGAAGAACTTGGTCCGCGCCCCGTACACGTTCTGCACGGGATGCAGCCCGATCGTCTTGACCACCACGCCGCCCCAGCCCGCGTCGAAGGCGCGGAGAATGTTGCGCTCCGACTCGGTCGGTGGCGCCGATGAGAGCAGGAATGGATTCTCGAACTTGATGCCGGTGAAATCGACGGTTCGGTTGGCCATTGTGTTCGAGCCTCCTCAGCTCATCCAGTTGACGCCTGCTTCCTTGTTCCACTTCGTGGTCATCTTCTTGGCTTGCGTCCAGAACTCGATCGACCCGCGTCCGGTGATGTCGCCCACGCCGAACTTCGAGTCATTCCAGCCGCCGAACGAGAACGGTTCGCGCGGAACGGGCACGCCGACGTTTACGCCCACCATGCCCGCACTCGCGTGCTCCATGACGTAGCGCGCGACGCCGCCGCTTTCGGTGAACACCGACGCGGCGTTTCCGTACGGCGATGCATTCTCGATCGTGATCGCATCCTGTACGGTCTTCGCACGCACGATCGCCAGCACGGGACCGAAGACCTCCTCCTGCGCGATCGCCATGTCGGGCGTGACATGGTCGATGATCGTCGGGCCGATGAAATACCCGCCCGATCGTCCCGCCACCTTCACGCCCCGTCCGTCCACGAGCACCGTCGCACCCGCGGCCTCGGCCTCATTGATGTAGCGCGTGATCCGCTCGAGCGCCGCTTCGGAGATGACCGGACCAACATCCTGGCCCGATACCATCTTCCGCGCGACCTCCACCATCCGCGCGATGATGTGGTCCGTCTCCGATACGGCGACCATCACGGACGCCGCCATGCATCGCTGGCCCGCGCATCCCGACATCGACGCGACGATGTTCGTCGCCGCCATCTCCCGATCGGCGTCGGGCATCACGATGAGATGGTTTTTCGCGCCGCCGAGGGCGAGGCACCGCTTGAGATTTCCAGTCGCGCGACGATAGACGATCTGCGCAACCTTCGTCGAGCCCACGAAGCTCACCGCGGCGATATCCGGATGGTCACAGATGGCCTCGACCACTTCGCGGCCTCCGTGCACGACCTGTAGCACTCCCGGTGGCAGGCCCGCCTCGGCGAGTAGTTCGACGATGCGCCGCGCACTGAGCGGCACGAGCTCCGACGGCTTCAGGATCATGCAGTTGCCCAGCGCGATCGCGTTCGGGATCGACCAGTTGGGCACCATGTTCGGGAAGTTGAATGGCGTGATCGCCGCCACGACCCCAACCGGATATCGCTCGACGCGACACTCCACACCGCGACTCACCTCGAGCACTTCACCCGTGACGATCTGCGGCAGCGAGCACGCGAACTCTGTCAGCTCCGCGGACTTCAGCACTTCGGCGCGCGCTTCGCTGTGGATCTTGCCGTTCTCTTCCGTCACGAGCGCCGCGAGCTCGTCGATGTCGCGCTCAAGCAGCGTCTTGTAGCGGTAGAGGACCTGGACGCGCTCCTTGATCGGCATGGCGGACCACAAGGGGAGCGCGGCCCGCGCTGCGTCCACAGCAGCATCGACATCGCGGGCACCCGAGAGCGGCACGCGCGACAGCACCTCGCCGCTGCTGGGGTTGTAGACATCCAGCATCGAGGCATCCGGCGACACGAACGCCCCGCCGATGCAGTTCTGCACTTCGGCGTATTTCATTGTTCAAATTGTCCAGCGTTCCGCTGACAGGCAAGAAGGCCCATCAGTCCGGCTCGTCGAGCTAGAGTGCCCGCATGTCTGGCGGTGTATCCCGTGGCGCCCGCCCTGTCGTCTTCGCGCGGTCGATGACCGATTGGCAAAGTGCCGCGAACCGCTGGCGTTCCAGTGGCAGCGTCAGGTCCGCGAGCACCGCACGCTGCAGCGCGGGGAGCAGTGGCGCCGGTGACACCGACGCCCCGCGATACAGGATGCGCGCACCGCCGCCGGCGATCGGGAGCGCCAACAGCTCCGCCCCCGCTTCACTCGCCATGCTTCGCTCGGCCACGAGGATGAGCGGGGGGTGCGCCAGTGCGATCTCGCGTGCCTCCTCCAGTGACGCCGAAACGGTGAGCCGATGGCCTTGGCGCGCCAGCGACTGGGAGAGCCCCTCGAGGAGGGCGACATCACTACCTACCAGCATCACATACGTCATCGTATGCGGAACTCCGTCGTCGTCATGTGCACCACGAGGCTGCGATACATCGAAATAGAACGGCGTGCCCTCGGCATCGCCAGACTCGCGGCACTAAATGCTCGATAAGAGGACGCGACTGACGAGCCCTTCCGTCAGCTGCAAAAGGAAGTAAGCGAGAATCGGCGTGATGTCGATCATGCCGAGAGTGGGTACGACGCGCCGAAGCGGACGCAGCATCCATTCTGTGGCGCCGAACGACCAGCGCAGCCATCGCGAGAGTGCGAGACGCGGGAACCACGACCCCAAAATGCGCACGAGCAATGCGAGGCGCAGGAACGCAAACGTCCAACGTATGGCGAGCGCGACAAATCCGAAACCGCCGGTCGACGCGGCGAAAAGCACCTCGCGCACGAGTCCGCCAATCATGTCGAGCGCGGCGAGCAGCAATGCCGCCACGACCACGTAGGCTACGAGCGCCCAGAGTGGCGCCGAGGATGGGTGTCCGCCGGCACGCACGACCTGGTGCTCGATGCCGTCGAGCCGCGGGTTCACGTGCGTGCGCACGAAGCGCGCAGGCGCGCCGAACGGGCTGATGCGGCGTGTGCGCGCGGCCCAATCAACGGTGGCGAGCGCCGCAAGCACGACCCCGCCTGCAAGCAATACAGAACGGAGCACGGACGTGAACGCCGCAAGTCCCGCGAGCACGGATATCATGGTGGCAAACTGGTTGGTGCACTCGGGAGCTACAAGCCCGTCCTCCCGGCACCAACCAGGAGCTTGAAATTGTGCTCGGCCATGTTCAATTACTCCGCATGACGACCACTGCCTCTCAGCGCCGCTACTGGCTCGTGAAGTCCGAGCCGAGCGTATTCTCGTTCGACGACCTGCTGGCGATGCCCGGTCGCACCACGCACTGGGACGGCGTGCGCAACTACCAGGCACGCAATACCCTGCGCGACGGCATGAAGCAGGGCGACCAGGTCTTCTTCTATCACTCGAGTACCGATCCCGCGGCGATCGTCGGCATCGTGGAAGTCGTGAAGGAAGCGTATCCGGATCCGTCGGCGTTCGATCCGAAGGACTCGCACTTCGATCCGAAGAGCAAGCGCGAGGCGCCGACGTGGTTCGTCGTCGACCTCAAGGCGGTGAAGCCGCTCGAGCGTGCCGTGTCGCTTACGGAGCTGCGCAGCGTGAAGGGCCTCGAGAAGATGACCCTGCTCCAGAAAGGCAGCCGGCTGAGCGTGCAGCCCGTGTCAGCAGGGGAGTGGAAGATCATCACCGCGCTGTCGTCGAAAAAAGGCTGATAGAAGCTACCAGGCGCGGAGGAACAGCCAGATCCCGCTCACCGTGCCGACGACCGCGATTGCGTAGCGCACGTGGTGCTGCGCGACTCGCTGCGCGCCCTTCGATCCCAGGTAACCGCCCGCCATGGCGGCGACGGCCATGCTCAGTGCGATCGGCCACTCGACGATTCCGCTCAGCGCGAAGCTCGCGGACGCGATCATGTTCATGCAGAAACCGCCCCAGTTCTTCAGGCCGTTCATGCGATGCAGATTGGTGAATCCCATGAATCCAAGCGCCGCGAGCATCAGGATGCCGACGCCGGCGCCGAAGTAGCCGCCATAGATCCCGACGAGGAATTGCCAGCCGAGCAGCGGGAGCGTCGGTCCCCCCGCGGTGAGCTTGGCGTCGTCGCGATGGGATATCTGATGCCGATTCATCCACGCCAACAGCGGCCGCTGGGCGACGAAGAGCGCGGTCGCGCCCAGCACGAGCCACGGGACAACGTGGCCAAACGTCGCGCCGGGTGTGTGCAGCAGCAGCCATGCGCCCAGTGCGCCGCCGAGCAGGGAGGGCAGGGTGAGGGCGATGGCCCAGCGCCGCGCGCCAGCCAGTTCGCGGCGGTAACCCATCATGCTCGTGAGCGCGCCCGGTACGAGCGCAACCGTGCTCGTGGCGTTTGCCACCAGCGGCGACAGACCGGCCGCGACCAGCGCAGGGAACGTGATGAGCGTACCGCCCCCGGCGATGGCGTTCATGACGCCGCCCACGAAAGCCGCTGCGGCGGCAAGGGCGATACGGGCTACAGGGAGGGTCGAAATGGCTCGGTGGCTCGAGGAATCGCGGGAATGGAGAATCTAGCAATCCACATCCCGCCGAGGCATACGGGCGAATACATTTCGGTCGCGACGGAGCGCGTGTTCCGTCGATCTCAGCATCTTCACGGAGAACGGGGAAATGGCGAACGCGGAGTCGAAGCCGGCGGGTGAATCGCTCGAGATCAAGGACTCTCGGACAGGGAAGAGCTACACGGTTCCGATCCTGCCCCCGGCGACGGAAGGTGATACGGCCGTGCGTGCGATGGATCTGCGGCCGATCAAGGTGGAGGCAGGCGAGTTCGGCCTGATGACGTATGATCCCGCCTTCATGAACACCGCGTCATGCAAGAGCGCGATCACGTTCATCGATGGCGACAAGGGCATCCTCCGCTACCGTGGCTACCCCATCGAGCAGCTCGCCGAGAAGGCGAGCTTCCTTGAAGTCGCCTGGCTGCTGCGCAATGGCGAGCTGCCCACGCAGCCCCAATACAATGACTGGACGCACCAGATCACGTACCACACTTACGTCCACGAGAACATCAAGACGTTCCTCCAGGGCTTTCGCTACGACGCGCATCCGATGTCGATGCTGTGCAGCACCGTCGCGGCGATGTCGAGCTTCTATCCGAACGCCAAGAATATTCAGGACCCGGAGGAGCGCGACATCAGCATCGTGCGCCTGCTCGCCAAGCTGCCGACGCTCGCGGCCTTCTGCTTCCGTCACGTGAAGGGCCTCCCCTTCATCTACCCCGACAACGACCTCGGCTACGTCGAGAATTTCCTGTCGATGGTCGCGCGGATGACGGAGCCCAAGTATGAGGGCAACCCGATCTTCGTGAAGGCGCTCGAGGTGCTGTTCATTCTCCACGCCGACCACGAGCAGAACTGTTCAACCAGCGCCGTGCGCGCCGTCGGCAGCTCGCATGTCGATCCGTTCTCCGCGGTCACCGCCGGGATCGCGGCGCTCTATGGCCCGCTGCACGGCGGCGCGAATGAGCAGGTGCTGCACATGATCAAGGAAATCGGCGACGTGAAGAATGTCCCGGCCTTCATCGAGGGCGTGAAGGGCGGCAAGGGCAACAAGCTGATGGGCTTCGGCCACCGCGTGTACAAGAGCTACGATCCAAGAGCACGCATCGTGAAGAAGCTCGCGGATGAAGTGTTCAAGGTGGTCGGCGTGGACAAGGATCTCGAGATCGCGCTGGAGCTGGAGCGCATCGCGCTTTCGGACGACTACTTCGTGTCGCGCAAGCTGTACCCGAACGTCGACTTCTACACGGGGCTGATCTATCGCTCGATGGCGTTCCCCACGGACTTCTTCACCGTGCTGTTCGCCGTGGCGCGCACGGCGGGCTGGCTGGCGCAGTGGGAGGAGATGCTGAACGACAAGGAGCAGAAGATCGCGCGACCGCGGCAGATCTACACCGGACATGGTGAGCGCCCGTACGACGGATCGCTCAACTACGAGGCAGGTCGCGGGCGGAAGAAGGACGCGGTTCGGAAGTAGTCAGCCCAGCTTTTCCAGAAGCGTGTCGAGCGCGAGAAAGCTCTCGTTCATGCCGCCTTCCATTCCCGAGTTGAGCATGCCGTCGCGCTCTTCGGGAGTGTAGAATGACAGCGTGTTCACGATCAGCGTGTGTCCGGCGCCGAGGTCCTTGAACTCCAGACTCTCGATGATCACGTGCGCAGGCATGCCGTCCCACTCGAACGTGCGGACAATGCGCTCCTGCGGCGTGACTTCGCGGTATCGACCCTCGAATCCTTCCGCGCCCTTCGACGTGTGTTCCACGTAGCGCCAGTGTCCGCCAGGTTCTTGCTCATCGCGCACGACGTCGAGCTGGTGGCCGCGCCCCCACCACTGCGCGACCAGCGTGGGATCCGTGCAGGCGCGCCAGACGCGGTCACGTGAGGCGTTGAAGATTCGCTCGACGCGAATGGTGCGGTCGGTCGGCTTCGTGATCGTCGCGCCTGCGGGGCCGTCGTCATGGGGTGTCTCCCTTGGTGCGCTCGAGGAAGTCCTCGAGGCGGTTGAATCGTGCGTCGATCATTCCCTGCAACTTCTCGATCCATGCGGCTTCTTCGGCCAATCGTCGCCTGCCGAGCGTGCAGGTGCGGACGCAGCCGACCTTGCGCGTCTTCACCAGGCGGGCGTCCTCGAGCAACTGCACGTGCTTCTTCATGCCGGTGAGAGTCATGTCGAAAGCCTCGGCGAGTTCACTGATCGATGCCGGTCGTCGTCCGAGGCGCTCGAGGATGCCGCGTCGGGTTGCGTCGGACACGGCGGTGAACGCGGCGTCGAGTGCGGAACGATACTGAACCATATGGTTCCGTATATATCACCCGAGTCCGGCGCGCAAGTCGCGCGAATCTGGAGGATCAGGACCGCTGACGGCCGAAGCTCACCGCCTGCTGGACGACTGCGCCTCGGCGGCGTACGTCGCACATACGGCGCGCACGGGACACATGTCACAATGCGCCACGCGCGCCGTGCAAATCAGCGCGCCGAGCTCCATCAACGCCTGGTTATGCGTCCACGTCGCCTTGCCCGTGCGCGGCAGGAGCTCGCGCGCAATCGCCCAGAGCTGCTTCTGGCCCGGTCCCGACTTGAGGTCGACGGCAGGCGCGAACACGCGCTTGATCACGCGCGCGACGTTCGTATCCACCAGCGCCGCGCGCCGCTCGTATGCGAATGAGCTCACGGCGCCCGCCGTGTACGCGCCGACGCCCGGCAGCGCGCGGAGGTCCGCAACATCCGGTGGAAGCGCAGCGTTCGCATCGCGCCCGTTGTTCGTGACGAGCCTGGCTAAGGCGTGAAGGTTTCTCGCCCGCGCGTAGTAGCCAAGGCCAGACCACGCTTCCGTCACGCGTTTCGGCCGCGCGCGCGCGACGTGGTGCAGCGTGGGAAAGGTCTCGAGGAAGTTGTCGTAGTAGTCGACAACGCGCGACACCTGCGTCTGCTGGAGCATCAGCTCCGAGACGAGGATACGATACGGATCGCGCGTCTTGCGCCATGGAAGATCGCGTCCATTTGACCTGAACCAGCGGCGGAGCAGGGTGCCGAACTTTCGCCGGCGATCGGGCTGCACTGTCGGGGCCTGCGACGCTGCACCCTGGCCGCCGGGTCCGCGCGCGGTGCGCTTTACTGGGGAGTCCAGGACGGCGCCGCTGTGAAGAGTCCGTCCACGAATCCAATGCGATGCGCGAGAAAAAGTCCGAAGCCGATGCTCGCCACTCCGGACGCGAGCCGCAGCGTTCGATTCAGTCCGGTGAAACGCTGCGTCGCCAGCAGCGACGGCGCGGCAATCGACGCCGTGATCAAGAGCATGCCGACGATCGTGCCAATGCCGAAGACGCCAAGATAGGTGAGCGCCCAGAGCGGATTCGGAATCAGCGCGACCTGCGGTAACGTCGCGACCGCGGCCGATCCCGCGAGTCCATGAATGAAGCCGACCGTCAGCGGGCGGGCGGTGCTGTCGACGACTCGGCGCTCGCCGCCCGCGAGCGTCAGCAGGCCGAGCACCACGAGCATGACGGCGACCGCGAACTCGAGGCTCAACCCCACGCGCGCCGGAATCGCCGACAGCTGCACCTTCAACAGGATGATCGCCCCGCCGACGAGAACGATCGTCGTCGTATGCCCGATTCCCCACAGCACACCGGTTCTCGCTGCGCGCAGGAGCGACCGTTGCTGCGACACGATCGTCGTCACGGCGACGACATGATCGGGATCGGTTGCGTGACGCATGCCCAGCAGGAAGCCGAGTAGCGTAACCGACAGCAGCGCGGCGATCATGCGCGCCCCATGGCGGCGCGCGCCACGAACGACCCGGCGAACACGGCGAGCAGGCCGAGCCCGACACTGGCCGCCACATTCAGCGCAGCCAGCGAACCACTGCCGTTCTCCATCAGGCCCATCGTGTCCGCGCTGAACGTCGAGAACGTGGTGTACCCCCCACAGAGCCCCACGGCGAGAAGTAGCCGCATCGCGTGCGCCTGCTGCCCCTGTCGCGCGATGACCACGAGAATCGCACCCAGCAGGAACGATCCCGTGACGTTCACGATCAGCGTCCCGACGGGGAACGTGAGGAACGGCACTGACGCGGTACGCGGCGCCCAGTCGTCGAGCCGGCGCTGGAGCCACGTGCCCACGACGAAGCGCGCGAGTCCGCCAGCGGCGCTCCCGATCGCGACGTAGAGATAGCTCAACATGGTGACGTTGTGCACATTGCGACGGACAATCTAACGCGCCTGAATGATGACCGCTCCGATCACCCTCGATGACGTCCTCGCGTGCCGCGAACGCATCGCGCCGTACCTGCCGCCAACACCACTGCGCCGGCACCCGCCGCTGGAAGTGCTCCTGCCGGGCGTGGAACTCCACGTCAAGCACGAGAACGTCCAGCCAACCGGCTCCTTCAAGGTCCGGAATGGCCTGTCGACCGTCACCGCGCTCGATGCGGACCAGCGCGCCCGCGGCGTCGTTGGCGCCACGACAGGCAACCACGGACTCGGCCTCGCCTACGCAGGTCGGAAGCTCGGCGTGGACATCACCATCTGTGTCCCACTCGGCAACAACCCCGAGAAGAACGCCGGCATGCGCGCCTGGGGAGCCAACGTCATCGAGGAGGGTGCCGACTATGACGAGGCGGCTGGCGTCGCGCAGCGGCTCGTGGAGGAGCGCGGCCTCACGCTCTGTCATTCGACCAACAACGTCAACGTGCTCACGGGCGCCGGCACGATGACGCTGGAAATCCTCGAGCAGTGCGACGATCTCGACGTCCTCATCATTGCCATTGGCGGCGGGTCGCAGGCGGTCGGCGCGATCACCGTCGCGCGGACATTGCGCCCGGGGTTGCGCATCATCGGCGTCGGTGCGGCAGGTGCGCCCGCGGGGCACGATGGCTGGCACGCACGTGCGCCACGCACGACCGCACGCGCGAATACGTTCGCCGAGGGTGTGGCGACGCGGTCGACATATCCGCTCACATTTCCGGTGCTACTGGATGGTCTCGCGGACTTCGTGTCCGTCACCGAGGCGGAGATCGCCGAGGCCGTGCGGGTCATCCTGTCCACGACGCACCATCTCGTCGAGGGTGCGGGCGCGATGGGAGTCGCCGCCGCGATCAAGCTGCGCGACCAGCTCGCCGGTCAGCGCGTCGGCGTCATCTTTTGTGGCGGCAACATGGACTCGGCGGTGTTGCGGCGTATCCTGAATCGCGAGTTGTAGGCGTTTTCTTCAATGCGGCGATGCAAGTGCGAGAACGGCGGCCGCACAAGACGCAGCGAAGTCTGCGTCCGCCGTCTCGGCAACGACGATGCCTAGCTGACCTTGCGGGTCTTCCGCTTCAGGAAATCCATCAGGATGAACTGGCCGAGCGTCATCGTCGTGGTGAAGTACGCCTTGCCGCGACTGATCTCGCTCATGCGCTTCACGAACTCCACGAGGGCCCGGTCTCTCGCGAGCATGAACGTGTTGATCATGATGCCGGACTTCCGGCACGCGGCCACTTCCTGGAGCGTTCGCTCGATGACGGTGACGTCAAGCCCGAACGAGTTCTTGTAGATCTGCCCGTCCTCGAGCGTGAGCGCGCTTGGCTTGCCGTCGGTGATCATGATGATCTGGCGCATGTCCTTCTTCTGCGCCATGAGGAGACGTCGCGCGAGCTTCAGCCCCTCGGCTGTGTTGGTGTGATACGGCCCCACCTGCGCGCTCGCCAGCGTCGCGAGCGGGATCTCCTCCGCAGAATCGTGAAAGAGCACGACCTTGATGGAGTCGCCGGGAAACTGCGTGCGAATGAGGTGCGTCAGTGCGAGCGCGACCTTCTTCGCCGGTGTAAAGCGATCCTCGCCGTAGAGGATCATCGAGTGCGAGCAGTCGAGCATCAGTACCGTCGCGCAGCTCGACCGATACTCCGCCTGCCGGACCATGAGGTCGCTGTACTCGAGATCGAGCGGCACCTTCACGTCTCCGGTGCGGATCATCGAGTTCCTGAGCGTCTCGTTGACGTCGATGTTCAGCACGTCGCCAAACTCGTACGGCTTGCTCCAGCCATCGGACTCGATACCCGTGGCGAGATACGGCGTGTCATGGCTTCCGAAACTCGACTTCCCCAGTGAGCCGAGCAGACTGCGCAGCGTCTTGTAGCCGAGGAAGTCGATGCCCTTGTTGGTGAGGTTGAAGTTCACGTCGCGCGAGGCGGCGTGCGCCATGGAACCCTTGCCCTCGAGCGGCTGGTGGCCCGCGGGCATCTGCGGCGGCGTCTCGAGGTTGAGGTAGCCCTCCTTGATGAGGCGCTGCACGAGATCGTCGAGCAGCTTGGCGAGCTTCGCCTGCGCTTCCTCGTCGCCTTCACCGCGAAGTGCCTCGAGCATCTCGGGCGTGAACTGGCCACTCTCCATGAGCGCCTCGAGAATGGCCTGCTTCAGCGCATCGAGGCTGCGGTCGCCGGGCTCGTCGAAGCCCATGCCGTAGTAGGGCTGACCTTCACCGCCGGCAAAGCCCGACTGCAGCAGGAAATCCGCCAGCTTGTCGAGCAGCGACTGGAGATCGACCGCATCGGCCATTTCCGGCGAGAACTTGCTGTACGTATGGAAGCGCATTGCACATCCTCCTCACCGCGGAATATCGGGCATGGTGGGCCAAAAGGCCAACGGTGAGGCCCTATATTGGATCCGTGCCCCCAGCCACCTCCATCAACCCGTTCAGGGTCTTTCTCCGACACCGGAACTTCCGCCTTTTTCTCATCGGGCAGACGTTGTCCCTGATTGGGACGTGGATGCAGTCGATGGCGCTCGGGTGGCTCGCGCTCGAGTTGACCGACAGCGCGTTCATGGTCGGGCTCGTTGCAACGGCGTCGTCGATCCCGATCCTCATCTTCACCATGCCGGCGGGCGTGATGGTGGACCGCTCGGACAAGTTGCGGCTCGTGCGCATCGCCCAGTTCGCGTTTCTCGTTGACGCGAGCCTCCTCTGGTGGCTGACCTATACGCACCGGATCACGATCGTCGCGCTGCTCGGTCTCGCGTTCGTGAGTGGAATCATTGCCTCGGTCGAAATTCCCGCGAGGCAATCGATGTTCATCGATCTCGTGGGACGCGAAGACTTACCCGACGCGATCGCGCTGAATTCGAGCGGCTTCAACCTCGCGCGCGTGGTAGGCCCGGGTATCGCCGCGGCGGTGATCGCGCGCCTGGGCATCGCGTGGTGCTTCTTCCTGAACGCGGCGAGTTTCGTCACCGTGCTCATCGGGTTGTTCATGATTCGCCTGCCAAAGTGGGTCACGCGGGAGACCGCCGCGAGCCCATGGGAGGGCGTGCGCGAGGCGCTCCACTACATGCGCGACACACCAAAGGTACGCGCACTGATGTTGATGGTGACGGTCTACTCCATACTCGGCGTGCCCGTGCTCGCGCTCATGCCCGTGGTGGCGCGGGACATGTTCGGCCTCGGTGCCGCTGGTTACGGCCTGTTGATGTCGTGTATGGGCATCGGCGGTCTCGCGGGCGCGCTTGCGCTCGCGGCAGTCGGCAATCGGACGTCGCGGCTTACCCTGCTTCGGCTGGCGTCGATGCTGTGGCCGGCGCTGCTGCTCGCGTTCTCGTTCGTTCGCGTCGCGTGGGTGGCATATGTGCTGTTGCTCGCGATCGGATGCACGATGATCCTGAACGGCGCCATCGCCAATGGGTTGCTCCAGACGATCGTACCTGATGCGCTGCGGGGCCGGATGATGGCCGCGTACGGCTTGGTGGTTGTCGGACTATCACAAGTCGTCGGCGCATTCATCGCGGGAAGCGTCGCGCACGCCGTTGGCGTCGCGGCGTGCATTGGTGGCGCGGCGGTCCTTCAGCTCTGGTACGGGATCTGGGCTTTCTTCCGCCAGCCAGAGCTGAAAACGCTTTAGGCGGGCGCGGCGGGTCGATACCGCCTTGTCGCCAGCGCGTGACACGTTCGGATGCCGATGCGCATATTGCGTGAAGCGAAACGTTTACGCGCGCCCGTGGTCGCGCGCGTACGAAGGCTCCCCGCGACGCATCTCCGTGTACTCCACCTGCATTTTCTGCTCGGAGCAACTTGGCCGGAACGAGGCCATCGAGCACTTTCCCGTGGGCCGACGTCTGGCGTTCGACGCGGCGAAGGGGCGGCTGTGGGTCGTGTGCCGGAAATGCGAGCGGTGGAACCTCACGCCGCTCGAGGAGCGGTGGGAGGCGATCGAGGAATGCGAACGCGCGTTCAGTGCGACGCGCCTGCGTATGTCGACGGAACACATCGGTCTGGCGCGCCTGACGGAAGGCATCGAGCTGGTGCGCATCGGTGCCCCGCAGCGGCCGGAGATGGCCGCCTGGCGTTATGGCGATCAGTTCGGCCGACGCCGGCGGCGTCAGTTCGTCCTCGTGGCGGGCGCTGTCGCCGCCGTCGGGACGGTCGCGGTTGCCGGCCCGCTTCTGGGGTTTGCAGGCGTGGGCGCCATCAATCCGCTGATGAACGGCTTCCAGATGATACGCGCCGTCTATTCGCATCGAAAGCTGGTCCGGGTGCCGTCGGCCAGCGGCGACATGATCTCGCTGCGACTCACGGACCTGTCGAAGGCACGTCTCCAGACAGACGGCGAAAGCGTCACGCTCGTCATTCCCAGAGTGGCATCGCGCCGGAGCGCGTGGTACCGCTACGAAGGCAGTACCGAGACCATCTCGCTCTCTGGCGATGACGCGGTGCGTGCATCGGGCATCATCCTTCCCATGCTGAACCGCTCCGGAGGCTCGCGGGCGGATGTGACGAAGGCGGTGCGCCTGCTGGAGGATGCCGGTGACCCGCTGCGTCTGTATCGCACGTCGGCGAACGCACTCGCGAACAAGCCGACGCGCGGCCTCCGTCGGACCAAGGCAGCGGATGCCCTGATGCGCCTGCCGACCGCCGACCGCCTTGCCCTGGAGATGATGGCCCACGAGGACGCCGAACGTCGTGCACTCGAGGGTGAGCTGCACGTGCTCGAGGCGGCGTGGCAGGATGCCGAGGAAGTCGCGGGCATCGCCGACGACATGTTCCTGCCGCCGTCGATCGACGAAGGCCTCGCACGCTTGAAGCGCTCGCGCGATCAGGACGAATAGATGTACTCCACCTGCATTTTCTGCTCGGAGCAACTTGGCCGGAACGAGGCGATCGAACACTTTCCCGTCGGCCGACGTCTGGCATTCGACGCGGCGAAGGGCCGGCTGTGGGTTGTGTGCCGCAAGTGCGCGCGGTGGAACCTTACGCCGCTCGACGAACGGTGGGAGGCAATCGAGGAATGCGAGCGCGCGTTTCGCGGCACCAAGTTGCGCACGTCGACAGATCACATCGGCCTCGCGCGTCTGAGGGACGGCACGGACCTCGTCCG
>JBKJUW010000142.1:0-18008 GCA_046589725.1 Gemmatimonadaceae bacterium
GTTCGCCGCCGCTCGGCGCTCCGTGACCCATGCGTCGAGCAACAGCTCATGGATGCGGGCCCGCGTGTCCGCGTCGAGGACCGCAGCCTCGCGCGCGAGCACTTGCCCGACCGAGGACTCTCCCTCGAGCTCCCCCTCAACCGGCCCGACCACCTCCCCGACCGCAGCGGCCGCAAACTCGGGCCCGAGGTCCATCGCCCGCCACGTATCGAGCCGCGCCGTACAATCCGCCACCGCGGGATTGACCAGCGCTGGGCAAGCTTGCGTCGCTCTCCAGGCGTTGGCGAACTGCTGGGCAGACGACGCTGGAAGATTCTCCACGCTCAGCACCCGAACCCGGTCGAACTCCGCGCGGTGCGCGCTGAAATACGGTTCGATGCTCCCGTGCGTGAGACCGTCCTTGAACTTCCGCGCGACCGCCGAGTCGCGAACCATCTCGCGCAGCGCGGCCATGCTGAGTTGCCGCTCGTCGAGCCACTGCTGCGTGGCGGCGCCCGTGTGGAGCTCTTGCGTCCTTCTGAATTCCTCGACGGCCTCTTCGACGTCCTGGTCAGATACCTCGATGTCTTCACCAGCAATCGCGATGTCGAATAGCGCGCGGTTGACCAGGCGCTCCATCACGCGCGGCCGTTGAGCCACGACGCCGTTCAGGTACAGCAATGCGGACTGGATGCTCACGCTGAACGCATCCACGCTGAGTACGAAGTTGGCGGCCCAGTGATCAGCGTGCTCAGGGGCCCATGGCACGCCGTCGTCCGCGCGCCATGTCAGTGAGAGCGTGCCCGCGCCGGCGCGCGTGAGGAGGACGTCGTAGTCGACGGTGCTCGACGCGGGCACCGGGTGTGCAACGAGCTGCGGCATCAGGTCCGGGTGCGACGTCCTTAGGCTCGCGAACTGCTCGCGCGCCAGTCGAGTTTCATGCCTTCCGCGAGGAAGCTGCTGCAGCAAGGCGGCGGCGTCCGCGAGCGCGCGATCGGTGTCGGCGCTCACGCCATTGCCTTCGATGCGTCGAACAGCAGCTCGGCGATCGCGTTGCTGATCGGCATCCCGGTGATCTCCTCGATCCAGAGATACTGTCCGTGCAGGTTTACCTCGAGAAACACGTAATCGCCGTCTGGTGTCAGTATCAGGTCGAGCGCACCGAAGCACAGGCCGAGTGCGGACAGCAGATCCGCGCAGCGCCGCTCGACCGCTGCGGGAAGCGCATGGGGTGCGTAATGCTGCGCATTGCCGTACGTCGCGTAATGGCGCCAATCGGTCTGCAGCCGCGCGCTCTCCTGCGAGCGAATCTCGGCGGCGAAGACCTGTCGGCCTACGACGGTCACACGCAACTCGACCTGCTTCGGCACGCGCTCCTGGAACACGACGGGTGCGTAGCGAACCGACTGGTATCCAATGAGATCGCGGCGCTGGACCGGATACGTGTAGAGCCCGACGTCCTCGCCCTCACGAAAGGCGTTGACGTTCGCGGCCCGCTTGGAGATGATCTGGCCATCGCATTCCTCGTAGAACGCGAGAAGCCGCTCGGGCACATTGGTGACGAGCGTGCGCGGTACGGAGAAGCCAAGCTCCGTGGCGACGTCGTACTGGTAGAGCTTGTTGTTGGCCGAGGGTTCAGGGTGGCGCGTAGACAACAGGTCCCACGCCGCGTCGGTCTCATTCCGCGCCCGGAAAGGATTGTGGCTCGCGCTTGGCCGCTCAGGCATCCAGACGCAATCGACGCGCTCGTAGAGGTCGAGCAGCACGCGCACGAAATTCTCAGCGACCCACCACGCCTGGTCCGGTGCGACGCGTGCGCCGGCGACCGGGCGAACCTTGGCGCGATTCCACACGGCGCGAACCTCCGCCAAGTCGAGCGTGATGTCGCCGAAGCGCAACGTGCGCGCGATCACGCCACGACGACTGTGCTCCACGTCGACCTGCGCGAGGGACGGCGCGGTTCTTGGATCGAACTGCACGTAGGGGGCGCCGAGCTCAGTGAGCCGTCGAGCTACTGGTGGTACGCTGACGTCGTACGCGTGGGCGATGAGGAGGATCATGTCGCTCACCGATGAGGGAGCGGCCAGCTGGGAGAACCCACTGGCCGCTGATGTGACGGCTGGCTACTGGCTACGGAAGCGCGTGGCCCTCACCATGCCGAGCGCCTACTCGTCGCAGCCGTTCATCTTGTCGGTGGCGCAAGTCTCGTTCGCCATTCTGCCGCCGGACACCTTGCCGAGCTCCTCGGCACTGAGCGCGCCTTTCTTGCCGCCCGTCGCCTTGTCCGGAGTGGACGGCTTGTTCGACAGGTCCTTGATCGGTTCCTTTTCCATGTTCGCCTTCCTTAGTGTGGGAGGACGCCGGGGGCCACGAAGTGACCCGGGGACTCGCATGACTGCGTAGTGACGCTACGCCGCCAGGGAGTGGGTGTCAATGTCGGACATGGTATTCGATTTGTCAGTGAGGCACGAGCGCCAAATTCTGTGATGTGCGCGCACGCCGGTACTCTCGTGTTTACGGTCCGCCCGAAAGGCGTCGCGCCACTGCCGGTCGGAAAGGCGTGCGAGCCATCTCAGGCGCTCAGCCATGCGGAGCCACCTACGATGAGACGTACTCCCGATCCTTCCAGCGTACCTGGCTGCCACGTGTGATCGCGCCGAGCGAGATGTACAGCATGACTGCCGCTCCAGCGGGATGCAGCACGGCATAGACCGGCGACAATCGCAGCCAGGAATACACGCCAAGCCACCACAACACGTCGGCGCCGGTGGCAATTCCCGACCAGACGAGCGCCGAAGGACCAAGCACTCCAAGCAACGAAAGCACGAGCATCACCGGCGGCAGTAGCGCGCCGATCCACGGCGAGCAAAGAAGGAGTGGAACCAGGGCCCGTCCGAATGCCCCGAACGGCACGGTGTCGCGGCCCCCGGCATACAGGTTCTTTCCCCAACCCGCAATGAGCTCGCGCAGCGACGTGTACATCCGCGTCGAGAGCTGGTCCAGTCCCAGGACGAGGAACGCTCGACGTCCCGTCAGGAAGTAGTGCTGCGCCATCGCGAGATCTTCCGCCACTTTCATCCGCACCGCGGCGTGTCCTCCCGTCTCGACGTACGCCGACCGTCGCACGAAGATGCATTGGCCATTTGCGATCTTGTCGCTGGCGCGGCGCGAGCCATTCACGGTCTCCGTGCCGCCGTAGCGCATCAGCATCACCGAGAAAACCTGCGGCTGGATCACGCGCTCCCAGAACGAGCCCAGCTCCTGCGTGCCCGCCACGGTGAGCAGGTCCGCGTCGCGCGACTGCATTGCATTGACCGCTCGCGGCACGAGATCGGGTGCCTGCTGAGTGTCTGCATCAAGGAAGGCGATGATCGCGCCGGTGGTTGCATTCGCGCCAGCGGTGCACGCCCACTGCTTCCCGAACCAGTCTGCTGGAAGCGGGGGAGGGGTCACCACACGGAGCCTCGCATCTTCACCGGCAATGCGAGCGAGGATCGCCCCGGTTTCATCCGTGGAGTGATCGTCGACGGCGACGACCTCGAGCCGCGGATAGGCTGCAGCCAATGCGGAGCGCACGCAGCGCTCGATATTGTGCGCCTCGTTGCGCGCCGGGATGACGACCGACACCGTCGGCGCATCGGACGGAGCCTCGGCTGACTCCTCGCTGAGGGAGCGGGAGTTGCGCGCGCGAAGGAGCGTCGCCACCGGAAGGGCCACCCACGGCAGCGCGAGAACAATCGGTGTCAGGGCGGTCATACCCTAAAGATGCGCGGGGCGTCGCTCGGCGCGCGAGTCTTCCGAGCGTGTACTCGGCGCTCCCGCAGAATCTACGGCAACACGCCGGCGAGCCTAGGTCCGGCCCGAACGCGACCCGCAGAGCGTGGGTTAACGAACGGCGAAGATACCTCAATCGAGTGAAAGTCCGCCGCGGGACTGCACAACGATGGTCGCCATTCCTGTGCTCCTGCCAGTGACCATGCCCCTTCGGTCGATGGTCGCGACTTGGGGCGATCGCGACGTCCACAGCATCGTTTGATCCACTACGAGCGAATCGTAGGATGGAATGTCTCGAAAGAATGGGCCGTAAACAAAGTCGGTCGCGTGCAGCGTGGAGGAGTCGCCAGGGTTTCTAAAACCTGCTACAGTGGAATGCGAACGTGCAACGCCAATGACTGTTCCCATCCGCTGCCTCGCGCGCCAACACCAATGGCGCTAAGGCGTTAGCGCCGCGAGCCTCGTGGGCACATTCACACTGTACATCAGGTTGATCCCCAACGTGCCATCCGTGTTCCCGCCCCAGCAGTAGTACACGCCGTCGGCTAGACCGCACGTTCTCGAATAGTCGCTTACGATCGAGGTGAAACGCAGTCCACCAGACACAGGAGTTGGCGTCGAGCGCACGTCGACGAAGGTGCCGTCGCCGACCGTCCCGTAGCGGTTATACCCCCAGCACAGGGCTTGTCCGCTCGATAACAGGCCGCATCCGCCAGCGTCTCCGATCGTGAACGATGAAAAGACGTTGCTCCCCGCAACGGCCACGGGCGTCGTGCGATGCGTCGTCGTCCCGTCGCCGAGCTCGCCGAGGAGGTTGTAACCCCAGCAGTACAGCATGCGGGCGGCCGTCAGTCCGCAAACACTGTTGCTCCCCGCATCGAGTTGCGTAAACCGCTGATCAGTCACCACCAAGGTTGGGATCGATCTGTTCTCGGTACCGCCGTTCCCAAGTTGGCCAACGCCGCCAAATCCCCAGCAATACGAGTCCCCGCTCACCGCGATGCCGCACGTAGCCGAGCCCGTGGTGAACGCGGCAAATCGCAAGCCTCCGGACACAGGAACTGGCGTGCTCCGAAAAAGCGTTGTGCCATCGCCCAGCTCTCCCCATCCATTGCTCCCCCAGCAATACATGACGCCGTCCGCCGTGAGCCCACACGCGTGTCCTCGCCCGGTCTGCACGCTCGCGAACCTAAGGTCGAGCCCGAAGGCAATGGGTGTGTTTCGCGCGACGGAACTTCCGAACAGCGACGTACCGTTCGGGGCCCAGCAATATGTCACGCCATCGGTTGCGATGCCGCACGCGAAGTCGGGGTAGGTTCCTGACGAAAGAGTGCGGAACTTCAGGTTACCGGAGATGGGCGCGGCAGGAAATCGTTCCCCGGCCAACGACGAAGCGGTGGGCGGCGACGTGATAGGCGCATTCCTGCCCCAGCACGCCGCCGTGCTATCCGATGATAAACCGCATATCGTCGCGCTGGGAGAGATCGTGGTAAATCGCAACGTTGGGGTTTGTACCACCACCACGCCCGAGTCGCGAATCTGACGCCCGCGCGTTACCACGACGATGACCGCCACACCGTCGCTCCGGCCAGTGACGACGCCGCTCGCGTCAACGGTGGCCACCTGCGGCGACCGCGAAATCCAGGTGTGGGCCTGGTCGACGCTCGCCGAGTCGTAGGACGTGAACCTCCCGCTCGCAGGGCTGACGATATAACCAGTCGCATGAAGTGCCGCTGATTCACCGACCGCCACGCTCGCGACTTGTCCGAACGTCTTCGCAAAGATCCAATTCGGCGCAAGGTAGACGAACTGGGCGTAGCGCATCGTGTATGCGGTCGTCGTGTCGGTCAGGCTGGGATTTGACGCGACGCTGGCGACGATTTTGGCTTCGCGCGCAATCAAGAAAATGCTTTCGTGGCCGAGCAGGTGGCCGCTCGACGACACCTCAATGGTCGTCGGGCTGAGGCTCTTCCACACGACCGTCTCGTTGGGAAGCACATTGCCTGAAGCATCGAGTACCGACGCGCGCATCACCACCATATCCGAGTCGGAGAGTGTGCTCGGCGAGCGTGTGTCGATGCGGATTGAAACCGGTGGGCCAGAGCGTTCAGTCCCCGATGGGGTGCGTTCGCAAGCGGACGCCAGCCCGAGCGATAAAAGCGCCACGAGCGCGAGTGACGTTCGGGAGAGATCCGATGCCATCGTGAGCCGTCCGGGAGAGAATGGCAAGACGCGAGGGGAATGAGCCGTGGCTGAATGTTTCTAAGGGTAACGGCGTTTCACGATGCGGCGCCATGCCATCTGCTTATTTTATGTGCACCCAAATCTCCTGCCTGACAGACCGGGTCCGACCATCGCGGCTCCGATCGGCATTGCTGTGAATGCACCGATACAACGACGCGGCAGCAGGCTGGTCCTCTATCGTCGGATACTGCCCCGTCATGCCCAAAAGCCGGCGGAACCGTTGCCTCGCACGCGAGCCCTCTCTACGTTCACCGCGATGCGCACTCCTCCACTGCTCGCGCCCGGCGCGCGCGTCGCACTCGTCGCTCCAGCCGGACCCGTCAGCAAGGAGGGGACGTTCAAGACCGCCGTTGCGCAGGCGCGATCGTTCGGGTGGGAACCGGTCGTCGGCGACAACGCCACCGCGCGCGCGCGCTACCTGGCCGGCACGGACGAGCAGCGACTCCACGACCTCAACGCCGTCCTCGGCGACGATTCGATCGACGGCATCTGGTGCCTCCGCGGCGGCTACGGCGTCATGCGCATCCTCGATGGGCTCGACACCGCCGCCATGCAGGCGCGTCCACGCGCCCTCATCGGATTCTCCGACATCACCGCGCTCCACACGGCGCTCGGCGCGCATGCCGACGTGATCGGGTATCACGGCCCGCACGCCGCGGCGCCGCTGACGTCCTTTTCGCGCGACTCGCTGACGCGAGCAGTGGTGCACGGCACGGACTCGTGCGGCATCGCCCCCGCGGCGCGCACACTCCGGCCCGGCCGCGCGGAGGGACGTCTCGTCGGCGGCAACCTGTCGCTGCTCGCCTCGCTCTGCGGCACGCGCTACGCCCCGGACTACGACGGCGCCATCCTCGTCATCGAGGACGTGGACGAAGCGACCTACCGCATCGACCGCATGCTGCGCCAGCTCCTGCTGACCGGAGCGCTGGCGAAGCTTGCCGGCATCGCTTACGGCCAGTTCACGGAAGAGGGCGGCCGCGCCAATGCGGCTTCTCCGTCGCGCGAACAGCTCCTCCGCGAAACCGCCGATATCGCGGGCGTTCCGGCGCTCGCCGGCATTCCCGTCGGACACATCGACGACCAATGGACACTGCCGCTCGGCGCCATGGCGGAGCTCGATGCGGATGCGAAGTCGCTGCGTGTCATCCGTTGACAGCGTCGCGGAGCCATACTTCCCGCATACACGGAACACTGCACCACAGGAGACGAGGATGAAGAGCGGCGCCGATCTGATCAGGGAAGTGAAGTCGCGCATCCGTCAAGTAAATGCGACGGAAGCCAAGGCACTCCACGAACGGGGCGGCGCCGTCTTCCTCGACGTGCGCGACCTCCAGGAGGTCAACCTCGGCAAGATTCCCGGAGCGGTGCACATCTCGCGCGGAAATCTCGAGACGAAGATCGAGGCGGTCGTCCCGCGCGACGCCGAAGTCATCATCTACTGCGCCAGCGGCAATCGATCGGCGCTGGCCGCCGAGACCATGACGCAGATGGGATATATGAACGTCGCGTCGTTGGACACGGGTTTTCGCGGCTGGGCTGAGTCGGGCGCTGAGATCGACGACTGATCTCGTGCGCGTCGTTCCATGACCGAAGCTCGGCTCGACCGGCTCGCGGCGCACCCCGTTTTGGCGCGGCTGATCACTGCGCTCGCCGACCATCGGCCGCGTGAGATCGACGCAGACCCAGGTGTTCGGCGCGCGGCGATCCTGCTCGTCATCCGCGAGCGCGAAGACGGCGAGCCTGAGTTATTGATGATCAAGCGCGCCGAGGTGGAGCGGGATCCGTGGAGTGGCCACATCGCCTGCCCGGGTGGGCGCATGGAGCCGCAGGACGCGGACCTCGCTGCCACCGCAATGCGCGAGACGCTGGAGGAAACCGGCGTGGATGTCGTGCGCGACGGACGACTCATCGGCCAGCTCGACGATCTCAGTCCAACGACGATGGCACTCCCCCCGATCGTGATCCGTCCTTTCGTCGCGATCGTGCGCGGCGACGTCGAGATCGTGCCGTCCGAGGAAGTAGCGCTTTCATTCTGGGTGCCGCTTGCACTGCTCATCGCACGACATCCGTGGGGCACGGAGACCGTGAATGTCCGCGGCGCGACGCTGTCCGTCGCCGCGTTCCAGCACGGGGTCTACACCGTCTGGGGCCTGACGGAGCGCGTGTTGCGGCAGTTGGTCGGAATGGTTGAGGTCGAGCGCAATTAAGGTGGCCTTTGCTTGCGGGCTGCGTTGACATGATGCGACGCTTCAGTTGAAGACACTTCAGCATCGCACAAGTGGGACAAGGTCAAGCAGCGCGCTCGCGCGTGCGCTCGTGGCGAGCATGTCTTTCGCGTCGTAAAGTGCCAGTGGGGCTTCACGAAGGTCCGGTATCGTGGGCTGATGAAGAACACGACGCGCGTCCTCGCGACCTTCGCACTCGCGACGTTGTATCAGGTGCGTCACCGATTTACTGCCGCAGGGCACGTAGTGTCGGCGCCAACGACACCGGGCAAACCACCCGAGAATGGGCGCCAACGTGCGACCGGGCGACTATTCGCCAACGCATCAGGCATCTGCGGCGCGAAATGAATGCGGAGTACTCCACATCGCCTCTCATCACCTACCTGTTCAGAGCTTCCCTAACGCCACTAACCCGCGTCCTGCAGTGCCTCATAAGGCGTGATGAAGAAAACAGTTCGACATCTACGCCGTGAACGGTCACCTGCGAGAAGGCCCGGCAGGCGGCTCTTGCCTTCATCGAAGTCCGGTACAATCGCGAACGGCAACACTCGAGTCTCGACTACGTCAGCCCCGTCCAGTGTGAGCAGGACCACCGCTTCGTGCAGACGGTACAAGCGGCGTAAACCACGTGTCCGTCAGCGCGAGTCAAGTCCAGCTTTAAGCTTGAATTCCCAACAGAAATGCCGTCGGTGCATTTCACCCTGTCCCGGTTCAGCGGAAATGTGACGGGTTGGGTGGATTGCTAATTCAGTGCGGCGAGCACGAGCACGCACTCGGTTGAGGTGGAATGCCAGTGGGCGCGACGATGTGTGCGCGCCGATTCCAACTTCTGATCGCGGGCGGCCCAAATGCCCTCCGCGCGGCCCGCCAGCTGGTCGGCCGGCGTGACGAACCCGATCGCGCTGTGCAAGCGCTCGTGCTTGTAATACCAGACGAAGGCCGCCACCATGCGCCGCGCCTCCTCGAGCGAGGTGGGCGCCTTCGGGCGAAAGGTCGTGACCTTGATGGTTTGATACCAGCGTTCGAGCTTCCCATTCGACTGCGGATAGTACGGCGACGTGCGCACGTGCGTCATGCCGGCGAGCCGGATGAACTCCTTGAAGTCCTTCGCGATGAATTGCGGTCCATTGTCCGAGATGATCCGCGGCGTCGCGTCGGGGTATTGCGCGCGCGCGCTGCAAGATGGTCTCGACGTCGGCTTCCGTCATCTGCTCGCGGATCTCCCAGTGCACCAGAAAGCGCGTGGCCCCGTCGAGGATGGCGCACAGATAGTAGAAGGTCCCGGCGATGTTCAAATAGCTGATGTCGATGTGCCAATGCTCGTGCGCCCGCAGCGGCTGCACGAAGCCGGTGCCTTTCCTGGACGGCGTCTGATTCCAGCGATCGGGCCGGCCTTCGGCCTTGAGCACGCGATAGACGGTCGCGGGGCTGACCGCCACCACGTCGGCATCGAGCATCATGAAGGTCATGCGCCGATAGCCTTCCGGGGCGTGTGCGTCGTGATACCGCAGGATGGCCGCTCGCTCCTCCGCGGTCAGCCAATGATCGCGCGGAATCAACCCGTTGTGGGTGTTCACCTGGCCGTAGCGCTCCGTCCACCGATAGAACTGCGTCGGCGCGATCGCCAGGTGCCGCAGCACCCAGCGCACGGGCCGCTCGGTGCGCCCGCTGAAGTCGCGCACGAAATCGACGACCGTATCGCGGAGATCGGAGGGGACCCATCGATGCCTCAGCTCTCCCCAAGCTTTTTTTTCAACGCGAGATACTCTTCCGAGACCTCGGCGATGATCTGATCCTTCTTCGCCACGCGCGCTTCCAGCGCGACGATCCGTGCCCGCTCGGCCGACACCGTGGGGGCCTGATGCCGGGCCGTGCGGCCCTCAGACAGCGCCGCACTCAGATGCTCCAACGCCTGGCGCTGCCAGAGGTAGAACAGCGTCGGCTGGATCAGGTACTCGTCGCACAGATCCGAGACCGGCACCTTGTCCGCGAGATGCCGCCGCAGAATGGTCGCCTTGACCTCAGGGGTGAACTGTCGGCGCTGGCGCTTCTTTCCGTGTGATTGGCTCATAGACTCCTCGGTCCGCCCAGTGCATAGTCTGGGGGTGGTGGGAGTCACATTTCAACTGAGGCGGGACAACCCAACACCTTCGTCCCTGAATGCAGCGGGGTCAGTTAGGGCTCCACCAAGTGCGCGATAGTGAAATATACCTGTTGCTAACGGCATGGTCAGGCATATGTCTTGCTGCTTTATCGCCCTACTAAGTAGTGTCGTGGTGTAGCGTTGCGAAGAAGCATACGCGACCACAGATGCCACTGTATGTTGCCAAGAGGTGACACCTTGGGTCTGCTTCGACGAGCTTCGTATATCCGACCAACACGAATAACACATCTAAAACGCTTTTTCGCGCGTTTTTTGACTTTACATGCGCATTTACGCGTAGGTTTGACTGCAGTTGCCACGGTCGCCGTGGTCGCATGCCAGGACGTGCCCTCACCGCTTGTCGCGGCCACGGCGCCCCAGTTGAACGTCTCTCCAAGCGCGGGGCCAAAGCATTCAGCGCGCGTGCGCACGGTGGACGATGAGATGGTCGATCTTGCGGACTCTATTCCAGGCTTCGGAGGCATGCATGCGGACCCTGCCAACCCCGGAATGTTGATCGTTCATCTCACCGACACAACGCGCTCGGCGCTAGCACATCGCGTGCTCAGTGCGTATTTGAAAAGGGGAGGGTCGGCTCCGTTACCGCCGGTCATCTTTCGACTGGGACGCTTCAATTTCCGCCAGCTCGCCGAGTGGCGTTCGGTTGTAGAAGGGCTTGGAAGCCCCGATCTAACGCTCACCGATGTCGATGAAGTCGCAAACCTAGTGCACGTGGGGGTGCGAACTAGTGCGGCCGCTCGCGTCCTCTCGGATCGTTTGGCGCAGTTGGGTGTTCCTTCGTCGGCCATCCTGGTCGAGCAGATTGCCCCAACCGTGGTGGCCAGCACAGTCCAGGATGTGATTCGGCCAATCGCCGGGGGTTTGCAGATTCAAGCGCCCGGAACCTGCACGCTGACGGGGCTTATGCGGGAGGACTACGGTGGCTCCGTCTCGGCGAGTAGCCCGGTCTACGCCATGACCAATTCGCACTGTACCAGTGAGTATGGGGCCGTGACGGCGGGTGCACGAATAGGCCAGCCCACGGCGGCCAATGGCATAGGGACGGAGGTCTATGACCCCCCGTTGTTAACCAATGCGTCCGATTCGCGGTGTCCTGCCAATCGCAACTGCCGATATACCGATGCCGCACTCTTCGCCCTCGATGCGAACGTCGATGTGAGCCGGTTTGGTTCTTCTGCGTGGACGCCGTTGAATTCGCTCACTTTCAGCGGGTACACTGTTTACGAGGATATTGATCCTTTCTTTTTAGACCAATCCGGCAACCCTGTGACAATGGTAGGGCGGTCGTCTGGGCGTACCAATGGTCGCATTACGGGTTCTTGTGTCGACTTGCCACAGTATGAGCGTGACGCGTTTGATAACATATTCGACACTGGGAGAACCCTCCTCTGTCAATATCAGGCTAGCTTCGCGGCACAACGGGGTGACAGTGGTGCGCCCGTGGAGGGAGAGGGGATTTATCAGCCAGGACACTTCTGGTTCGACGGCATCTATTGGGGGAGCAATGGCACGAGTTCGGCGTTCAGTGCTTGGAAGTATATGCGCACCGATTTTATGAGCGTCACTCCCGGAGGGTGGTATCCCATACCCGTCCCATACGGCGGCTCGTGAGTTGGCGTTTAGGCTTTGTGTGATTGTCAGAAGAGCGCCCCTTCAGACATAGGGATGTGAGGCGTAGCCAGCGCCGTGTTCCGGTTGGCCCAGCGAGGCGAGTTTCTTCTATTCTCCTGCTCTCTCATAGATTGCGTGCTGGTTCCCTCGCCCGCCGGAGCGTTACGCACTGCGACTGGACGCAACATCTCGTAAAAACGGGCCGGGCACGGACGTCAGTGAGCTACTCAGCTGGCAGGGTGCCAAAGTGGACCTACGAATTCCCCGATCTGAGCGGTGATGAATGTCAACAGATTAAGCACGTTCTATCTTCGTCGAATGATCGACCCTACAGAATCGCGTGCACCGCCGATTCATCTTGAGGTATTTATGCTTTCAGCACTTTTTCCGTTGTGTGCGCGTTCTCCAATGGCGCGCACCATCAGCCAAATCGTTGGCATGTCAACGCTTCTAGCCCTCATCGCGTGTGGAGGCCAGTCAGTTACCTCCCCGGTGAACGTGACTGGTACTTACGTCCTGCGCTCGATCAATGGGCAAGCGCTTCCTGGTTCGCTTTCGCGAGACGCCGCGCGGACCATCGAAGTCGTCGGCGGCGACCTATCCATAACGGCCGAAGGATCATTCAACGGTCGTAGCGTGATCAGGGAAACGGTTCGGGGCAATCCACCGGTGACTCGGGAAGAGATAGCGGCTGGTCGCTACACCGTCTCCGATTCGACGCTGCGACTCACCAACACCGCGACAGCGAGTACAACCGCCGTCGATGTCCGTGGAGATATCCTTCGATATATCTCTGACCTAGGCAACGTCTACGAATGGCAGCGCGTCTTTGTTGCCGGCGGATCGCCTTGACAGCCCGCGGCGCGTCGTCGCCGAGTGCGGCTACAGCTATCAGACCGTGCGCCGGCTCCGGCCCGTCCGCGCTGTGATCCCGCGCCGGAGCAAGCAGCGGCCCGCCTACCGTCGCGCGGTTCCGCCGGGCGCGCCGACAAACGACCATGCAAATCCACTTAGACAGTGAGCAGGAGGAGGAGGTTGCCAATGGCACGGGACAGTCGAGCGCTGGTATGGCTTTGCTGTAGAAGAACATCTAGCCGGTACTCTGGGCACACTGGCCCGCCTCCCCGTCAGGCCTGTTCCTCACCGATCCGCAGGGTTATGGTGTATCAAGTTTTACGAATCTTGTATGATTGAACAATTCGATGCGCTAGGGAGTGTCCCTCGCCTAGTCGGGAAACCACAGTGACCGCGAGCGTGTTGGACGCGGAGTGTGGTCCAGTTCCCGTTGCGCTAATCGTCAACCTCACCGACGCGTAGCCTAGTTCGTCGGATTGACGAGCGGATGCCTTGGTCCCGCTGTCGACTCGCTAGCGCACCTCGCACATGAGGGCGAGCGGATTGCCATCTGGGTCCTCGAACTCCGCCAGCCACAGGTCGTGATCGGGCATCTTCGCGATCAGGTGCGGCACTCCCCCGAACTTCACGCCGCGCTCGGCCATCCCCGCATGGGCGGCTGCGATGTCCGCGACCTTGAAGTAGAGCACGGAGCCTTTGCCGGGTTTGAAGTCACCCTCCGGCGTGGCCAGCATCATCCGAACTCCCCCGACGTCGAGGAACGCGAGATTGGGCCCTGCGTCGAAGAGGAAGGTGAGGCCGAGCGCTTCGCGGTAGAACGCCTTGGCGCGTGCGACGTCTGACACCGTGAGTGCGATCTGTCGGAGGCCGCTGATCTCGGCCGGGCGGGTGCTGTTCGTCATGGGAGAGAGCAGTCGGGTGGATGGGTTTGTTGCGAGATGTTAGGCTTCCCGAGAAGCTTCGTCAAACCGCACCCTTGTTTTTCTGTCACCTCATCTTATGTTTAGGCAATCCTAAATCGCATTGCCATGACCGCACGTCCGTCTGCACCTCGACCAGTCCTCCCGCCAGATCCCGACACCGGCTGGCGGCGCGCGCGCGTGGCGCCAAGCCTCGCGGAGGTGTACCGGAGTGTGCCGACAGGCGGCCGCTCCAAATGGCGAAAGATGCTCGCGTTTGCCGGACCCGGATATCTGGTGGCCGTCGGATACATGGATCCAGGCAATTGGGCTACCGATCTCGCTGGTGGGTCGAAGTTCGGCTACTCGCTGCTCAGCGTCATCCTGATCTCGAATCTGATGGCGGTCCTGCTTCAAGGGCTCGCGTCGAAGCTTGGCATCGTCACCGGACGCGACCTCGCCCAGGCCTGCCGCGATCACTACAGCAAGCCGGTTGTCTGGGCCCTCTGGATTCTCTGCGAGATCGGGATCGCCGCCTGCGACCTCGCGGAAGTGATCGGCTCGGCGATCGCGCTCAACCTGCTTTTTGGTATCTCCATTCCCGTCGGCGTGATCATCACGGGATTCGATGTCCTGCTGCTCCTGTATCTCCAGAACAAGGGCGTTCGGGTACTGGAGGCGCTCGTCGTCACCCTCATGGCGACCGTTGGCGTGTGCTTCGCGTTCGAACTGCTGCTGTCGCGCCCGGACATGGTCGAGGTGATGAAGGGGTTCATCCCGACGACGGACACCGTCTCTCACGCTGACAAGCTCTACATCGCCATCGGCATCCTCGGCGCCACGGTGATGCCGCACAACCTCTATCTGCACTCGTCCATCGTGCAAACGCGCAAGTACGACGAGAATGCCACCGGGCGCCGCGAGGCGGTGCGCTACGCCTTCATTGACTCCACCATCGCTCTCTCGTTTGCGCTGTTCATCAACGCCGCCATTCTCATCGTCGCCGCGGCGACCTTCCACACCTCGGGGAATTCGGGGGTGGCCGAGATACAGGACGCGTTCAAGCTGCTCACGCCGCTGCTCGGAGCGGGGGCAAGCTCGGTGTTTGCGCTCGCGCTGCTTGCGTCGGGGCAGAACTCCACGCTCACCGGCACGCTGGCCGGCCAGATCGTCATGGAGGGCTTTCTCGACATCCGCATCCGGCCATGGCTGCGCCGCATGATCACGCGGCTCATCGCCATCGTACCCGCCGTGATCGTGGCCGTGATCGGCGGAGAGGCAGCGACGGCGAAGCTGTTGATCCTCAGCCAGGTCATTCTCAGCCTCCAGCTATCGTTCGCCGTGTTCCCCCTCGTAATGTTCACGTCCGAGAAGCTGAAGATGGGCGAGTTCGTGAACCCCCTGTGGCTGAAGTGTCTCGCGTACCTCGTGGCGACGGTGATCGCCGTGCTCAACGTGTGGCTGCTCGTCTCCACCGTGCGCGGCTGGTTGTCCTAGCGCTCTCACACGTCTTCGGGCAGACCACCCATGTACACGCGCATCCTGGTTCCCCTCGAGCATTCGGAATACGACGACGCCATCGTTGCGCACGTGCGCGAACTGGCGCTGCTCTGTCATGCGTCGGTGGTGTTCATCCACGTGGCCGATGGATGGGCGGCGCGAAACCAGCACCAGCTCGTGCTGCGCGAAAGCGACGAGATGAAGCAGGACCGCGAGTACATCGAGTCGCAGGCTGACAGTCTCGAGGCGGCCGGTCTCGAGGTCGAGTGCGTGCTGGCGGGCGGGGATCCTGCCGCCGAGATCGCGGCGGCCGTCCTGCGCGAAGGGTGCGACCTCGTGGCCATGAGTACGCACGGTCACAAGGGCGTGCAGGACCTCCTCCGCGGCAGTGTCGCGAATGACGTGCGGCATCGCATCACCGTCCCCGTGCTCATGGTGCGCGGAACTCAGCGTCGCCTGCGGCCCGTCTGATGCCGAGTGCCGTGCTGTCGCTGAGCGGGCCCGTCGAGGATTATCTCAAGGCCATCTACGACCTCGAGCGCGTTGGCGAGCCGGCGACGACGAATGACATCGCCGTGCGACTCTCCATCTCCCCGGCGTCCGTGAGCGGGATGGTCCGCCGTCTCGCGGACCAGAAGCTCATCACGCACGAGCCCTATCGCGGCGTTCGTCTCACGAGCGACGGCCGCCGCGCCGCGCTGCGCACCCTTCGTCGCCACCGCATTCTCGAATGCTATCTCACCGAGGTGCTCGGCTACCCCTGGGACCGCGTGCACGAGGAGGCCGAGCGGCTCGAGCATGCTGCGTCTGAAGAGTTGATCGAGCGGATGGCCGCCTCACTCGGCGATCCGGCGCTCGACCCGCACGGAGCGCCAATCCCGACACGCGACGGGCGAGTCGAGGAGGCGTTTCTCCGGACGCTGGCCGAGGTGGCGCAGGGCGAGCGGTTCCGGGTGCGTCGGGTGCAGGATGAGGACGCCAGCCGCCTGCGCTATCTCGCGGAGCTGGGCATCCGGCCCGGCGCCGTGGTGAGGATCCTGGACAAGGCGCCCTTCGAGGGCCCGATCACGGTCTGGGTGGATGACTCCGCCGGGGGCTCGACGCGGGCGATTGGCGTGGCGCTGGCGGAGCAGGTGTTTGTTGAAGAAGCAGGATGATAGGAAGATAGGATGATAGGAAGAAGGGACCTCTGCTCTTCTATCATCCTATCATCCTATCCTCCTATCATCGTATCATCTGAGGTACAGAGATTGCTCTCCCCTCGGCGATGACTACTGATCTGGATCCGGGAATTCCCGACCTCATTCGTCGCCTGAGCGACGACTCCAAGCGCCTCATTACGGACGAGGTGCGCCTGGCCAAGATCGAGGCGAAGGAGAGTCTCAGCCGCGCAACGCGTGGCTTCATGTGGCTCGGCCTCGCGCTCGCCGTATCTGTCGTGATGATGGTCGCGCTGACGCTCTTCCTCTCAACGCTCATCGGACGCGCGGTGAACGGACACATGTGGCTCGGCGCGCTCGTTACCGGGCTGGCGGAAATTGGGCTGGGCGTCTATTTGATCAAGCGTGCGGCGACGGCGATCACCGCTCCCTCCTATTCGCTGGAAGCCAGCCGTCTCGCGCTGGCCGATACCGCGAACTGGGCGTCGTCGGTTCGACGGAAGTAACCCGCATCGAGCGCTGTCCATCTCGTCGCTGTTCCTCCGTTAATCTCCCGGGATGAACCCGGCGGCTCTTCTCCTCACGATCGCGCTGGCGGCTCAACAGAGCGCGCCTCGTCGCGTCGCCATCGATGAACGCCTGGCCGCCGACGCGGGAATCCGCGTCGGCGATCGCGTGTCGCTGAGTGCGACGCCCGGTGATTCCGGCCAGTTCGCCATCGTCGGCGCCATCGTGCGTCGCAGTGCGGACCCCGCCGAGATAGCGCGCGGGGAGTACAAAGTCCGGCTGCACCTCACGCAGCTTCAGGAACTCCTCGGATACGGCGATCGCGTCGATCGCTTCGCGGTTGCCACGCCATCGGAAGCCGTCATCGGCGCGGCCGCCGAGCGCATCAACAGCGCGGCATTTGGATTCCGCGCGCACCGCTCGGCCGACATCGCGGTGCAGACGTCATCGACCTTCGCGGTGATCTCGCGATTCCATCGTGCGATCGGTGTCATCACGATCGTCGCGAGCGCGATCTTTCTGCTCTGCATCATGCTGCTGAAGGTGGACGAGCGGCGACGCGATGTTGCGGCACTGCGCCTCATGGGGATATCCGGCCGGACGATCGTGCGGGGTGTCGTGCTCGAGGCGGCGGCGATCGCGGTGGCGGGCAGCGTCGTGGGCGTCGGTGTGGGCCTCGTCACCTCGTGGGTGGTCAATGCGCACTACCAGTCGGTGTACCGCACCCCGCTGCGCTTCTCCATCGTGACGGGCGACATCATGCTCCTCGCCGTCACGTTGTCGCTCGTGTTGGGACTCGCGGCGGGATGGCTTGCCGCGCGTCGACTCGTTCGCACGCCACCCCTCGCGCTCTTCGGTCGATGAGCCTCGGACGCGCAACGTCGAGGCCGAGCACGGCGTGATCATCACACTCGCCGCGGCCTCGCTCCTCCGGCATCGCGCCCGCACCGCGCTCGCCATCCTCGGCGTCTCCGTGAGTGCGGCGATGCTGCTCGACATGGTGATGCTGTCGAGCGGAATGCGCGTCTCGTTCGGGTCGTTACTGCAGAAGCAGGGATTCCAGCTGCGCCTTGCCCCCAAGGGCACGCTG
>JBKJUW010000118.1:0-20416 GCA_046589725.1 Gemmatimonadaceae bacterium
ACGCTGGCGGATCTCTTCCGCCAAGGCTTTGAGGCCCGACTGGATGTCTTCGATGCGGCTCTTGCCCCGCCAGTGGCACTTGGTCGGCTGCTACACCTCATCACCCGACGCAAAGAACCCCCTGAGCACCCGCAACATCCCCAACCCGCTCAGTACCAGCACGACGAGCCACATCCAGAACTGCGGCATCCGTCCGTAAAGAAAACTGCCAGTCCCGAACAGCGCAGAATAGACGAACGCGCACCCCAGCATCCACCCCAGCAGCGCCTGTGGCAGCGCATCCGACGACGCAGTAACTCCAGACAGCGCTGCGATCCGCTTCCACCCCGGCCCAGACGGCCGCACGAGCGTAAAGAACTTCACCAGCGTCTCGTCGTCCGCAGCCGGAGCAAGGAAAGTCACGAGCATCCACACCACCGTCGTCACACCAACCGTGACGAGCAACGACACCGTCGACGCCACTTCGAGTCCCATCTTGCGGCCGATAAAGAACCCGAGCGCCACGACGAACGAGCTCGCCATCGCGGCGATCTCACTCCACGCGCTCACTCGCCACCAGAACCAGCGCAGCAGGTAGAGCAATCCAGTGCCGGCACCGATCGAGAGAATAAGGTCGAACGCCTCCTTCGCGGTGCCGAGTGCGTACGTCACCAGCGCGGCAGCTATCATGAGCGCAGCAGTGGTGAGCCGGCCGGCAAGCACGTAGTGCTTGTCGGGAAGTCCTGGTCTCAGGAAGCGACGATAGAAATCATGCACCAGGTAGCTCGTGCCCCAGTTGAGATGCGTCTCAATCGTTGACCGATAGGCGGCGAGCGTTCCGGCAACAACGAGCCCGAGAAATCCCGCCGGCAGGAAGCGCATCATCGCGGGATAGGCGATGTCGTTGCCGAGCAGGTTGTGGTTCATCTGAGGAAAGGCGGCCGAGATGTCCGAGAGCTCCGGATAGATGATCGTCGATGCAAGCGCGACGATGATCCACGGCCACGGACGCAGCGCATAGTGCATCACGTTGAAGAGCAGTGTCCCGATGACGGCATCCTTCTCGGTCTTCGACGCGAGCATCCGCTGCGCGATGTAGCTGCCTCCGCCAGGCTCCGCACCCGGATACCACACGGACCACCACTGGACGGTCAGCGGGATGATGAACACCGTCGCCGCGACGCTCCAGTCACCGAAGTCGGGCAACATGGCGAGCGTGCGCGGGGGCACCTTGGCGAGCAACCCGGACAATCCGCCGACCTGCGGTTGCGCGAGCGCATAGTACGCGACCGCGAACGTGCCGGTCATCGTGATGCCGAACTGGATCGTGTCAGTAACGAGCACGCCCCACAGACCACTCACCGACGCGAAGAAGATCGTCATCACTCCGCAGACGATGAGCGTCCGCTCCATTGGCCAGCCGAGTACGACGTTGCCGATCTTCGCGGCCGCAAGATTCACGGTTGCCATGATGACGCAGTTGAAGAACAACCCGAGATACACAGCGCGGAACCCGCGGAGGATTCTTGCCGGCTTGCCCGAATAGCGGATCTCATAGAACTCGAGGTCCGTCAACACCCCACTGCGTCGCCAGAGGCGCGCATAGAAGAACACAGTCATCATCCCGGTAAGCAGGAAGCTCCACCACAGCCAGTTCTCGGAGACTCCGCGCTCGCGCACCATGTTGGTGACGAGGTTCGGTGTGTCGGTACTGAACGTGGTCGCGACCATCGAGATGCCGACCAGCCACCAGGGCGCTGCGCGTCCTGCCGTGAAGAATTCACTGGTGCCGGAACTCGCCCGCTTCCAGAAGAACAGCGCGGGAAGAAAGCTGACCGCGATGCTCGCGCCGATGATGACCCAGTCGATCGTCGCGAAATGGAACGGTGTGTTCATGCGCGCGGCTTCTTCCACTCCCCACGCGTGAAGTCGGGGAATTTCATCGGGACGCTGCCCTTGGCGACGGACATCTCCGTGAGCGGAAGCGGAGCGCTCCACGCGGCTGCGTCATAGACGTCATAGTCAGGAGCAAGTCCTTCGCGCATGCATTCGATGAGCCGATAGGCCATGATGTAGTCCATCCCACCATGCCCCGCACCGCGCGCCTTGTCGCCGAGCTTCGTCCAGAGGGGGTGCTCGAACTGCTTCTTCCATTCGTCAATCGGACCGAAGCGCTCGCCGCCCGCCTGCCCTTCTATATAGATGCGTGGCGGATAGTCCTCGAAGGTGCCCTTCGTGCCCAATACGCGATTGTGGCGCGTGTATGGACGCGCATTCGAGACGTCATGCTGCATCATGACCGTCTTGCCGTTCACCGTCTTGATGATCGACGTATTGAGGTCGCCGGTGATGTACTTCTCCTTCCACTTCGGGTCGGTGCGATCCGGCACCTTCTCCTCCCGCCACTTCGAGAGTCCGCGCTCGGGAGTCGACACGCTCACGATATAATCGAAGCGGTCGCCGGCGTGGACGTCGAGATACCAGCTCACGGGGCCGAGCCCGTGCGTGGGATACAGGTTGGAGTTGGAGCGCGTGTGCCACGCACGACGCCAGAGTCCTTCATCACGATTCTCGAACAGGATCTCGCGCAGGTCGTGCAGGTACGCCGCTTCGGCATGCAGCACCTCGCCGAACACCCCGGCGTGCACCATGCGATTGACGAGCATCTCGTTGTAGCCGTAGTTGCAGTTCTCGAGATGGATACAGTGGCGCTGCGCCTTCTCGCTCGCATCCACGAGCGCCCATAGATCCTTGAGCGTCGAGCCGATGGGACACTCGCTGGCGCCATGCTTCCCGTGCGCAAGTGCCGCGAGCATCACGGGCACATGGAATTCCCACGGCGTGGCGGTATAGACGATGTCGATGTCGTCGCGCGCGACGAGCTTCTCGAACGCATGCTCGCCGTCGGTGTAGACGGCCGGCGCGGACTGTCCCTTGTCGGTGATCATCTTCACCGCTTTCTGTGCCTTGTCGGGCACGGTGTCACACACCGCAACGACCGACGCGCCTTCGATGCCGAGCAGCTCGTTGAGCACGGATCGGCCCCGAAGCCCGGTACCCACCATGCCGATGCGGACGGTCTCGTGTCGCGCAAAGGGGACGGCGCGCATGGTCTTCCTCCCGGGCGCCGGCGCGGGCTCGAGGTCAGGATGCGTGGCCGCCGTGACATTCTCGGCGATCGCGCTGGTGAAGTGGCCCGAAGCGGCCAGCCCTGCACTGGCAAGGGCGGCGGACTTCAGGAGGTCGCGTCTCGAGATATCGCTCATGGGAATCCTCTGCAGTGGTGAGTGGCGCAGCCAATATCTCGCCTGGGACGCAGCTGTCCACCAGAGGCGCTTGGTGGACTCGCTCTGTGATGCCTGGTCGCGGCTTCCTGACGTCGCGCGCGGCGGGTGCACAACAACCGCCGAGCCGTCAGTCATGAGCTACCAGCGTCAGTCTCCAGTCGAGCCAGAACGACGGATACTTCGCAATCACTGGGCACTGACGCGGATGGCTGTTCACCGAGAGCTCTGCGGTTGCTGTGCACAGTGAGTGGCGCACGCGCGCGAAAACCCACACCGAGAGAGTTGGGCAACCTCGACATAGGGTGCCGCGCAAGACGCGTGTTGTCTACACGCAGGGGACATCCCGCGCCGCTCCCGGTTGGCTGGGCGGCAGGTTCACAACTTGGAGACTCAGCATGAAACACCACTTCAGTCGTTTGGCAATTGCGGGCGGCGCAGCACTCGCCGGCCTCGCATGCGCTGACCTCACCAATTCAGGCCCCAGCGCTTCGCTCGCCGCACTCAGCGCCTCCCTCTCCACGGTCCCGCTCGGCTACGGTGACCTGAGCAGCAGCTACGTCGGCGCGCCACTCGACAACAAGGAAGCTGCGGGCTTCTGGCTGGGGGGCGGACGCGAAGGCGGCTTCGATCGCGGCGGTCTCATGGGCGGTGGCCTCCACGACGCCTTTGCCGGCGCTATTCCCTTCACCCGCCGCGACGGCGGGCACGGTCCCTTCGCGGGCGGCCCGTCCTGCAAAGCCGCGCTCGACGCCAGCACCGGCTTCACGACCTGCACGGACACGACGCGCAACGGCGTCACCATCACGCGCGCAGCGAAGTACACCACCACCGCGGGCGTAGTCCAGCCGGCGTTCGACACGCTCACCACCAACACGGTGGTGATCCAGACCACCGCCAAGGGCACGGTGACGTACGACACGGCCGGTGACAACGACCGCGGTCCTGGACACGATAAGCACTGGGGCCGCGGCCGCGGCCCCGGCGGACGCCTCCTCGGCGATACCTCCACGATCCTCACCGCCAAGACAACGCTGAATAGCGCGAGCAGCCGCACGACGTCGGGCCTCGCATCGGGCAGCACGCAGCGGACGGTGAGCGGCGCCTCTGCAGGCAGCGAGACGACGGTCGGCACCTCGACCCTCGGTAGCTTCTCCGCATCGCGCACGGTGGGCGATACGACCACTGGCCTCGTCATACCGGTGGTCACCGGCGAAAAGAGCTATCCGTCGGCGGGAACAGTCATCCGCTCAATGACGGCGTCGATTCAGTACGCCGGCCAGTCCGCAGTGAGCCTCACCCGTCGCGAAGTCATCACCTTCGACGGCAGCACGACAGCCAAGGTCGTGATCACGGAGAACGGCACGACGAAGACCTGCACGCGACCACTTCCGCACGGGCGGCTCAGCTGCTCCTGACACGAACACCTGACTGAACGGCGGCACGGCGACGACAGTTGGCAGAAGGAACGGAAAGAGCGGACATCGGACCTGGACTTCGGAAACATCATCCGACATTCAGGTCCGATGTCCGTTCTGTCCGTTCTGTCCGCCAACTGTCGTCGCTGTTATCCGAACCAAAGATTCAGACCAACGTTAGCCATCCGTGCGCGTCGTCAGTCTCTCCGCGCACCGTGGCAAAGAACGCCTGCTGAAGCCGCGTGGTTACCGGCCCGCGACGGCCATTGCCCACCTGAAGTCCATCGACTGATCGCACCGGCGTCACCTCGGCGGCCGTCCCGGTGAAGAAGACTTCGTCCGCAGCGTACATCGCCTCGCGCGGCACCCTCTCCTCACGCACGACGATCCCCGCTTCGCGCGCCAGAGTGATGATCGTGTCTCGCGTGATGCCTGGCAGGATCGACGACGCGGCCGGCGGCGTGATCAGCGCACCATCGCGCACGAGGAAGATATTCTCGCCCGATCCCTCACTCACCGTGCCCGTCGTATCCAGCGCGATACCCTCGGCGTACCCGAGGCGTTCCGCCTCCATCGCGATGAGCTGGCTCGACACGTAGTTGCCACCGGCCTTCGCGCCCGTCGGGACGGTGTTCGGCGCGGGCCGCGTCCATGACGAGATCCCGACGTCGACCCCTGCTTCGAGTGCTTCCTCACCGAGGTACGCGCCCCACGGGAGTGCGGCGATCATGAGCTCGACCGGATGCTTCGTCGCACTCAGCGACAAGCTCCCCGCACCGCGCCACGCGAGCGGCCGAAGGTACGCGTTCCGGAACCCGTTCTCACGCACGACGCTGCGACATGCCGCGAGCATCTCGGCGTCGTCGAGCGGCAGTGTCATGCGATAGAGTCGTGCGGACTCACGCAGACGCCGCAGGTGCTCGCGCGCACGGAAGAGCGCCGGTCCTTTCGATGTCTCGTAACACCGCATCCCCTCGAACACCGACGACCCGTAGTGCAGCGCGTGCGTCATTACGTGAACGGTGGCCGCGGCCCATGGTACGAGCGCGCCGTTGAACCAGATGAGCTCCGGTGTCGTCGTGATCGCGACGTTGGCTGGTGACGCCGACGGCGTTGCGTACGCAGCCTCACGGTGATGACCGGCTGGTCGTGCGGCCGTCGTCATGTGGTCGCCCCCGCCAACTCCCGAGCTTTCGAACCCGGCGCCCCGGCACCGGCGGATACGGGCGCAGACATCGCCATCTGCCCCGGCAAGACTTCCTTCGCATCGAGGAAGGGCATCATCCGACGCATGTCACGACCCACCGACTCGATCTGGTGTGACGACTCCGCCACGCGTCTCGCCTCGAATCCCGCACGGCCCGATCTGTTCTCGTCGATCCACTTCCGTGCGAACGAACCGTCCTTCACCTCATCGAGCAGGCGCTGCATCTCACGCTTCGTCTCGGCGGTCACGATGCGATCGCCCGCGGTGTAGTCGCCGTACTCCGCTGTGTCGGACACCGAGTGCCGCATGTAGTTGAGCCCACCGCGGTACATGAGATCGACAATGAGCTTCAACTCGTGCATGCACTCGAAGTACGCGATCTCTGGCTGATAGCCGTTCTTCACGAGCGTCTCAAAGCCCGCCTTCACGAGCGCCGCAGCACCGCCGCAGAGCACCGCCTGCTCGCCAAAGAGGTCGGTCTCTGTTTCCTCGGCGAAGGTCGTCTGCAGCACGCCGGCTCTCGTCGACCCGATCGCTTTCGCGTACGCGAGTGCATCAGCGAGCGCATGACCGCTGTGGTCGTTGTGCACCGCCACGAGCGCCGGCACACCGGCGCCTTCCACGAACAGCTCGCGCACGCGATGCCCAGGCGCCTTCGGCGCCACCATGATGACGTCGATGTCCGTGCCCGGCACGATTTCACCGAAGCGAATGTTGAAGCCATGTGCGAACAGGAGCGTCTTTCCCGGCTTGAGGTGCGGCGCGACCGACTGCTCATAGACATCGCGCTGCGTGTGGTCGGGAGTGAGGATCACGATGAAATCCGCTTCCTGCGCGGCTTGCTCCGCGGTGACCACGCGCAGTCCTTCGGCTTGGGCGGACGCGCGGCTCCGCGACGAAAGGGGCAGGCCAATGCGCACATCGACCCCCGAGGCCCGAAGGTTGAGTGCATGCGCGTGCCCCTGGCTGCCGTAGCCGATCACCGCGACGCGGCGACCAGTGAGGCGTTCGAGGTGGGCATCGGCATCGTAGTAGAGTGTCGTCATTGCGCTTGCTCCTGTAGCGGCGAAGTGGCTGGTGAGGGAAAGGCGAAGCCGCGCATCGCGTCGGCAAATCGGTCGAGAAGTCCTTCTTCATGCTCCACCTCGGCGACGGACAGCACGTCGATAAGGCGCGAGAGCTGTAATACGATCTGGCGGACGTCCACTGCCTCGACGACGAGCACCATCCGACTCGTTCCGGACGCATCGATCGGCCCGACCACGAGACTCGACACGTTGTAGTCGCGGCGGCGCACGAGACCGATCGCCCGATAGAGGGCACCCGGACGGTCGTTCAGTTGCACCACCAGCGTGTGCCGTCGCGCGACACGCGGCACGGCGCTCATGCGCTCCCCGCGAGCGCAGGCGCCGCATGTGTGTCCGCATCCGTCATCATCTCGCCGATGCTTCGGCCCTGCGGCACGATCGGGAAGACGTTGGCCTCACGCTCCACCCGGAAGTCGAGCACCACGACGCCAGGGTGATCCCACGCCTCGTCGATCGCCCAATCCACCTTCGACGCGCGCTCCACCCTGATGCCCCGCACGCCGTACGCCTCGGCGAGCTTCGCGAAGTCGGGCCCCGTCAACGGTGTGCCGCTGTAGCGACGCCCCTCGAAGAGCTGCTGCCATTGACGCACCATGCCGAGATACCCGTTGTTCATGATGGCGATCTTCACGTTCGTGACGCCCTCCTGCACCATCGTCGCGATCTCCTGGTTCGTCATCTGGAATCCGCCGTCGCCGACGACGACCCAGATCGTCTCATCGGGATGCGCCATTGCGGCGCCGAGCGCTGCGGGTACCGCGAAGCCCATGGTGCCGGAGCCACCGCTTGTGATGTGGGAGCGCGGCCGGCTCCAGTCGAGCAACTGCGCCGTCCACATCTGGTGTTGACCGACATCGGTGACGACACGACAGTTGCCGCGCGCGTGCCGGGCGGCGTTGAGCGCGGCGCAGACGTCGTGCGGCTGAAGGGCGTTCGTGTCGGGGCGACGACGATATTCCTGTCGCGGCTCGAATTGCTCACGGAGGCGATGGATTTCATCGCGCCAGGCGTGCAGCGCGTCGCTCGTCGGCGGTTCGTAGTTGGCCAACATGGATTCCCGCTTTCGCGAGAATGATGCACTCTCCGTGGACGAACGCTGCGTAGTCTCGAGCAGCGCGTCCAGCACAGCGCGCGCGTCGCCGACGATTCCTAGCGTTACCGGCACCAGCTTGCCGATCTCCGATGGATCGACATCGACATGAATCACCGCTGCATTCGGCGCGAACGTCGATGCCTTTCCCGTTACGCGATCATCGAACCGGCTCCCGATGTTCAGCAGCACGTCGCATCGCTGAATCGCGCGATTCACGTGCACCCACCCATGCATGCCGGGCATGCCGAGGCTAAGTGCGTGATCCTGCGGAAATGCGCCGAGCCCGTGCAGTGTGGTGATGACGGGAATGCCCGTGTGCTCGGCGAACGCGAGCAGCTCCGCTGCGGCGCCCGACTGGATGACGCCATTGCCGGCGAGGATGAGTGGCCGCTCCGCGCGCGCGAGCAGCGCAGCCGCCGTTTCGATCGCCTCGGTATCCTGCCTATTCGTGCGGTGGTCATCGTAGCCGGGGAGATCCAGCACGACATTCCAGTCGGGGACGACACTCGATTGCTGCGCATCCTTGGTCACGTCGATCAGCACGGGGCCGGGACGACCCGTTGACGCGATGTGAAATGCCTCGGCGATTACGCGCGGGAGCTCACGCGCATCGCGGACCAGGTAGCTGTGCTTCGTGATCGGGATCGTGATTCCGATGATATCCGTTTCCTGAAAGGCATCAGTACCGAGCAACGCGCTCGACACCTGCCCCGTGATCGCGACCAGTGGCGACGAGTCCATCCACGCGTCGGCGATCGGTGTGACGAGGTTCGTCGCGCCGGGCCCGCTCGTCGCAATGCACACACCCACGCGTCCACTCGCGCGCGCGTAACCCTCGGCCGCGTGACCGGCACCTTGTTCATGCCGGCAGAGCACGTGGCGGAGCACCGTTTCGTATTCGGGGAGCGCGTGGTAGAAGGGCATGATGGCGCCGCCTGGTATGCCGAAGATCACGTCGACACCCTGGCGCACGAGCGCTTCGCACATGATCTGTGCGCCGCTGCGCAGCGCCGGATCTCTCGCCGTGCTCATCGTGAGCCTCCAGCGTATGCGGCGTATTCATGCTTCGGTTGCGAGGGCATGGCCGGCGTGGAAGTAGGCGGACGGGAGATGGGGACTTCGAGCACGGCGCCCGTGTGCGCGCTCGTTACCATCGCGGCGTACCGCGCGAGCCAGCCGCGCGTGAACTTCGGCGCCGGTGCGCTCCACTCTTTCGCGCGCCGCGTCAGTTCGGCCGCCGTCAGCTCGACGTCGAGCGCCCGTTCGGCGAGGTCGATGGCGATGATGTCGCCATCGCGCACGAGCCCGATGGTTCCGCCTTCGGCGGCTTCCGGGGACACGTGCCCGATGCAGAGCCCACGCGTGCCGCCCGAGAATCGCCCGTCTGTGATGAGCGCGACCGATTCTCCGATCGGCATTCCCTTGAGAAGGCTTGTGAGCGACAGCATCTCGCGCATGCCGGGTCCGCCGCGCGGGCCCTCGTTGCGGACCACGATGACGTCCCCTTCGCGAATCCTCCCGTCCATTGCCGCGGCGGTCGCCGACTCTTCGCTCTCGAACACGCGCGCCGGACCGCGGAACGTCATCTCGTGCTGCGACACCGCGCCCACCTTGATCACGGCGCCGAGTGGTGCGAGTGAGCCGAAAAGTACGGCGAGAGCGCCCCGCTGCGTGTGCGGGTTGTCGATCGGCCGGATGCATTCCGGATTCTCGTTTGTCACACCCACGAGTGAGTCGCCGAGTGTCTGGCCCGACACCATCGGCGCTCCGAGATGCAGCGTACCCGGTCGCTTCGCCAACTCGGCGAGGATGGCCGGAATGCCGCCCGCGGCGTGAACGTCCTGCATGTGCCACTGCTGGTCGCCATCCCAGGCCGGCGAGACCTTCGCGAGATGCGGCGTCCGTTCGGCCACCTCGTTGAATCGAGCAAGCGGATAGTCCACTTCCGCTTCCCGAGCAAGCGCGAGGACGTGCAGCACCGTATTCGTCGAGCCACCCATGGCGACGTCGAGCGCGACCGCGTTGTCGATTGCGTCGGGCGTGACGATGTCGCGGAACGAGATGTTGTCGCGCACGCAGCGCATGAGATGTTGCGCGGCCCGGCGCGCGAGGTCGTGGCGCGCGGGGGACGTGGCGAGCACGGAACCGTTGCCCGGAAGCGCGAGGCCGATCGCCTCGCAGAGACAGTTCATCGAGTTCGCGGTGAACATGCCGCTGCAGCTTCCGCAGGTGGGGCACGCATTGCGCTCGAGGTCGAGCAGGCGCGCGTCGTCGATCGTACCGGCAGCGCGCTGACCGACCGCCTCGAACACCGAAATGAGGTCGACCTTCCTGCCGGCCGAGTCGCGACCCGCCTCCATGGGTCCGCCGGAGATGAACACCGTCGGCACATTGGCGCGTGCGGCGCCCATGAGCATGCCCGGCACGATCTTGTCGCAATTCGGGATGCAGATGAGTGCGTCGAAGCAGTGCGCGCGCACCATCGTCTCCACCGAGTCGGCGATGATCTCGCGCGACGGCAGCGAGTAGTGCATGCCTTCGTGCCCCATCACGATGCCGTCGTCCACACCGATGGTGTTGAACTCGAACGGAATGCCACCGGCGGCGCGGATCGCGTCCTTCACGACCTTGCCGAACGCCTGCAGGTGCACGTGTCCCGGTACGATGTCGACGTACGAGTTGCACACGGCGACGAACGGCCGGTCCCACTCGCCGTCCTTCACCTGTCCAGTGGCGCGGAGCAGGCTGCGGTGGGGCGCGCGCTCCATACCGCGTTTGATGGTGTCCGATCGCATGTCGCCTCTGGGGAGAATGCGACAGCGGCCCATCCAGTGAGGGACGGGCCGCGGCGATCGTTCTGCGCGGCCCCTCCCGTTTCGAGAGGGGTCGCGGTCGTTTGTTGATTACGCCGCGGTACCCTCTCGCACGCCAATAAGCTCCGTAAGTGATACGGAGAGTACGACGATAATCGAAAGAAGGACGAGCGACGCGAGAATCATTTTTGCCGGCTGGCGGTGGTGTTCAGGTTCGTCATGATAGGCGCAGACTGTCGAATTGCGCAAGAGCCTAGCGAAAAATGGGATGATAGAAAGACAGGATGATAGAAGTACGTCCTGTCCTCCTATCCTCCTGTTCCAAAGCCGATCCGGAACGTCGACCCCTGCCCGACATCGCTTTCAAGCGTCAGCGAGAACCCCATCATCCTGCAGTAGTGCTTCGAGATCGCGAGGCCCAATCCCGTTCCACCGAAGCGGCGCGAGATCGTCGTGTCCTCTTGAGCGAATGGCTCGAACACCGTCCCCTGATGCTCGGGCGCGATACCTACACCGGTGTCGGTCACCGTCACGGAACGCGGCGATCCATCCGGTCGACATTCCAGCGCCACGACAACGCTTCCGTCGAGCGTGAACTTCAGCGCATTGCCCACGAGGTTCACGAGGACCTGACGCAGCTTCGTCTCATCCGCCGATAGGGTGGCGCACACCGACGACACCTCCGTGCGCAACACCACGCCAGGGCTGCGCTCACGCCCCTCGAGATCCGCGATCACGTCGACAATCATGGCGCTCACGTCTACCTGGTTGAGCTCGAGCTCCATCTGACCCGCTTCCACCTTCGACAGGTCGAGTAATTCGTTGATGAGCGCCAGCAGGCGGATCGAATTGCGCGAGACACGCTCCGCAAATTGCAGCTGTTGTGCGGTCATGTTCCCCGGCCGATTGCTCTCGAGGACCCGCGAGAATCCGATGATCGCGGTGAGCGGCGTTCGGAGCTCATGACTCATGTGCGCAAGGAACTGCGACTTAGCGGCATTCGCCTGCTCTGATGCATCACGCGCGGCGAGCAACTCGTCGCCCTGCTGCATCAACTCCTCGGTCTGCACCTCCATCTCATGGGTCTGCTCACGCAGGAGCTGCTCGACCCGACGCATTTCAGAGACATCGTGCATGATCGTCGAGAAGTGACTGAGCGAACCATCAGCTTCCCGATGCGCAAGCACCACCTGCGCCATCGTCAGCGTTCGGCCGAGCGGCCCGCGGAGTTTTGTCTCACCGGTCCATTGTCCCGTGGCCGCCGCAACCACGGTGGCTTCCTTCAGTACGCGATCCGCATCGTTCCCCGCGTGCCCATCCCGAATGGCGTTCCGCGGGATGTCGTCCATCACGCCGTCGTCCGTCACCTCGGCGACCGCGGGCAGCCCCATCATGACGCGACCGGCGCGGTTCGCGTAGAACAGCTGGCCCTCCTCGTCGAACATGCCGACGACGTCCGGCGTCATGTCGAGGATGGCCGCGAGCCGGCGACGTCCCTTCTCCGCCATCACGCGCGCGGTGATGTCGATGATGATCGCATGGAATTGGACCCTCCCTCCATGGCTCACGGGGCTCGCATAGATCTCCACGTCGCGCGGCTCGCCGTTGGCCCGATAATGGCACCGGTGAAACACCGCAGACCGACCGTCAATGATCCTCTCCGCCATCGCGGGCACCGTTGAAGGATCGAGACGACTCAACACCGAAAGATGCAGCCCGACGAGTGCGTCATTCGAGAGCCCGTAGAAAGCGACGGCCGCGGGATTCGCGGCATCGATAGTCCCCTTCTCCGCATCGACGAGCAGCTGCACTGTTCCATTTTTCTCGAACAGCGCGCGATACTGCGCCTCGCTCGAGCGCACCTCGTCCTCCGCCTCCTTCTGCGCGGTGACATCGCGGAAGGAGCAGACCGCCCCCTCGATTTCACCATCCGCGCGACGAAGCGGTCGCGCCGCAGTCGCTATCCAGACGACGCGACCGTCGTGCCGCGGAAAATGAAGCATCCGCTCGGGCTGGGCTTCCCCACTGTGCAGCGCGGCAATGATGGGATGCGAAGTGCGCTCGATCGGCTGGCCACCCTCGTCGAGCGCCTCCCAGGGCAGGTCCAACAGCACCTGCCCGATAATATGCTTGCGCCGAAGCCCAAGGATCGTCTCCGCCGCGTCGTTGAAGCTCGTAACCACCCCATTCGCGTCGACGATCGCCACGCCTTCGGTGAGCGCGGAAAGCAGCGTCTCGGTCCGCAACTCCAGCGCCGCCCGGTCGCGAACATGCCGCGCGTCTCCAGCCGCTGGCGTGTCGACATCGACGGCCGCATCATCCGCCTCACCTGGGGAATTCGGCTGCGACACCTTCATTTTTTCCACCTGTCGAGTATCGGTCGTCGCCCGCGAGACCGTGATGGGCACGCCAGCCGACAGGAATCATGCGACATTCCTGCCATACCACATACTACGCCTTTCCCAGCTACGAACGCTCTTACGGCGCGCCCGCAGACGACGCCTATTTGACCCCACCGCTGCACCCCCAACCGGAGACACACCCCCATGAGCGACAATTCCACATCCGACGAGCGCGCCGAGCGCGCCAAGCCGGAATCGTTTCGCGGACGCACCCTGACGGTGTCCTTTACCGTCAACGACCTCACGAAGAGCCTCACCTGGTACTGCGACGTGCTCGGCTTCACCATCGACCAGAGGTACGAGCGCGCCGGTAAGCTTCAGGCCGCATCACTCAAGGCCGGCGACGTGCGCATCCTCCTCGGCCAGGACGACGGCGCGAAGGGCTGGGACCGCGTGAAGGGCGCCGGGTCATCGATCCGGATTGAAACGGCCCAGAACATCGACGAGCTGGCCGCGCGGGTAAAGGAGCGGGGCGGCACGCTCGAATCCGAGCCGGTCGACATGCCGTGGGGTGCGCGCGTCTTCCGCGTCTCCGATCCGGACGGATTCAAGATCGCTATCTCCTCCATCTGACCCGCGCCTGTCCTCGCGACAAGTGAGCAGTTGTCGCCGAAACCGGACACCGAGGTGATTTCTGCGCCTCGGCAGCGTCGCATAAGGCAAGCAGCAGTAACGACTTGAGCAAATAGTTGATCGTGGCGCCAAAGCTGCCTTTGGGAGGGTATGAACCGGACGTCGCCCTCCCAGCCCAGGTTCGCCTCGGCGCTTGCCCTGTTGCTCGTTTCAGGTTGCGCTCAAGGGACGCTCGCCATATCGCCCGGTACCATTCTCAATGGCGTCATTCTGGCTGGGGAAGCCATTGGCGCACGCGGGTCGTCGTCGTCGGGCTCCACAACGAGCACGGGTACCTCGTCTTCCCGCACGCGAAGCATCCCACGATCGCCTTCCGCCACCGCAACAGCATCGCGGGTGCTCAGCACCGCTGATCAATACGTCGGCGTCAGGTACACCTGGGGCGGCAACACCCCACAATCGGGCTTCGACTGCTCCGGATTCACCAAGTGGGTGTTCGCCAAGCAGGGCATTCAGCTCCCGCGCACGTCGCGCGAGCAGTCCCGCGCCGGCCAGGGCGTCGCGCTCGACTTCGACGCGATGCTGCCGGGCGACATCATCCTCTTTGCTGAGCCGGACGAGGCGATCTCGCACGTTGCGATCTATGTCGGCAGCGGCGAGATCATTCACGCCTCGTCTGGCTACCACGGCGTCACGTACACGGACCTGAGCACGCGCGCGGGCGACTGGTACGTGCAGAACATGGTTGCCGTGCGGCGCCTCACGTCGAATGGCCGAAGCCTGGTGCAGTCGCTCAAGCAGCTCACCATTCCCGGGCTGCCGTTCGATCCGCTCGACAGGGCGCCGGCGCCGCGCTGATCGGAGGTCGCGCTCGCTGGTGTGTTCGCGCGCATATTTATGCATGCGACTCCTGCGCAATTCGGTTTTCGGTGGCCTGACGGTGCTTGCCGGTGCAATGCAGGCAGCCGCACAACTGCCCGATTCCCTCTGGATCTCGACGCGCGGCGAGATGAGGCCGGATCGCGACACCTATGTGATGGTGAGCGGCGTGATCGGTGGCCTCGCAGGCTATCGCGGAATCGAGCGACGGTTGCTCCAGCTTGGCCACCGAGTCGTCATCGTCGATCCCTACCTGATGTCGATGGACTCGGCAGACGTTTCCTTCGACGCGATGGCGCGGCGGGTGAATGCGCAACTCGCATTGCGCGGCGTCATGGCCTCACGAGTCGTGGGGCATGCACACGGCGGCGGCGTCGCCCTCAGGCTGGCGTCGAATGCGCCGGACCGTGTTTCTGAAGTCTTCCTCCTCGGCGTCGGGGCGCTGGCGGGCAACCGCAGCCCGGTGTTCTCGTCGTCGATGCGGCTGATCGCGCTCGTCGCGCACGTGCCGGGTGCCAAGCGTCTTCTTCGACGACGTATCGTCGCGGGCATTCGCGAGAATACCGGCAGCTCAGATTGGCTCGACGACGCCGCGGCGCGCGCTTACGCGGACATGCCGTTGGCGCACCTCAGTGGCGTCGTCGGCATGGGGCTCCGGCTCGGCATGTCGGAAGAGCCCGAGCCGCTCGCGCTCGTCGTCTCACGGATAAAGGTGCCAGTGACCCTGCTGCTTGGCGCACTGACATGCCCCGCGAGTCCTGGCGCCGACGAGATGACGGCGCTCAAGCCGCTCGGGACGCAGGTGCGTGTCGTGAAGATCGAACGGACCTGCCACTTCCCGCACGAGGAAGCGCCGGAAGCGGTCATGACGTACCTCACGCACGCGGAAGCGGGCGCGCGGTAGGAGAAGTTCGGCGTCTGATGGGGCGCGAGTGTTCACGACGGCGTTACACATCGATTTTTCTTGATACGCAACCTCACCCACGCCTGCCTGCCTTGCATCCATATTTTCCCGTGCACGCTGGACCGGTCGTCGAAGGCGCGCAGTGGGATGCGTCGCCCTAATTGCTCTTCGCGGTTGCGACGGCGTAGACGTGACGCTCGCCGTGAAAATTGCCCGTGAAGATGACCCACCGCTTGTCCGGCGTGATCGACCCGTTGGGCTCCACGCCGCCGCGGCCGGTGACGTAGTTGTGCTTCGACATGTTGACCAGGCGCTCGCGCTGCAGCCGGTCGCCCGGCATGACCGTGAACAGGTTGATCCACATCCCGTCCTTCGCGAACGCGACCTGCGTTTCGTCGCCGCCGTCGCCCATGAACATCCTGTCGTCGTGAGCTCCCGATCCTTTACGTACCATTGCGTACATACACTATATTGATCTGTATAGCTATTCGCGTGAGTTGAGCTGGCCGATTTCGGCCGAGCATCCATCTCTCGACATCGGGCGTTCGCGATTTGCGCGCCTCCCCTGCCGGCAGCTGAGTGTGCCCTTCCTGGGTTCCCTGCACGGCAGCGCCAGAGGCGCCAGTCATGACCACCATCGTACCCGTCAGTACTTCCGGGAACTTGCTGCTCGCTCGCCTCTCGGCGGACGACGCGGAGCTCCTCGAGCCGCACCTCGAACAACTCACGTTGGCGCAGGGCGATGTCATCGTCGCGGCCGGTGACGAGTTCAGTTACGCGTACTTCCCGGAGACTGCTGTCCTGTCCGTGATCAACAACATGGGCGACGGAAGCGCCGTCGAGATCGGAACGGTCGGCAACGAGAGCTTCGTCGGGATCGGTATCGTGCTCGACGTCCCGACGAGCCTGCACCTCACGGTCTGCCAGATTCCCGGCCTGGCGCAGCGCGTGCCTGCAGCCGTCCTCGCCGCGGCGAGCGACGAGAGTGAATCGCTGCGTCGCGTGTTCAACCGGTTCACCTGCGCCTTCATCGGGCAGGTGGGGCAGACGGCTGCCTGCAATGCGCGCCACGGCATTGAGCAACGCTGCGCGCGCTGGTTGCTGATGTGCCACGACCGCGTCGGCGGCGTGGACACCTTCTCGCTCAAGCACGAGTATCTCGCCATCATGCTTGGTGTCCGCCGCACTGGGGTAACGGTGGCCGCTGGCGCGCTCCAGGAGGCTGGACTTATCCGCTATCGCCGCGGCGTCATTCGCATTGTTGACCGTGTCGGGCTGGAAGGCCGAGCGTGCGAGTGCTATCAGGTCGTGCGGGATCAGTTCCTGGACTTCGCCTGATCGACTAGCGTCTGGGGGAACTCCCCATCACGCAGAACGCACCATGCGCCGGCCGATCCCGAACTGGTCGCCGGTCCTGCTCGCGCGCGCACCGGAGAAGACAATGTCGAGCACCTTCTCGCTCTGCACCGCGCGGCCCGTTTCGTCCGAGAGCGTGGTCGTGATGCGCTTGCTCGCGACGTCGATCACCTCTCCCGTTGACGGAAGCGCGTAGCGCCCGTCGAGCGTGAAGGTCACCCACCCAGGCTGATCACGCACCGGCAGGCTGTGCGTCAAGCGAGGTGATGACCCTGTCAGGTCGAACACGTGCAGATGACTGTTGGCCCCGTCGCACAGCCACAGTTCCTTCTCATCCGGTGTAAGGCCAACGCCGTGTGCGGGACATCCATGTCGCTTCACGGGCCCGGCCCTGAACCCCGGAACTTCGACGCGTTGCAGCACCTTGCCCGAGCGAATGTCGCCGATCTCGAAACCCAGGAGATCGTTGACATTCACGTAGCAGCGGCGCTGTGCGCCGTCGATCGTGAACGGGCGTATGACGTTGCCGAATGGCCCCACCTGGCTCGCCAGCGTCCGCGTGCGGGTGTCTACGACGCTGAGGTACGGGGACTTGAGGCCAGCGAGGTAGACACGGGAGCCGTCCAGCGAGCAGATGGTATTGTGAGCGCCCGAGTCGCGCACGATGCGCGTGATCTCGTCTCCCGTTGCGGCATCGACAACGACCCACCAGGGTCCTTCCAGGGTCGGCAGGTAGATCGTGTGTCCATCGGGCGTGATCGACATTCTATCGCAGCCACCCTCGTACTCGCGGTTCCACAGCAGCGCATCGGTGATCGGGTCGATGCAGAGCAGGCGCTTGATCGTGCTGACGTAGAGGCGGCCGGTGGCAGCGCTCGCACAGATGCCCTTCACATTCTCCGCGCTCTCGCCCGCCGCGAGACGTGTCGTCGGTATGCGTCGTACGAAGCGGAAGTTGTCACTCACATCATAGACAAGTACGCCGACGCCACCCCATTCGACGTAGTTCCGGATGCCCGGTTCGGCGACATAGAGGAGGTGCCGCTCCACAGAAATCTGTGAGGGACCCGCGATCGTCCGGAGTGGAATTGCGCAGGCCAGGGCGGCGGCGCTTCCCCGTGCGATGAACTCCCTGCGCGAAACTGCGTCGGGCATCACGCCCTCCGTGGAGGTAGTGGATGAGAACGGCGTGCATTGAGTGGTGGCATCCCCGAAGCTACGCTACAGCGCTCGGGCGCGGCCAGATGACGATGTTATCTACCCACGCGCGTTTCCCGCCTCAGGAGAACAGCAACACATCGCACGTTGTCGAGCGTGAGGCACCAAGCCCGGCCCCACAGTCCCAGTTGCTACGCGGATGACGCGGATTGGGCGGATTAGCGCGGATTAAGAACAAGAAATCCAAGGGGGTGTTCTTTTCAATCCGTTTGAAATCCGCCGCATCCGCGTAGCCCCTCATGTCTGTGGGCATTTGCAAGGTGTGCACTTTGCAACCAGGATGCGGCGACACCAGCCGCCGAAGCGCACAACGCCATGATGCCTAGAGCTGCGCGCGGACCCAGTAGCACATCGCGTCCAGCGCGCGGTTTGCCCACGGCCGTGCGGCGATCGCCTCGCGGGAGATGCGCGTGCTCTGCGCGATGTCCGCCGCGAACGCGGTGTTCATCCGCGCCGCGAGCCCTGCGTCCGCCGCGACGATGCCGGCTTCGGCATTCAGTGAGAACGACCGCGGGTCGAAGTTGATGGAGCCGACGAGGATGACGGCATCGTCCACGACGAGCGTCTTGGCATGGATCATCGTGGGCTGATATTCGTATAGCTCGACGCCCCCGCCCACCAGGGCCCGCCACGTGTGGCGACTGGCGCGGCGCACAATCGGTTGGTCGTGGTGCGGGCCGGGCATGACGACCTGCACCTGGACACCGCGCTCGACGGCAGCACAGAGCGCCGTGCGGAAGCCTCTGGTCGGAATGAAATATGGAGTGGTGATGTGCAGTGATCGCTCCGCCGCCGCGACGCATGCGGCCATCACGCGCTCGGCGGGCGACGTGCCGTTGGACGGCGTGCTCACGATCGGCACGAGGGTGAGCGTCCCGGCCTGCGCCTGCACGGGAAAGTCGCGGGCGTTGAGGAGAAGCTCGTCCTCGCAGGTGTTCCAGCTGTCGAGAAAAGCGCTCTGGAGGGCGGTCACGCCCGGCCCAGTGATGCGGACGTGCGTGTCGCGCCAGTGCTTCGCGCTCTGCGCGTGGCCGCTCCATTCGTCGGCGATGCCGACGCCGCCGGTGAATGCCGCTGTTCCATCGACGATCAGCAGACGACGGTGGGTGCGGCGATTGTAGCGGGCCCAGTCGTACCACCGCGCGCGATGAAACCAGGAAACGCGCACGCCCGCCGAGCGCATTCGAGTGGCCACCGCCTTCTTCATCGGAGAGGATCCCTCGCTGTCGAGGATGACGCGAACGGTGATGCCTCGTCGTGCGGCCGCGCTGAAGGCGTCGGCGAAGGTATCTGGAATGATGCCGTCCCAGAACACGTACGTGGAGAAGTGGACGGTGCTCTGCGCGCCCGCGATGGCGGCGAGCATGGGCGGAAAGATCTCGTCGCCGTTCTGGTAGAGCTCGACGCTGTTGCCATGCGACGGCGGCTGGCCAGCCGCTCCGCCAACAGCGCGCATCAACGCTTCAAGCGATGACACCTTCGGTACGCTGACGACCTTCGCCTGGTCGCGGTTCTCGGCGTTGAGCGCGAGCGTGAGGTAGATGAAGCCAAGAATCGCCACGACGACCAGCGTTGCGGCAATAGTGATCACGTGGCTGAGCATGCCGCAAGCTAGTGCTCAGCCTACGGAGCTGGGGCGCGATACTTCACGCTTCGGCGCGGCTCGGCCATCATCGGCTGCACGGTGTCACGCCAGGTAGCGTAGTGCGCGGTGGCCTTGTGCAAGGCCGGATCTTCGGTCGTGCGGTAGTGCTCGATGAGCAGGAACTGCGTCGGGTCATCCGCCTGCTGCACGCTCTCGAAGCGTGCGATGCCGGGTTCCCGTACGCTCGCGGTTGCATTGGCATGCGTTGCGGCGATGTAGGCGTCGACCTGATCCGCTTTTACGTGAACGTGCACGTGTACGATGAGCATCGGGTCTCGTTCAGGTGAACGACGAAAGGAAAAACGTGCGGAGCCAGTTCCGGCACAGCAATCTCACTCCGGAAGCGCGAACGCCACATACGTCCCGCCACTCGGCGCTCCGTTCTTGCCGCCGCCACACGCGATCACGATGTACTGTCGCCCGTTCACCCTGTTCGTCGGCGGCGTGGCATTGCCCGCCGCGGGCAGTGCGGCCGACCAGAGAAGTTTCCCGCTCCGCTTGTCGAAAGCGCGAATCCGGTTGTCGTACGTCGTGGCCGCGATGATCAGCAGTCCATT
>JBKJUW010000124.1:0-12743 GCA_046589725.1 Gemmatimonadaceae bacterium
GCCGCGCAATGCCATCAACTGCGACCGCAGCTCCACCGGATCGCCCGTAGGGCGGTCGCACGTGTTGTTGCGGCAGACATATGCCGTGGGTGTCGCCGCGGAACGCCCCGCCAGAAGCGCGATCGTCTCGTCGGCCGCACCACCGGCCATGATCAGCGAAGGCACATAGACGTCGGCGACCACGCGCTCGAGCGCTTCGAACCGGGGATCGGAAGAATCGCCGACAATCACCACCTCGATGGCGCCGCGCACCGCGAGATCCGCAGCGCCGAGCGCGTGCCCGAATGCTGTGGGATACCTGGCCATCGGCTCGGCGAGCGTCTCCAGCACGTGCGACGCCTTCGCGATATGCTGCGGATTACCGGTGAGATCGCCGAGAATCAGCAGCAGCTCCACGGCTAGCGACGTCCCACTCGGCAACGCATTGTCAGTGGAGTCGCGTGGTCGCGTCACGAGCCGCTCCCCATCAGATGCCGTATCGAAGAACGCCTGCATCTCGTCGTCCCAGAAGCGCACGACGATTTCGTCGCCAAGCCGCACGGCGCGCTCGAGCCAGCGGGGATGGAACGTGAGATTGTACAGCGCGATGGCAGCAAGCCCGAGCGCCGCATGGTCCTCGAGGAAACCGGGAATCTTCGCCACGCCATCCTTGTAGGTGCGCATGACTCGTCCGTCTGCCACGAGCGCATTGAACAGGAACTCGCCGCTGCGAAGCGCCATGCGCTCGAGCTCCTCGTCACGAAAGACGCGAGCCGTCTCGGCGACACCGCGCACCATGAGGCCGTTCCATCCGGCGAGAATCTTCTCATCGCGGCCTGGACGCACGCGTCGCTCCCTGGCGTCGTAGAGCATGCGCTCGGCGCGCTCGATCGCGGTGCGCAGCTCGGGAATCGTCACGCCATACATCTCGGCGAATGCCTCTGGCTGATGCGGCACGTTCAGGATATTGCGTTCCTCGAAGTTTCCCTGTGCGGTTACGCCCCAGTACGCTGCGACCAGCTCGCCGTCCTCGCCGAGCAATGCGCGCAACTCCGTGGCGTCCCACACGTAGTAGCGCCCTTCGTGGCCCTCGCTGTCCGCATCCAGGGACGAATAGAAGCCGCCCTCCGGCGACATCATCTCGCGCGCGAGCCAGCCGAGCGTCTGTCGCGTGACGCGGTCCACTTCTTCATCGCGCGTGGCCTGCCAGAGATGTGCGCCGAGTCGCACGAGGAGTGCGTTGTCGTAGAGCATCTTCTCGAAGTGCGGCACGAGCCACTGCGCGTCGACGCTGTAGCGCGAGAAGCCGCCGCCGACCTGGTCGTAGATGCCGCCACGCGCCAGCTGCTGGAACGTGTGCGACACCATGGCGAGCGCCTGTTCATCGCCGGTGCGTGCCCACTGCCGCAACGCGAAGTCGAGCGCCATCGTTGGCGGAAACTTCGGTGCGCCGTCGAACCCGCCATACACCGGCTCATAGCGGCGCCGAAGCCCTTCCGTGGCGCGCGTGAAGAGCGCTTCGTCGAGCGGTCCAGTTGCGCGTGTGCGTTCGGTGCTGGCTTTGTAGAGCTCGCGCATCTGCGCGGCCGTGCGTGTTACGCTCTCCTGGCGATTGCTCCACGCGTCCGCTACCCCGAGCATGACACGACGGAAACTCGGCATGCCGTGCCGATCGTCTGGCGGAAAGTAGGTCCCGGCGTAGAACGGCTCGCCGTCGGGCGTGAGGAAGACCGTCATGGGCCACCCGCCGTGGCCGGTCATGGCCTGCGTCGCCTGCATGTAGATGGCATCGATGTCGGGACGTTCCTCGCGGTCGACCTTGATGCAGACGAAGTGCTCGTTCATGACGGCCGCGGTCGCGTCATCCTCGAACGATTCGCGCTCCATGACGTGGCACCAATGGCATGCTGCGTAGCCGATGCTCAGGAGGATGGGCTTTCCCTCCTCGCGCGAGCGCGCCAGTGCGACGTCTCCCCAGGGGTACCAATCCACGGGGTTGTGGGCATGCTGGAGGAGGTACGGACTTGTCTCGTACTGAAGCTGGTTTGCCATGAAGTGAAGTCTGGAACGTTGTAGTTCAGGAACTTCGGCCTGGAACAGCAACTGATTGTTTGACGCTTCCTCACGCGCGCCAGCCGGCGTCAGAAGCCTGCACTACTGTTGCCACGCGACCACCAACGAAGTTACACGAATCAGGTCGAATTACTGCGTCGGTAGTTGGGGGCAACAGCAGCCTTGTATGGTAGGTCAAAATCACTGCTGTTACTACGAGCGAGCGACGCGCTCATTCAACGGATGCGCTTTGATTCGTTGGTGGTGGCGGTCGTTCACGAGTCAAGGATTCGGACGACGCTCTGAACGTAGCGGAAGCGTATCCCATTCAGTTGCAGTTGCAGTTCAAGAATCTCGGGCCAGAACACCCACGAATTGCGGAGCGCTTCCTCAGACTGTCCGCAGGCCTCGCAGCGCCTGTATGTTCAGGCTTCACGACAACTTCACCTGAAACGTGCTTCGCAAACTACTGTCCTCGCGTCCGAGAGCCGTCCCGCTCGGAATCGGCATCACCGCACTCCTCGTCGCTCTGTCCGCCGCGGTGGCCGTGGACCCTGTGCGCGACGCAGCCACACTCGGCCGCGTCAACGAGGTGTCTCTCGCATTGCCCGCTGGATACCTGATCCTCGCGCCCTTCTCGAATGTGCTGGACACGCTCACGCTGATGAGCGTGCGTCAGCACATCGCATTCGGTATCACGATAATCGTGGTCTACGGACTCTGGTGGTGGCTCGTCGGGCGCGCGGGATTACAGCAGGCGCTTCCGGCGCGCCGCGCCTTGCGCGAACTCGCGCGGATCGGCGTCGGCATCGTAGTGCTGCTCGCCGTCTATGCCAGCGCGGCGGTGCTGCCGCGTCCGATGGCGAAACTCGAGGCCAGCATCGACGTGATGGCGGTCGACTTCCACACGCACACCCGATACTCGCACGACGGTCGCCCCGACTGGACCCCCGAGGACGTACGACGCTGGCACCATGACGCGGGCTTCGACGTCGCCTTTGTCACCGATCATCGCACATTCGAGGGTGCGCGCGACGCGTGGGCGAACAATCCCTCCTCGGCCGGCCAGGGCACCGTGCTGCTTCCGGCAATCGAGGTCGTGTGGAACGGAGAGCACGTGAATGTTCTCGATGCGGACCGCATGTACCGTGGCATGTTGAACGCTACCCTGCGCGACGTGGACGACCAGTCACTGGCGCTGATGAGCATGGTTCCCGGTGCGGAGCCGGTGTTGATCGAGACGTTGCCGGGAGATCTCTCGCGGGTGCAGGCCGCATCGGGGCGCAGAACGGCAGGCGTTCGTGCCATCGAGATCGTCGACGGTGCACCGCGGGGCCTCGGGCAGACGCGCGCCGAGCGGGCTCGGATCCTTCATCTTGCCGACAGCACCAACCTCGCACTGGTGGCCGGCAGCGATAGCCACGGGTGGGGTCACACCGCGGCTGGCTGGACGCTGATGTTCATCCCACAATGGCGAACGGTTTCGCCGGACGTACTCTCGAAGGCAATCGCCAACGTGTTGCGGAATGGCGGTCGCGGGGCAACGCGCGTCGTCGTGCGCTACGTCGCCAATACGGAGACGGGCATCGCGCTTCCGTTGTCCACTCCGCTGGTGGGATGGGGTATGCTGCGCTCGCTGTCCACCGACGAGCGTATCGTGTGGCTCGCCTGGTGTTTTGCGGCGTACCTCGGGTGGCTGGGACTGATGGCGCGCCGGAGAGCCGGCGCGCCCGCGGTGTAATCGGCGTGGACGATGCGCGCCCGTGGCGTCAGGCGCTCGCGATCACCGCCGCCGCGGCCGTGGTGCGACTCGCCTTCGCGGCGTGGCTGCCGCTGTATCCGGACGAGACATACTACTGGGACTGGTCCAGACACCTCGCGAACGGATACTTCGATCACCCTCCCGTCATTGCCTGGCTGATTGCGATCGGCACGTCAGCCGCGGATGCGCTTGGCGTCGCGACATCGCCATTCGTCGTTCGCGTCGTTCCCGTCCTCGTCGGATCGCTCTGCGGCCTCTTCACCACGCTCATCGCACGACGACTGGCCGGTGGCGCCGCGGCGCGCAGTGCGGCACTCGTGTTCGCCTTGATGCCGCTCGCGGCATCGGGCCTGATCCTCGCCACGCCGGACGCGCCGCTGCTCGCCGCGAGCGCAGCGTCGCTCTATTTCGTCGTGCGAGCGCTGCAACACCCATCCGGATCGCGCGCGTCCACGGAGAACTGGTGCGTCGCCGGCGCGTGCCTGGGGCTCGCGTTCTCGTCCAAGTACACGAGCATCCTGTTGCCGGTGACGCTCGTCGTCGCGATGGTGCTGCGGCCATCGCTGCGCGCGCGCTTTCGCGAGCCGGGGCCGTATCTCGCCTGCATGGTGGCAACGCTCGTGTTCCTTCCGGTCCTCCAGTGGAACCAGTCGCACGACTGGATCTCGTTCCGGTTCCAGATCCAGCACGGGCTCGGCACGCCGAAGGGCTCAGCGATGAAGCGCGAGCTGGACCTCATCGGTGGGCAATTGGGTCTCGTGTCGCCAATCCTGTTCGTGCTCGCGGCAGCCGCCGTCTGGCGCGCCCTCCGCGATCGTGTCGACGACGCGCGCTTCGCGCTTGCCGTATTGGCGACCGGCAGTTGGGTGTTCTTTGCGTACAGCGCCATGCGTCGGTCGGTCGAGGCGAACTGGCCCGCGCCGTCGTACGTCGCCGCCATTCCGTTGATGGCGGTGTGGTTGTCGCCGACGAGCCGCTGGTTGCGCAGCGGCGTCGGGCTCGCCGCACTCCTGGTGGCGATCATCTACGCCCATGCGCTTCACCCGATCCTTCCGCTGCCGGCGCGCCGCGATCCGGTCGCGCGGAGCGCGGGGTGGGATGGTGTAGCCCACCAGGTACAGCGGGCGCGCGCTGAGGCGGGCGGTGTCGTTCACGTCGGCGCTGACCGCTACCAGGAGGTGAGCGAGCTGGCGTACCAGCTCCCCGATCATCCGCACGCGTTCTGCATGTGCCTCGGTGGACGACACAATCAGTACGAGCTCTGGCCCGGGTTTCCGGATGTAGCCCACCCGGGTGACAACCTCGTGCTGCTGCTGGATGAATCAGCCGAGACACACGGAACGGTGAGTCAGGTTGCGCCGTTCTTTCAGCAGTACTCGCGCGGTGAGCTCGCGCCGCTCCTTCGCGGGTCCGATACCGTCGCGGTGCGCAGAATCTGGATCCTCCGCAGCTACCGCGGCGGATGGAGTCGCCCCGCCACGGTCAGCCTGCGCTGACCCTTCCGTTCGCGGTGGGACGGCCGTTGCGATTGGATGACAGGCCCGCGCGCACGGCGCCCAGGAGCTCGACGAGTGCAGACTTCTCGGGTTCATCGAGCATCGCGATGGCACGTTCGTTCGCGGCATCGACCGGCTCGTCGAGCTGCGTGAGCAGGCGCAAGCCCGCGGGGCTGATGTGGCAGAGCACCTGCCGGCGGTCGGGCGTGGAACGCTCCCGCAACACGAAGCCCGACGCCTCGAGCTTGTCCAGGAGTCGCGTGATGCCCGCGGCCTCCTCGATCATGCGGTCGCGTATGGCGAGCGTGGGCAGCCCGACCGTACCGGCACCACGAAGGATGCGAAGGACGTTGTATTGCTGAATGGTGATGCCACCGGCCTCGACCACCTGCGAGAGGTGGCGCTGCAACATCGCCGCCGTTCGCAGTATGCTGACGACGGCCTCCGATGATGCGGAGCTGAACGGACGCGTCTGTTTGATCTCGTCGCGCAGGGCACTTGTCTTCGTTGGCATCGCGGAATTCAACTTGTGGAAGACCGGCTCAAAAGCGTGCTATCATTCGCCGTCCAACTGATGCGAATAGAAAGATCGCTGCATCATGTATATGTGCAACCTTCCGAAAGGTTGTTGCCCCTCTGCGGTATCAGTTCATGCCTTTGCCCGCTGACTTCGAATCGCGATCCCAAATGATAGCCATTCCAGCCGACCTCGACGCGTATCTCGCGTCGCACGATGCCCGTATCCAGCAAGAGCTGTTCGACTTCCTCCGCATTCCGAGTGTCAGCGCACGGACCGAGCACGACGCGGACACAATACGCGCCGCGGAGTGGACGGCCGACTCCCTCCGCCAAGCGGGCTTGAAGGCGACGGTTCATGCAACGGCGGGCCATCCAGTGGTCGTCGGCGAGTGGCGAGGTGCGCCGGCCGGTGCGCCGACGGTGCTCATCTACGGTCACTACGACGTGCAGCCCGCGGAGCCGCTCGACCTATGGACGTCGCCGCCCTTCGAGCCAACGGTGCGCGACGGGAAAGTTTACGCCCGCGGATCCGTCGACGACAAGGGACAACTCTTCCTGCACGTGAAGGCGCTCGAGGCGCACCTCCAGGCGCGCGGTCGCCTGCCCATGAACGTCATCGTGGTCGCCGAGGGAGAGGAGGAAGTTGGCAGCGAGCATCTTGCGCCGTTCATCGAGGCGCACGCGGAGGAGCTTGCGTGCGACTACGTCGTGATCTCCGACTCGGCCATGTTTGCGCCCGGCCTTCCGAGCATTCTGTCGTCGTTGCGTGGTCTCGCCTACTTCCAGATCGATGTGCAGGGGCCCGCGCAGGATCTCCACTCGGGCAGTTACGGTGGCGCCGTGATGAATCCCGCCATGGCGCTCGCTCGCATCCTGTCGACCTTCCACGATGCCGATGGTCGCATCACGATCGACGGATTTCACGACGACGTCGCCGTCTGGCCGCAGCACGTGCGCGACCAGATGCGAACGCTGCCCTTCGACGACGAGCACTTTCGCGCAGAGACGGGATCGCCGGCGCTGGCGGGGGAAAAGGGATACACCACACTGGAGAAGCTCTGGACTCGTCCCACCTGCGAGGTCAACGGGCTATTGAGCGGCTACACTGGGGAAGGCGCGAAAACGGTGCTGCCCGCGAAGGCCATGGCGAAGGTGAGTTGTCGTCTCGTGCCCGATCAGCGCCCGGAGCGGATCGAGGCAGCGATGAAGGCGCATGTGGCGCGCGTGGCGCCGGCGGGTGTGACGGTGACCGTAACGCACCTGCACGGGGGTGCGCCGTGGCGTGCCGATCTCGACGGCCCTCTCTTCGACGCCGCCCGCCGCGCACTCGGCGCCGCATTCGGCCGCGAACCGGTGATCACCGGCGAGGGCGGCTCAATCCCCGTCGTCGGGGACTTCGCCCGTATTCTCGGTGCGCCGGTGCTTCTAGTAGGTTTCGGATTGCCCGGCGAGAACGCTCACGCGCCTGACGAGTGGATGAGCTTGGAGAACTTCACGGTCGGGATGCGCGCCATTGCCATGTTGTGGGACGAACTCGGCAAATCGTCCTGACTGAATCGGCGCTACCGCAGCGCCGATTTGCACTTTCAACCGGAGAAGATGGTTCGATGGCCACACTGCAACCGACCGAATGGATCTGGCATGACGGCGAATTCATCGCCTGGAAAGACGCCACCGTCCACGTGCTTGCGCACTCGATGCAGTTCGGGTCGTCCATCTTCGAGGGCATCCGGTGCTACGACACGCCGCGTGGGCCGGCAATCTTCCGGCTGGAGGACCACCTCCAGCGGATGGTCAACTCGTGCAAGATCTATCGCATGGAGCTGCCGTACTCGGTCGACGAGCTGGTAGCGGCATGCTGCGAGCTCGTGGAGAAGAACGGTCTCCCGTCGTGCTATGTGCGTCCAATGGTGATTCGCGGATATGGTGCGGCGGGAATGGTCCCCTTCGACAGCCCGGTCGAAGTCTTCCTTCCCTGCTGGCCATGGGGCGCCTACCTCGGTGAACACGCCATGGAGATGGGCGCCGATGCGTGCGTCTCGAGCTGGCACCGCATGGCGCCGAATACGACGCCGTCCATGGCCAAGGTCGCCGGCAACTATCTTGGTGGTCAGCTGATCAAGATGGAGGCGCTCGCGAATGGCTACGACGAAGCCATCGCGCTCGGGCCGGACGGGTTGATCAGCGAAGGCTCCGGACAGAATGTGTTCATCGTGCAGAAGGGTGTGGTGTTTACGACGCCGGCGAATGGCACGCTGCTGCCGGGCATCACGCGCGAGAGCATCATCACGCTGGCCCGTGATGCCGGTCTCGAAGTCCGCGAGCAGGGCCTGCAGCGCGAGCTGCTCTACACCGCCGACGAGATATTCCTCACCGGCACGGCCTCCGAAGTCACGCCGGTCCGCAGTGTGGACAAGATCAAGGTCGGCGTTGGTCGCGCCGGCGAAGTCACGAAGCTGCTCCAGCGGACCTTTCTCGATCTCGTGCACGGGAAGACAGAAGACACGCACAACTGGCTCTGCCACGTACGTGCCGAACGGGCGTCGGTGAAGTAAGGCTATCGAAACGCGCTGGAGTTGGCCGAACCCTGCGGCCGCAATGGCCGGATCATTGGGGTTCGTATTCCCGGATTCCCATGGTCATGAAAAACACGATTGTCGTCAGCATCGCAGTCGCGGGCGTCGCGTTTGCGACCTTACCCGCGGCTGCACAGAGCAAGCGCCCCATGGCCGTCGAGGATCTCCTCTCGGCCATTCGCGTTGGTGATCCGCAGGTCTCGCCTGACAGGCAGCGTGTGTTGTTCACCCGGACCACGACGGACCTGTCGGCGGGCAAGCGAAACGCGGATATCTGGACGGTTCCGGCAGACGGATCTGCAGAGCCACGGCCGTTCATCGAGAGCCCGAAGAGCGACGACACACCGCGCTTCCTGCCGGACGGGCGCGTGGCGTTCATGTCGGCACGGAATGGTGCGCCGCAGGTGTATGTCGCCGACGCGTCGGGCGGTGGCGCGAGGGCGGTAACGCATCTGCCGGCTGGTGCGCAGGGTCCGCTCGTCGTTTCGCCGGATGGTCGACTCGTGGCCTACGTGAGCGACGTGTTTCCATCGTGCACCGATGCGGCGTGCAATGCACGCATGTCGGATTCGGCCGAGAAGGATCCCGTGAAGGTGCACAAGCTGACGCGGCTGCCCTTCCGCCATTGGAGCGAGTGGTGGGAAGGCGTGCGGCATCACGTCTTCGTGACGGAGATCGAGACGGGTGTCACGCGTGACCTCACGCCGGGCGACTTCGATGCGTCAACAGGCTTCGGACAGAAAGTCGTCGACGAGATCTCGCAGGACTGGTGCGGCAAGGTGATGACGGACTTTCACGCCGTGTTCGATGTGGTGGCGCGGTCGCCGAACGCGGACGCGAATCGGATGGGGATCGCTGGCGCGAGCTACGGCGGCTATGCGGTGAACTGGCTCATCGGCCACACCAATCGTTTCAAGGCGGCGGTGAGCCACGACGGCGTGTTCAACCTGGAGTCGATGTCGCTGGCGACGGAGGAGCTCTGGTTCACCGATTGGGAATTCGGCGGCGCTCCGTGGTCGAAGAAGGCGCGCGCGAATTTCGCGAAGTGCTCGCCCCACCTGTCGGCCGACAGGATTCGCACGCCGACGCTGGTCATCACGAACGAGCAGGACTTTCGCGTGCCGGTCGACCAGGGGCTGCAGCTCTTCACCGCACTTCGTCGCAATGGTGGTGCCGTCCGAAGGGCTGGTCTTCGAGAACGAGGGACACTGGGCCCTCAACGCGCTCGACAGCAAACGGTGGCACGAGACCGTATTCGGGTGGATGCACAAGTATCTCGCGCCGATCACACCATGACGGCATGAAGGACACGGTGGTGGTCATCACGGGCGCCAGCGGTGGTATCGGAGCTGCGCTCGCCGAGCTGCTGGCGACACGTGGCGCGTCGCTCGTGCTCGTTGCGCGTCGGGAGGATGCGCTGCGTGCCGTGGCCTCGCGCTGCGGAGCGAGTGCGCTTCCCATCGTGGCCGACGTGACGAGTCGTGAGGCAGTGCGCGGCGTGGTCGACCAGGCCATCGCACACTTCGGGCACATCGACGTGTGGGTCAACAACGTGGGGCAGGGCATCACCATCATGCCAAGCAAGCTCACCGATGACGACATCGACGAGGTGATGCGGGTGAACGTGAAGTCGGCGCTCTACGGAATGCAGGAGGTGCTCCCGCACTTCAAGTCGCGCGGCTCCGGTCATGTCATCAATATCTCGTCGATGCTCGGCCGCATGCCGTTGGCGCTCATCCGCTCGGCGTACAGCGCATCGAAGCACTTCCTGAATGCCCTCACCGCGAACTTCCGGATGGAAGTGCAGGAGACGCATCCTGATATCCAGTTCTCGATTGTCTCGCCGGGTGTCGTGCGGACTGATTTTGGCAACAATGCGCGGCACGGCGGTCCCGATTCGCGATCGTTTGCCGAGTCGCAGAGTGCGGAAGAGGTGGCGGAGGTGATCGCGGGCGTGATCGAATCGCGGAAGCCGGATGTCTATACGAGAAAGGGTGCGCAGGCGTGGGTCGCCAATACGTATGCGAAGATTGGGGTGGACCCGTAGATTTTCGCGCGCGAAGCAAGCAGCAATTCACTCGACACGGGAACCGAAGAGCATTTACCGCAGAGGACGCGGAGGAAAACATGAACGCGAGTCTCTGATGTGGCGGTGCAGTCTGGTCTCCTCTGCGTTCTCTGCGGCTTTTGCAGTTCCTCTGCGCCCTCTGCGTCAAAGTTGTTGTGCTTTTAGGGGACCTCGAACGTCGCCAATTGGCATAGGCGCACCTCAAGTAGACTTCCCAACGTGATAACACGCCGTTCGATGTTCATCGGCATTCTCGCGGCGGCGGTTGGCCTGCAGGCCTGCGCGAAGGCGCCCGCCTCCAGTGGTCGAACAGCCGCGACGCCAGCTGTCACAGCCGCGCTGAACCCCGCGCTCCAATCGATCTTCATCGCCGGCAACTCTACCGCCGCGCGCGGAGCAGGCGTGCATCAGCAGGGCTGGGGCGTTCCATTCGCCGACTACTTCGACACGACGAAAGTGAACGTCGTCAACCGAGCGCGCGGCGGCCGGAGCAGCCGCACCTTCATCACCGAAGGACTGTGGGACAAGCTCATCGCCGACGTGAAGCCGGGCGACATCGTCCTCATCGAGTTCGGCCACAACGATGCTGGCGCGATCAACGACACCTCGCGCGCTCGCGGCTCCATCCCCGGACTCGGCGACGATTCTCTCGCGATCGACAACGTGCTGACGAAACGGCACGAGGTCGTGCATTCGTTCGGCTGGTACATGCGGAAGATGATCGCCGACACGAAGGCGAAGGGCGCCACGCCGATCGTGCTGTCGCTGTCGGTGCGGAATATCTGGACGAGTGGCCAGATCGAGCGCGGATCCGGTCGTTATGGCATGTGGTCGCAGCAGATCGCGAGATCAGCCGGCGTGCAATTCATCGACCTCACTAATCTCGTCGCGGACCAGTTCCAGGCGATGGGCGATGAGAAGGTGAAGGCCATCTACGAGCAGGACCACACGCACTTCAACGCCAACGGCGCGGACATGCACGCGCGAACCGTGGTCTCAGGATTGAAGGGGCTGCGACCCAGCCCGGTCCGAGCCTACCTGTCCGCGAAGGGGGCCGCGGTTCCTGCTGATCAACTGGTAGGCCTCGGCTTGACGTGGCCCTCCAATCACGCGCTGCCCACCCTGTATCTCGTCGGCAACTCCACCGTGCGCAACGGCCGCGGCGATGGGGCGAACAACCAATGGGGATGGGGCGACTACATCGCGCCGTACTTCGACACGACGAAGATCAACGTCGTCAACCGTGCTGTCGGCGGACTCAGCGCCCGCACGTTCATATCCCAAGGCTACTGGAGCAAGGTCCTCACACTGCTCAAGCCTGGCGACTTCGTGATGGTGGAGTTCGGCCACAACGACGCCAGCCCCGTGAATGACACGTCACGCGCACGCGGCGTGCTGCCGGGCATTGGCGCGGATTCCCTCATCATCGACAACCTGCTGACGAAGCAGAAGGGCGAGGTCGTCTACAGCTTCGGCGGGTACATGCGGAAGTTCGTGAAAGAGGCGCGCGCCAAAGGAGCCACGCCGTTCATCAACTCGCTGACGCCTCGCAAATTCTGGAAGGACGGCAAGATCGTCCGCAACCGGAACAGCTTTGCCGATTGGGCGGAACAGACGGCGCGTGCGGAGCACGTGCCGTTCGTGAACCTCACGGAGATCGCATCGCTCAAGATGGACACGATGCCGCCGTCGAAGGTCGATTCACTCTACGGTGATGCGAACCTGCACTCGAACGCCGCCGGCGCCGAGTTGAATGCGCGGTCGATTATCGAGGGGCTCCGCTCTCTGGGCGATTCCAATCCTCTGAAGCCTCACCTGCGTCCCGCTCCCTGACGGCGTTACGCCGCTAGGCAAGCAGGTGCGGGCCCCGCGTCGACCAGCACCTTGCGATGCGGATCGACAAGCAGGTTCAGCCCCTCCAGCGAGCGAGCACCAAGTAGCACCATGTCGCCTGGCTCGCCGAATACCACTTCGTCGATGGTGACCGTGCCCCCGGCATACAGAAGTGCCGCACCCGCCCAGCGTTCGAGTGCCGTGCCATCAGCCTGACGAAAGCGCCAGAGCTTGACTCGGCGGATGCCGAGTGACTCCAGTATCGGCGCTGGAATCCAGGAGAGCTCGGATCCCGTATCGACAAGCACATTCGACACGAGTCGATGTAAACCGGGCTGAGTCGGGTTCTCGAGCTCGACGTCTGTTCGGAAGGTTCCCATGTCGGTCATGATAGCCTCACTCAGGTGAGCAAGCGGAGCCGTTGCAGTGCACGACGTACCCGGAATATGCGCACTCGG
>JBKJUW010000050.1:0-45139 GCA_046589725.1 Gemmatimonadaceae bacterium
CAGATGTCGCCGGCATTCTGGCGACATGAGAACGTTCGCTATCTCTATACTAATCTTGCGCTGCCCGACACCCAGCTGAAGCTGGTCGCGGGTCCCGTGAAGAATTCCGCCGGGTCAACGGCTTTCCTCTACAAGCTTCCCGGTGACAATCCGTACGCGTGGGTCGCGTCAGGAATGACCAAGGCGCCCGATGCTGACGTGCTTCCGGCTGTGCTCGACCCACGGTTCGACCCGCTGCGGCTCGCGGTCTTCAGCGATACGTCGGCGGTGCGGACAACGCCGGTCACCTCGTTGCCGGCTCCAAGTGCCATCACGACGTCGACGTCGAACTTCGGTCCTGGACGCGCGACGATCACCCTGAGCCAGCCCGCAACGCCGGGCTCCGCCCTCGTGGTGTCGGAGAATTATTTTCCCGGTTGGTCCGCGCTCGTGGATGGCAAGCCGCAACCCACGTACCGCGTGGACTTCAACCTGATTGGTGTTCCGCTTCCGCCCGGAGCCCGCTCCGTGGTCCTTTCCTTCCACGATGCCGCCGTGGACACGGGGAAGGGGATCACCGTCGCCGCCATGGTGCTCGCCGCGCTGCTGCTTGCCGGAGGCATGGTGATCGATCGGAGGCACCTTGCCTGACAAGGTCTTGATCATCGTCCCGACGTACAATGAACGGGAGAACATCGAGCGCCTGATCGAGCGAGCGCTGTCGCAGGACGCGCGACTCGAAGTACTCGTCGTCGATGACGGTTCGCCCGACGGTACCGGCGCCGTCGTGACGGCCATCGCCACAGCCGATCCGCGCGTTCACCTGCTGACGCGCGCGTCAAAGATGGGGCTGGGCACGGCGTACCTGGCCGGCTTCCGATGGGCGCTCGAGCGCGACTACGCGCTGATCCTCGAGATGGACGCGGACTTCTCGCACGATCCCATTCACCTGCCGCAGTTCCTCACGGCGGCCCGGGATGCGGACCTCGTCGTCGGGTCCCGCTACCAGCAGGGTCGCGTCACCGTCGTCAACTGGCCGATTGCGCGCCTCATCCTGAGCTATGGCGCGAACATCTACGCGCGCCGCATCACGGGTCTCAAACTCTGGGATGCAACGGGCGGGTTCAAGTGCTTTCGCCGCGAAGTGCTCGCGTCCATCAACCTCGACGACGTCCGGTCGAACGGATACGCGTTCCAGATCGAGATGAGCTTCCGGACATGGCGGAAGGGATTTCGCATCGTGGAGATTCCTATCGTTTTTGTCGATCGATCCGAGGGCACGAGCAAGATGTCGTTCAACATCCAGCGCGAGGCGTTCTGGATGGTGTGGCGCCTCCGCTGGTGGGCGATCACGGGGAGACTCTGAGGCGAACCATGCTGCCAACGGGCCGTACGTTCTACAAGATGAGCGGATCGGGAAACGACTTCGTCGTGGTGGATGCCATGACGATGCCAGCCGACGAGCTCATGCGCGAATCCACGGTGCAGGCTATCTGTGCGCGCGCGACGGGGGTGGGTGCCGATGGCCTGGTCCTTCTTGAGCCATCGGGCATTGCCGACTACCGGATGACGTACCTCAACAGCGACGGATCCAAGGCAGACCTGTGCGGCAATGCGTCCTTGTGCTCGGCACGGCTCGCTTCTGAGCTCGGGCTCCTTGCGGGTCTTTCATTCCGGATCGAGACCGATGCCGGCATCCTCGATGCTCGGCTACTCGACACCGGTCCGGAGATCGATCTTCAGCCAGTCGTAGACGTGCGCCCGAACCTGCCATTCCGGCTGGAACGTGGAGAACGGGCGATCGGATTCGCATTGGCCGGGGTTCCGCATCTCGTGGTGCGGGTGGATGATAGCGCCACCGTTGACGTTCGCGAGCGCGGACGGTCTCTCCGCAACGATGCGTCTCTCGAGCATGGGGCGAACGTAAATTTCGTCTCGCGCGACTCGTCGGACGTGTGGCGGGTGCGGACGTTCGAGCGAGGCGTGGAGGGCGAGACACTCGCGTGCGGCACGGGCGCAGTCGCTACCGCGATCATCCTGGCGGAGGCGGGGGAGATCGCTGACGAGGTCGCTTTGATCACTCGCTCGGGGCGAGCACTGCGGGTGCGTCTCAGGCGTGATGGAGAGCACTGGCTTCCATCACTCGCCGGCGATGCCAGGATCGTATTTCAGGGGCAGTTCGGCGAGTTGTAAGAGGTTGCTCATGACATCCGAGCGCCACTGCATTTTCTGAGTTCTGCAGATTCCACAGCGCTGGGGAGCAAGCCGGCACTGTGATGAGAATTAGATTCATCTCAGCGTCACAAGATCACTAATGGGAACAACTTACGAAGTTGTTTGCTGTGTTATGGAAGTCGTTATCCACAGTATTCCACAGAGTAAGTTTACATAATACATCTTATACGAACTAAGAACATGATCCTCCAACGGCAACTGGCACGATGCTGTCAACATTCGTTCACGTCACTCGCCCCTCCGAGCCCCACCTCAACGCCGGCCGGTTTCGGACAGATGCGGTCTCGCCTCTCATAAGCGTTTTGCCAACTGCACGACGACCTGATCTCGCTTTATTCGCCGCGTTGGACTAGCTGCACGACGACCGTATCGGTCGCAAAACGGGCCGGCCTCACCGAGACCGGCCCGTTGTTCAAAACCATCGAGACTACTTTCAGGGCTTGTTCACGACTGCCAATTCACCGAGCCGAACCCGAGCCTCCGTGGCAACAGCCTCGTTGTCGTGCTGCACCGCAAGCTCCTCGAAGATCTTCCGTCCCTCGGCCGGCTTCCCGCCGTCCAGGTACGCGCGAGCAGCCTTGGCGCGCCAATAGCTTCGCTCATTCGGCCCGGCACCCTGAGCCGCAGCCTTCTCATACTCTACTGCCGCATCGGCAGGCTTGGAGAGCTGCGACTTCGCGTCACCGAGGAGGCCCAGGATCCCGGAGGCGCCTGCGCCGGTCGGCACCTTCGCGCTCAAGGCCTCCAACTCTGTGACCGCACCTTGTGCATCGCCCTTCTCAAGCTTGAGCTGAGCCAGCAGTAGCCCTGCCTCTATCCCCGCTGGCCGCTTGCCGTATTTGTCCACCACCTTCTTCAGGTCAGATTCGGCGAGGGGGAGGTTTCTGGAGTTCAGCGATGCCTTCGCCGTGAGGAGCTGCTTGTCTGCGCTGATCGACTCATTCAGCGCCGTGCGCTGGACGAACCACACACCAAAGCCGACGGCCGCAACTACCACGGCGCCGATGGAGATCAATCGCGAGTTGATATGAAACCAATCGACGAAGCTCTCGGCGCGCGGTGCCGGGCCTGCCTCGCCGTCTGACAGCGGATGAGTCATGTTTACACGTTATTTAATGAGCCGAAGCGGTTATTCCGCCTCAGGATTGGTGAAACCACATCGGGAGGTGTCCCCGGGGCGACTCGAACGCCCGGCCTAAGGTTTAGGAAACCTCCGCTCTATCCACCTGAGCTACGGGGACTTGCACGCGAGCGGAAGGTAGTCCGCTCCGGGCGATGGAAGCAAGTGCTTATCGTAGGCCCACCCTGCCGCAGCGCCATCCAAGGTCGGTACACTGTCGAGGGAAGTCTAGGGAACAAGGCACTCGACGCGCTCGGCGCCCAGCCGCTCCCGACCGTGGAGCCCCGGCACCGAGAACAAGAACGAGTATCCCACCACGTCGCCGCCGATACGGGCGATCAGCTCACACGCCGCCCGCGCCGTTCCACCGGTCGCCAGAACGTCATCTGCCACCAGTACCCGGGCGGCCGCGCCGCAGGCGTCCGCCTGCACCTCGAGGGTTCCCGATCCGTACTCCAGGGCATAGGCGATGCTTTCGGTCCGCCAAGGCAGCTTCCCGGGCTTCCTCACCGCGATGAAGCCAGCGCCGAGCGCCACGGCCATCGGCGCGGCTAGGATGAATCCGCGACTTTCGACTCCAGCGACATGCGTTATTCCCTGGCCTCTCCACGGCGCCACGAGGCCCGAGATCATATCCCTGAATAACTCGGCGTTGGCGAGCACCGGCATGATGTCCATGAACAGAACGCCGGGCGACGGAAAATCGGGCACGCTGCGCACCGCGGCGAGCACGCGAGTGCGGAGCACTTCCAGGTCGAGAGGAGAATGCGGCGACATTTTTAGCGATGGATGGTGAATGGGTATGGCAATGGCGTCGTCATTACGTCCCCTGCGTGCTCGACACCTTTCACGTCGGCGCCGGCGGGCCCGACGGCCAGCGCTGCGCGGAGTCGTTGAAGGGAGGTTCCCTCCCCGCCGGCGGCTACCTCGACACTGCCATCGGGAAGGTTCGTCACCCAGCCGCTCAGGCCGAGTCGACGCGCTTCCTCGCGCACGAACCAGCGGAATCCGACCCCCTGCACACGGCCGGAAATGCGAACGTGAAGCACCGACAACCTACTGCTGCTCCCATCCCTGAGTGCCAAACAGCGGCACGAACCTGACCGGCGCTATTTCCTTCTGGTTGGTGCCTGCGCCGCGTCGTGTTACCAGGGTCAGGGTCTGCTCCTCCTTCGACCCCACGGGCACCAGCATCCGTCCACCGTCGGCGAGTTGCTCGACGAGCGCCGGCGGGATGGTGGGTCCACCTGCGCTGACGAGAATTGCATCATAGGGCGCGTATTCGCGCCAGCCGACGGTTCCGTCGCCAAGAAGCATGGAGACGTTGGTCGCACCCGCTCGGTTGATCGCTTCGCGCGAAGATGCGAACAGTGCAGGAATCCTCTCGATAGTGAACACCTGTGCCACCAGATGAGACAGGAGCACCGTCTGGTAGCCGGAACCGGTCCCGATCTCCAGCACGCGCTCCCCGCCCTGCAGGGCGAGGATCTCGAGATACTTCGCGTGAATGCTTGGCTGTGAGATGGTCTGGCCACTGCCGATCTGTAGCGGCGCATCTTCGTACGCGCGATGCCGGACGCCCGTGGGCACGAACTGGTGCCTCGGAGTGAGGTCGAAGGCGCGAAGGACGGCCATGTCGTGTATCCCCCGCTCGCGCAGGAGCTCCACGAGTCGGCGGCGTGCGCCGCCCATGGCTCCCTCTAGAGCTCCCGCCACCAATTCCCCGAGGATTCGAGCATGCTGTAGTTGGTGAGGTCGAGGTGAAGCGGCGTGATCGAAATGTAGCCGTCGCTAATGGCGCGAAAATCCGAGTCCGGCTCCCCAGACCAGGTGATGGACCCTCCGCCAATCCAGAAGATGTCACGATCCCACGGATCGCGCATCGGTTTCAGTGAGCCAGAGTAGACACGACTTCCGAGCCGGGTGAGGCGCACGCCCTTCACCCCTTCCGCCGGCACCGGAGGGAGATTGACGTTCAGCAGGGTATTCGAGGGGAACGTCGGAAGTGAAGTGAGATGTGCGATGAGCGGCGTGAGCACGCTCACCTGCTCCTTGAGGTGCGTCAGGTCAGCGCGAAGGTCGCCACCGGCAAACGAGAACGCAATGGAAGGAATGCCGAGGGCGAGGCCTTCCATCGCGGCGGCGACCGTGCCGGAGTACAGCACGTCCTCGCCCATGTTCTGGCCGTGGTTGATGCCACTGAGGATGAAATCCGGCCGCTCGTCGAGCAACGCCTCGACGGCGAGCATCACGCAATCGGTTGGCGTGCCGTCGATCTGCCAGCGACGTTCCGCGCGTCGCACGGGACGCAGCGGATGATGCAGCGTAAGCGAGTGACTCGTCGCGCTCTGCTCGCGATCGGGCGCCACGACTGACACCTCACCGAGTGGTTCTGCCGCCGCGATGAGGCATTCAATGCCGTGGGCCAGAATGCCGTCGTCGTTGGTGATGAGAAAGCGCATCAGCTCCGCAGCGTCGAGATAGGGTTCATTTTTCGGGTGCGAGAAAACGGATGAGATCCTTCAACTCGTTCTCGAGGGACTCGAGCGTCTGCACAGTGAGCGCCGCGCGGGCGGCCGTACGCAGCTCGCCACCCTTGCGGTGCTCATCCACTTTCTGTCGTGCGCCCTCGATCGTGTACTTCTCGGTGCGCAGCAAGTGCTTCACAAGGAGGATCAACTCGATCTCCCGGCGTTGATATACGCGATTGCCGGACCGATTCTTCGCGGGGTTCAGGAAGCGGAACTCGCTCTCCCAGTAGCGAAGGACATGCGCCTTGAGTTCGGTGAGCTCGCACACCTCGCCGATGCTGAAGAACTCCTGGACCGGTTCGACGGCGCTCATGCGTCCTGCTCGGCTCGAAGTTCGCGCGCCATCAACTGCGCCACCGCCGTCTTCGCCGAATGCCCATCGAACAGGATGCGGTGCACCATCTCGACGATCGGCATCTCGACTCCTTCGCGCACGGCGAGCGCGAGCGTGCTCCGTGTTGTCGCCACTCCTTCGGCGACCGTCTCCTTCCCCGCCAACGCGGCCTCGAGCGTCGCGCCCTGTCCGATCGCGACTCCGACGGCGTGATTACGACTCAGCGCGCCGGTGCACGTGAGCACCAGGTCGCCGAGTCCGGCGAGCCCGGCAAAGGTGGCCGGTTGCGCTCCGAGCGCCACGCCCAGACGCGTCATCTCTGCAAGCCCACGGGTGATGAGCGCCGCCCGCGAGTTGAATCCGAGTCCAACACCTTCCACGAGTCCAGCCGCGACGGCGATGACGTTTTTCAACGATCCGCCAAGCTCGACGCCGATAACGTCGCCGTGGGTGTAAATGCGCAGGTGGCCATTGCTGAACGCGTCCTGCACGGCTTCCGCGGCAATCAGGTCGTCCGAGGCCGCCACGATGGCGGTCGGCTGGCGGCCCGCGACTTCGGCGGCAAAGCTCGGCCCCGACAGCGCCACGACTGGATGGTCCGGAGCTTCCTGAGACACGACCTCGCTCATGAGCGCGAGCGTCCCGCCCTCGATGCCCTTCGACGCGACGCACACGATGGCGGTCCGCGCGAGCGCAGGGGCAGCACGATGCATGACGGAGCGCAGGTGCTGGGCGGGCGTTGCCGCACAGACCAACCGCGCACCGGCGAGCGTGTCGCGCAAATCGGTGGACGCGCGAAGGCGGTCGGAGAGTGCGACGCCCGCGAGGAAGCGCTCATTCACGTGCGCCTCGTTGATCGAGGCAACCACGTCACCTTCGATCGCCCAGAGCACGACGTCGTGCCCGTTGCGCGCAAGCACATCGGCCAATGCGGTGCCCCACGCTCCGCCACCCAGGACAGCGCAGCGCGTCATGCCCTGCCCCGCTTTCCAAAGCGATTCTCCTCGCCACGGCGGAGACGACCGATGTTGGCGCGATGCGTCCAGAATACGAAGGCCCCGATGATCGCGGAGACGACGAAGCGCGGTGACCCTACGCCTGACGTAGCGGCCAGAAGCGCCGGCAGGAGCACCGCGGAGATCAGACTGCCGAGGGACACATACCCCGTGGCGAGCACCACAGCGACGAAAACGGCGAAGGTGACGAGCATGGGCACGGGCGCGAGCGCGAGGAAGACGCCTGCTGCAGTCGCGACGCCCTTTCCACCCTTTCCGAACTTGAGGAACACCGGCCGCACATGGCCCGCTATGGCCGCCACGCCCGTCGCGATCGCCCAGACCACCGGGTCGCGTGGACTGTCGATCCGCGGCGGAAGCAGAAGCACCGGGAGCGCACCCTTCGCGGCATCCGCAAGAAAGACGGCCACGCCAACCTTCCATCCCAGCGTGCGAAAGACGTTCGTCGCGCCAAGATTGCCCGACCCCTGCTTGCGAAGGTCGATGCTGTTCGCCTTGCCCGCGAGCAAGGCGAACGGAATGGATCCCGAGATGTACGCCAACGCCAATGCGATGGCCGGGTGCACGGCTACGCTTCCGCCTTCGCGCCGCTCTTGCGACGCATGAGGATGCGCAACGGGTTTCCCGTGAACGGATACGTCTCGCGAAACCCATTGTGGAGAAAGCGGACGTAATGCTCTTCCACGAGGTCAGGATGATTGCCAAAGAAGGCGATCGTCGGCGGCGCGACGCTGACCTGCGTGGCGTAGTTGATCTTCACCTCGCGGCCCGCGGCCTGGTTGGGCTGCCGGCGCGCGAGCAGCTCCGCGAGCCGCACATTGACATCCGACGTGGCCACGCGCACGCGCGACTGTTCGTCGACGAGATGGATGATGTCGAGGATCTTCGTCACGCGCTGGCCCGTGAGCGCCGACGTGAAAAGGAAGGGCACGTGCTTGAGGAAGGGGGCCTTCTCATGCGCGGTCTTCTCGAACTTGTGCGTGGCCTTGTCATCCTTTTCGACCAGGTCCCACTTGTTCACCACCACGATCAGTCCGTGGCCCGCCTCCCACGCGAGGTGCGCAATCTTGAGGTCCTGGTGATGGAACTCACCTTCCGTTGCGTCGATCAGCAGCACGCAGATGTTCGCGCGCTCGATGGCGCGGCGCGCGCGGAGCGAGGAGTAGAACTCGATGCCGTCGTCGATCTTCGTCTGACGGCGCAGACCCGCCGTGTCAATGAAGATCATCTTCCGGCCGTGATAGACCATGGGCGTATCGATGGCGTCGCGGGTGGTCCCGGCGATGTCACTGACGACGAGACGCTCCTCGCCGAGTAGCCGGTTCACGAAGGACGACTTCCCGACGTTCGGCCGTCCAACGACCGCGACGCGAAGCGCGTCCTCTTCCTCCGGTACCGACTCGGGCAGCTTCTCGATGATCGCATCGAGCAGGTCGCCGGAGTTTTTGCCGTTTTGCGCCGAGACGGGAAATGGATCGCCGGCCCCGAGCTTGTAGAAGTCGTAGAAGTCCGTGCGGCTGGGATCATCCACCTTGTTGGCCACGAGCAGCCACGGCTTCCCCGTGGTGCGGATCATCTCGGCGACACGATGATCGCTCGGGTGCAATCCGACGTTCGCGTCGACGACGAAGAGCATCATGTCCGCCTCTTCGACCGCCACGGCGACCTGCTGGCGAATCTCCTTGTCCATCGGTGCGTTGGGATCATCCGACAGGCCGCCGGTGTCCACGAGCCAGAAGGCGCGGCCGTTCCACTCCGCCTTGGAGAAGTGGCGATCGCGCGTCGTGCCCGCCTCTTCGGAGACGATGGCCTCCTCGTCACCGATGATCCGGTTGAACAGCGCCGACTTACCGACGTTCGGCCGGCCAATGATGGCGACGACGGGAACGCTCATGCTGCGCGCCGGCCAGGAAGCTGCGGCTCGCCTTCGAGCCTGAGAACATCTATAAAGTCGTACGAGGGATATACCGGCATCGGAAGTGTCTCACGGAGCGCGATGAAGCGCTCCTCGTCGAGGAAGAGTCCATCATCATTGATCGTCTCGGCCGGAATGAGCGCGAGATCGAGGTCGGTGCGGTCGGCGAGGGCACGGCGTATGTCTGCGCCAACCAGGAGTCCGGCCGTGGTGGTCGTTGGTCCAAAAAGCGAGTTCTCCATGACGATCAGGGAGAACTGCGCACCCGTCTGGTTGGTGAGGGCGTCGAGCAACTCGGGCATGAGCGGCGCCATCGACACCCCCGTGACCACCCCGATCCGCTTGCCATCCAGTCGCGGCAGCTCGTGAATACCGCTCTGAATGCGCTGGCGAAGCGAGGTAACGGCGCCAACCCCGTTTTCGATCTGCGAGAAGTCGCCGTAGTGCTCGACACCGGGAAGCTGACGCCCAGCCAGCAGGTAGAGTTCGTCAGAGCCGAAGACCCAACGGTCGCCGCGCTCCGCGAGCGCGCGCTCCTCCCACCGCTCCACCGCCTCCAGGATACCCTGCGAGTTCTCGGCATCCATCGGCTTGCCGTCGTAGAGATGCGAGAACTGCGTGACGCCAACGGGTACGAGCGCGACGCTGAGGACGGCGTCGCCCAGGTTCCACAAGTCCGTCAGTGAAGCTTCGAGCACGTCCCCATCGTTGAGATTCGGCACGATGACCATCTGGCCGTGGAACTGGATGCCGCCCGCCGCGAGGCGCGTGAGCTGCTCGACGATATTGGGCACCTTGGGGTTGTTCAGCAGCACCTTGCGCGCTTCCCACGGCGTCGCATGCACGGAGACGTACAGCGGTGATAGCCGGTACTCGAGAATGCGCTGGATGTCGCGTTCCTTCACGTTCGAGAGCGTCGCGAAGTTTCCGTAGGCGAACGAGAGCCGATAATCGTCGTCGCGAACGTAGAGCGACTTGCGCAACCCCTTCGGCAGGCCCTCGATGAAGCAGAACTCGCAGCGATTGGCGCAGCGCCGGATCGTGGGCGGATCGAGCTCCACGCCCAGCCCTTCTCCTTCCGGACGCTCGACCTCGTACACGATCGACTCGCCGTCTGGTAGCCTGGCCTCGATGACAAGCTCCTCGTCCGCCGTGAGGAACTCCCAGTCCAGAAAGTCAGCGAGCTCGCGCCCATTCACGGTGAGCAGCTCGGTGCCGACCACCACTCCCATCTCATCACATACGCTGCCTGGGAGAACGCGACTGACCCGAACCATGATATTGCAGACCTTTACCGAAGCGACGGGGGAAGATCACGTGGCGTGATTCTTCCCCCTGAGAAAGCATGCGTGGCGACGTCCAACCGCCCTCATCCAAGGTAGGAGATACGGGCACGGAAGTCAAGCAGAATTGAGCACTTCGGAGCTTGCGCCTGTGGTCGTTTGTCACGCATCGCGAACAAAAAAAGCGCCCGCCACCATGGCGGGCGCCTTTCTGCGTGAGGGTCGTTCAGTCGACGATCTTGTAGCGGTATGCGACCGCGTTCGGTGCGTTGATTGTGAACTTGAAACGGGCCCGCTGCCCCGGAGAGATCGGCTCGGTGGTCACCGTCTCCGTGCCAAGTGCCTGCCCCGCCTTGTCGAGCGCCGTGAAGGCGAGCGTGATTGGCTTGGCAGGAAAGGATTTCGCTTCGGGCTTTGCCCCTGACTTTCCCTTGGCTCCCTTGACCGGCTTCGCGGAAGCCGCTTGAGTCGCGTTTGCCTCGATCTTGTCGCGACGATCGAGCACGTTCCCACCGATGGTGACATTCTTGTCGTTCGGTGAGAACTCAGTGAACGTGACTTCGACCGGCAGCAAGTTACCGCGATTGTACCACGACACCGTGGTGTCGTTCAGTGCGGCCGCGAGGGGAGCCTTCTTTGCCACCTGTGCCGCCTTGGCCATCGCCAGGTAGGCGCGCGCCGCCAGATTGTAGTTCTCTGGATTGCCCGGATCAACGGCGACGAGGCGCTCCACGACAGGACCGATCTTGTCGTTCTGCTCCATCGTCAGATACGTCACGGCGACGTTGAACAACGCGTCGCGGTTATACGGGTTCTGGGCCAGCGTGGCCTCGAAGAGCTTGCTTGCGTCTGCGGAGCGATTGGCCCGCGCCGCACTCACGGCCGAGTTGAGCAGATCGTTGTACTCGTACTCGCCGGGGTTCATCAGCATAGGCGCCCAGACCTTGGCTGCAGCCGCCGTGTCGCCGGCCATGAGATACGCCGTCTCCAGCTGCTGCCTGCTGCCGGTGAGGTACTGGCCCTTCGTGCCGGGAATCGCAATGAGCTGGCTATATACGTCCGCTGCCTTCCGATACGCGGCGACCTTCTCCGCGCCCGAAGCCGTTCCGGCTGCATCAAGGTACGCACTGCCCATGCTCGCCAGCATCTGGCGTTGGACATCACGGTAGCTGGAGTCCTTGCTCGCCACTTCTGCAGCCTTGCCCCAGTACTCGAGGGCTTTGGCTGTGTTGCCGCGCTTCGAATACACGCCGCCAAGGACCATCGTGCCGTACGGCGAGGCGCTGTACAGCTTGTTCGCCTGGATGGCGTAATATTCCGCCGAATCGAGCTTGTCGCTGTTCATGGCGTTGATCGCGCCATTCACGATCTCGAGATAGAACTTCTGTCCCGCACGCCAGTACGCCGTGTAGTCGTTGCAGTTGGGCTTCGCGGTCTCGACGATCCGGAAGAGCGAGTCGATCGTGGTCGGAATATCGATCGTAGCTGCTGGATTGGTGGCGAATCCTAGCGAGCCCCGTGTGGGCGTGAGACCGGTGCCGGGCTGGTTGGCCCACAGGCTGAGCGCCTCACCCATCACATACGCGTTGGTGACGGCGTTGTCGCCTGGATTGGCCGTCTCCAGCAGCTTGACAGCATTCTTCAAGTTCGTGCCGGCGACGACCGGTGACGTCGCTTCACGCGCGAGGTTCACACTGAGCGTGGCGCGCGCCGCATTGCCAGTGGCCGATTCGCCAACATCGCACGCCGGCTTGGCGGGAGCGGCCTGCGCTCCAGCCACGGACGATGCGAGGAACGTGACGCCGAGGGCGAGGTATTTTCTAGCGAACAGGGCCATCAGTCATCTCCTGGAGTGATCGGGCGGGGCCGGCAGCACAGCCAGCGTCTGCTGGCGTACCCCAGTGCTGTCAGGACCGTTCCGCCGCGGCAAGTGCAAGCTGGTAAATATCTGCGGGCAGGCGCCCAGTCGCTAGAGCAATTCTCTGTACATCATCGTACTCGGGTTTCGAACGGGCGCTCGCGTCGGGCACACGGGTAATCTTGACGCGGACTTCATGCCCCAGTACCTCGACGCGCACCTCGGACCGAGGCAGCACGATTCGCGTCATCTCCACCCGCCTCACGCCGATCGACGTTGTTTCCGCCAGCAACAGTCGCTCCAATCGTTCGGCGTCGGCTGGCCTACAGAGCAGCTCAATACGCGTGCCTGCCCTGCCCTTCTTCATCGTGCTCGATATCAGCGTGGCGTCGAGGGCGCCCGCGGCGCGGGCGCGTTCCACCGCGCCGGCGAGGTACTCCGGCGACATGTCATCGACGTCGCACGTCAACACAGAAACGACCTCGCGACCGTGCGACGGCGGCTCCGCCTGGACGTCCGCCAGGATGATCCGAAGCGCATTGGCGCGCCCCTGGAAATCCTTGGTACCGGCGCCGAATCCGCTGCGGACCGGCGTGTAGAGCGACGGCGGCTGGCCGGCGGAGAGCACACGCACCAGGGCGGCGCCGGTTGGCGTCACCAGCTCGCCTGCGCCTTCGGGACCGGGGCTCACCTGATGTCCCTCGAGCAACTTGAGGGTGGCGGGCGCAGGCACGGGGAGCAATCCATGGGCAGCCCGAACGGTACCGTCGCCGATGCGGAGGACGCCGCACCGGACCTCCTCGATTCCCAATTCAGCCAACCCCCAGATGACGCCCACCACATCGAGAATGGCGTCGACCGCACCGACCTCGTGGAGGTGCACTTCTTCGGGCGGTTGGCCGTGCATCTCGCCTTCCGCTTCCGCAATCGCCCAGAAGGCGGCATCGGCCTTCGCACGGACATGCTCCGGCGCGCCGCTTCGCGCCACCAGTTCGCGAATCTGCGTGATATGCCGGCCGTGCGGCTGCGGCGGAATCCGGAAATCCACCTTCCAGCAAACCAACTCTCCCCGCAAGACTTCCTTGATCTCGACCGCGACGTCCGACAGGCCCAGCCGCTCCGGCAGTGCGCGCAACCACTCGGGATCGAGGCCGACGCCGAGGAGGGCGCCGAGCGTCATGTCGCCGGAAATGCCGCTGAAGGGATCCAGGATGGCGATGCGCATGTCAGAACCGGTAGGAGGCGCCGCTTCCCGTGTTGAACAGAACGACCTCCGCGTCAGATCCAATACGTCCTTGTCGCACCAGAAGGTCGAGCACGCCCAGCGCCGCACCGCCCTCGGGCGCCGCGTCGACGCCTGATGCACGACTCAGGCGAAGCGTGTCCGCGCGAATGACGTCCTCGCTGACGGCTGCAGCCATTCCTCCGCTTGCGTAGACGGCCTTGAGGATCAGGCGATCGCCCAGCGGGCCCGGGACGCGCAGTCCACTCGCGTGCGTCTGCGGATTTTCCCAGGGCACGGCGTGGTCGGCGCCGGACTCGAACGCCTGCACCATCGGGGCGCATCCGTCGGCCTGGGCCACGACCATTTTGGGCATCGCACTGTCGGCGGCCAGCCATCCGGCCTCGCGCATTTCGGCGAAGACCTTCCACATACCGATCAATCCGGTGCCGCCGCCTGTGGGATAGATGATGTGGGTCGGCAGTCGCCAACCCAGTTGCTCTGCGAGCTCGAGTCCCATCGTCTTCTTGCCCTCGATGCGATAGGGCTCCCGCAGCGTTGACATGTCGAAGAAGCCATGCTCGACCGCAAAGGCGCGCGACTGCTTCCCGGCGTCGCCGATGTGTCCGTCGACCAATTGCAGCTCAGCGCCAAGTGCCGTGATCGTCGCGAGAATGGGCGAGGGCGTGGAGCGCGGTGCGAAAACGCGAACGGGTAACCCAGCGGCGGCGGCATATGCAGCGAGTGCCGCTCCCGCGTTGCCTGCGGTGGGCACGCAGAAACCAGGAACCTTCAATGCGGCAGCGCGCGTCACCGCCGCGCTCATCCCTCGCGCCTTGAATGAGGCGGTGGGATTCAAGCCTTCGTCCTTCACCCAGAGACTGCGAACACCGATTTCGGCCGCGAGCGCGGGAATCTCGCGCATTGGCGTTGCGCCCTCACCGAGTGAGACGGGCGTCTCCCCGCTGAGCAGTGGCAGCACGGGCGCATAACGCCACATGTCCCAACGCGGGAGAATCGCGTCGCGCGCAGGGTAAGGCGAGTCGTAGTGGACGAGCAGCGGCTGCCCGCACTTCGGGCAAACCGACGCGAGGGTATCGCCGCCCTGCGAATGGTCGCAGGCGGAACAATCGAGGTGCCAGGAGCTCACGTGTGAGTGACGTCGTGGGTGAGTGCGTCTTCGGCGGGCTGCGCTGAAGATATTGGTTCGGGGCTGCCAGCAGGCGAGGCTCCCGGCGCCAGCGCATCGGAGCGACGAAGCCCGTCGAGTATTCGCTGCGCGCTCTTGAGGGAAAAGCCCGGAACGGTGGCAATCTGCTCTGGCGACGCCTCGCGGATTCCCTGCACGCTGCCAAACGTCGTCAACAGGAGCCTGCGCTTATTTTCGCCAATGCCCGGAATGCGCAGCAGCTCGGAGGTGATCGTCCGCACAGAGCGACGCTTGCGCTGGAAGGTGATAGCGAACCGGTGCGCCTCGTCGCGTGCCTGCTGCAACATGCGCAACGCGGGCGAGCGTCGTGGCAGACGGAGCGGTTCGCTCTTTCCGAGGAGAAAAATTTCCTCCTCACGTTTGGCAAGGCTGGCAATCGGCAGTGCCGCGAGACCGAGCTCGTGGAGCGCGTCAGCGGCGGCATTGAGCTGGCCCTTGCCACCGTCGATCAGCACGAGATCGGGCAGCGCGCGCTCGTCATCGATCCGCCGCCTGAAATACCGGCCGACGACCTCCTTCATCGATGCGAAGTCATCGATGCCCTCGACAGTCCTCACCTTGAACTTGCGATATTCGGCACGATGGGGCCGGCCGTTCTGGAACCACACGCAGGAAGCGACGGTGTCGGTGCCCTGCGCATGCGAGATGTCGAAGCAGACGAACGATCGTGGCACCTTCTGCAGTCCGAGCTGACGCTGGAGTTCGTAGACGGGATCACCAGCGCGCTCTTCAGTTGGCTCGTCGCCGGTGAGTCGTGCCTCCTCCAGCAGGTGCCGGGCATTCTGTTGTGCGTGCTCGATGAGCTCGCGGCGTGGACCGCGTTGCGGAACGTGGATTTTCGTGCGCTCGAGTGACTGCTCGAGCGCATCGCGCTCGCTGACATCGAATGGGATGAGCAGTTCCTGGGCGCGTTCCTCGAGGAGCCGGTACGGTCCGGCAAGATAGGTCTCGAGGACATCGGCGTCGATCTCGCCTTCGGTGTTCGCGACGAACTGGTGGTCGCGTGCGAGGAGCTTCCCCGCCCTGATGCGCATCAGGGCGATGACCGCGTCGTCCCCGTCACGCGCGTAGCCGATCACGTCGCGATCACCGCCTTCGACTTCCATGACGACCATCGGCTCTTCCATCGTTTCCAGATGGGTGAGCACGTCGCGCAGGTTGGCCGCGCGCTCGAAGTCGAGCGATTCCGCCGCGAGCGCCATCCGCTCCTTGATCTTGCGAACGACTTCTTCGGGCTTGCCGGCGAGGAAGTCCAGGACCTCGTCGATCATCGCGGCATACTCGCCCTGCGTCTGTGCGAGGATGCACGGTGCCTTGCAGCGCCCGATGTGGTAGTCGAGGCACGGGCGCTCAGGCATCTGCGCCGGCATGTCGTAGTTGCACGACCTCACCGTGAAGAGGCGCTTCACCACGTCGAGCGAGCGCCGCATGGCGCCAACGTCGGTGTACGGGCCGAAGTACCGCGCCCCGTCGTTCTGGAGCCGGCGAGTCACCCACACGCGCGGAAACGCCTCTTGCACCGTCACCTTGATGAACGGATAGGACTTATCATCACGCAGCGCGATGTTGAAGCGCGGCTTGTACTCCTTGATGAGGTTGGCCTCGAGAATCAGCGCGTGCGCCTCGCTCGACACGACGATGGTATCGAGGCCGCGCACCTGAAGCATGAGGTGGCGGGTCTTCACGCTTTCGGCGTGATCCGCCGCGACGTAGCTGCGCACGCGCGAGCGCAGGCGCTTGGCCTTCCCCACGTACAACACTTTCCCCTCGGCGTCCCGCCACAAATAGACGCCGGGCGACTCGGGTAGATGGGGAATCTTTTCGAGAATCGCGTCGGGTACGGCCATGACCCAATATACCCCGGCGCCGACGCGGTCGTTCGCGCTAGCGGCGCAACACGCGGTTCATCAGGCCCTTCGCTTCAGGCACGCCCAGCGCGACGGTGATCGCCCCGTACACGGCGGCAAAGGTGCCCATGGCCAGCACGCCAGCGAGGAACTCGCGCCCACCGGCAAAGAATCGCATAAGGCCAAGCGACAGCAGGCCCGCAACCATCCCAGCGGTCCACATGCGGACGAGCTGTCCCCGCTGCATGCCAGACGGCCCGATCCGCTTGCTGATCGCGCGCCGGAGCAAGTAGAACTCCACCCACCCAGCGATACCGGCGGAGGCCGTCAGTCCAGCAACACCTGTCCAGGCGGGCAGACCAAGCAGAGCCGGCAGGGGATACGCGCAGAGGTAGCCAAGAATACCCGTGAGCGTAACGCGCGCGACGGCGAACCACAGCGGCGTTCGCGTGTCGCGCAGCGCATAGAATGCCGACGAATACAATCGCGCCTGTGCGCTTGCCACAAGACCAACTGCAGAGCCGCCGAGGATGGCCCATGTGTGTACGCTGTCCGCGTGGCTGAACCGTCCGTGCTGCAGGAGAACGCCCGCAATTGCGTCGCCAATGAAGATGAAGGCGAGCGCGGATGGCACGCAGAAGAACGTGATCCGCGGGATGGCGGCGTCGAGCCGTGCGCGCAACCGAGCAGCCGCGGCGGCATCCGTGCCGCTCTCGCGTGACATCTCGGGCAGCTCGGCAGCGGATACCGCCATCCCGAAGAGGCTGATCGGCAGCACGTAGATCGTCTGTGCGTAGCTCAACAGGCCCACGGAGCCCTCGAACGCAATGCCGCTGGCGAGCCGCAGGTCGACGAAGGCGCTGAGCTGCACGACGCCGCGGCTCACGAACGCGGGAAAGAAGTTCTTCACGACCTCGCGCACCGGTGCATACCCAAAGTCCGGCACGAAGCGGGGATGCCGCACCAGCGTGAACACCGATGGAAGCTGCACGGCCATCTGCAGCGCAGCACCCGCCACCGACGCCCAGGCAAGCGCCACCGCGAGGTCGACCTCGTTGTACCGCGGCCCGTAGAACACGAGCGCTCCGATCATCACGAGGTTCCAGAATACGGGCGCTGCGTACGACAGGAAGAACTTGCGATGACTGTTCAGGATGCCGAGGCACCAGGCGCTCATCACGAAGATGCCTGCGCCGGGAAAGAAGATCCGCGTGAGGCGGACCGTGAGGTCGAACTTGGCACCAGTGAAACCGCCGACAATCACATTCGTGACCAGCGGCGCGGCGAGGATGCCCAGCAGCACGATGACGGCGGTGACCAGGGCAAGAATCACGGCGACGGCTCCCGCAATACGGTCGGCCTCGCGCTCGTCGCCTTTCTCGAGCGCGTGCGCATACACGGGGATGAACGATGCCGAGAGCGCGCCCTCGCCGAACAGGTTCTGAAGGAAATTCGTCAGCCGAAAGGCGCCATTGAATACGTCCGACGCTGCGCCCGCGCCGAGGTAGCGCGCAATCAGCGTCTGGCGCAGCAGGCCGAGGATGCGAGATAGCAGGATACCAGCGCCGATGAGTGCCGAGCTTCGGCCGGAGCTCTGCGTCTTGGCGGTCGTGGCGTCGACGACTGGTGCGGGCGCGCTCACGTCGCTCGTGCGCCGATCAGCGCATCCGCGTGCGTCGAGGCGGCGTCGCGCATTTCGCCCAGCAGCTCGAGTCCGTGCCGACTCAGCGTTGGCACGAGGTTCATGGCGCGCTCCTGCCGCGTGTTCAGCGGGTAGAGGAAGGCGCGAAGGGTGGCCACCTCGCGCAGCCGCTGATGCTCGCGGCGCTTGATTCCGGCGACGAGCCGGCGCTCGAGCCGGTCAACTCGAAAGAGGAGCGATTGCATCGAACCTTCTATTGCACCACCGAGGCCAAGCGGTACGGCCTCCGGTGACAAGTCGTTCGGAATCGCGCGTATGGCAGCGCGCAGCCGCTCGATGGCGGCATCGGAGCGCTCACTCATGGCCTCCCTGGCCACGATGCCCTCGAGCCTGTCCGGCTGAGAAAGGTCGTCAGGGGACACCTTGAACTTCGCGAGCAATTGCTCGACATGCGGCTCGATCAGCGTACACGACCACCGTGGCAGCGCGACGGGTCGTTCCGCACCGATGGCGTCAGCGACCGCGCTGACCTGCGCGAAATAGGCGAGCTCTCCCGGCCCTCCGAGATACGCGACCGTCGGCAGGATGGCCTGCTCGACGATTGGCCGCAGCAAGACACTCGGGCTCAGCCACGCGTCCGGATCGTCCGCGATGCGCGCGGCGGCGCTGAGAGGGATTCGTGCCTTACTCGCCCCTTCGCGCGCAAAGACGAGCGAGAGTGCCTTCACATCCTCCACCTGGGGACTGAAGCCCGCGCCGCGGATCGCGCGCGTGCGGTCGTCCAGCGCGCGCTCAACCTGGCCTGCACAGCGGAGCGCGGCGCGCAGTGTCTTGGCCGACGCGGTACGCACGGCCGGATGCGAGGCGTCAAGTACCGGCACGCCCAAAGGCTCGAGCAACCGCCGCAGCAACTGGACATACGCACCCCCCACCGTCTCGCCGGCAGTTCCGTAGGCCTCGTCAATGGCGCTCAGAGCGCGCGGATCGGCGACACTGCCGGATGCGTCCCGCAGCCGAGCCACCAAGTGGCCCACTTCACCGAGTGGCGCGATCGCCATCGGCACGCCGGAGTCAGGTGCATTCTCGCTCTGGAGGCGCTCAGCGCCGCCCGGTCGGGCGAGGACTGTATACGAGGCCTCCGCGAAATCCGCGTCGTCGGTGGCGGCCCAGAACACAGCCGCCGTCGCGATGCCAGTCTCGCGCTCGAGGGCGTCCGCGAGGGCCAGCGCGCCCATCGCCTTGCTCCACGTATAGACCGGGCCACCGAAGAGTCCGGGCTGCTGCCCCGTCGTGACAACAACTCCGCGCTCGCGACGGACGCGCTGGAGTCGTTCCGCCGCTGCCCCGGTCGCGTCGAACGCCGGTGCCAGTGCGGACCAACACTCCTCCCACTGACGCTCACGGGATCGGCGCCGGGCGCGCGCGCGCCAATCCGTCACCGAACTCACCGCGGAAGCGAGCCACTCCGATGGCGCTTCGCCTCGCTGCAACGCTTGTGAGAGCGCCGATCCACCCAGAGCGCCGGAGATGATGCGAACGTCGGTCATTGCGCGGGAACGTGGTGGATGAAGCATCCATGATAATCAGAGCGGCTCACGTTCGTGAGCAACGCCGCGATCGCGTCGATCGTTCGCGCGTCATCGAGATCGGGTTTGGCGTTCCGCTCATTTGTGGTACGGCTCTCCCCGCGCGATGGTACCCGCCCGGTAGAGTTGTTCCGCGAGGACGAGTCGTGCCAACTCGTGCGGCAGCGTCCATGGCGCGAGCTGGAGCGCCCTGGTGGCCCGGGCTCGAACCGCGTCGGAGAGGCCGAAAGCGCCTCCAATCACGATGGCGATGTCCTTTGCGCGATCCCGCGCGCCCGTAAGGAGGTTTGAGAACTCGCCGGACGTCAGTCGATCGCCGAGTTCGTCACACACAAGCAAGGATGCGCCGGGCGGGATCCGCTCCAGCAACTTCGCGCCCTCGCGTTCCTTTGCGAGGTCCGGCCCGATCCCACGGCCACTCCCCTCCCGCACCTCGATGACGTCGAGCGGCCAATACCGCGCCGCTCGTGTTTCGTACTCCGCTATCGCTGCCGCGAGGTGCCGGTCCTTCGGCTTGCCCACGGCTGCGACGATGACGCGCACGCGCCGCTACGCGTAAACGCCACGAAGACGGTGCACGGTCGCCACTCGGCTGATCGAGAGCATGTAGGCCGCCGTCCGCATGTCCACCTTGTGCAGCATGGAGAGGTTCAACACGTCGGCGAAGCTGCGAGTCATGATATCGGTGAGGCGCTCGTTGACCGAGGCTTCGGACCAGAAATAGCCACCGCGATCCTGCACCCACTCGAAGTACGACACGGTGACGCCGCCCGCATTCGCAAGAATGTCGGGAATGACGAAGATCTGCTTCTCGGCGAGGATGCTGTCGGCGCCGGCCGTTGTGGGTCCGTTCGCGCCCTCACAGATGATCTTTGCGCGAATCTTCGCGGCGTTCTTGCTCGTGATGACGTTCTCGAGCGCGGCGGGAAGGAGTACGTCGACGTCGGAGGTCAACAGATCCTCGTTGGTCATCGGCGATCCCCCGGTGAAGCCCTCGAGACTGCGGTGTGCCGCCACGTGCTTCAGCGCGGCCGGGATGTCGATGCCTTCCTTGTGCCAGTAGGCCCCCGTGCGGTCGCTGATGCCGCGGATGATGCAACCCTCCTTCACGAGCAGGTCGGCGGCGACCGAGCCCACGTTGCCGAATCCTTGCACGGCGACGGTGGTGCCCTGGATCTTCATGCCCAGGTGCGCGAGTGCCTGCTTCGTGACGATCATGCAGCCACGGCCCGTCGCCTCGCGGCGCCCGAGGGAGCCACCCATTTCCACCGGCTTGCCCGTCACGACGGCAGTCACCGTGTGGCGATGATGCATGGAATAGGTGTCCATGATCCAGGCCATCACGCGCTCGTTCGTGTTCACGTCCGGCGCCGGCACGTCGGAGTCCGGGCCGAGGGTGTGGATGATGGCTGCGGTGTAGCGACGAGTCAGCCGCTCCAGTTCACCGACACTCATCTTGAGTGGATCGCAGATGACGCCGCCTTTTGCACCACCAAAGGGCAAATTCACTACGGCGCACTTCCAGGTCATCCAAGCCGCGAGCGCCTTCACCTCGTCGAGGTTCACCCGCATGTCGAAGCGGATGCCGCCCTTGGCCGGACCGCGCGAGGTGTTGTACAGCACACGGTAGCCTTCGAAAACCTCCACCTCCCCATTGTCCATCATCACCGGGACCGACACGATGATCTGGCGTTCCGGATGGCGGAGCACCTGGTATAACCCGGGCTCGAGGTCCAGCAGTTGCGCGGCGCGGTCGAACCGGCTCATCATCGCTTCGAACGGGTTCTCCTCGTTCAGGAAGCGGTCCTTGTCCGGCATGACAATGCTATCAGTCGGCAATCTAAGATCGGTGGCCATTTTCAAGGGAACTCTGGCCGGCAGGGCCGGCGGTTGAAGGCGCAGCCTGGCGCGCAGCCAGTACCGCACCCAGTGCTCGGTCGAGCAGCGCGGATCCGCGCTCGAAGACGGCAATTTGCGAAACATACCACAACGGCGCGGCCGTGGCAGGCCAGAGCGGGCCGAGCTTGACGGCGTCCTTCAGTGTACAAACCACGCCGTCCGCTCCATGGGCGGCTCTCACCAGCGCGGCGACGTCGGCGCCGCCGAATGCGTGATGGTCCGCGAATGCACGCGTCTGCAGAGCCGCGCCCTCGGCCCGCAGCTGCGCGAAGAACGTCGACGGATCACCCACGGCGGCCGCAGCAAGAACATTCCGATCGCGCAGCCATGACAACGGCCGCGAGGCGTCCGACGTCGCGCTCCGCAAGTCGCTCAGCGCAAGATGGCAAACCGCAAACCCAAGGGTGGGGTATCGGGCCGTCAGTACTTCAACGACCGACTCCGCTACCGGGAGGGAAGCATGCTTGCGCGTGACCACAACGATATCCGCGCGCCGCAGGCCGCTGAGCGGTTCCCGAAGTGGTCCCGCGGGAAGGAGACGTAGCGTTTCCGACCACCGGTCGGCACTCACCAGCACCCAGTCCGAGATCCTAGCGATGCGGCGATGCTGAAAGGCGTCATCCAGGATGACACAATCCGCGCCCTCGATTGCTGCGCGTCGCGCACCGGCGAGCCGATCAGGATCGGCGACCACCGGAACGTCGGCGTTCAGTCGCGCATGCACGAGTGGCTCATCGTCGCCGTACCCACGCATGACGATTGCGGGTGACGCACCGCGCAGCCGAAGCGCACCCGCCGCCCACGCTGCCACTGGTGTCTTTCCCGTGCCCCCGACCGTGAGATTACCGATGCTCAACGCGGGAATCGGAGGCGTCGTCACGGAAGACACGTCGGCATAGCGTCGGCCGTGAAGGCTGATGCCCGCTGCGTATAACCAGCTTGCCGGCGTGAGTGCAACCCGTACGAGGCGTGCGGGGAGACTCGAGCCGTACCACACCGCGTCGAGCGCCCTCACCTGATCATGAGCCAGGCGTGGCTTCGAGCAGCGCCTGCAGTCGCGGCGCCTGCTCCGCAGCCGCGCGGGGTGAGTCGGCCTCGACGACCGTCAGTTCACCGTAGCTGACATCGACCCGCGCGAACGGCTTCGGGATGAGAAACCTGTCCCAGCTCTTCAGCCGCCACGAGCGCGACGCGGCGGCGCGGATCGGAACGATGTACGCACCGGTCCGTTGGGAGGCGACGGCTGCGCCAGGCGCGAACACCCGAGCAGGGCCGCGAGGCCCATCGGGTGTGATGGCGCCATCTCGGCCCGCATCGATCTCGCGCATCAGTCCGATCAGTGCGCGGCTCCCCCCTTTCGACGACGACCCCCGAACGGTGGCATATCCCAGCGACTCCGCGATGCGGGCAACGATCTCGCCGTCCTTGTGTTCGCTGATGACGATCGCGACGTTCTCGCCGCGATGCTGCCAGAGGAGAGGCAGGAGCTCGCCGTGCCACAACGAGAAGATCACGCGACGGTTCGCTGCCCGCGCCGCATGCAGCGGTTCGATATTGTGCGAGCGCATGCGCCAGGTCGACGCGAGCACGCGTAACAACGCAGCGCCGAGCCGGACCGTCCAGCGCACCTTCGTGGCCGAGCTCACGAAGCGCGAGTGACGGGCGCAGGCCCGGCAAGCGAAAGAGCCATGGCCGCCACGCGTGCGGCAGCGCCCTTCTCGCCAAGCATGCCGCGCACGCGCTCGAGCTCGCGAATCATTCCACGCCGAGTCGCGCTCGAGACATCGAGCAGCGGCGCGAGCGCGTCGGCAACTTTGGTGGGCTCGAGGTCGTCCTGCACGAACTCCTGCGCCACGAGTCGACCGGCCACGACGTTCACGAGGCCGATGTACGGAATCTTCACGACCCGACGAGCGATCGCGTACGTGATCCGGTCGGTACGATAGGCCACGACCAGGGGACACAGCGCCACCGCGGCTTCGAGTGTCGTCGTTCCACTCTTGCACATCGCTGCGTCCGCCGCGCGAAGGATGCGAAATGACGACGCGCTCACGATCCGGTATGGACAACGCTCCGGCGGAATCTGCACGTACGGCGCGGCGCTCACGACGACCTGCAGGCCCGAGTCTCGCCGCTGAAGCTCGCGCGCAGTCGCGACGAAGCGATCGAGATGGTGCGCAATCTCCTGCGGTCGGCTCCCGGGAAACAGCGCGAGCAACCGATCATTTTCCCCCACACCGATGGCGCGGCGGGCGTCCGTTCGGCTCTCGCTCGCCTCGGCGCGGTCAAGCAGTGGATGCCCAACGAAGGTCGCATCGATGCCATTCGCACGGAGCAGCGCCTCCTCGAACGGAAGGATCACCGCCGCGCGGGTCACCGTGCGGGCGAGCGCCTTCATCCGGCCAGCGCGCGAGGCCCACACTTGTGGCATGATGTAATACAGCACGGGCACACCCGCATCCGCCGCCACGGACGCGATCTTCATGTTGAAGCCACCGTAATCCACGAGAACGACGAGCGCCACGGAGCCGCTGGCGATGTGCGCGGCCAGCTCACGCCGCAGCCGGCGATACTGTGGCAGATGCTTGATCGGTTCGACGAAGCCGACGTGCGCGAGATTGGCAACGTGCTCGACGAGTTGCACACCCGCTGCCTGCATTTGGTCACCACCGACGCCGACCAGCGCGAAGGGGGCGCGGCAGGCCGCAATCTCCCGCGCTACCGCGGCAGCATGTTGATCACCGGACACTTCCCCGGCGACGAACAGGATCTCACGCACGCGTGCCAGCAAGCGGGCGCGTAGGCGCGGACGGCATCGTTCGCTCGATGTCGCGGACGATCTGCAACGCGACCGCCAAGGCCTCGCGCCCCGCCTCGCCGCTGACCACGACGGGAGACTCTCCGCGCACCGCTGCCAGGAAGCTCTCCAACTCCAGGCGCAGCGGCTCTCCTTCCTCGGCCTCGAGCGGAATACGCTCAACAAACTGTTCCAGCGCGAGTGGTGCCATCGCGAGGGTGGCCACGTCGACATCGCCGCGCAGCCGGAAGAACTCACCGCTTCCGACTGCGAGATCGAGCGAGAGATATCCGCTGTGCTGGAAGATGCGGATCTTTCGCATCCGCTCCCGCGACACACGACTGGCCGTGATGTTCGCCACTGCCCCCGACTCGAACGTGAGGCGGGCATTGGCGATGTCCACGAACGGCGTCAGCACCGGAACACCCACCGCGCTCACCGACGAAGCCTTTCCGCCAACGAGCGTGTGCACGAGGTCGATGTCGTGGATCATGAGGTCGAGCACGACCGCGACATCCGAGCCGCGTGGATTGAACGGCGAAAGGCGGTCGCTCTCGATGAACCGCGGCGCATCCACGAACGGCAATGCCGCGCGAATCGCGCGATTGAAGCGCTCGACGTGACCCGTCTGGAGCACGGCGCCGTGTCGGCGCGCCAGTGCGAGCATGTCGTCCGCGTCCTCGAGCGTCGCGGCGAGCGGCTTCTCGATCATGGCGTGGATGCCACGTGCGAGCACCTGCTGCGCCACCGCGTAGTGGCCGGGCGTCGGGACGACGATCGTCACCGCATCCACGAGATCCAGCAACTCGTCGAGACTGTCGAAGGCACGGACGCCGAGCTCAGTCGATACCTGTGCCGCGCGTTCGGGACGCGACTCGAAGAACCCGATGAATTCCGGCCCCTGCATGTCGCGAAGGATGCGGACATGATGGATGCCCAGTCCTCCCGCGCCGATGACGCCTGTCCGCACGCGCGCGCTCAGACGACGACTCCCCGTCCACTGTCCTCGACGAAACGGAGGAGCTCCTGCACCTCTGGGTACGCCGCGAGCTCGGTGGACGCCCGCTCCTTCGCCTGCGTCACATTGAGTTCCGAGCGGAAGAACAGCCGGTACGCACGCTTGAGCTCCCGCACCACTTCCTCGGGAAAGTTGTTGCGCTGGAGACCCACGCTATTCAGTCCATAGAGCTTGATGGGATTTCCAACCGCCTTGATGAAGGGCGGCACGTCCTGCGAAATGCGCGAACATCCGCCCACAAACGCATACTTCCCGATCTTGACGAACTGGTGCGCCGCGCTCGCTCCGCCGATGATCGCCTTCTCGCCCACCGTCACGTGACCCGCCAGCTGTACGCTGTTCACGAGGATGACCCCGTCCCCCAAGTGACAATCGTGCGCAAGGTGGACATACGACATGATGAAGCAATGCTTGCCGATTGTCGTGCGGAAGGATTGCGTCGTGCCGCGGTTGATGGTGGAGTATTCGCGGATCGTCGTGCCCTCGCCCACCTCCACCGTGGTGTACTCTCCCTTGAACTTGAGGTCCTGCGGATCGCCGCCAAGGATCGATCCGGAGCCCACCTTGACGTTCGCGCTGAGCAGCACGTTGCGCTCGAGCGTGGCACGTGCGGCAATGACACACCCGTCGCCGATAGTGCAGCCCTCACCGATGATCGCGAACGGGCCGATTTCCACGTCGGCTCCGATCTGTGCGTCAGCACTCACGATCGCGGTCGGGTGAATCCGCGCGCTCATCGGTCGCGCACCATCGCACTCATCTCGGCTTCGCAGACCACCTCGCCATCAACCTTGGCCACGCCCTGCATGCGACACATCATCCCGCGCACCTGGAGCATCTCGAGCTCCATGCGCAGCTGATCGCCGGGCTTCACCGGCTTGCGCCACTTCACGTTGTTCAGCGACGTGAAGTACACGACCTTGTTGGCCGGGTCGGGAACGGCGCCCATGAGCAGCATGCCGCCCACCTGCGCCATCGCTTCCACGATGAGCACGCCCGGCATGATGGGGTGGCCGGGAAAGTGACCCTGGAAGAACGGCTCGTTGATGGTGACGTTCTTCAGTCCCACGACGCGTTTCGGTGGATCCATTTCGATGATGCGATCCACCAGTAGAAACGGATAGCGGTGCGCGAGCACCTGCATGATCTCCTCGATTCCGATCACCTGTATCTCCTGCGCTAGCGATGCCTGCAGCGCGCGCACGAAGAGTACCGTGCCGCGATGACTTGGTTTGTGCGCCACGATGCGAGCCTTGATGCCCACACCGGCAAGCGCGAGGTCCCCAACGCAATCCATCATCTTGTGCCGGACGAACTCGTCCGGCGACCGCAGCTCGTTGTCCACCACCCCGCGGTCGTCGAGCACCACGGCATTCTTGGTAGAGGCACCCTTGATGAGACCCTTGGACCGCAGCGACTCGACTTCGCTAACGAACCCAAATGTACGCGCAAATGCCAGTTCTTTCGCAAACGACCGGGCGGTGATGGCACTCGCGAAGTGCTGGGACGCGATCAGCGGATGGGGAAATTCGATGGTCACGTCGAGCTGGAAGTCGTCGGACGGGAAAGCCTCGTATACCGAGTCGCCATCGGTCATCCGGACCGGCTCGCGCAGGTGCGCCACACTGAGAAATCCCGGCTGCTCCCTGATGCCAGCTTCCCGCAACGCCTCGAAAAAAGGGCCGGCGCTCCCGTCCATGATGGGCGGCTCGGGCGCGTCGAGCGAGATGAGGAGATCCACAATCTCGAGCGCGGCGACGGCCGCAAGGACGTGCTCGACGGTGTGCACGGCGTTGGGCTCGTCGCCGAGTTGCGTCCGCCGCTCCGTCAGCACGGCGTAGGGGGCGAGCGCCGGAATCAGCGTCGCACCATCGAGGTCGCGCCGGACAAAGCAAATCCCCGAGCCACTCGGCGCCGGCAGGAACTCGAGCGTGCAGTCCACGCCAAGATGCAGCCCGATGCCCGACACGCTCGCGGCTTTCGCAATGGTTCGTCGCATCAGTCGTTCCTCGGCGCCTCGACGCGTGCGACCAGCCGTTCAATGGCGCGCATGATGGCTGGCAGTCGAAACATGGCTGCCTGCGCGCGGAGCGCCTCGCGGTGCGGTCGGGCCGGATACCCGGACCAGGTTTCGCCGGCGGCGACGTTGCCGAACACCCCGGCTTGCGCAGCGAGCTTCGCGCCCTTGCCAATCGTCAGGTGTCCCGAGACGCCGACCTGACCCCCGAGGACGACGCCATCCTCGATCTGCACGGACCCGGCAATGCCGACCTGCGCGATGAGGAGACAGAGTCGCCCGATGCGCACGTTGTGTGCGACCTGGACGAGGTTGTCGATCTTCGTTCCCGCCCCGATCACGGTATCGTCGATGCTGCCACGGTCGATCGTCGTGTTCGCGCCGATCTCGACGTCAGATTCGATCACGCATCGGCCCACATGGGGAATCTTCTCGTGGGTACCATTGCGGAACACGTAGCCGAATCCGTCGGAGCCCAGCCGGGCCCCGGCGTGCACACGCACCCGGTCGCCGAGCGACGTCCCGGAGTAGCACGTCACGCCTTCGTAGAGCTCGCAGTCGGCACCCATCGTCACCGCGGCGCCAATTACGACGTGCGCATGAATGCGCGACCGTGCGCCGACAACGGCGCCGTCACCCAGCACGACGTACGGTCCGATGGACACGTCCTCCCCCACGCTGGCGCAGCGGCCAATGATCGCCGTCGGATGAATGCCCGGCAGGTGGGGAGGGGGCGGATACAGCGACGGCAGCAGCGCGAGCATCGCCTCCATCGGGTTCTCGACGACCACTCGCGCGCGCGTGCCGCCGGCGGTATTCGCAAGCGCTGGCGTCACCAGTAGCACGCCCGCGTCCGCCGCCGCGAGCAGCGGCGCATGTCTCGCGCGCGCCAGAAAAGTGAGGTGGTGCGACTGCGCCCGCTCGAGCGGAGCGACGGCGGTGACCGTCGTGTCCGCGTCGCCACTGAGAACGCCGCCCGTCATCGCCGCAATAGACGCGGCGGTGAGGACTCGTGAGCCCTCACCGCCGCGAGACGTCGCCAGCGGATCTGCCACGCTTAGTCGAGCGGCGGCGTTACGGGCCGAGTCACACCCGACGGAGCTGGGGCCGGCGCTCCCGTGGGAGGCTTGGCCGCCGCCGTGGACGCCATGCCGGCGCGCAGCCTTGCCAGTACGCGGTCCGTAATGTTGAGGTTCTTGTCGAGCGCAACGAGCGGCGAGCCCTGGCCGTCCGCGTTGAAGACGAACGAATAGCCACCCTCGATGCGTATGTCCTCAATGGCGAGCTTGATCCTGTCGAGAATTGGCTGGACGAGCTCGCTCTGCCGCTGATTCTGCTTTGCCTCCAGCTCGCGCGCACGCGCCTGGTACGCTGCTTCCTTGGACTGGATTTCCTTGGCCTGGGCATCGCGCGCTGCCGCGGCGAGCGAAGGAGCGCGCTTCTCGAACGACGCGACCATCGCCTGAAGCGAGTCGCTCATCCGCTTCATCTGCTCCTGATACGGCAACGACTCCCTGGTGAACAGCGATTCTGCTGCTGCCCGTCCCGGCGCCTGCTCGAGCAGGATGGATGACTGGATATATGCATTCTTCTGCTGGGCAGACGCGCGCCCGCCGAGGGCTGCGAGCAGGACGAATGCGACGGGTGTCGCTCGAAATAGTACACGCATGAAAACTCCAGGAGTTAGAAGAGCTGGCCGAGCTTGAAGTGTAGTTGCCACTTGGGATCTCGCACACCGTTCGTGGTCCGATCAAAGCCATATCCCAGGTCCAGGCCAAGTGGACCCAGCGGTGTCACGACTGACGCGCCGAATCCCGCACCGCGGAAGAGGCGCGTCGGATTGAAGTCGCGCGGACGCGCCCAGATGTTGCCGGCGTCGTAGAAGGCGTCAAAGTTGAGTTGCTGATTGATCCGCAGGTCGAGCTCGACGGTGCTGGTATAGAACGCGCCGCCAAACGACGTCGCCTGCGCCTGCGATACACCCGTGCCGTTCTCGAGGAAGCCACCGGGTGTGATCGAGAATTCGTCATACCCGCGCAGCGGCTCACCGTATTGCACGCCACCGAGCGAGAACTTCTGCGAGATATAGAATCCGCCGGGATCGCCGAACACTGCGCCGCCTCTCACGGAGAGTCCCAGCGCAAGCGTGATTGGCTCGGATCCCAGACCGCCCCCGCCGAACTCGACGAGCGAGGCATAGTGGCGCATCTCGCCCGTATAGCGCGTGTACTGCGCGCCGCCCAGGATGCCGTTCACCTGTGCGGCCAGCGTCTGCTTGCCACCGTCGGTGGCGAAGGGCAGTCCGATGCGGGTGTCATGCTCGAACGACAGCCCAAGCGTGGAGCGGGCGCAGGAGATCACCGAACAGTTGATGGTGCTCACCAGGCCATCCGTTCCATACGTCACCTTCTCGGCGCCGTATGACGCGAACAGACGCGAAAAGCGCGACCCCATCAACGGGAAGCCGACCTGCAACTGTCCTCCAATTCGCGTCTGCCGGCCAACGTCACTGACGTAGTACCGCGTCTGCGAATGGTATGCGGTGACAGTGCCGGAGTATTGCGACTCCCGAATGAACGGATCGGAGTACGTGAGGCTGAAGTCATTGATGTACTGGCCGAACTGCCAGTTCAGCGAGCCCTTCTTGCAGAGGCCGAACAGGTTCGGCTGGTCGAAGCCGATGAATCCGCCGATGCCCGCGCCCTGCCCCACCGACGCGCCGAAATTCACGTTGCCGGTGCGCTTCTCCTTCACGTGGAACACGACGTCCAGGTCGCCCTGCTCGTTCGCGCGCTTGGTGTCGGGTGGTGGAATGGGCGTCTCGAAGAAGCCGAGGTTGCCGATGCTCTGGTAGCTTCGAATCAGTGCGTCCCTGCGGAAGATGTCCCCGGGAACCACGGCGATCTGGTTCCGGATGCACGACTCATTCGTGATGTCGTTGCCGAGGATGTCCACGCGATTCACGATCGCCGGAGCACCTTCGTCGACTTCCCACCGGAGGTTCACGGTCGGCGTGGAGTCCGGCCCAATGCGGCGGCGATCCACCACGGGCCGAACGTTCGCGTAGATATACCCCTCGTTCGCGTACGCCTCGCCGACCCGGCGCGTGGCATCGTCCCACTTCGACTGGTCGAAATACGCTGCGTCATCGTTCCCTCGGCCCACGCGCAGCACGCCCTTCACCGCACTGGTGATCGTCTTGGGCTGCTCACCGAACGGGTAGAAGCGCTGCAGGTCGTCGTTCGAGAACCGCCGGCTGCCCGTCACCTCGAACGTGCCGATTTTGTATCGGGGCCCTTCCTTCACCGTCAGGTCGACGAGCGCCTTTCCGCGGACACGATCTACCACGACCGTGTCCTTCAACACCTGGGCATCGAGATACCCCTTTGACGAATACAGGGCGGGAATGCGCTCACCCACGTCGCCGGCGAACTTGTCCGCGTCGAGCTCGCCCTTCTTCAGCCAGAGAAACCCTTCCGGCTTCGTCTCCATCGCGGAAACGACATCCTTGTCGGAGACGCCGACGTTGCCTGCGATGTTCACGCCGGACACGGCGAGGCGCTTGCCCTCATCGATACGGAGCAGCAGTTGCACCTGCCCGTTCACCATCGTCGTTTCCGGCCGCACCTGCGCAAGGAAAAACCCCTCGGACTGGTACAGGGAGTCGATGCGCTGCATCGACCGCGCAACCAGTGCCGGATCGAGCGGCTTCCCGACAAGCAGGTCCACTCGATCGCGAACGTCGTTCCGCGCCACGCGGTCGGTGCCAGAAACGTCCACGCCATAAAGAAGCGGGCGCTCCTTCACCAGGAAAACGTGCGCGGCGCGCGTGCTGTCCTGCGCGAGGTCGCACGAAACCTGAATGTCGTCGAACTGCCCACTGGCATAGAGCGCCTTGATCGCGCGCTCCAGCACGCGATAGTTCACGGGTCCGGCCACGAGCCCGGCATCCGCGCGCATGGTCGCATCCGAGACGCGTGAAGCGCCGCGGAAAATGATCGTATCTGGGGTGGCGCACCGACCGCCGGCAACGGCAGGGTCTTGTGCGCGCGCCGTCGTCCCCATGAGCAGCAGGACGACGGCAGAGAAAAGCAAACGTCGCATCTTGTAATATACACCGGACAAGGCCAGCAGGGTCCCCGTGCTTTGGACCCTGCTGGCCTTCGTGTGGTTGCCTGCGGAACTACGCGTTTGAAGCGTTCGAGAGCACCTTGAAGTCGAGCTTCGTGCCATCCGCCGCCGCGTCGACTTCAATCTCGTCGCCGCGCGTGAACTCGCCGAGCAGGATCTTGTCCGAGAGCGGATCCTCGATGTACTTCTGGATCGAGCGCTTCAGCGGACGCGCCCCGTAACTCTCGTCGTACCCGTGCTTGACGAGCAGTGCGGTCGCCGCATCCGTGAGACGGATCGTGAGGTCGTCTTCCGCCATCCGCTTCCGAACGTCCTTCAGCAGCACCGAGACGATCTGCGTGATGTGGTCGCGGCTGAGCGGGTGGAACACGATCACGTCGTCGAGTCGGTTCAGGAATTCCGGATTGAAGACGACCTTCAATTCCTCCTTCACCTTCTCCTGCATGCGCTCGAACGAGGTCGTCGCATCACCCAGCGTGAAGCCGAGACCCTTCCCCCCCTTCGTGATGTCGCGCGCTCCCACGTTCGACGTCATGATCACGACGGTGTTCTTGAAGTCGATCACGCGCCCATAGTTATCCGTGAGGTGTCCTTCGTCGAGCACTTGCAGCAGGATGTTGAAGACATCCGGATGCGCCTTCTCGATTTCATCGAGGAGGATCACCGAGTACGGCTTCCGCCGAATCGCCTTCGTCAGCGTTCCAGAATCTTCGTAGCCTACGTATCCCGGTGGCGCGCCGATCAGGCGCGACACCGAGAACTTCTCCATGTATTCGCTCATGTCGACGCGAATGAGCGCCGATGCATCCGCGAAGAGGAATTTCGCGATGGAGCGCGCGAGCTCCGTCTTGCCAACGCCCGTGGGTCCGCAGAAAATGAACGAGCCGATGGGACGATTCGGATCCTTGAGGCCCGCACGGCTCCGCCGGATCGACCGGCTGAGCGCCTTGATGGCCTCGTCCTGTCCGATGACATTGAGGTGCAGTTCGTCTTCCATCCGCAGCAGGCGACTGGTCTCCGCCTCCTGGAGACGCGTGACGGGAATGCCCGTCCAGCGGCTCACGATGAACGCGATCTCCTCCTCGCCGAGCACGGGGCGGTGCGACTGCCGGCGCTGCTCCCACTCCTCCTGCTTCTTGCGGATGTCGCCCTGGATCTCTCGCTCCTTGTCCCGCAGCGAGGCGGCGCGCTCGAAGTTCTGGTCGCGGACCGCGGCCTCCTTCTCCGTGTTCACCTTCTCCAGCTCGCCCTTGAGTGCGGCCACTTCCGGTGGCGGCGCCTGTGCCGCCAGCCGGGCCCGCGCACCCGCCTCGTCGATCACGTCGATGGCCTTGTCGGGCAGGAAGCGGTCGGTGATGTAGCGCTCCGACTGCTTGGCCGCGAGCACAAGCGTCGCATCGGGGATCGTCACCTTGTGGTGATCCTCGTACTTCTTGCGCAGCCCCTTCAGGATCTCCACCGTCTCGTCGATGGAGGGCGGATCGACCACGACCGTCTGGAAGCGGCGCTCGAGCGCGCCGTCCTTCTCGATGTACTTGCGATACTCGTTGAGCGTGGACGCGCCGACGCACTGCAGCTCGCCGCGCGCAAGCGCAGGCTTCAGCATGTTGGAGGCATCGATCGCGCCTTCGGCCGCTCCGGCACCGACGAGCGTGTGCAGCTCATCGATGAACAGGATCACGCTCTTGTTCTGCGCGATCTCGTTCATGACCGCCTTGAGGCGCTCCTCGAACTGGCCACGGTACTTGGTGCCGGCAATCACAGCCGCCATGTCGAGTGACAGCACGCGGTTGTCGCGGAGAGACTCCGGGCACTCGCCATTGGCGATGAGCTGGGCCAGGCCTTCCACGATGGCCGTCTTGCCTACCCCAGGCTCCCCGATGAGGACGGGATTGTTCTTCTTTCGGCGCGTCAGCACCTCCATGACGCGCTCGATTTCCTTGGCCCGTCCGATCGTCGGATCGAGCTGTCCTTCAGCGGCAAGCTGGGTGAGGTCGCGGCAGAAATGGTCGAGTGCCGGCGTCTTGGACTTCTTCTCGCCTTTCGGCGTGGCCGGCGTTGGTTGCGGGGCCGACGGGCCGCCTCCCTGCTGCTGCGGTGCGTCGGTGCCCAGGATGCGGAGCGTCTCGGCGCGCGCGGCCTCGAGGTTCACCCCGGCATCCGTGAGGACCTGCGCCGCGATGCCCTTCTCCTCGCGCAGCAGTCCCAGCAGCAGGTGCTCGGTACCGACGTACGAGTGACTGAGCTCTCGCGCCTCACTCATGGCGAGCTCCAGGACTTTCTTGGCGCGCGACGTGTACGGCAGGTCGGGACCAGTGGTCTGGGCCGCTTTGCCCTTCTTCACCGTCTCCTCGATCTTCTGCTGTATCTCGTCCAGTTCCACGGAGAGATTCTGGAGCACGGTGGCGGCGACGCCCTCACCCTCTCGGATGAGGCCGAGCAGGATGTGTTCCGTGCCCACGTACTCGTGGTGGAGTCGGGCGGCTTCCTCACGCGCCATCGCGAGAACCTTCCGCACCCGCTCAGTAAAGTTGTAGCCGTTCATTCTGACCCTCGGACAAGACCCGGTGGACGTGCTGCTAGCCGACCGCCCCTGCTTCCCCTTCGAGTGCCCGACGCACATAGCGCGCCCGCGCCAGGTTCGTCTCGCTCTCGGATAGCGATCGACCTTCTGCAGCCGACAGATGTGCGGACTGCGAGAAGATCAGGAGCTTGTTGAGGGTATATACACTGAGTGACGGGATGAGTTTCAGCCCGACGGCCAAGCGTACGCCACTGAGGTAGTTCATCGCTTCGTCGAACGTGAGGCTTCGCGCGTAACGCAGCGTGCCATACGCCCGCCAGAGCTTGTCTTCAATAATATAACCGGCATCACGCAGCAGTACACGTCGCGCCTCCTCCTCGCGTTCGATCACGTGGCCCACCACGCGGATCAACTGATCGAGCAGGTCCTCCTCCGAGCGTCCGAGCGTCGTCTGGTTGGAGATCTGAAAAAAATTCCCGACGACCTCGGACCCCTCGCCATACAACCCTCGGTACGTCAGCCCCATCTGTTGAAGCCCCGCCAGCACGCGTCCGATTTCCTTCGTCAGCACCAGCCCCGGCAAATGGATGAGTACCGAGGCCCGCATTCCGGTTCCCACATTCGTTGGGCACGCCGTGAGAAAGCCGAACTCACTGTGGTATGAAAAGGGGACCCTCGCACCAAGCTCCCGGTCAACTCGCTCCAGTGCGGCGTACGCCGCGCGGAGCTCGAATCCCGATTGGAGCGCCTGCATGCGGAGGTGATCCTCCTCGTTGATCATGACGCTCAAACCATCCGAGAGGTACACGGCTGCCCCGCTCCGAAGCGGATGTTGCTCTTCCAGGCCAGCGAGTTCCTTGCTCACCAGGTGACGCTCGAAGAGCAGCGCCCGATCCGCCGCACCGAGTTCATCGACGCGCACGAGAAAGCTCTCCGGCATCCCGGGCACATCCCCAAGGGCGTCGCGCACCTGCGCCAACACGCGAAGCCGCTCGCCATCACGTGCCCGGCTGGCGAACGCGTACCCGTCCAGGTTGCGCGCGAGGCGCACGCGTGTGCTCAAAACCACGTCGGAGTGCTGACCAGACGCGTCCAGCCACCGCACGCCGCCGTCTGGCAAGAGGGAGAGATCCAGGCTCATTCGAGCACCCTGATACGATCGCGCAGCTCGGCCGCTGCCTCGAACTGCTCCTGCTCGATCGCACGCCGCAGCTTGTCCCGCAGCTCGCCCAGCACGCCAGCCTTCTCGAACACCTCGTCATGTGGCGCGCGATACGCCTTGCCGGTGTGCTTCGGCCCACCATGCACTCGGCGGAGCAACTCACGCATGCTCGATTCGAACGTCGAATAGCACCGCGCGCACCCCATCCGGCCGGTCTCCCGAAAATCCTTCATGGTCAGCCCGCAGAACGCGCAACGGCCCGCCTCAGCGCTGGCCGGAACCGTCTGCTGTTGTACCGCTTGGAGGAAGGTGCCGAGCGGGTGCTTCGGCGTCGCGACGGTCGTTTCCACGCCGCGCTCCGCCGCACACTGCTCACAGAGATGCAGCTGCCGCACGGCATTGTTCTCGATGGTCGTCAGGTTCACGACCGCATCGCGCTCATGACAGCTGTCACACACCATTCAGGCCACCACCTCTGGCAACGCGATCTGCGTCAGTCCCGAGTCCTCAAGCTGCAGTATGCGGTCGGCGCGCGCCGCCAGCGAACGATTGTGGGTTACCACCACCATCGCCACCTCGAGCTCGCGGGCCAGCTCTGAAAAGAGCTCATGCAACAAGTCACTGTTCATGTGATCGAGATTGCCCGACGGCTCGTCCGCCAGCAGGACGGCGGGGTCCGCCGCGAGCGCCCGTGCCACCGCCGTTCGCTGCTGCTCGCCCCCCGACATCGCCGACGGACGATGTGTCATGCGCCCGCCAAGTCCGACGCGTTCCAGCAGGCCGGATGCGCGTGAACGCGCCTGGGCGTCGTCCATTCCACCAATCCGCAACGGCATCATGACGTTCTCGATCGCCGTGAATTCGCGCAGCAGGTGATGAAACTGGAACACGAAGCCCACGGTCCGGTTCCGAAGGGCGGACACCGCATCGTCGTCCAGCGCCGACAGGTCCTGCCCCGCAATGCGCACCGAGCCCGCCGTCGGCCGGTCGAGCGCTCCCAGAAGGTGCAGCAGCGTGCTCTTCCCGGCACCGCTGGCGCCGATGATCGCCACCATTTCCCCGCGCTCGACAGCCAGGTCGATGTGGTCGAGCACCGTGATAATCCCTCCGTCGCCCCCAACGTAGGTCTTCGTCAGCGCCCGCGCCTCGATCACGCTCATTCGCGCATTGCCTCCACCGGAAGCAGACGCGATGCCTGGATCGCGGGGTAGATCGTGGCGATCGCGGCGATCAGCAGGCTCGCGGTTACGGTGACCGCGATGTCGAGCGGCGCGCGATCGACAGGAAGGTGATCGATGAAATACACCTGCGGGTCCAGCGTGATGAGCTTGAACTTGTCCAGCGCGATCGACGTCCCCAGCCCCACAGCCAGCCCGAGCGTGGTTCCGACCACACCGATGAGCGTGCCCTGGATCAGGAAAACGCGACGGATGGACGCCGACGACATTCCCATCGCGCGCAGGATGCCGATCTCCTTCGTCTTGTCCGCCACGACCATCGTCAGCGTGCCGACGATATTGAATGCCGCCACGAGGATGATCAGGAGCAGGATGAACGTCATCCCAAGCTTCTCCAGCTGCAGCGCCTGAAAAAGCGCCTGGTTCTGGGCCCGCCAGTCCATCGTCCGATACGGATAACCCAGCATCCGTTCGAGCCGAGCGGCAACGTCTCGTGCCACGTCACGATTGGCTGTTCGCACCTCGAGGCCCGTGACATCATTACCGAGGTCCGCCAGCTGCTGCGCGACCTTCAGCGACGTGTAGATGTACGCGTTGTCGTACTCGTACATCCCCGTTTCGAAGATTCCCGTCACCTCGAGCGTCACGAAGTGCGGCGCGGGCATGCCCGTCACGGCACTCACCGCCGTGCCCGTGATCAGCGTGATCGAATCCACGCCGGGATAGATGTTCAGCCGGTTCGCCAGCTTCGACCCCACGACGGCGCCCGCCTGTTTGCCATCGGTCGTCCGAAACCGGAAATCGCCGGCTGTGCGGAAGGAGCGGATCGTGGTCACGGGTGCACCCCCCTCTCCCTCCGGCGTGATGCCCATGACGAACGCGCCGTCCGTGTACTTGTGCCCCGCGCCGACCAGTGCCTTCGTGAGGACGAACGGTGCCGTCGCAACCACTCCTGGTGTCTTGCTCACCTTCGCCAGCACGGGCTGCCAGTCCTTGAGCACCATGTCGGAGCCGTAGTTCATGACGCGAACGTCGGGACTCCCGATGAGAATCTTTTCACGCAGGTCGTTCTGCAGCCCGCTCATCACGCCCATGATGACGATGAGCGCGCTGACGCCGATCACGACACCGGCGATGGCGATCATGCTGATGAGCGACAGCAGCTTCGAGCCGCGACGGCTGCGCAGGTACCGCCAGGCAATTCCCAACTCGAGCTTGCTCATTCGGGACGCATCGTCGGAAACAGGATGGCATCGCGAATATTGACGGTTCCCGTCAGGTACATGAACAGCCGGTCCACGCCGATCCCGACACCGCCCGTGGGCGGCATACCGTACTCCATCGCGCGCAGGTAGTCTTCGTCCACTCCGCTCGCCTCGTCGTCGCCCTCGGCTTTGAGGCGCGCCTGTGCCTCGAAGCGCTGACGCTGGTCGATCGGATCATTCAATTCGCTGAACGCGTTCGCGAGCTCGCGCCCCTTGGCGAACAGCTCGAAGCGCTCCGTCAACTCCGCATTGCCCCGCTTTGGCTTCGCCAGCGGCGACAGTTCCTTCGGATAGTCGATGACAAAGGTCGGATCGACGATGGTGCTCTCCACCAGGGCGCCAAATAGCTCGTCGAGAAGCTTGGGACGGCTCAGCGCATCCACTTTCTCGATCCCGCATCTGCGCGCCTCGGCACGCAACTCAGCGTCTGTGCACGCCATCGCATCGCGGCCGAGCGCGGCCTTCAGGGACGTGCTCCATTCGATTCGGGGGAACGGCAGGCTGAAGGTCGGCACCGCTTCGCCCACTCCCGGCACGGCACGAACCGCGTCGGCCACGTCGACGAGCAGCGCCTCCACGACCGACATCATCTCCCCGTAGTCCGCGAACGCCTGGTAGAACTCCAGCATCGTGAACTCGGGATTGTGGGTGCGATCGATGCCTTCGTTGCGAAAGTCGTGACCGATTTCGTAGACGCGATCGAATCCGCCGACAATGAGCCGCTTCAGGTACAGCTCGTCCGCAATGCGCAGGAAGAGCGGCATGTCGAGCGCATTGTGGTGCGTCGTGAACGGGCGCGCCGTTGCGCCGCCGTACAATGGCTGGAGAATCGGCGTCTCCACCTCGAGGAAGCCTCGTCCGTCGAGGAACGTGCGGATAGCCGTGATGAGGCGAGAGCGAGCGACGAAGAGTGCGCGCACTTCTGGATGCACTGCGAGGTCGGCATACCGCTGCCGATAGCGCTGTTCCGGATCCGCGAAGCCCGAGTGACGAATCGTCTGCCCCTCCACGACCTCTTCCTTGCCATAGGGGAGCGGTCGCAGCGACTTGGCCAGCATCTCGGCCGTGCTCACACGCACCGTCACCTCGCCAGTGCGTGTGCGCATGAGCGGACCTGCCACCCCAACGACGTCACCGATGTCGAAGAGCGCGAGCTGCCCGAATACCTCATCGCCCAGCTCGTCCTTGCGGAAGTAAAGCTGGATGCGACCGCTGCCGTCCGCGAGGTGCGCAAAAGCGGTCTTCCCGTGACCGCGCCACGTGGTGAGGCGGCCAGCGACGCGTACCACCGGGCCGACGACCTCCGCGTGCACCTGGTCGGCATTCGCATCCGACTGCCGAGGCATCGATGCCACCGCCTCGGACGCTAAGTGCGTTCGATCAAAGCCATAAGCGAAGGCGGGCACGCCCGCAGACACGAGCGCGTCCAGCTTCTCACGCCGTGCCTTCTGCACAAAATTCAGTTCCTCGGTCACGCGGTATCCCCGGCTTTCACACCACCGGTCTCCTTCAGGAACGCTTCGATGAACGGGTCGATTCCGCCATCCATCACCTTCTGCACATCGGGAATCTTGAGCTCCGTGCGATGGTCGTTGACCATGGTGTACGGTTGGAAGACGTAACTGCGAATCTGGCTGCCGAAGCTCACGTCCGACTTGTTCGCATCCATCTCGGCCTTCTTGGCGATCTGCTTGTTCAGCTCGATCTGGTAGAGTCGGTTCTTGAGCTGCTTCATGGCGGTCGCCTTGTTCTTCCCCTGCGACCGCTGCGCCTGCGACGACGTGATGACGCCGCTGGGAATGTGCGTGATGCGCACCGCCGAACTCGTCTTGTTCACGTGCTGGCCACCTGCCCCCGATGCGCGGAACACGTCGATCTTCAGGTCTTCGTCGCGAATCTCGATGTTGATGTCGGTGTCCACGACCGGATAGACGAACACCGAGGCAAAGCTGGTGTGCCGTCGCGCCTGCGAGTCAAACGGAGAAATGCGCACGAGACGGTGTACACCACTCTCGGCCTTGAGGTACCCGTAGGCAAACTGCCCCTTGATGTCGAGTACGGCGCCCTTGATACCGGCCTCCTCGCCCTCGCTCAGGTCGACGATCTCCACCGAGTAGCCTTTTCGCTCGGCCCATCGCGTGTACATGCGCATGATCATCTGCGCCCAGTCCTGCGCTTCCGTGCCGCCGGCACCGGCACTGATCTCGAGCTGCGCGTCGCGGAAATCGTCGGGATGCGACAGTAACGACCGAAGGCGGAATTCCTCCAGGTCCACGCCGACGCGCTCGATCTCGGCGGACAGCTCCGCGTCCATCTCCGTGTCCGGCTCGGCGTCGAGGAGGTCGGCGAGCTCGCCGGCGCTGCGCGCGCGCGCGACGAGCGCTTCGAAAGGTTCGACCCAGTTCTTCAGGGCCTTGACCTGCTGAACGATGGCCTGCGCACTCTCCTGGTTGTTCCAGAAGTCCGCGCTCCCCATGCGTTCGTCGAGAGCGGTCAGCTCCTGGCGCTTGTGGTCGAGGTCAAAGGTACCTCCTCAGCTCAATGAGCTGATCGTCATACGAGGACAGCACCCGCGGGCGCTCGTTGTCCGCCATGTCATTCTCCGGGATAAGACACGAGCCGTCCGGCTCGAGGAGGCGGACGGCTCGCACGGTGTTGCTTTCGCATACAACATAGCGGGAGGTGCTTCCGACTAGAAGAGCTTCTTTCCTCCGGCCAGCACGTCGTTCAGCGCATCCTGGAAATGCGTCGTCGATTCCGCGAACTCACGGCCGATCTGGTCGACGTACTCCTCGTAGCTCTTCTTGATCTCCTCACGGAAGAGCTGCTTCAGGGTGCCATCGCGAATCCCTTCTTCACGCTTCTGCGGAAAGTAGGCACAGATGTCCGAGACGAGCGCACGGGCGAGTCGCTTTGCCTTCGCGTTGGGATCGTTGGCGAGAAAAGGGTTGATCGGCGGCCGAGCCGTCTGCACCGGCATATCCGCCGGCGTAGGGGTCGAGGGCGACGGACTTTGAGCCGGCGGAGGAAGAATCGCCGGTGCGGCTGACCGCTCTGGAGTCGAGTTCGGCGGCGCAGGCATGGCCGGACGCTCCGGCACACCAGCCTGTACCGAAGCAGACGCCGGCCACGGCCGCTCTGGCAACGGCATTGCTGGCGTGCCCATGCGCGGAGGCGGAGGCGGGAACGAAGAGGGGCGTTGTGCAAAGGGTGAAGGTGGCGTTCCCATTGTCGGGCGAGGCGCGCCGACGTTGGTGGAGGGCCGGACGAACGGCGCGGGCATCCCCCCACCGTACGTGGGTCGGGAAGGTGCAGCCGGCATACCGCCCGGCAGTGTCGTGGGCCGCACGGGAGACGCGGGCCCCGCCGGCGCGCCTTGCGTAGTTGCGGCGGCGTCCGCCGGGGTGTGTCGGGTCGGCGGCGCAGGGGCTTCGACGACGGGTTCGCTTCGTGCGGGCGTAGGTGACGCCGATGGGGGGGCGGGAGATCTGTCGGCCGGACTGGCGACCGACGCTGCCGGCAGAACCTCGGTCGCGGGAATGGCTGGCGTGACCGCCGGCGGCACAAGGCGTGACGAGTGAACCGGGGTGTGCGACGTCGGCGTCACCGCAGGGGACGGCGGTGATGCGATGTCCGGTGACTTCGAGTCCGGCATCGCCGGTGCTGTCACAGGCGCCGGTCGCGGAACGGCGGCAGCGGTGGCCGAGGGTGTTGGCGTGGCCAGGGTGCTCCCCGAGTAGGCGCCGGAGAATTCATCGCTCGCGCGGTCGCCTGCCTCGATCGTGATGACGGCGCCGCAGACCGAGCAACGCGCGCGAACGCTGGCGGTAGGAATTCGTGCTGGATCGACACGAAATACGGAACGGCATTCCTGACAGACGACGTTCATGCGCGGTCTCCCGCGCGAATCGCGATCATGGGGCCGGAAATGCGCGTCACGCCGGCGGGTTCGCTGTCCGTACGACGGTCAACCGAATACACGGATCCATCGAGGGTCTTGGCGTAGCTCTTCATTTCAGTCGCAAGTTCACTGACCTGAGCCGCGTGGGTGAAGTGGCGTCGTTCGTTCGTCACGACACCGATCGAGACAGTCATGAGGGGAACACGATGGAGTTGTCCGCGTCGGTCCTTCCCGAAAAAATAGCCCGCGCGTCGGTCCTGTTCGGAATACTGTAACGGAATGAGCTGGTCGAAGATGAAGACAATCTCCTCGCAGACACTCGCGATTTGCGCCGAGGGAATGACGTAGATGAAGTCGTCGCCGCCAATGTGGCCGACAAACCCTTCCTCGCCGCAGATGCCTTTGACGACGTCGTGCAGGATCTTCGCAAGGATCCGGATGACGCGATCGCCGTCGTAGTACGAGTAGCGATCGTTGAACTCCTTGAAATGATCGAGGTCGGCGTAACACATCGCGAATCCCACACCCGACGTGATGCGGGCGCCCACCACCGCCTCGATCTCGACGGCCCCCGGCAATCGCGTCGACGGGTGCACGACCAGGTCCCGATCCGAGCGACGCAAAAGTGCGTCGAGCCGTATCAGCGCTTCCGACGTGGCCAGCTGGTCCCGCACCACTTCGTCCGCGCCTGCCTGAAACGCGGACGCGAATTCCGACTCGCTGCCCCCACAGAGAATAACCGTGGGAATTACGCCTGTGTATGAATCGTTTTTTAGTCGACGGCACACGTCGAAGACCGCTTCCGGGCGCGTCCGCGCGTCGAAGGCGACAACGCGCGGACGTCCGCGCAGTGAGATCGCCATCAGTTCATTCGCGTCGCGGACCCGGTGAACGACGTCAGCCTGCCGCGCCAGCCATTCGGTCAGCACGGCTGGCGATGGGGCGTCGTCCGGAGAGAAGAGGATGGCGCTGATCTTGACCAATCGTGCGTCCGACAAGGTGGAGTGGCAACATACGGTTCAGCCGGAGTGAAGTCAAACCGCTCTGGCACCGTGAGTTGCGTCGCCCCGTGCCCACCTGCTCACTCAGAAATAGAAGAACGCGACAGCCAGCATGCCATACACAAGCAGGAGAAATGCACCCTCCAGCCAGTTCGACTCGGCATCGCGTACAACGCTGGTGGCGACGGCGACGGCGAGCGCGACAGCGGCAACCTCGAAGATGTTGAACGCCAGGTCCATTGGTTGACCGAGCGCCAGTCCGACGAAAACGAGCACCGGCGCGATCAGGAGAGCGACCTGCGCGCTCGATCCGACCGCAATGGAGACAGCCAGATCCATCCGGTTCTTGAGCGCCATCAGGACGGCGGAGCTGTGTTCGGCGGCGTTGCCGATGATTGGCACGACGATGATCCCGACGAACACCTCGGACAGTCCGATGCCCTTGATCGCTGCCTCCGTCGAGCCGACGAGAATCTCGGAGAGCCAGCCGATAAATCCTGCCGACATCAGGAGCACGCTGACCGACTTTCCGAGCGACCAGCTGGCAGTATGATCGGCACCGTGGTTCTCGTTCGCGATCTCGGCACCCTCGCCGAAGACGGAGCGATGTGTCCCCATCGAATAGACCAGCGACAACGCGTATCCGACCATCAGGAGTGCCGCCACGCCGATGGATACCTTCCGCGTGAGGAGATGAGTCGGGTCCGGATGGGTCGCCAGGAACACCGCGGGGATCACGAGCCCAATGACGGCCACGACGAGCAATGAGATGCTCAGGCCGGCCAGGGCAACCGAGAATCGCTGCACCTTGTGCCTGAGTCCTCCTGCAAGCTGCGCGGCGCCGAGTACGAGCAGGAGGTTACCGAGAATGGATCCGGTGATGGACGCCTTCACGAGGTCGATCAAGCCAGCGCGCAGCGCCAGGATCGCGATGATCAGCTCCGCAAGATTGCCAAGCGTCGCATTCAACAACCCGCCGAGCGTAGGGCCCGTATGCGTCGCCAATTCCTCGGTCGCCTTTCCGAGAAAACCGGAGAGCGGCACGATGGCCAGTGCGCTCAGTGCGAAGACGAGGACTGGTGCGCCGTGCACACGCTCCACCACGATGGCGGCGGGCACGAACAGCAGGAAGACGGAGAGGAACTTCATCGCCATCGCGCGGTGTGATCGAGGATCGGCATTCCTCGCGTCAGATCGTCTGCGCCTCGTCGATGAGCATGATCGGAATGCCGTCTCGCACCGGGTATCGCAGGCGACACGCGGGACAGGTAAGCGACGAGCCTTCCACGGAAAAATCGAGGGGTCCCTTGCACTTGGGGCACACCAGGATTTCGAGCAGCTGCGGCGAGAGCGTCATGAGGAGGAATCGTCGTGAAGCCGGTAGCCGAATCGGCGGATCGCACTATCGCTCTTTCGCCAGTTCGGGAGCACTTTCACCCAGAGGTCGAGATAGACGGACGCGCCCACGAACGCCTCGACCTTGATGCGGGCCGCCCGTCCAATGTCACGGATCCGTGAACCTGAAGCGCCAATGAGGATGCGCTTCTGGCTTTCGCGCTCGACATAGAGCACGGTCCGAATGTACACCGGGGACTGTTCCTCGCGGAACTCCTCCACCTCGCACGCGAGGCTGTACGGTACTTCTTCGTCCAGCTGCTCCAATGCAGTCTCGCGCACGAGCTCCGACACGAAGAAGCGGACGGACGCCGTACTGATCTCGTCGTCGGGATAGAGAAATGGGCTTTCGGGCAGCTGGGCGCCGAGCTCTCCGAACAGCTCGTTCACGCCTTCCCCGGTGAGTGCGGAAATGAAGCGCGCGCCTGGGACGGCTTCGGTAAGCTCAAGTCGCTCGACCGGGCGGATCGCGTCGGCCTTGTTGAGCACGGTCCACACCGGAGCCGATGGCAGCCGGTCGAGTTCTGCGGCTTCGATCAGCGACGGGGGCGTGCGCTCGGTCGCGTCGGCAAGATAGATGATGAGGTCTGCGTCCTTGAGCGCGCGGAGCGCCGTGCCGCGCATTGCGCGCTGGAGCTCGTATCGAGGATTGAGCAGCCCGGGGGTGTCCAGGATGATCATCTGGACGTCACCCTCGGTGTGGATGCCGACGACCCGATCGCGGGTCGATTGGGGCTTGGCACTCACAATGGCGAGCTTCTCACCCATCACGCGGTTCAGCAGCGTGGACTTTCCCGCGTTGGGCTTGCCGACCACGGTGATAATTCCAGCTTTGGGCATTCGGAAAGTATAAGGGTGGCGCGAGCCTGCTGGAGTCGGACAGTCTGACCGTCGGACCCGCTCGCCGCTTGGCGGCTGCTCGTCTGACAGTGGAGCTTGAGCTCTCGCTCCGACGATCCGACTGTCAAACGAAACGCCCCCGAGCGCGGAGCGCTCGAGGGCGTTTCTACAAGGTGCCGGCGATGGCCTACTCTCCCGCGTCCTCTCGGACGGAGTACCATCGGCGCTGTAGG
>JBKJUW010000032.1:0-25810 GCA_046589725.1 Gemmatimonadaceae bacterium
CCGGTGCCCTTGCTCGCTGCCTCGTCAAGGATGACGTCCACGAGTGGCTTCCCCGTATCCGGATCTGTCTGGCGCAGGATGAGCGCCGTGATCTCGATGAGATAGGACTGGAGCTCACCCTTGTTCCATTCGTCGAACAGGTCCGCGAGCTCCGTGCCCGACATGCCCAATCCACGATGCAGGATGTCGTAGATCTCGGCGATGAGCTGCATGTCGCCGTACTCGATGCCGTTGTGCACCATCTTCACGTAGTGGCCTGCCCCACGCGGTCCCATGTACGCGACGCACGGCTCGCCGTCGTCGGCCTTGGCGGCGATCGCCTTGAACACCGGCGCGGCGAGATCGTACGCGTCGCGCTGCCCACCCGGCATCATGCTCGGCCCCCAGAGCGCGCCCTGCTCGCCGCCGGACACGCCGGTGCCGATGAAGTTGATCCCGTGCGCCTCCAGCTCCTTCGAGCGCCGGTCCGTATCGAGGAAGAAGGAGTTACCGCCGTCGATGAGCATGTCGCCCGGCTCCAGCGAGTCCTTGATGCCAGCGATCGCCGCATCGACCGGCGCGCCCGCTGGCACCATCATCATGATGCGGCGAGGATGCTCAAGCGCGGCGATGAACTCCGCCTGCGTTTCGCACGGCACCAGATGCAGCCCCGGATGCTTCTCGGCAATGCTCTTCACCTTGCCGGGCGTGACGTCGAACATCGCGACACGGAATCCGTGGCGCTCCATGTTGAGGGCGAGCATGTGCCCCATGACGCCGAGGCCCATGAAGCCGAAGTTTGCCTGTTCCAATGCGCTCTCCTCTCTCTTTCGGTCAGTCCGCCTTTCGTCGTTCCGGCGAACGCAAGCATGACGCACAAATAAGCGGTTGGATCGAACCGCGACCGCAATTTACCGAAGCGGGCACCCGCATCATACTTTCTCTTCCCTCATACCGGAAATCGATATGCCGACAAATGCAGACAGACCCTTCGTGAAGCGGGCCGACGCCGCGTGGCAGGTAATGGCCGAGGGCGTTCGGCGCCAGGTGCTCGGACACGGCACCGACCTCATGATCGTGCGGGTCGAGTTCAGGGCCGGCGCCGTCGGCGCACTGCACCACCATCCGCACCGGCAGGCTTCCTACGTGGAATCCGGCCGGTTCAACGTGACCGTGGGCGCCGAAGTCTCGGAGATCGTTGCCGGCGACTGCTTCTACGTATCGGCCGACGTTCCCCACGGCGTACTCGCCATCGAGGAGGGCGTCCTGATCGACGTCTTTACGCCGATTCGCGAGGATTTTCTCCCGTCCACCACCTGACCGAATGGCACGGCGTCACGTCTTTGCACGGAAGAGCATTTCGCCGGCCTTCGGCACCAGCAACACGCCCTCATCTTCGCGGCCGCGCCACTCGTCGACGTTCACCGTATCGGGATCCATATAGCCGAGATTGAGCCGCGCACAGTCTTCGGCCGATATGCGGCTCGCCAGCGTGACGCGGACGTTCGGTCGCTCGACGTCGCCCTCCATGACTCCCGACCCACGAAGGTGCGTGCTGTGCGCGAGGACCCCGAGCGGCATGTGCTTGAACCGGTCCCAGTCAGCGAGGAAGTACGGGAGGATGTGATAGCCCACATCGTATATGAACTTGCCGTGCACGTGGCTGACGGTATCGAGATGTGGCGCATAGATCACGACTTCGCCGCCGAGGGCCACCGCAGGCTCCAGCTTGTACATGGCCTTGGCTCCGGTCCAGAGCTCGTCGTACATGGCCGGCGCACAGGAGAGCACCCGCTGAAACGGCGTGTCGCACCACCGCACGTGTCGCTGAGCCGAGAGGTCCGCGGCCGCGCTCCAGGCACTCTCGGGGTCTCCGATGAAGAGGCCACTCAGTCCCGGCCCTTCGACGGTCAACGCGATCAGCGTGACCGGGGTGGACAGCCGCCGCGCGGCGGCGTGAATCATCGTCCGCACAGGCGTATCCTTGATGCCAATTGTCCCGACCACGCCAGCCAGGGCGCCGAGCCAATGCGTTGCGTCGATCATCTCGCTGCCCGAAATGCCGGGGAACAGGTACTTCGCACCACCCGAGAACCCTACGACTTCATGGGGAAACGTCGGGCCCAGGATGAGCACATGATCGTGCTCGACCGCGGCGCGATTGAGCCGAATCTGTACCCGACGCGGCAGCGACGAATGCCAATGGTCGCCGGCGATCGAGCGGATCTCGTCGTCCTCCATCACGCCGAGCGTCGTGAGTGCGGACGGATCATCCCACGCGTGGTTCAGCAGGCCAATGTGCGAGAAGACGGACGTCCGCTCCTCTTCGCTGATGCCGACCAGCCGATTCATGCTCGCGCGCGGGAGAGCTGGGTGCGTGCCCAGCGCGACCATAAAATTGAGCTGTGCCGTATCACCGAGCAGTCGCACGAGCTCGCGGAACAGGAACGGCAGCGGGAGCGACCGCGTGTGGTCTGGAATGAGGACGAGAACGCGCTGCCCGCGAAAGTGGCCCGCGAGGCCGCGTTCGAGCGTTTCGCGGATGGCGTCTTCGGAAAGGAGGCCGCGCGGGGCGACGAGTGAAGAGGTCAGCATGCACTGGAGAGATAGACTCCCCGGAGCGTACCTGTCAACGAGGCGCACTCTCCGTAGGCTTCCATCCGCGAAGCACCTCGCTCGGCGCGTAGCGCACAGCCTCGACATCGCTCAACACACGTCTCGCCGGATTCTTCACTGCCCCGATGCCATGGTCGTGGTACTCGTAGAAGCGGGCTGTCTCGGGTCCGAATCCGCCCATCTGCGCCCACCCCTCCTCGATGATGTGGTCGTCGAGGTTGCAGTCGATGTATACGGCGTTGGGATTCACGTTTGGGTTCGACGACGGGTGCCATGGACGCCCGAGCGCGACGGTGTGCTTTCGCACCGCCTGGGACTCGCGTCCCACTCTGCTTCCAATGAACACGAAGCCAAAGCGTTGCAGCAAAGGCGTGCTCGGCGCCGCAATGTAGCCGGCGCCTCTCGAGACGATGTCGCAGTCGTCGAAGATCGCCGTGCCCGCGCCGAAGATGAAGTCGGTCTGGCCGAGGATGATACAGTCGTGGAACCAGGCGCGTCCGGCGTTGGCGAAGACGGTATCCTGCCACCCGAGAAGTATGCAGTCGATGATGGCGGCGCGGTCGCTTCCGTGGTCGAGATGCAGTGCGACCGCTTGCGCATTCTTCACCTTGGCGGGATCGGACTCGGCCCGCGCCGCATTCGCGCGGTAATCGAACGCATTCTCGATCGTGAGGTGCTCGGCGCGAAAGTCCGGGGCGCTCACGCGGAGGGTGAAGCTTCCCTGCGTTCCGTAGGTCCCGCCGGCGGGATCCCGGTCATCGGCGCTTGCGTCGAACGTGAGCACGGTGCTGTCCCGACCCTCGCCGCGCAGCGTGATGTTCGGCTTGTCGACCGAGATCTTCTCGTGGTAGCGGCCCCGGCGGATGAAGACGACGAACGGCGTGGGTGACGAGTCGGGCGCGGCCGCGATGGCGGACGTGAGCGTGCGGTACGTCGCGTTACCCGCGACAACGTCTCCGTCCTGGCCGGAGTAGCGACCGTCGACCACCGCTCCATAGTGCGCCAAGGGCTGCACGACGATTGCGGGCGGCGCCGATGCGCAACCCGCGGCGAGGATCGAGAGGAGAATGGGTCGAAAAGGTATGGTGCAGCGCGAAGCAGCCATCCGTCGTAAAACGAGCATGTGGGGGGAGCGTCTGACGGTCACGTACCGGGCACGGCAGGAAGGAGTCTTGACGGCTGGCACAGGGAATGTATACTAATTTGAGAACAGTCCTTGGTGATGGAACGCACCATCGAACACCGGGTACCTTTACTACTCTGTTCCGCGTGAGGTCCGCTCCCATGAAAATGCAGTGCAGTACGACGCTCGCTGCTGGCGCCTTGATCCTTCTCGGCGCGATCGCGCCGCTCCACGCACAGTCGAGCGGCGACGGGTACCTGTTCCATTCTCCTCAGGGGCGCCTGACCCTGCGTACAGGCTACGACCATGCCACCGCGGGCAGCGATATCTTCAGCTACTCCACGGACTTTCTGACGCTGAAGAAAGCCGACTTCAGCGGGATCACGCTCGGTGCCGAGGCGGCGGTCTCCCTGGGGTCGCGCTTCGACGTTTCGGCAGACTTCGGGTTCACGCACAAGACGAAGGGGTCGGAGTACCGTAATTTCATCGACAACAACGACCAGCCGATCCAGCAGTCCACGACGTTCGATCGGGTTCCGCTCACGGTGAACGCTCGATACTACCTCACCGAACCGGGGCGATCGATTGGCACGCTTGCCTGGATTCCGAACAAGGTGGTACCGTGGATTGGCGCTGGTGCGGGCACGATGTGGTATCGCTTCCGTCAGCAGGGCGATTTCGTCGACTACAAGACCAACAACGTATTCACCGCCGTCGACGGACAGTTCAAGTCTGAAAGCTGGACGGGGGTGATCCAGGCGATGGGAGGGGCCGACTTTTCACTGTCGCCGCATGTCGCACTTCGGCTCGATTCGCGCTATGTATGGGCAAGGGCGCCGCTGGGCAGCGCTTTCAAGAACTTCGCTGACATCGATTTGTCGGGCGTGCAGGGCACGTTCGGCCTCACGTACCGGCTGTAGTCATCCATGAGGAACACAGGTATGCGCAATTTCGCGAAGCACACGACCGTTGCCGCGGCGATGGCGCTCGTTTCGGTAACGTCGGCCGGCGCGCAGAGCAGCGTCGGGCCGAAGTGGCAGGCGTGGGTGGGCTGCTGGACCTCGGCCGCGCCGGGAGAGTCTTACGGGTCGGCGCAGTTCGCGGCACCGATCGTCTGCGTCGTGCCTACGACGAACACCGATGTCGTCGAGGTCGCGACCATTGCTGACGGAAAGGTTGGCAAGCGCGACACCATTGACGCGAGCGGCGTCGCCCGGGCCATTCATACGAAGGACTGCGACGGTTCACAGGTCGCCCGCTGGTCGGCCGATGAGCGCCGGGTCTACCTCTCGTCGGCAACGACGTGCTTCGGGATGAAGAGCAGCGTTTCCTCGATCCTGGCCATGAGCGACAAGGGCGATTGGCTCGACGTCCGTGGCGTGAAGGCGAGCGAGAACGACAACGTCCGCGTGGCGCGCTATCGCGACATCGGATTACCGAGCTCCGTGCCGTCGGAGATCACCGACGTGCTTCGTGGGCGCAGCGCTTCGTCGACCGGGGCGCGTCTGGCAGCCGGTGCCAACATTGGCACGACCGCGGTCACCGAGGCATCCAAGGCAGCTGATGCCAGCGTCGTGGAAGCGTGGCTGCTCGAGCGCGGCCAGCGCTTCGCACTCAACGCCAACACCCTCGTTGCGCTAGCGGACGCCGGCATTCCGTCCAGCGTGACGGATGCGATGGTTGCCGTTTCCAATCCGGGCGCGTTTCAGCTGGCCCGCGCCGAGCCCGCGAATCGTTCCGGCGGGTACGGTGAGAGCGAAGAGCGCTACGGTCGCAGCGTGCCGGTGTACCTCGATCCCTACGATCCGTGGGGCTACGGCTACTCGCGCTACGGCTACAGCCGGTATGGCCAGTACGGCAATGGCTACGGCTCACCTTACGGATACGGCTACGGCCAGAACTATGGCGGCTACAGCGGCCCGATCATCATCGTGAACGGCACGCAGTCGGGCGGAACCGCGACCATCACCAACCCGCAGGTCGTGAAGGGTCGCGGTTACACGCAGAACAGCGGCACCTCGTCGAGCGGGCGATCGGCGTCGGAAAACACCGGGTCGTCCCGGTCGAACCCCTCGGCTTCCAGCTCGTCGTCCGGGCAGTCCTCGTCTCAGCCGCAGTCCCAGCCGCAGCCGCAGCCGTCAGAGCAGCGTACGGCGAAGCCAAGGCCGTAGTCGTTGCGGCTTCTTTCCCAAGTCCGGGTCCGATTTCCGTTTTTTCCGTTCTTTCGGAAAGTGCGGATTTCGGACCGGATTGCGACAGCGTCTTGCTGCTGCGGTGTCATTGGTTGCGGACAATCAGCAGATCATTCTTCGACACGCCCGCGCGCAGCGCGGCGCTGATCCACGCTGATTCGTTCTTCGGTGCGCGCTCGTCCGCACCCTTGTACTCGACGAAGATCGTGTGCCTGCCGCGCCAGGCCATGACGTCGAAGAATCCGCCCGAACGCCCGCCGTTCTCCACGACAATCTGGTCATGGAATGCCTGCTGCGCGGGGGGAAGCGTGACAGGGTCGCCGCGGTTCGGCATCTCGCGCCACAGCTTGCGTCCATGTCCGGTGTCGACCCACACACCCTCCCACCCGTCCACCTCGAGCCAGCGCAACAGCGCGAGCTCGCCGAACATCGCGGCACCCTGAAAGCTGACGAGAGGCTTGCTGGTGTAGGTCGGAAGCAGCGTGCCCGGCTTGAGGTGGGGCGGCGTCGCCCGGCCGAAGTGCACGCACAATCGTCGCATCTGGATCACGTCACCCGACGGAAGCGGGTAGGAGAGAGCGTCTACCCGTGTGGCGCGAGCGAACAGTGATTCCATTTCAGCCTTGAGGTCGGTCGAGCTGGAAAGCTAGCAAACAATGGCGCCAGCGTACCATTCACTTCGGCGTTGGTGCGCATGAAATTCTGGAAGACGAAGACGTTGTGGGCGTGGGCGTCTGTGCGGCGGCGGCCAGGGCAATAGTTACAGTCGGGGGAAATGCATGAATCGGTCGGTGGGACGTGCGATCCTAGAGGTAGTCGGCGGGCAGGCTACAGCCATCACGCCGTCCTCGTCCCAACGTCGGGCGATCGAGGCGGAGCCACATGCGTTGCTCGTCCTCGCCGGACCCGGAGCGGGCAAGACCTTCTGCCTCATCGAGCGGATCCGGTTCCTGATTCAACAGCACGGGTTTGACCCCGCGCGGATCTGCGCCTTCACCTTCACGAACAAGGCGGCAGGCGAGATCAGCCACCGCCTCGAGAGTCGCCTTGGTGCAGCCGCCGAGCGTATCAAGCGTGGAACTATCCACGCGTTCTGCGCGGAGTTGCTGCGTGAGCTTGGCGCGGCGGTGCTGCTCGAATCAGGCTTTGGCATCGCGGACGAGGCATACCAGCTCGACGTCCTGCGCCGCATCGAGGGCCCGCGCAAATGGCACCGCAACGTGCTCACGCGCTTCTCGGCGTACCGCTTCCGCGACACCCCGCTCCAGCACGACGACCTCATTCTCTTCCACAAGTACGAGCGGTATCTCGCGGACCGAAAGCTCGTTGACTTCGATACGCTCGTGATCAAGGCGGCCGAGTTGCTCGAGAGTGACAGCGCGGCCGCGGATGAGATTCGCGCGCGGTGGGACGTGGTGCTCGTCGACGAATTCCAGGACCTCAACCCCGTGCAGTATCGCGTGGTGAAGGCGCTCGCGAAACAGCATCGCCACGTCTTCGCGGTGGGCGACGACGAGCAGTCGATCTACTCGTGGGCGGGCGCGGATCCGAAGGTGTTCAAGGAGTTCGTCAAGGACTTCGAGATTGCCACCGTCGTTCATCTGGAAGAGAATCGCCGCTGCCCGGATGACGTCTTCGCCCTCGCGCGGAAGCTGATGCTGGCCAACACGCCCATCTTTGCCGATCGCATCATTCCGCGCGCCGACCGCAAGTCGACCTTTCCCATCCGCACGCTTTCGTTCGCGACCGACGACGACGAGGAGACGTGGATGGTGGAGGACATCCGGAGAGACCACGAGCAGAGCGGCCACCGTTGGGGCGACGTCGCACTGCTGTATCGCAAGCATTCTATCGGGGAGCGACTGGAGACGGCGTTCCTGAACGCGGGCATCCCGTGCAAGCTCGCGCAGGGACGAGCGCTCTCGGATGATCCAGTCGTCGCGTACGTGCTCGCGGCGGCGCGGGTGATCGCGCATCCGGATGACGTGGTCTTTCGCGATGCGTTCCTGAGGACGTTGCTGCCGAAGGCGCTCTACCTGGAGGCACAGGCCGAAGCAGAGCGCAGCGGCCAGGAGCTGCGCGTCCTCCTGCGCCAGAAGGCGAATGCGCTACCGCGCAAGGACAGCACGGCGCGCCACATTCGTCGCGCGCTCACCGAATGGAAGAACCTCGAGGCCGTGGGCAAGCAACACGCGACGCTTCCAGCGCTCATCACCGAATTGTTGTCGCGGCGGGTGGGGAAACTGCGCTCGATGCTCGACGACCGGCACGACGAGTTGAGCGATCCCGCGAGCCATCCGGACGTCGTGCGCCTAGCGGACCGGCTGCGGGCGGCACGCGATGCGCGCACCACCGTCTGGATTCCGCCGATGAAGGGCATCGACATTCCGCTCAAGGCGATACTCAACGACATCAACGTGACGGTCGAGCGCGGTGTTCCGCCTGCTGGGGCGGACTTTATCGCTCCGAACGACGTGCCGTCGCTCGGCATCGCCCTCGGCGTGTTCAAGGCGGCGCAGCTCGTGGAGATGAGCGGGATGACGTCGACGTTCACGAGCTTCACGGCGTTCGACCTCGAGACGACTGACCGCGATACAGCCAAGGCTGAGATCGTGGAGGTCGCGGCGGTTCGGGTGCGGGATGGCGAACTGGTCGAAGACTTTCACCGGCTCGTGAAACCACGCGTGCCACTCACGGCTGGTGCGGAGGAGGTGCACGGCATCACCAACGCAGAGCTCGCGGATGCGCCGTTTTTCGAGGACATCTGGTCGGCTTTTCGCGCGTTCTGCGGTTCTGACGTGATCGTCGCGCACAACGGCTATGACTTCGACTTCCGCATCATCAGCCGCATGGCGAAGGAGATCGGCGAGAAGTTCGACCTCACGATGTACGACACGCTGCCGCTGTCGCGTGAGCTGATCAGTACAAGCAACAAGCTCGGCAACCTGGCGAAGCAGTTCGGCATCGATACAGGCCAGTCACACCGCGCGCTCGACGACACGCGCGCGCTGGCGAAGGTTCTGCTGAAGCTCGAGGAGCTGAAGCTTTGCCGCGCCCGCAAGACGGCGCTCGTCAACCTGCTCGGCCACCTCGGCATCGCGCTCGCGCTGAGCGATGAGAATGAGCTCGGCGAGGAGGCACTGCTCCTTCGCACGATCACGCGTGTCATCGCGCTCGGAACGTACAGTGGGGCACTGGACCATTACGAACGCGAAACTGGCGACGACGTCAGCATTCCGGATGCGGACGAGGTCATCAAGCGCCTTGGCGGCATCGAGCTGATGCTGCGTATTCGCACGGTCAAGAGCGCCGAGGAGCGCTATCCGGCGGCGATGATGCGGTTGCGTCGGCTCATTGCGCACCTTCCGGATGGCTCGCTGGCGGAGCAACTCACCATGTTCCTCGAGCGTGCGGTGTTATCGCGGCTCGAAGGTCTGGAGCCTGAGCGCATGCGTGTGAACCTGTTGACGCTTCACTCGACGAAGGGGCTGGAATTTTCGCGTGTATACGTCGTGGGCGCGGAAGACGAGCAGCTTCCCGGCGGCTCACCCAGGAAGGGTCCGAAGCCCGAGGAGATCGAGGAGGCGCGGCGGCTGCTGTATGTCGGCATGACACGCACGCAGGACAGGCTGGTCATGACGCGCGTGGAAACCCGCGGCGAGAAGCCCACGGGTGGCCACCGCTTTCTCGACGAGATGGGCATTGTGCCCACTTCTATAGCGCCTCAACCGTGACAGCATGAGCACCATCGAATGGCGCGTCCCCGTCGGCGCAGAGGAAACCAGCGCCGTCTACGAAGCGGCAACAAACGGCGATGACATCGCGCTCTTCGTGTGCGCACACGGGGCGGGCGGGAACATCGCGGATCGCAGCACCGTTGCGTCAGCGAACGCGCTCCGCGCGCAGGGATTCGGCGTCGTCCGGTTCAACTTTCTGTACAAGGAGAAGGGCAGCGGACGTCCTGACGCGATGCCGAAGCTCACGAACACGTTCTCGGCCGTCGTCGCCCGTGCACGCGCTGAGCTGGGTCAACCGAGGCGACTGATCATCGGCGGCCGGTCGATGGGTGGTCGCGCGGCTTCGGTGATGGCATCGGAGGGATTCGAGGCAGACGGTTTATTGCTGCTCGCCTATCCACTGCACCCGCCGGGTCAGCCGGCAAAGCTTCGCGATGCGCATTTGCCATCGATCACGATGCCGGTGCTGGCCTTCAGCGGAACGCGCGATCCGTTCGTCACCCCGGGCATCATGACGCGAGTCCTCACGACCGTAACAGCGCCGTGGCAGATGGCGTGGGTGGATGGTGCCGATCACAGCTTCCACGTTACGAAGGCGTCGGGCACGAGCGACTCGGCGGTGATGACTCGTATTGCGGAACAGAGCCGCGAGTGGGTGCAGAGCCTTCGAGCCTGATGGCCTGAGCCGATTTTCCAACGGTTTGCGCGTTCCCTGGTGTGGTCGGGCCTCCCGGCCAAATCCCTCAATGGAGAACCCATGCGTACCTTACCGCAAGCGTTGGTCGCTTTTGCCTTGACGGCCGCGTCGATGATCGGTTCCGTCGCCGGTGCACAAGCACTCACTCCAGTTTCCGCGCATTACGGCGCGGCGGCCGTCACGACCACTCTTCGGCAGCCGATATTTATATCCGGAGATGAGCCTACTTACGACGGGGCGTCCCGGATAGCGCTGGGCATCGTCGGCGCGTTCGGCGGTGCGTACGCGGGCGGCGCGATTGGCGCCCAGAGTGCCGCTGGGTGCTACGATGATTTTTGTGGACTCGGCAACGTGCTCGCTGGTGCGGCTATCGGTTCGGTCGCCATGGCCACTCTGCTTTCGGCCGCGCCCTCGCTGGGGAGCAAATGCACGACCGAAGGGCGCCTGATGCGCGCATTGGGAGGGAGTATCACCGGGGCGCTGACCGGGGGCGTCGTTGGGCTCATCGGCGGCCCGCTGAGCATCCTCACCTACATCGCCGGGAGTGGGATAGGCGCCGGAATTGGCGCGGCCATTTGCTGATTGTAGGTGAACAACCCTCCTCGAGTCACCCCGGGCGCCGCATGAGCGCTTACATGATCAGCACCGGCACGTTCCGATCGCGCAGTATCCTCCGGAATGCCGCCAGATCGCGGCTCGTGAGCGCGTCGAGTTGCGCCTTGAGCGTTCGCATCCTGATCGCGAGCGCCGCCGCCACCTCGCGCTGTTGGACGTTTGGCGGAAAGTCACCCGCCCCCACCTGCTGGGCGAGGTACACAAGCTTCTCGGCCAGCTTGTACGGGTAGCGCACGTCGTCCTGCCCACGTCCCGTAATGCGGACCTGGAACAGTTCCTCCTCGAGCGCGAGGTATTTCTTGTCCAGGGAGTCGGCGGCAGCGCGGATGTCTGTCGTCGCGGAATCACCAGCGAGGGACAGCTTGAGCGACGCGACCTGTCCGCGCACCGCCTCCACCGTGTTGATCATCTCTGAAGTCGAGTCGATGTGCGTGGCGAGCGTGTGCACCAATGCTCCCTGGGCGCGGATGTCCTCGAGCGAGCCGCTGGAGGCGGGATCCTTCAACACCTGCACGGGCTGCGTCATCGTCTGTCCGCCCACGCTGAGACGCACCGTGTAGGTGCCCGGCGCTACCAGTGACGAGTACCGTTGGATGCCAGGCGCCGTCGTCCCCTCCGCCTTCACCGAAAACCACGGGGCGAGCAGCGGACTCACGTGAAGCTTGACCTCCTTCGTCCGGTCGCGCTGGAGATCCCACCAGGCGCGATTGAGTCCTACCTTGGCTGGGCCCTTGAGCGACCGTACTTTCGCGCCGCTGGCATCGAGGATCTCCAGCATTACGCTGTCCTTCGACGCACTGTCAGTCGGTGCCGACTTGAGCCAGTAATGCAGCGATGCCCCGTACTTTGGATTGCGTCCGTCGGTGGGATCGTACGTCGCCTGAAACGGTCCCTCGACTTGCTGGAAACGGTATGCCGATCGTGGCGCGAAGAGACTCGCCGTCTTTGCTGACTCCGCATCGAGCACACGGAGCGGCGTGATGTCGTCGAGAATCCAGAAGCCGCGGCCATAGGTCGCGACGACGAGATCCGAGAAACGCTCCTGTACGGTGAGCCAGTACACCGGTGCATGTGGCAGGTTGGTTTGCATGGGCTGCCATCGCGCTCCATCGTCGTACGAGAGCCAGAGGCCGTTCTCCGTTCCCGCGTACAGCATTCCCCTCCGCACCGGATCCTCTCGTACGACGTGCACGTAGCTCAGCGGGGACTTCGGGATGCCGTTCACGATCAGCGTCCACGTCTTGCCGTAGTCCGTCGTGCGGTAGATCCACGGATCGCGGTTGTTGACCTGGTGACCGTCCACCGTGAGGTATGCAGTGCCCTTGTCGTAGCGCGACAGCTCGATGTTGCTGATCGTCGCCCACTCGACGAGTCCCGGCAGGTTGGCAGTGAGGTCGACCCATCGCTGTCCGCCGTCGCGCGTGAGTTGCACCTTGCCGTCGTTCGTCCCCGCCCAGATCACGCCGGGCTCGAGTTTGGACTCTGCAATGGCGAACACGACGCCCGAGTACTCCACGCCGATGTTATCCGGTGTCAGTCCGCCCGACGCGCGCAGGTGCGACGGATCATTTCGTGTGAGATCGGGGCTGATCAGGCCCCACGACTTCCCGCCGTCGGTGGTGCGGTGCACGTACTGACTGCCGACGTACACGGTGTTGTGATCGTGCGGCGAAATCGTGAGCGGGAAGGTCCAGACGAAGCGATACTTCGCGTCAGCCGCCGAACCGCCGATCGCGGCCTCGGGCCAGATTTCGGTGTACTGCGTGATGCCGGTGCGGAGGTCGAGCTTCGTGACGATTCCGCTCACGCTTCCAAATCCCGACGCGCTCGACCACACAATGTTCGAGTCCACCGGATCCGGTGTGGCCCAGCCGCTTTCGCCGCCACCCACCGAGCGCCACTCACCGCGCGGAATGATCGTCCCCGACTTCGAGTTGCTCGGCCCACGCGCCGACGGGCCATCCTGTCGATTGCCGTACACGAAGTAGGGAATGCGGTCGTCGACCGTCACGTGATACATCTGCGCCAGCGGCAGTTGTATCTGCAGCCAGCTCTTGCCGCGATTCGTCGTCATCGAGAAGCCACCGTCGTGGCTCACCGCCATCCGGTTGCCATCCGTCGGGTCGATCCAGATGTCGTGGTGATCGCCGCCCGGTGTTTCGCGTTCCGGCGGATCCGTGATCGTCTTGCCGCCATCGAGCGTCTTCGCCCAGCTCGACGTGAGGAAGTACGCCTCGTTCTCGTTGTCGGGCATCACCCCCATGCGGCTGTAGTACGCCGTGCGACCCATGAGCTGCCTGTCGCTCGAGACCAGCGTCCACTTCTCACCCCCGTCGTCGGAGCGCCACAACCGTCCCTGCTCCCGGTCGGGAAAGTCCCACGACGGTACGCCGTCGCCGGTCTCGATGAGTGCGTACACGCGGTCCGAGTTGGCCTTCGACATCGCGAGACCAATCTTTCCGACCTGCTTTTCCGGCAGGCCCTTGCCGCTCACTCGCTTCCACGTCGTGCCGCCATCGCGTGACGTCCAGATCGCGCTGCCGGCGCCGCCACTCTTCCGTCCCCACGTCTTGATCTCGAGCTGCCACGATCCGGCGAACAGAATGCGCGGGTTGTTCGGATCCATCACGAGATCCGAGATTCCCGTCGAATCATTCACGAAGAGCACCTTGTCCCACGTCTTGCCGCCATCCATCGTGCGAAACACACCGCGCTCCGGCTGCGGGCCGTACGCATGGCCGAGCGCCGCGACGTAGACGATGTCCGGATTGGTCGGGTGCACCACGATGCGCGAAATGCGTCCAGTCGCATCGAGTCCCATCTTCGTCCAGTTCTTTCCGGCGTCGGTGGACTTGTAGACGCCCCACCCGACGGAGATGTGCGACCGGATGAACGGCTCGCCCGTCCCGGCCCACACCACATTGTGATCGCTCGTTGCAACGGCCAGCGCTCCAATGGACGACACTTGTTCCTTGTCGAACACCGGCTCCCAATGAATCGCGCCGTCGCTGCTCTTCCAGACGCCACCCGATGCTGCGCCGGCGTAATACGTCATGGGGTCGCCGGGAACACCGGTGACGCTCGTGACTCGGTTCCCTTCCGGTCCGATGTGGCGGAAGGTGAGCTGCGAGTACTGGGCGGTGTCCACCGCCGTTGCCGCCGGCGCGGCAGTCGTGCGACGCGGCTGGGCACCGAGTGATGCCATGGCCGCGAATGCCATTGGAGCGCACGCGAGCGAGTATCGAAACATGGATTGCCGTTGACGTTGGAGGGGGAGGCGTCTGCGCCACGGTCGCGAATCTATGATGCACCGCTTCGATGCGTGAGACGCATCTTCGCCCAGGGGCACTATAATGTCTCGCCCTCGGCGATCGGAACGAATGCGGGCGATCGCGCTCGTGCGGCATTGCATGGCCGACATAACGCGACGCGAGCTTGCCTTTCCGTCGAGGAATGACCATTCAACATTCTTCGCCTTCTCGCCGTCCGACGCGTGACCCTGACCAGTGAACTCCGGAGCCGCCAAATGCGCGCACTGCTGCTTGCCCTCGTTCCCGCCACACTCCTCGGTCAGGCTCAGCCCGTCCCCCAGACGAACGCGAGGCCCGGTTGGCAGTGGACCATGGACAGCGTCACCACCGTCGTGAACGAGGTACGCGCCGGCCGATCGCTGCAGCCCGCGCTTTGGCCCAATGGCGCGCGTGTTGCTGTCCTATTGTCCTTCGACGTCGATAACGAGACCATCGCCATCCGTTACGGTGAGCCGACCGTCGCCTCCCTCTCCGAGATGCAATACGGCGCGCGTGTCGGACTTCCACGCATCGTGAAGCTTCTGGATGCGCACAAGTTGCCCGCGACCTTCTTCATCCCATCGGTCAGCCTCGCCATCACGCCATCGATGTCCGGTCTCATCAAGAGGAGCGGACGTCATGAGATCGCTGTGCACGGATGGATTCACGAGCTGAATGCCACGCTGCCCGATTCCGCCGAGCGCGCGCTTCTGACGAAGGCCGTCGCTGAGTTGACGCAAATGACGGGGACGAAGCCCACCGGCTATCGCGCGCCGAGCTGGAACTACAGTCCGAACACGCTCTCGATTCTGCGCGACATGGGCTTCCGCTACGAGAGCTCCCTGATGGCCGACGACGCGCCCTACGAGTTGCTGCAGAAGGGAAAGCCCACGGGACTGGTGGAGATCCCGGTCCAGTGGATTCTCGACGACGCGCCGCTCTTCGATCCTCGCGGGCAGCGCTACATGAATCCACGGGACATCGCCAAGGTGTGGATGGACGAATTCGACAAGGCATACGACGAGGGCACGATGCTCGTGCTGACGCTGCATCCCCACGTGTCCGGTCATCGCTCGCGCATCATTGCACTGGAACAATTGATCGCGCACATTGAGGCGCGGGGCGCGGGGAAGGTTTGGTGGGCCACGCACGCCGCAGCGGCCGAATACGTGCGCTCGGCGGCGCAGCTGGGCGAGCCGAGGGCGCGCTGACGTTGCCGCGCGCAGACAGGAATCAACCCTGGAACGCACCAGCGTTTCGTGTCGCCCAGGACTCGAACGTAGCCGCCGGACGCCCAAGTACATCCTGCACGGTGTTGGTGACGGCACCGGTGTAACCCGCCTTCATGGCCGCGAGCAGGTCGAGCAGTGCATCCACGTATGCCGGCGGAATGCCGCTGCCGAGCATGGCCTGACGTGCCGTATCGGGCGGTACGTCAACGAACGTGACCGTCCTGCCGAGCACCTTCGTGAGGATGGCGGCATACCCTGCTCCATCCAATGCCTCCGGGCCAGTGAGGGTGTACGCCTTCCCCTCATGCCCCGCGCTCGTCAACGCGCGGACAGCCACGGCCCCGATGTCCGCCGGATCGATCGCGGCCCAGGTACCGGTGCCGGTCGGCTGGTAGATGTTGCCGTCGGCCTTGATGGTGGGAGCCCATCCCAGTGCGTTCGTCATGAAGTTGCCCGGCCGAAGCATCGTCCATGCGAGACCGGAAGCCTTCAGCTTCTGCTCCGACGCATTGTGCCATCGCGCGAAGGTGATGGCTGGCGCCTCGGCGGAAATCACGCTGAGCTTCACGGCGTGGGTGACTCCCTCGGCCACAGCGGCATCCACAACGTTGCTTTCGAGCATCACCGTGTCAGTGCCGGTGGACATCATGAACACCTTGTCGACGCCGCGCATCGCGGTGCGCAGGGATGCGACGTTATCGAGGTCGCCACGCACAACGTCCGCCGTGTCCGCGAAGGCGCGTGCCTTGTCCGGATTGCGAACCAGGAGTCGCGGTCGCTCTCCCGCCTCATGAGTTGCCGCGCAACTTCCCCGCCGATCGTTCCCGTTGCCCCGAGTACGAGTATCATCCACCCCTCCCATGGAGAATAAGTTCGGGCGAGCACGCCGAATCGCCCGCGCTCATAACTCTCGGTAAGGCTGATGAGTTCCGACTACCGCGAACTCGTATGTTGCGAGCCTGAGCCGATTTTCCAACGGTTTGCGCGTTCCCTGGTGTGGTTGGGCCTCCCGGCCAAATCCCCTCACTGGAGAACCCATGCGAACCTTGCGGCGAGCGTTGATCGCTGTTGCCTTGGCTGCCACGTCGATGATCGGTTCTGCTGCCGGTGCACAAGCACCCGCCCCGGTTGCCGCGCGGTACAGCGACCTGACCGGTTCGGCCTTGCTGCGGCAGCCGGCAGTCATTCCCGGAGATGACCCTGCTTACGACGGGACGTCCCGCATTGCCTTGGGAATCGTCGGCGCGTTCGGCGGTGCGTTCGCGGGCGGCGCGGTTGGCGCCGAGCTTGCCACTGGATGCCACGGTGAATTCTGTGAGCTTGGCGGCGTGATCGTGGGCGCCGCCATTGGCTCGGTCGCCGCGGCAACTTTCCTATCTGCCGCGCCGTGGCTGGGTAGCAAATGCACAACCACTGGGCGCGAACTGCGCGCGCTGGGAGGCAGCATCACGGGGGCGCTGACCGGGGGCATCGTTGGGCTGATCGGAGGTCCATTGTCCATCCTCACCTACATCGTCGGGAGTGGCATAGGCGCCGGAGTTGGCGCGGCTATTTGCTGACTGTAGGTGAACGAACCTCACGTTCGGAAACACAGGGTTCCCGGTGCGCGGGGCGAATGGCAGATTAGCGCACCCAATCCTGCCGGAGCCTCCATGCGCCGTTTGTTCGTTGTCGTCGGGCTGAGTGTCGCACTGTTCGCATCACACGTCGCAGAGGCACAGCGCGGCGGTCGTGGCACCGCGATTCAGCCTGGCGAGGCGTGCCCACCCGGTACGACGGAGATCCGTCCGCGCAGCTGCATGGCTCCAGAGGCGGCGCCTCCGAGCATCCTCGACTATCGGCCGAAGTCGACCCTGGTGGCGCCGGTGCACATGGTGCGCTCGGCGAAATACCCCACGATCGACTTTCACGGCCACCCGCAAGGATTGCTCGGCAACGCGGATGGTCTCGCGACGCTTGGCGCCGCGCTCGATAGCCTGAATGTTCGGATGATGATCTCCGCGGACAACATGTCCGGCGAGCGACTCAAGAGCACCGCGGCGTCCGTGCGCAGTTCGGAGAAGATGAGGGACCGGGTGCGCATCCTTGCTGGCATCAACTTCCAGGGCGTCGGGCCCGGGTGGGCGGAGAAGGCGATCGCGCAACTCGAGACGGACGTTGCCAATGGCGCGGTCGGCGTCGGGGAAATCTCGAAGAGCTTCGGCCTCAGCGTGAAGAAGCCGGATGGCTCGCGCCTCAAGCTCGACGATCCCGAGCTCGATCCCATCTGGGATGCGTGCGCGCGGCTGAAGTTGCCCGTCTTCATCCACACCGGCGATCCGGAGCAGTTCTTCCACCCAGTGGACCTCACGAATGAGCGCTGGCTCGAGTTGTCGCTCTTTCCGGAGCGACGCTATCCGCAGGATCGCTATCCGAGCTTCCAGCAGCTCGTCACCGAGCGCGACAATCTCTTCCGCAAACATCCGAAGACGACCTTCGTCACCGCCCACATGGGGTGGCAGGCGAACGATCTCGCGACCTTCGGCAGGTTGCTGGACGAAATGCCGAACGTCTATACCGAAGTAGGCGCCGTGCTGTATGACATCGGCCGCCAGCCGCGCGTGGCGCACGATTTTTTCGTGAAGTACCAGGACCGGATTCTCTTCGGAAAGGATTCCTTCCAGCCCGAGGAGTATCCGTACTACTGGCGCGTGTTCGAGACGAACGACGACTACTTCGACTACTATCGCGGCTACCATGCCTTCTGGAAGCTGTATGGCATCGGCCTGCCTGATGCAGTATTGAAGAAGGTGTACTTCCAGAACGCACTGCGGATCACGCCGGGCATTCCGCAGGCTGGCTGGCCCCGATAGGGAGCCTTCGTGTCCTCACTTCGTCTTCGGTCGTTCGCTGCTGTCTCTCTGCTCTGCGGCAGCGCGCATGCGCTCGCGGCCCAGGCGGCGGATCCGGGCGCGCTCGTGGGCACGGTGATGGACAGCGTGCACAACGCAGGGCTCGCCGGCGCCCGAGTCATCCTCACCCGACTCGGCATCAGCTACGAGTTCACGCGCTTCGCGATCACGGACTCACTCGGCCACTTCAAGTTCGAGCGGCTCGTGCCGGGTCCGTACGCGGTTGACTTCGAAAGCCCGTTGCTGGAGTCACTGGAAGTGGGTGGAACGGCGCGCATGACGACGATCGTGTCGCGCGCCACGGCGATCATCGATCTCGCGATTCCTTCGCGCGCTACGCTGCTGACCTTGGCGTGTCCTGGCGTGACCTTCCCCGTGCGGACTGGTGCGCTCGTGGGCGTGATCACGGACGCCGAGACCGAGCAGCCGATCGCGGGCGCCGATGTGATTGCGGCGTGGAGCGAGCACACCGTCGATTCCACGACGAGCAGCGTGGCACTCGAGCTGCGCACCGCCCGCGTGACGTCCGATGCGTCTGGCCAGTACCGCATGTGCGGCGTGACCACCGGCGAGTGGCTCCTCGTGCAGGTTCAGCGCTTTGGACGGGCGGGGGCCGCAATCCGCACCACGATGCCCGACGCCGTTGGCGTTGCGCTGCTGAACCTGTCGTTCAGTGGTACGACCGCTCATTCTCTCGCGAAGTTGGCGGGCGACATCAACGAGACTCCGGCTCCGGTCATCGGCGGCTCCGCGGCGCTGACCGGCGTCGTGCGCGACGGTTCGGGGCATGAGCTTTCCGGTGTCGATGTCCGGGTGCTGAGTACCGCCGCCGTCTCGCGCACGAACGACCGCGGCGAGTACCTGCTCACCGGCCTGCCCGCCGGGACGCAGGAGCTGGAGGTTCGCCAGCTCGGATACGCCGTCATTCGACTCCCCGTCGAGCTTCGCAATTCTCGCCGGATGCGCCATGACGTCCGCCTCGATCGCGTTGTTTCGCTCGACTCCATCAGCGTGAGCGCGCGTCGTTCGTCGCGCTATGCGGAGTTCGAGACCCGGCGCCGCGAATCGATCGACGGAAGGTTCCTGACGGAGGCGGACATCATGCGCGTCCAGCCGAAGTTCACGAGCGACATCGTCTATCTCAATCCGAGCTTTCGCGTACTCGGGCAGGGACCGGATGCGAAGGTGATCAGCTCGCGCGGTGGGCTTCAGGGGAACTGCGAGACGCTGATCGTGATCGATGACATCGAGGCCGCGACGATCAACGAGGTAGAACCATCGCAGATCGCCGCCATGGAACTCTATCCCGCCACGGCTGGCGCGCCGTTCAAGCACAAGTCCAAGTACGGTTGCGGGACGATCATGATCTGGACGAAGCGGTAGCGTGTTTGGCGGCTAATGCGTTTGCGGTTGTTCGTGGTTATCGCGAATCAACGCGAATTTCACGAATCCACGCGAATAGCTCCACGCACGGCGAACTGGCGTCATGCGCTGGCGGTCTCGGAGCTTGGGTGCGACTTACCGTTTTCGAGGGAGGGCGACGCTTTGCTCAGCACGGAGCAATTCGCATGGATTCTCCTGAGATTCGGCAGATTCGCGCTGCCCACAAACAACATTGTCTCACTTTTCCTGACGGCCATTGGCAGGATTCAGGTGATTGCCGCACACCGCGCGAGGAGTTTCGCGTCACCCATTCGCACTGCAAGCACCTCGAGCCCCGGCGTCGGACCCTTCCACCGTATCTCCTCGACACTCGTGAACAGCGGCGCATGCGTACGAAGCGTCGCGAGATCCTTGAACAGCAGCGCGAGCGCGCGCTTGTCGCCGAGGACGTCGTCGGGGAATTGTTCGATCGTGCCGTAGCGGTTGACCAGGCGTGCCGCCGTGACCGCACCAATTCCCGGGATGCCCGGGTAGCCGTCCGCCGCGTCGCCTACCAGTGCGAGGTAGTCGGGAATGTGCACCGGATCGACACCAAACTTCTCGCGCACACCTGCCGCATCGCGAATCTTGCCCGACTTGCGGTCGACCTGCACGACGCGGTCGCCGCACACGCACTGCGCGAGATCCTTGTCTGGCGTCCAGATGCAGACCTTCTGCACCGCGGGATCGGCGTCGGCGATGTGAGCGGCCGAGGCGAGCGCGTCGTCGGCCTCGAGCTCAACCATCGGCCACACCGCGACACCCATGGCGGCGAGGGCGTCCTCGAGTGGATGGAACTGCTTCACGAGCGCTCGGTCCATCCCTTCTCCCGTCTTGTACGCGGGATAGAGATCGTTGCGGAATGACTCGATGACATGATCCGTCGCCACGCCAACGTGCGTCGCACCCGTCTCGGCCATCTGGAGCACCGTGTTCAGTACGCCGATCACGGCGCCGAAGGGTGCATCCTCACCCTTGTTGAATCGCCGCAGTCCGTAGAAGTGGCGAAAGAGCTCGTACGTGCCGTCGATCAGGTGGACGATCACGCGCCGAATGCACGCGTGAAGCTGCCCACGGCGGGCGGACCCGAGCCGATGCCTTCGTCGTGCTTGAAGAAGACGTACGCATCGCTCCACGGCTGCGCCGCGATGCGCTTGGCCCACTCGCCGAGTGCGGCATCGTCGTAGTCGAGCTTGTGGAGACGCGCGTACCCCCAGGAGGCAGTCGACACGTGCGGTGACGCGAACTCCGGCTGCTCGGTGATGCACATGGCGATGTCGCGCGCCCGCAGCGCTTCGAAGACGTCGTCGCCAAACCAGCTCTCGTGGCGAAATTCGATCGTGAAGCGGCGGTCGAGCGGCAACGTGTCGAGGAACACGCGAAGCCGGTCGAAGTCCTTCTTCAAATTCGGCGGGAGCTGAAACAGGATCGGACCGAGTCGGCTGCCGAGCAACGAGGTGTTCTTCATCAGGAACTCGACGGCGCTCAGCGACTCCGGCTTGAGTCGGGCGTAATGCGTGATCCGCTGGCTCGCCTTGATCGCAAAGGTGAATGGCTCCGGCACCTGCGCGGCCCAGTCGAGCAACACCTGCTCCTTCGGCAGGCGATAGAAGGTGTTGTTGATCTCCACGGCGCCGAACTGCGCAGAATAGAGGCCGAGCATCGCGTCGGTCTTGCAGTCCTTCGGGTAGAAGGAGCCCTTCCATTCCTTGAATGCGTAACCGCTCGTGCCTGCGAACAGCCTCACGATGCCTTGCGGCCGCGCTTCGAGGTTTTCTCCGCCTTCTCTTCACCGTCGGCGTCGGCTTTCGCGGAAGCAGCGAGGCTGGCCTTGAGTGCGTCCATGAGGTCGATGATCTTGCTGCCGCTCTCGGGAGCGATGTCGGTGGTGATGTCCTGTCCGTCGACCTTCCGTTGGATCATCTCGAGGACGCGTTCGCGGACGGTGTCCTTGTACTTCTCCGGCTCGAAGTTCTCGTTGCTCGTCTGCTCGATGAGCTGCTTGGCGAGGGTGAGCTCCATCGGCTTGACGTCGCCCTGCGGGATGGTGACTTCGGTGGTGGGCCGCACTTCGTCGGAGTAGTGCAGTTGCTCCATCACGAGCACGCCGTTGAGCGGCCGCAGCAGCACGAGATGCTGGCGGCCCCGCGCGGCATACTGGCCGAGCGCGGCCTTCCCGGTTTCGACGAGCGCGGCGACGAGGAGGCGGTACGCGCGATCGGCGCCCTTGTCCGGCGCAAGGTAGTAGACCTTGTCGAGGTACTCGCGGTCGACCTTGGCGAGCGGCACGAACTCGATGACGTCGATCATGCCGGTGGCCTTCTCCTCGATCGCCTTGAGTTCCTCGGTCGAGAAGATCACGTACTGGTCCTTGGCGAACTCGTACCCCTTGACGGTATCGGTGCGCTCGACGACTTCGTTGTTTTCCCTCGGGCAGATGTACTGCTGCTTGAGCCTGCCGCCGCATGTCTTGTGCAGCATGTTGAATGAGACGGTGGCCTTGGACTCCGATGAGGAGAACAGGTTGACCGGGACGGAGACGAGGCCGAAGGAGATGGTGGCGGTACCGATGGTGCGGGCTGGCATTGTAGGAGGTTGTTCGGGTTACCGTGGTCGCGTGCGATCTCGACAGCAAGAGAAGAGAAAGAGCAACTGCAGCTAGGGTACTGCTCAGATATCCACGCGAATCGCTCTGTGTGGCGGTACAGCTCCATGTTCCTGGTGCGCCAATATGGGCTACGATCAGTTTCTGAGTTCCTTTCTTGGACTTTCCGTTCGAGATTCATCAGGGCCTCGTGCCACTTTCACGGCAGAGTCAAAACAAGCCTGTCGACACCGATAGTGGCCCATCTTGGTGCCCCTGAAGACACGCCCATGTCCATGCGCATGGAGTGATTCGCGTGGATATCTGAGCAGTACCTTCAGTTGTGGTCTTCGGCTCTGGCGCACAGCTGCCGCGCCCGGATAGAGTGATTCCAAAATGCGATGACAGCAAGTAGCGACGACAGCCTGAGCCATTACCGCGCCAAACGTTCGGCCGACGCCACCCCGGAGCCCATGGGCGGCGTGCCGGCCGCGGGGGGACACCTGTTCGTCGTCCAGAAGCACGGCGCCCGCACCACCCACTACGACCTCCGTCTCGAGATGGACGGCGTCCTCAAGTCCTGGGCGGTGCCGAAGGGTCCGTCGTACGACATGGCCGACAAGCGGCTTGCCGTCCAGACCGAGGACCACCCCATCGAATACGCCGATTTCGAGGGCGTGATCCCGTCCGGCAACTACGGCGCTGGCGGAATGATCGTCTGGGACCGCGGCGAATGGGTGCCGCTCGAGGATTGGCGCGAAGGGCTCGTGAAAGGCAAGCTCCTCTTCGAGCTCCGCGGCCACAAGCTGCACGGCAAATGGACCCTGGTGAAGATCAAGAAGGACGATAAGGGCTGGCTCCTCATCAAGGAGCGCGACGCCTACGTTCGTTCACCGGGCGATGATTTCCCGGAGACTTCCGTGCTCTCGGGCCTCACCGTCGAGGAGATCAAGGAAGGCTGGTCGCCCGCCACAACGCTCCGCTCGGCACTGGAGAAAACGGCCGCACCGCGTGTGCACGTCGATCCCAACGACGTCGACGTCATGCTCGCCGAGCCGCACGACGGTGCCTTCACGCGCGACGACTGGGTGTTCGAGCTCAAGCTGGACGGATATCGCCTGCTCGCGAGCAAGAAGGGCAACGACGTGTTGCTGCTCACGCGCAAGGGCAACGACTACACCGCCGTCTTTCCCGAGGTCGTTCGCGCGATGAAGGCGCTGCCCTTTTCGGAGTGCATCATCGACGGCGAGGTCGTGGTGCTCGACCCCGAAGGACGGCCCAGCTTTTCCCTCATGCAGCGCCGAGGCCGGCTGCAATCGCCCATCGAGATCAGGAGTGCGGCCGTCGAGCTCTCCGCGACGTTCTTTGCCTTCGACCTCATTGCCTTCGAGGACTTCGACCTGCGGCCGCTGCCGCTCCTCGCACGCAAGGCGTTGCTTCTCGACGCGCTGCCGAAGATCGGCATCATCCGCGCGCTCGAGCACATCCCGCGAGAAGGCGAGCGATTTCTCGAGCAAGTCGGCAAGCTTGGACTCGAAGGCATCATCGCGAAGAAGAGCAACTCCGCGTATCTCGCGGGCCGTAGCGACAAGTGGCTGAAGTTGAAGGTCGAGCGTACAGGCGACTTCGTCATCGTCGGCTTCACTGCGCCGAAACGCAGCCGCAGCCACATCGGCGCGCTGCAGCTCGCCGACATGGTCGACGGACAACTCGTCTATGCCGGCCGAGCGGGCACGGGGTTCGACGATGCGAAGCTGGCGGAGATCAAGGCGCTGCTCGACCCCATCACCCGCGACGATCCACCCTGCCTCGGCCCGGTGATCGCGCCGGGCGATGCGCCACTGCCGTCGAAGAAGATTCCGGAGACGAAGACGACCACGTGGGTGGAACCGGTGTACGTGTGCGAGGTGCGCTTTCGCGAATGGACGCACGAGGGGCTTCTTCGCCATCCCGCATTCCTGCACCTGCGCGACGACAAGCCGCCGAGCGACTGTGAGCGTCAGGGTTGGTCGACGGAGGTGTCGTCGACATCGGAGGTGACGTCAACGGCTGAAGAAGGTGAAAGCGCGGCGGAACTGATCACGGCGAACGATCCGCCGCCGTCCGCCGCGAGTATCGCGCCAGAGAAGATGGTCGCGTTCACGAACCTGAAGAAGATCTACTGGCCGCAGGACGGCTACACCAAGGGCGACCTGCTGGACTACTACCGCGAAGTGGCGCCGTTCATCCTGCCCTACCTGCGCAACCGGCCGCTCGTGTTGACGCGCTTTCCTGATGGCATCGACGGAAAGTCGTTCTACCAGAAGGATGCACCAGAGTCTGCGCCATCCTGGATCCGCACAACGCCAATCTGGAGCGAGGACACCCAGCGCGTCATCGACTACATCGTCTGTGACGACGTCGAGTCGCTGCTGTATGTCGCGAACCTCGGCTCCATTCCCCTGCATATCTGGGCGAGCAGTGTCGACGCGCTGGAGCTGCCGGATTGGTGCGTGATCGACCTGGATCCAAAGGACGCGCCGTTCTCCGATGTGATTCGTGTCGCACTGGTGCTGCACGAGCTCTGCGAGTCGATCGCGTTGCCGAACTACGTGAAGACAACGGGCAAGACGGGGCTGCACATCCTCCTGCCGCTGGGCCGGCAGATCACGTATGCGCAATCGCGCACGCTCGGCGAGTTGTTGGCTCGGGTGGTGCTGCGTGACCTGGGAGACATCGGGACGATCACCCGGCACATTACCCGGCGCGGCGACAAGGTGTATCTCGACTATCTCCAGAATCGGACGGGGCAGACCATTGTGGCGCCGTTCAGTGTGCGTCCTCTCGCGGGGGCGACCGTGTCGATGCCGTTGTTGTGGGACGAGGTGAATGCGTCGCTCGATCCGCGGGATTTTACAATCCGGAATGCTTTACAACGCATGACGAAGCTGGGGGGTGATCATGTGTTGCCCGTCTTGACAGAGACGCCCGACCTTGGGGGAATCATTCAGAAGCTTGCTGCTGTGCTGTCTTGATTTGAGAACTGTTTCAGGCAGGCTCCTCCCAGGCGCTAAACGAACTGCCTCGGGCAGGCTCCTCGAGGCGTTATTCGAACTGCCTCAAGCAGGCTCCTCAGACATTGGGGCTACGCGGATGACGCGGATTTTACGGATTTTTGCGGATTTTTTTGATTGACGAGCCTGAAGAATTTTGGCTCGGGACCGAAGTGGAGGAGCAGACCCACCTCAAGGCCTGTTGCACGCAAGTAATTCCGGAGTTGGCGCGGAGCAGAGTCATGAAGTTCTCGGGTGCTTTTGGCCTCAATAATGACCTTGCGGTCCACTACCATGTCCATGCGTTGGTATCCGAGTTCCTCACCTTTGTAGGTGACGAGCACTCCAACTTCGCGAGCGACGGCATGTCCTCGCGCGAGCAGCTCCCGTTCGAGTGCCA
>JBKJUW010000016.1:0-66778 GCA_046589725.1 Gemmatimonadaceae bacterium
ACGCGGCCAGTAGGCGACCTTCCGCGGGAGTTGGACTCGTCACAGATTGAGGAATCGGCGCGCTGCTCCCAGCCAGCGCGCCAGGACGCCCTTGGTAAGTCGCGCGGATGGATCGCGCCTGTCGGATAGCAGCATCGTCAGAAGCCACGCCAAGAGGAGGTTTGAATGCGGCACTCGATCGTGCGCGATGGTATCGTAGCCGGTATGCTCGGCGCGACGGCCGTCGCCGTCTGGTTCCTGTTCGTGGACATGGTCTACGCTCACGCCCTCAGGACGCCCGAAGCGCTGGGCCGCGGCCTCCTGCGGCTCTTCGGGCCGGCCGGCACGGAAGGGGCGACGACTTTCGTGGTTGCGTACACGCTTTTCCATTTTGCGGCGTTCATTGCCGCGGGCCTGTTCGTCTCGGTCATAGTGCATTGGGCCCAGACGTCACCGACCGTGCTGGCAGGTGCAATGCTGCTGTTCGTGGCGTTCGAGATTGGGTTCTACGGGCTGAGTGCCGCCCTCCAGGAATCGCCGTTCCTGGGCGCGCTGGGCTGGGCGCAGGTCGGCACGGGCAATCTCGTAGCGGCCGCGGTGATGGGGACGTACATGTGGCGCACACATCCGGAGCTCAAGGGCGAGTTGAACTACGCGCTGGCCGGGGAGGAGTAGCCGGGACGCAAAACTGCGTGTCGTTCCTCTGCGACCTCTGCGGTAAATGCAGTTGGCACGGCCAGACGATTTCGCCCATCCAGACTACAGCGGGAAGGACACAGCAAAGCAATTTTGCCACAGAGGACGGAGAGGACGCGGAGGAACAACCAAAGCATTTCGGAAGTGCATTTCGTTTTTCCTCTGTGTCCTGTGGTCAAATGCTTTTCACGCAATCCACGCGGCCGATCCACCTACCTCGGGGAAACGACCCAATCGACCTGCGCGCCCGCCGTACCATCTTCGGCGCCCTGCGCCTGCCAGCGGAAGAACACCACGCTGATGACGGCAAAGAAGAACAGCCCGCCCGGCACCCACATGATCAATGCGCCAATAAGCTGATCCTGCATCGGCGTGATCCCCCAGATCCTCGGCGCGGCTGAATACGCCGGGTAGAGGATGTGATCGGCGTAACCAATGCAGATCGCGATGATCGACATCGGGATGCTGAGGAGGAACAGGTACAGCATCTGGAGGGGATACGAGAGCCGCGGCAGTTCCGGCAGCGGGCTGAGGACAGGCCACCACATCAGCGTTGCCGCCACCATGAAGCACAGGTGCTGCACGATGTGGATGTTGTGATACTGCATCGCCAGGCCGTAAACGGGCGGCAGGTGCCACGTTGCGAGCACGACGGAGAAGATCGCGAAGCAGGCCGGTCCCGTGCTCACGCGACGGGCGATGCCAGCCACGACGCGCGACCGGAGCGCCGGACGCAGCATCCAACCCGGCGTCCCCATGATCAGCAGGGGCGGCGCGACGAGCGTCAGCAGCAGGTGCTGAATCATGTGCGCGCTGAACAGGTAGTAGTCGCTCAGGTCGTGCAGCCAGCCGTTGAGCGACAGGAAGATCAGCAGCAGGGCGCTGAAGAACGTGGCGCGCTGGGCAGTGCTGGGCACCGCTCGTGCTCGGCCGTCCGCGAGAAGGGGTCCGCGTCCGGCGCGCCAGTGATACAGCGCGCCGAGTGCGGCCAATCCGATGACCGTGCTGGGATGCACGGTGAACTCGGTGAGCGCGATTTGCGCGGCGGGATGCAGCAGCAATGCGACCGGCGGGTGCATCACTTCAGCAGCGTGAACTTGCCAAAGAGGAACATCAGGCCGACGATCGTCGTCGTCGCGATGATGAGCGGCCCGGTGAAGAGCACGCGAAAGAGCTTGTGGTCGTAGCGGAGGTGCATATAGAACGCGACGACGATGAAGAACTTGATCGCCGACATCACGAGCAGGACCGGGACGAAGGCGCGCGACGCGACGAAGCTGGGGATGTAGTAGATCCAGACTTCGACGACGGTCATGAGGGTGAGGATGACCGCGACCTTCCAGTATGTGGACCAGGTCGGATGTTCCTTCTCGATGCCCATCGCCGCGTGATCGACGTTGGCGTGGTGCTCATGCTGGTCATCGTGTGACATGATCGCCGATCCTACTTGATGAGGTAGACGAGCGTGAAGATCGCGATCCACACGACGTCGACGAAGTGCCAGTACAGCGCGGCCAGGTCGACGTTGAGGGCATCCTTGGGACCGAGCCCGCGACGGTAGTCAATGGCGAGCAGGGTGAGCAGCCAGAGCACGCCCACGGTCACGTGCGCGCCGTGGAAGCCGGTCAGCGTGAAGAACGACGAACCGAAGAGGTTGGTGCGGATCGTCAGCCCTTCGTGCACGAACGAGGTGAACTCGAACGCCTGGAACGCGAGGAACGTCGTGCCAAGCAGCGCGGTCATCCACAGCCACAGCTTCGAGTTGCCGAGGATGCGCTCGCCGGTGGTGTGCTTCGGCTGATCCTTCATTTCCACGGCGGCCAGCGCAAGCACCATCGCGAGCGACGACATCAGCAGCACGAACGTCGAGGCGGACGTCACCGGGATGTTGAGGATGGCCTTGAGCGGCGTACTGCACTGCGGGGGAAGGCAGGCGTCGTGGGGATACGGCCCCACGACGCTGCGACCCTTGTAGATGAGGTACGTGGAGATCAGCGACGCGAAGAGCATGCACTCGGAGCCAATGAAGGCCCAGATTGCGATCTTCTTGTTGTCGAGTCCCGTGGACGTCGGGGGATGCCCGTGCGTCGTGTCGTGCGCGCTGGGGGCGGCTGCGGCGTGTGCCATCTAGTGTGCGTCCTCGAGCGGCGTCAGCAGCCAGCCATAGAGTGAAACGACCATGATGAGCGCGCCTGTCATCATGACCGTGATGGCGAGCGACATCTTGTTTTCGTGGATGAACAGCAGGCCGGAGAACATGATGATCATGCCGGCGGCGCAGAACAACGGCTTGATCGTCGGATTCGGCATCGGGATGCCGAGGTCCTTCGCCGACTCGCCGGTGGCATACTCGATGTGCGCGCCCGACTCTGCCGCCTGCTGCGGCTCCTTGCCGATCGGGTTCGGGTGCACGTTGCCCGAATGCTTGCCGCCGACGTCGATGTCGAGGCGCTTGTCCCCGTTCGCCGAGTGTGGCACTTCAGCGGTGAGGGCAGGCGTCTTCATGTCCCACATCGGATAGCGCGACGTCACGCGTGGAATGCGCGCAAAGTTGAACTCCGGCGGTGGGGAAGGGATCGACCACTCGAGCGTACCGGCACCCCATGGATCGTTGCCCGCTATGGCGCCGGTCTTGAAGCTCGCGAAGAAGTTGTAGACGAAGAACAGCGTGCCGATGATCAGGACGGCCGTGCCATAGGTGCTGAGCTTGTTGAAGGCTTCCCAGCCCTGTCCCGCCTCGTACGTGTAGATGCGGCGCGGCATGCCAAGCAGCCCGGAGAAATGCATGGGGAAGAAGGTGACGTTCATGCCGATGAACGTCAGCCAGAAGTGCCAGCTCCCGAGCTTTTCGCTCAGCAGCCGTCCGGTCATCTTCGGGTAGTAGAAGTAGATGCCGCCGAAGATGCCCATCATCGATCCGCCGAACAGCACGTAGTGGAAGTGCGCGACGATGAAGTAGGTGTCGGTCTGTTGCAGGTCGGCCGGCGGCGAGGCGTGCATGACGCCCGAGATGCCGCCGATGGTGAAGAGGCCGACAAGTCCGATGGCGAACTTCATCGCCGTGCTGAACCGGATGGAGCCGCCCCACATCGTGAAGATCCAGTTGAAGATCTTCACGCCCGTCGGGATGGCGATGAGCAGCGTGGTGACACCGAACACGGTGTCGCCGATCGGGCCCATGCCCACCGCGAACATGTGGTGTGCCCATACGCCGAAGCCAAGGAAGGCGATGAGCATGGTGGCGTACACCATGACCGGGTAGCCGAAGATGGGCTTCCGCGAGAAGGCCGGAATGATCTCGGAGACCAGCCCGAACGCCGGCAGGATGAGGATGTATACCTCGGGGTGTCCGAACACCCAGAAGAGGTGCTGCCAGAGCAGGGGGTCGGCGCCCGCGGCGATGGTGTAGAAGTTCGTGCCGAAGAAGCGGTCGAACTGGAGGAAGACGAGCGCGATCGTGATGACCGGGAAGGCCAGCACGAGGAGGAACTGCACGACGAACGCATTCCAGGTGAACATGCCCATGCGCATCAGGTTCATCCCTGGCGCACGCATGTTGATGATCGTCGTGATGAAGTTGAACGCCGCGGCCAGCGAGCTGACACCGAGGATCTGGAGGCCAATCACCCAGAAGTCGATGTTCAGTCCCGGGGAGAACTGCATCGTGGTGAGCGGCGCGTACCCGAACCATCCCCCATTCGGTGCGGCGCCGATGAACCAGGAGAAGTTCATGAACATCGCGCCGAACAGGTACACCCAATAGCTGAACGCGTTGAGGCGCGGGAAGGCGACGTCACGCGCACCGATCTGCAGCGGGATCAGGTAGTTGAAGAACGCAGCGGACAGCGGCATGATCGCGAGGAAGATCATGGTCGTGCCGTGCATCGTGAACATCTGGTTGTACGCTTCGGCCGACAGGATGTGCTTGTTCGGCCCCGCCAGCTGCAGGCGGATCAGGCCAGCCTCGAGGCCGCCCACGATGAAGAAGAAGAGCGACGTGAAGAGGTAGAGGGTGCCGATCCGCTTGTGATCGACCGTCGTCATCCAGGCCCAGATGCCGCTTTCACCGCCGTAACCCTCGGTGTGCGGCCGGAGGGCCGTTGGCGCTGCCATTGTAGCCATGTCTGTCCGTGTCTCCGGTGGTCTTGGGCGTTACTTGAGCGCCTGCAGATACGCGACGATGTCGGCGATCTGCTGGTCGTTGAGGCCCGTCTTCGGGATGTACGTCTTCGTGACGGGATCGTACTCGCCGGCGCCCAGCGTCGGCATGATGACGCCCGGCTTCATGCGGCGTGCATTCTTGAGCCAGAGCGACAGGTGCTTCGTGTCGTTTGGGTAGATGCCGCCGGCGATCGTGGTGCGACCCGCGACATGCGTGAGATTCGGTCCCACATGCGACTGCATCACCGGTATGCCGCCGATCATGTGACAGCCGGCGCATCCACCGCCCATCTGCTTGGTCATGAAGTCGAGGCCGCGCTGCGGATCGCCCTTCAGTGATTCGTTGTAGGCGAGACCCGCGGGCAGCGGCGTCTGCGGGATCACGTGCGCCGGCAGCTTGTCATGCGGGAAGGCAGTGAAGCCTGCCTGCTGGACCACGGGCATAGGGATCGTCGGACTCGCACCGAGCGGCGCCGCGGCAGACGCGTTTGGAACTGCGTTGGGACTGCCACTCGTCGGCGTAGTCTGCGCGAGCTGGGATGGACCGGGCTGCGCCTGCGGCGTCTGTGCCTGATGCTTCGTCGTGTCGACAGGAGGGGCGACAGCCACCGCCGGAGCCGGCGCGACCGCGCCGAACGCGGCCAACGTCATCTGGTGCTTCGTCCAGGCATCGAAGTTCGGCGGCGTCACCGAGAACACCTTGAAATGCATGTTCGCGTGAGACGCCCCGCAATATTCCGCGCAGAAGCCGTTCCACGCGCCCTCGCCCACGGAGTCGGGAGTGAACCAGAGATAGTTCACGTGGTTCGTGATGAGGTCGCGCTTGCCGCCCATCTGCGGGATCCAGAAAGAGTGCAGGACGTCGATCGTCTGGAGCTTGAAGTTGACCTTGCGGCCGACAGGGAGGTAGAGCTCGTTCGCGGTGACGAGGGTATCGACCTTCCCGTTCGCGCCCGTCGTCGTGTACTGGGGATAGCGGAACTCCCACCACCACTGGTGGCCCCAGACTTCCACCTGGAGCGCATCGGCCGAGGCGACCGCCTGCGTCTTGAAGATGGTCTGGACGGTCGGCACCGCGATGATCGCGAGGATGACCGCGGGAATGGCCGTCCAGAGGATCTCGAGCGTGGTGTTGCCGTGGACATGCTTCGGTCGATCGCTCTCGCTCTTCCGGCGGTACTTCCAGATCGTGTAGAGGAGGAGCCCTTCCACGAAGACGAAGACGAATCCGCCGAGCCAGAGGAGGATGTCGAAGAGGTGGCCTACCTCGCGGTTGAACTCCGTGTGGGCATGGAAGATGGAGTTCGGGTACTGCGCGTTGTTGCACGCAGTGAGTGCGACCGCAATGAGGGCCGGCAGCGCTGCGGCGATTGGCCGGCGCAGTCGGGTGGGCACGGGCATGCGATGTCCTTGTTCCGACAGTGTCGTGAGTAGCGCGATCTCCGCCTGATCGTCGCGCACGTGCAGAGAGCGAGAATGCGGAAAAGTACGGAGCGCCAAGGGCGAAAGCAACGCGAGAGCACGCACCTGATTGCACTGTAGGACTTTCCCCCACAGCGGGTTAGCCCATGTGCCTCACTCGCCAGGCTTGCGTGCTCCTTCGACAATCTCTTCCACGAGCTTGTGGTTGTCCTTGATGCGGACGACCGCGATCTCGAGCTGCTGCCGGATGGAACCGACACCTTCGCGCAGCGTTCGGACCTTGGCCGTGTCCTGCCCACCGCGGGAGGTGATGAGATTCAGCGCCGCGATCTGGTCCGCGATCAGCCCGAACTGCGGCTTCAGCAGACCGACCAGCGGAAACAATGCGCGCTTGATCTGCGAGCCGAACAGCGACGTCGGCTTGTTCTGCTTCAGCGAAAGCGCATACAGCTCGACGATCGCGTGCAGACGCGCGAGCAGGATGGTCGCCTCGTCGATGGTCTTCATTTTCTGGATCCCCGCGCCATCGAGCTTCACACCGGCCATGTACGCCTCACCGAAAGTTCGAGACCACTGGAGTCTGACTGTCTGACAGTCTGACCCGCTCGCCGCTGCGCGACTCGCTCGTCTGACAGCGGGCATGAACCGCCGTCTGACAGCTGTTCTAGATACACAGCCGGGTTGATGCACCGCTTCGGCCACCTGCGCCTTCACGCAACACTGCATTCACGCCAAGGGACCCAGTCGTGTAGCGTATAGCTGTCAGACTGCAGTTGACCCGCTGTCAGACGAGCCGCCGCGCAGCGGCCGGCGGGTCAGACTGTCCGACCTATTTGACCTTCTCCAACCTAGCGTTTGGTCGCAGCTCGCGTCCGGCCCTCGCCTGCGGGCCCCCATTCACGCGCACCACGTCTGCCGTGAAGTCCCACCGTCCGTTGTGGATGCTCGCGCCCACGCCGTACGCGTCCACCGGAACGCCGTCGTCCTCGAACGCGCGGATCCGGCTCACGGTGAATCCTCCCGACGCCACGATCTTCACGTCCCCGAACCCCTCGGCGTCGAGTGCATTCCGCACGTTCCAGACGAGTACGGAATTCACGCCCGTCGGTGCAAGGGCACCCATGAGCGGGAGTACGGACCGGTCGACCATGTATTCCGACGTGTCGAGCCGCACGCCCCACAGCCGCCCGTCGAGCGCGCGCGCCACCGCGAGACTCGTCGCCACACAGTCGTTCTCGTAGTCGACCAGCACCACCAGCGGCACCTCCGGCGGTAGCACGCCCGCCACCGCGGTCGCCGCTGCCACGGTGTCGCCGTCATACGCCGCGATGAGCGCATGCGGAATGGTGCCCATTCCCTTCCGTCCCACGAACGCGGCCTGCCCATCAGTGGATGCACTCGCCGCACCTGCGACGATCGCGCTGAGTCCATCACCTGGCTGGAGCAGCGCGTGGTCGCTGTGCGCGCCGAAGAGGTAGATCGGCTTCGGCCGGGCGGCGTCCACGAGCTCGCGTACATTCGTGCACACCCGCGTCCGACGCCTGATGGTGCCCATGATCAGCGTCTCGAGATGCGCGAACGCCGCATACTCACCTTCGACGAGAAGCACCGTGTCCCACGCCTCGATGCGGTCGCCCTCATAGAGCGCCTGCACCTCGAGCGACCCGTAGTCGTCGCTACACAGCTTCAGCAGCGCCACCGCCTCGTCGATCCCTCCCAGCCAGCCCGCACGCTCCGACGATACCTGCCACATCACGCGCGCGGTGCGACCCGCCGCGCGCAACGCTTCACGTGAGCGATTGAAGTACGCGTCGCTGTAGAAGCCCGAGCGAATATGATCCACCGGCAACTCGAAGAGCGCGGGATCGATGCGTTTACGTCGGCGTGGAGGCATGGCGGTGAGCGAAGTTCACACGGGCAGGCGCACTGCGCGCTGGCCTACTTCGGCACCACGGCCGAAAAGATTGGCGTCGGCCGGCCGGCCATGCGCTCCGGGTTGAGCGCCCGATCGAGCTGCGCGCGAGTGAGCAGTCCCCGCTCAGTCACTATCTCGTACACGCCGCGCCCGCTCGCCAGCGCGTCCCGCGCAATCTCCGTACTCACCTCGTAGCCCAGTACGGGCACGAGCGCCGTCACGATGCCAATCGACTGCTCCACGAACTGCCGCATGCGGTCCGGATTGGCCGAGATGCCGTCGATGCAGCGCTCGCGCAGCACAGTGCATGCATTCGTCAGCGCGCTGATCCCGCCGAGCAGCCGGTACGCGATGACCGGCTCGAAGACGTTGAGCTGCAGCTGGCCGGCCTCCGCCGCCATCGTCACCGTCACATCGCCACCGATGACGTCGAAGCACACCTGGTTCACCACCTCCGGAATGACCGGATTCACCTTGCCCGGCATGATCGACGACCCCGGCTGCATGGGCGGCAGGTTGATCTCGCCGAAACCGGCGCGCGGCCCGGAGCTCAGGAGCCGGAGGTCGTTGCAGATCTTCGACAGCTTTACGGCGCATCGCTTCAAAACGCCGCTCAGTTGCACGAACGCGCCAGTGTCGGCCGTGGCCTCCACGAGGTCGGGCGCGGTAATCAGGTCCAGCCCCGTGACCTCCGACAGGTGCGCCCGCACGACCTCCGCGTAGCCGTTAGGCGCATTGAGGCCGGTGCCGATCGCGGTCGCGCCCATGTTGATCTCGCGAATGAGCGCCTGGGCTTCACCGAGCCGGTCGACGTCCTCCAGGATGGTGTGACCGAACGCCGTGAACTCCTGGCCGAGCGTCATGGGCACCGCGTCCTGAAGCTGCGTGCGACCCATCTTGACGAACGGCGCAAACTCCCGACCCTTCGCAAGGAACGCCTCAGCGAGCAGCCGCATGGCACTGCACAGCCCCTCGATCGCGGTATGCAGCGCGATCTTCAGTGCCGTCGGATAGACGTCGTTCGTCGACTGGCTGAGGTTGACGTGGTTGTTCGGGTGCACGTGTTGGTACTGCCCACGCGCATTGCCCGATAGCTCCAGCGCGCGATTCGCGATCACCTCATTCGCGTTCATGTTCGTCGAGGTGCCGGCGCCGCCCTGGATCATGTCGACGAGAAAATGCTCGTGGTGGCGACCAGACCGGATCTCGCCCGCCGCGCGCACGATGAGGTCCGACACATCCTTCGGCAACAGGCCGAGCTCGGCGTTCGCGAGGGCCGCCGCGGCCTTCACCGCGGCCAGTGCCTCGATGAGCGCCGGAAACTCGCGCAACGGAATGCCCGTGATCGGAAAGTTTTCCAGCGCGCGGAGCGTCTGGATGCCATAGAGCGCGTCATCGGGCACGTCACGGTCGCCGAGCAGGTCGTGCTCCGTGCGGGTGTTCGTGCCGCCGAATCCCAGCGCGCGTCCGCGCCCGACGAGCGTCGCGTCGACGGCGGAGAGGCGTTGCTTGATCGCCCGAGCCGCCCGCCCGACCAGTGCGGCGTAGAGTGTCGGGCTCTCCTTCAGCATCTCCTGCACCTGCTCCTGCGACAGCACGAAGGCCTTCACGTTGACGATGGCGCGGGCACTGGTGCCATGGGTCGAGTCATCGAGCAACAGGCCTTCGCCCACGGCCTCGCCGGCGCCGAGCGTGGCGAGCCGCACCGGCCGGGTGTTCTTGCCCTTCTCGATCGCGACGGCGCCGGAAACGATCAACGCCATCAGGCGTCGCGGGGTCCCCTCTTCGAAGAGGAGCGCGTCGCACGGGTAGTCGACGGACTGGACAATTTTCGACAGCTGATGGACGGCAGTGTCCGTCAGCCCGTTCAGGAAGGTGAGTGCCCGAAGGGTGTCACGATCGGAGGAAGCCATGGCGGAAAGTACATGGTGGCCGGATCATGGCCAGCCTCACTGGCGTCCGCGACGTTGGACGGATATAGAGAAGGCTCACCCCTGCGTCCTCCCCGGAGTGTCCATGTCCATTTCCCGTCGCGATTTCATTGGCGCCAGTGCTGCGTCAGCCGCCGGCCTCATGCTACCGCGTGGCGCAGGCGGACTTCCGCTCCCGGACCGCGCCGGCACGGCGACTGCGGGCACGCTTGCCGCGGGTCGGCCGACCGTGATTGCCAGCGCGAACGGCGTGCGCGGCGTGAAGATCGCCTACGACATGATCGTGGCCGGCGCCGATCCGCTCGATTCGGCCATCGCGGGAGTCAACACCGTCGAGCTCGATCCGACAGACCAATCTGTTGGACTTGGCGGGCTTCCCAACGCGGACGGCGTGGTGCAGCTCGACGCGAGCGTCATGCATGGTCCCACGAAGCGGGCGGGTTCCGTCGCCTCCATCGAGGACATCGCGACGCCATCGCTCGTCGCGAAAGCCGTGATGGACTACACCGATCACCTGATGCTGGTCGGCGCCGGTGCGCGCCGGTTCGCCATCGAGATGGGCTTCACGCCGCAGAACCTGCTCACGGAGAAGAGCCGCCAGGACTGGCTGCGCTGGCGCGCCAATCTCGCTCCGGGCGACGCGTGGCTCGATCGCACCGACGACGTGAAGATCGCGAAGCCGCCGCGCACGTCGCTCCGCATGCCCGCATTTCGCCAGGACGCCGACGAGCGCGACGATCACGTCTTCCTCGACGAGCGTGGAATACCGCACACGTACGGCACGATCAACATGAACGCGCTCACCGCGTCGGGCGATCTCGGTTCGGTCACCACGACGAGCGGCATGTCGTGGAAGATTCCGGGCAGGGTCGGCGACAGCCCGATCATCGGAGCGGGCCAGTACTGCGACAACGAGGTGGGTGCCGCGGGTTCCACGGGTCGCGGCGAGGCGAACATCAAGGTGTGCGGGGCATTCCTCGCTGTGGAATTCATGCGCATGGGCCTGTCGCCCGAAGCGGCGCTCATGAAAGTCATGGAACGCGTGATCGCCATGACCGAGAAGCGACTGCTCAGCGGCAACGGCCGGCCGTATTTCGATCTCGACTTCTACGCCATCAACAAGAAGGGCGAGTTCGCGGGCGCGTGCTGCTACGAAGGGAGCCGGTTTGCGGTATGCGACGCGGCGGGAGCGCGCTACGTCACCTCGGCTTTCCTGTTCAAAAAAGGGGAAAGACCGAGTCGGGGATAGAAAAGCTGGAAGAGCGTACCTGGTACGCCGTATCAGGTACGCCTTTCCGGTTGTTATTTGACAGTGACTGTCCCCGTCATCGCCGAGTGAATTGTGCAACGGTAGGGATAGACACCCGCAGCCACGGGCATCGTCAACGTCTTGTCGCCCGTGGTGTAGTTCCCGGTGCCGCCGATCGTCGTGCTCGCAAACGTCACGTTGTGGGTTATCGCATCGTTGTTCGTGAACGTCACCACCGCCGCGGCTGCCACCTGGATACTCGCGGGTGTGAAAGCAGTGTTGAGCAAGCTCACGCTCGTTGTCACGACGGGGGTCGATGTGCCCGGGGTGCTGGGCGTCGTCGGCGTGTAAGGCGTGGTGCCGGTAGTGGTCGAGCCGCCGCATGCCGTGGTGACCACGGCCAGCGCGATGAGGATGGACTTGTGCATGCGTAAGCCTCCCATGATCACCTGCGTGTAATTGATTGGTGGTGTATGCAGCGCAGTACATGACACCCAGTTGGCATGCACTGCACCCCGTCGATGACGTGGAAGTCACAACCTTACGCCGGACTTTCAACTGGCGCCCTGAAGTCGGGCGTCGCCGGACTTGGTCGCTCCGAGCGGCGATCGCCCCCGTCTGCGGGATGCACCTCGTTGGTTCGCAACCCGCCAACGAGCTTCGACAGCCGCTCGGCGGCAGATCCAAGCTGATTGGCGACGCCGGCAATCTCCTCGGTGCTGGCGCTCTGCTCCTCGCTTGACGCCGCGATCTCCTCCATGGACGCCGCAAACGTCTCGGTGCCGCCCGCCAGCGACTCGAGCTGCTGCGTCATGTCCACGACGAGCCGGCTCGTCATAGTCGCCGTCTCCTCGATGGCCTCCGTCCACAATTCCGCCTCGGCCACGGCGCGCTCGATATCGGTGAAGGAGTCGGACGCCTTCGACGTCGCGGTGCGTACCTCCGCGGCCGTTGTGACGGCGCGACTCGCCGACTGGCGCGAGGCATCGATGCCAAGCAGCACGGTTTTCACGATCGCCTCCGTGCGCTCCGCCGCGTCGGTGGACATGGAGGCCAGACGCCGCACCTCGGATGCCACCACCGCGAATCCAGCGCCTTGCGTTCCAGCGCGAGCCGCCTCCATCGCGGCATTGAGCGCGAGCAGCTTGGACTGGCGCGCGAGCTTTCGCACGAGTGTCACGAAGGTGCGAATCTCCTCGCCAGCGTCGCTGAGCGCCGTGATGGACGCCTCGCTCTGCTGGACATCCGCCACGAGGCCGCGCAGCGACTCAGCGGTCGCATCCAGTCCAGCGCGGTTCTCCATCGCGAGCGCACGCAGGGCCGAGTTGCGCGTGACGCCCTCCCGAGCCCCTGCGTCGAGCGATGCCGCGAGGCCCCGCAGCGTACCTGCCGAGTCGGCAATGCGAGTGATCGATTCCGCCATCGCCGTTGACTGCTCGGACAGATCGCTCGCGGTGTTCGCGATCTCGCCGGCAGTGGACGCCATCTCCTCCGAGCCCGCGGTGATCTCGGACGACATCGCGCTCGTCTCGTGCGCGGAGATGGCGATCGCCTGGGCAAGCCGTCGCAGCTCAACCACCATGGCGCTCACCGCACGGTTGAGGCGGCCGATCTCATCATCCGTCGTCACTCGGCTGATCTCCAACGCGAAGTCGCCACCGGCCACCGCTTCCGCGGCTTCGGCCAGTTCGCGAGCCGGCGCTGAAAGGCGGCGATCGAGAAAGCGGTCGATCGAGTAGAGGAGCGCGTAGAGCGCCAGGAGCAGCACCGCCGAGCCAGCGATGACCATGAACGTCGACGCGCGGAGCGCGACGGTCAGCGACGACTCGGGCTCGTGCGCCGCGACCCTCCACTGGCGTGCGTCGGCGGAGAGCACGGAGGCGCGTTCGGCGACACCGTCAATAGAGGTGCCAACAGCGTGCACACTGTCACCGAGCGTGCCTCGCACCACCAGAATGCGGCCGATTCGCGTCGGATCGGAACTGAGCATGATCTCGTTGGTGGAATCGATGATGTCGATCCGCACTGCGCCTCCGGCGGCGCTGATCGCCTTCACCATGGGAGCCACGCTGAACCCGATCTTCACGACGCCGACCTTGCTTGCGCCATCGCGCACGGTCGCTGCGATCGCGACGGTCGTCTGCCGGGCGGACGAATCATAGGCGATCGCGGGGGATGCGAGACCGTCGCGCCACGCCGTACGCCACCAGTCCTCGTCGCTCTGGACAAAATCCGATGTCCGACGGGTGCTGACGACCGTGTAGCCGTTGGCGTCGGTCAGCAGCACCTCGACGCCGTCGAGCGACTCCAGCGCGTTCGAGAGATAGGCTCGCGCGGATGGCGAGCCGTCGAGTGATCGCTGCCCGTCGAAGCGTTGCTCGAGCGCGGCGATGTCCGCACCCACGATGCCGAGCGCCTGCGCGCGCGCACCCCCCAGGCGCGCCGCGCCGATGACCTCGGGCGCAATGGCAATGAGTCGCGTGAGCCGCGTCCTGCCGTCGACCTCCTCCGAGACGGTGACGAGCGCCCGCTTTGCGGCCGCGGCGATGTGGGTGCCGCTCTCGTTCGTGATCTGCAGGTGGAGGAGCCGCAGAGCGGTGGCGGCGAGCAGCAGCACCGCGATGGTACCGCCGACTCCAGCGCCGACGATGAAGCGCCGATGGAGCGATGGTGCCTTGCGTGCCTCAATGGGGGCAAAGAGCGAAAAACGCGTCATCGGTGCTTGGCGGCAGGAGCGGGCGGCGTTCTCGGGAGGAGTATCGTACGCTGCGGCGGCGCAGCGTGCTTGAATGCTCTTCCCCCGGCACTAAATTGCGGCAAGAGACCTCCGTCCATTCGCAGCCGACTCACTCGCGCTGCCCCGAGGTCCGAGCGCCGAGCCGCAAGACAATGACAGACCTCGTGACATCGCAGCCCGCCGGCGATCAGCCCGCCGGGTATGATCCTGCCGCCGTCGAACATAAGTGGCAGGAGCGCTGGCGTGCGGAAGGTACCAACGCACCCGACCTCGAGCATGGCCCGCGGCCGTACTACGCGTTGATGATGTTCCCGTACCCGAGTGCCGAGGGCCTGCACGTGGGCAACCTGTTCGCGTTCACGGGGAACGACATTCACGGACGATTCCAGCGGCTGCAGGGGCACACGGTGTTCGAGCCGTTCGGCTTCGACGCGTTTGGCATTCATTCCGAGAATTACGCCATCAAGGTCGGGGTGCATCCCGGGGAGCTGATTCCCCGCAACATCGACAACTTCCGCCGGCAGGTGCAGCGCACCGGCCTCATGGTCGACTGGCGACACGAGCTGTCGACGACAGATCCGTCGTACTACAAGTGGACGCAGTGGGTCTTCCTGCAGCTGTACAAGCGCGGCTTGGCGTACAAGAAGAAGGCGGCGGTGAACTGGTGCCCGCTGGACAAGACTGTGCTCGCGAACGAGCAGGTCATCGGCGGGGCGTGCGAGCGCTGCGGCACGATGGTCGAGCAGCGGTTCCTGGAGCAGTGGTTCTTCCGCATCACGGACTATGCGGGGCGCCTGCTGGCCAACCTCGACAAGCTCGACTGGTCGGAGACCACGAAGACGGCGCAGCGCAACTGGATCGGCAAGTCCGAGGGCGCCGAGATCGCCTTCGTGGTGCAGGACCTCATGGAGTTTGCGGGGAGCGCCACGGCAACGGCGGGACTCTCCGGCGAGGTCGCGGTGAGCAACACGGAGATTCGCGTCTTCACGACGCGTGCCGACACGATCTTCGGGGCGACGTATCTCGTCCTGGCGCCGGAGCATCCGCTCGTCGACTCCATCACGATGGACGAGCAGCGCGACGAGGTGCAGGCCTACGTGGCCAGTGCGGCGCGCCAGGACCTGGTGACGCGCAAGACAACGCGCGACAAGACTGGTGTCTTCACGGGCGCCTACGCCACCAATCCAGGCACGGGCCAGCCGATCCCGATCTGGATCGCCGACTATGTGCTGATGGAATACGGCACGGGTGCGATCATGGCGGTGCCGGGTCATGATGAGCGCGACCATGAGTTCGCGTTGATCTACGACCTGCCGATCGTGCGCGTGATCGCCGGCGAGGGAGCGGGTTCCGAGATCCCCATCATGACAGCGGCCTTCACCGAAACGGCGAATTGCCGTCTGGTGAACTCGGGTCGCTTCAACGGACTGAGCGTCGCCGAGGGGAAGTCGGCCATCGTGACGGAGTTGGCGGCGCACAAGGCTGCGATTCCCGTCATCAATTATCGGCTGCACGACTGGTGCATCTCGCGGCAGCGATACTGGGGCCCTCCCATCCCGATCGTCTACTGCGATGCGTGCGGTGTCGTGCCGGTGCCCGAGGACCAGCTTCCCGTCGTCCTGCCCGAGCTCGAGGATTTCCGCCCCGATGATTCCGGGGTGAGCCCGCTCGCGCGCAGCGAGACGTGGTACCACACCACGTGTCCGACCTGCGGCAAGGCCGCGCGCCGCGAGACGGATGTGAGCGACACGTTCCTCGACAGCGCATGGTATTTTCTGCGCTATCCGAGCACCAATCGCCACGACGTGCCCTTCGATCCGGCGCTGACGAAGCGCTGGCTGCCCGTGCACAGCTACATCGGCGGGAACGAGCACGCCGTGCTGCACCTGCTGTACTCACGCTTCGTGACCATGGTGCTGCACGATGCGGGCTTCATCGGCTTCGAGGAGCCGTTCACGCGCTTCCGCGCGCACGGCATGATCGTGCGGGAAGGCGCGAAGATGTCGAAGAGCAAGGGCAACGTCGTGAATCCCGACGAGTACATCACCGAGTGGGGTGCGGACGCATTCCGCACCTACCTGATGTTCCTCGGGCCGTACGAGGACGGCGGCGATTTCCGCGACAAGGGAATCTCCGGCGTGAAGCGCTTCCTCGATCGGCTCTGGCGCTCGGTGCACGACGCGCGCACCGAGGGCGACGTCGACGCCAGCGTGCAGCGCAAGCTCCACCAGACCATGCGCAAGGTCGGCGACGACATCACGAAGCTCAGCTACAACACCGCGATCGCCGCGATGATGGAGTACATGAACAGCATGCGGTCCGGCGAACGGAAGCCGCACATCGACGAAGTGCGACCGCTGGTGCAGATGGTCAGCCCCTTCGCGCCGCACATCGCCGAGGAGCTCTGGTCGATCCTCGGCAACTCGGCGAGCGTGTTCGATTCGGGCTGGCCGAGCTACGATCCCGCGTTGATCGTCGAGACGACGGTGACGATGGCCGTGCAGGTGAACGGCAAGACGCGAGGCACGATCACCGTGCCGAAGGACGCCTCGCAGGACCAGGCGATGGCAGCTGCGATGGCCGAGCCTGGCATCGCAAAGTTCGTGACCGGCCCGGTGAAGAAGGTGATCTTCGTACCCGGCCGCATGCTGAACCTGATAGTCTGACAGTCGGACAGTCTGACTGTCTGACAGCGGGTCAACCGACTGGTCAGACGGTCATGATCTACACAACCGGGTCTCTCCGCCGCGTTGCCACCAGCCAGTTCACACGACAATGCGTTCAGGCCAAGGGACCCAGTTGTGTAGCGTATAGCGGTCAGACTTCAGTTGACCCGCTGTCAGGCGAGCGAGCCGCGCAGCGCGAAGCGGGTCAGACTGTCCGACTGTCGGACCCGCTTAGAAGCGAATCGTGATCGTAAACGGGACCGTCATGATCGGTCGCTGGTCGGCGAGCATCAAATGCAGCCGTGCTTCGGCGACCGCCGAAAAACCAGTCAAGGGAATTTCCACCCCGGTGCCGGCGTTGATGCCCGGGCGCGTGCCTTCGTCCGTCGCGTTGTAGATCGCGATGCCGCCCGTCACGAACGTGCGCGTCTGTGACACCATGTCGAGCCGATAGACGATCGAGGTGCCGAGTGAGAGTACGTTCGCGTCGCGGCCCGCCGTGCGGTTCGACTTGAGCGCGAAGCGCTGGAACAGCCCTTCCCCGCGCAGCGAATACGGCTGGCCGCTGACCGCGTACTCCGCGACGGCGCCGAAGACGTAACCCGCAGCGTGGTCATCCGAGAGACGACCCACTGGAATGGCAATGCCCGCGGTGCCGCCGAACAGTGGCACGTAGTAGTCAGACTGGGATCGCGGCGGCAGAGCCGTCGGGTTCGTGGCCGGACCAGAGGTTTGCGCGGACGCAGTGGCCGCGAGCGTTCCGACCAGGATGGTGGCGAAGAAAGCGTTCGAAAGTCGCATGTCGTGGGGATTCGGGATGAAAGGACGGGAGCAGGTTTTCCGCGCGTGCGGAAGCGAAGTGTGCGGCGGGTGCGTCAAAGCAGACGCGCGATCCATTCCCCAACGAAATAGCCAACAGCGGCGACGCCAAGCCCCACGACGAACATGTCCATGCCGGAGCGGAACACGCCGCGTCCCGTGAACACCGCGCGTGCGGCGCCAACGACCCAGTGCGAGAGCATCGCGACGCCAAACGCGACGAACGCCGCCGCACGGCCGTCGAGAAAGAAGAAGGGAAGCACCGGAATGAGCGCACCAATGGCCGTCGCCGTACCGGTAATCCATGCTTCGCGAAACGGGGAGCTCGCTGCCTCACTGATGCCGAGCTCCTCCTGTACCTGCTCAGCCAGCATCTGTTCCGGATCAGCCATCACCTGCGTCGCGAGCGCGAAGGCGTGTTCGCGATCGATTCCCTTTGCCTCGTAGATGAGCGCCAGCTCGTCGCGCTCGATTTCAGGCATGAGCGCGATCTCGTCGCGCTCCATGGCGATCTCGTGTGCGTACACCTCGCGCTCGCTCTGCGCGGCCAGGTAGCCGCTAGAGCCCATGGAGAGCGCGTCCGCAATGAGACCCGCCACGCCGGCGACGATGACGTTGTGGTCGCTGACACCCGTGGACGCTCCGATCACACCAGCGACCAGGCCGAAGTTCGCCGTCAGTCCATCATTGAATCCGTAGACGACGTTGCGCAGGAAGCCACCCGCGCCCGTCTTGTGCCAAGGCTCGCCGGTACGGCCGGCGACGGCATTCAGCGTGGTCGCATGCTCGGCGGACTCCTTCGCGAGGAGGAGCGCTTCGTCGCGTCCAGGCACGTTGCGTCCGGTCATGCGGTGCATGTCGAGATACGCCTTCACCTCACGCCCCTCCTCCGCGAGCAGCATCGGGAGAAGGAACCCGGGCCCGAACCGGCGACCGAGAAATGCAAGGAGGCGCGTACGCGCGGCTGGCCGGTGGGGGCCCAGCGTCCGCCCGTGATTCGCCAGCAACGCCGCCCAGATCTCCAGATGGCGGTCTTCGACGTCGGCGAGGCGCCGATAGATGTCCTGCTTCTTCGGATCGGGTTCCGCGTCGGCCAGCAGGCGATAGAGGTACGCGGCATCCGCCTCATCCTGCCAGTGATGCTCGAACGCATCCAGGTCGGGCGCGGCGGATTGCGCCTGCGAGGGTGGGAGGATCGTGGCCATACACAGAAATATACCAAACCTGAACAGCTCAACGGCGAGGACTGTTGGCGGACGAACGGAAAGAACGGCTTTCGCACCCAGATATCGTGTCGTCCGAAATCCAGGTCCGATGTCCGCGTTTTCCGTTATTTCCGCCAACTGTCGTCGCGGTTCCGGCTTCAGCTGGGCAGTCGAAGAGGCAACCCTCGCCGCCACGTCCGTGTCACACCGGGTACGCAACCCCACTGGACACCGAGGACTCGCCCATGCGCTATACCAGCATTCTCGCTATCGCCACCGTCAGTGCCGCCGCGGACGTCGCCAGCGCGCAGAGCGCGACCCGCGTGCGCATCGCCCAACCGTCGGTCGCGCGCGCCTTCACCATCGATCGCGAGCCGGAGCACCGAGCCGCGCTCGGTGTCGGAACGACGACCACCGGCACGCTGCGCGACACGCTCGGCCTCATGATCACGTCGATCACCAAGGGCAGTCCGGCCGAGAAGGCAGGGCTCGAGGAAGGCAATCGTCTCGCGGCGATCAACGGCGTGAGTCTCAAGGTGAACGCGGCCGATGTGGAAGACGGCGAGATGTCCAGCGCGTTCACGCGACGCCTCACGCGGGAGCTCGCGAAGTCGAAGCCCGGCGACGAGGTGGAGCTCAAGGTGTACCGCGACGGACGCACACAGAGCATCAGGGTGAAGACAGCTGACTCCGACGTGCTCTTCGCGCGCACCGAGTCCGCCCGCACAACGCGAGAGGACCGCGACAATCGCGCCGCGCTCGGCTTCGGCCTTGGCAGCACGGGCAGTCGGCGCGATTCACTTGGCGTGCTGGTGATGAGCGTCGCCGATTCGTCGCCAGCCGCGAAGGCCGGCATCGAGGAAGGAAATCGCATCGCGGCGATCAATGGTGTGAACCTCCGGGTGGGTCGGGAGGACGCGGGCGACCGCTGGATCAGCAGCACGAAGGTGCAGCGACTCCAGCGTGAGGTTGGCGCACTGAAGCCTGGTGACAATGTCACGCTCAAGGTCTACTCGAACGGGCAGTTCCGCGACGTGACGCTGAAAGCGGCGCGCGCCGGTGACCTGCCGCGAACGGGCGCCTCGATGTTCATGTTCGACGGAAACCTCGGAGGTATGCCCGCGATACCAATGATGCCGAGCAACCCGATGGCTCCCTTTGAGCGGATGGAGATGATGGCTCCGATGGAACGCATGGAACTGATGGAGCCGCTTGAAAGGCTTCACATGAAGGACATGCCCGAACTTCGTCGCACCATGGAGGGCGTTCGCGTGAAGCTTCAGAACATCCACCCGCAGATAGAGCGGTCGTTGCAGTCGCTGCCGCGGGTGCGCAGCTATAACGTGATTGTGTAGCAGTGTATAGTTGCTCTAAACTGCCGCAGATAGCTGAACACTGACGTCTCTGCGGTCGAGCCCAGCGGCACTCTCGTTTGGAAGGTGCGAGCTCGAGCTCGCAGCTCGAGCTGAGCTTGGGCTCGAGCTCGTGGCCGGCAGGCAAGATACCGCGGGCGCTCTACCGCGGAGCCATCGGTAAACAGCCGTCAGCATCAGTTTCCAGTGAGTGGGACGTACGTTGACCGATTTGAACTCGATCTGCGCAGCGACGCGGATGCCTGCGAACTAGAACTCGATCTGCGCTCCAAGCTCGATCACGCGGTTTGGCGGGATCTGGAAGAATTCCGTGGCCGAGCGGGCGTTGCGCGACATGAGGGCGAAGAGACTCTTTCGCCAGCGCGACATCTTGGCCTTGCCGGTGAGCACCAGGCGCTCCCGGCCCAGGTAGTACGACGTATCCATCTTCGGAACCGGAATTCCCTCCGCTGCGACGCGCGCCAATAGCGCTGGAATGTCCGGCGACTGCATGAACCCGTACGTCGCCACCATGCGATAGAACCCTGATCCCATCTTCTCGAGGGAGAGCATGTTCTCGCCGGCCACCTCCGGGATGCCGCGCGTCTGCACGCTGAGCAGGATGACCGTCTCGTGCAGCATCTTGTTGTGCTTGAGGTGGTGGAGCAGCACCACCGGCACACCATCGGAGTTGGACGTCATGAAGATCGCCGTACCGCGGACGCGCAGCGGTGGCGTCTTTCCGATGCTCGTGAGGAAAGAGGCAACCGGGAGCGCGCCCGCTTCCTGGATCTGCTGTAGCTGCATGCGCCCACGCTTCCAGGTGCTCATCAGCGTGTACACGCCAATGGCCATCGCGATCGGCACCCACCCACCGTGCTCGATCTTGATCACATTCGCGACGAGGAAGGAAAGGTCGATGACGAGGAAGAACACGAGGAGGCCGACGGTCCGGGGAAGGGACCAGTTCCAGCGTGTCCGCGCGACCACAGCGAACAGGATGGACGTGATCGCCATGGTGCCCGTGACGGCGATGCCGTACGCCGCGCTGAGCGCACTGGAATTCTTGAAGCCAAGCACCAGGATCAGGCAGCCGACCATGAGCGCCTTGTTGACTTCCGGAATGTAGATCTGTCCCGCCTCGTGCTTCGACGTGTGGATGATCTGCATCCGTGGGGAGTAACCCAGCTGGATGCTCTGCTGGGTGAGCGAGAAGGCACCGGAGATGAGCGCCTGCGATGCGACGACGGTAGCCGCCGTGGCAAGGACGATCAGGGGCCAAAGCAACGCCTTCGGCGCGAGGAAGTAGAACGGGTTGCTCGCCGCCTCAGGCGTTCGGAGCAGCACCGCACCCTGGCCGAAGTAGTTCAGCAACAGCGCGGGCAGCACGGCCACGAACCACGCAATTCGTATGGGACGCTTGCCGAAGTGGCCCATGTCGGCGTACAGCGCCTCGCCCCCCGTGATGCACAGCACCACCGCGCCCAGTGTGAGGAACCCGGCGAGGCCGTGGTCTCGGAAGAAGATCATGCCGTGCCAGGGATTCGCCGCTGCGAGCACCTCCGGGGTCGAGATGACGCTGCTCACCCCAAGCGCGCCGATGCTCGCAAACCACACGAGCATGATCGGTCCGAAAGCGGTACCCATGCGCGCCGTGCCGAAGCGCTGCACCATGAAGAGCGCGAAGATGATCGCGACGCTGATCCACATCACGAATGGGGTCAGGGCCGGCGTCCCGACATCCACCCCTTCGACGGCCGAGAGCACCGAGACGGCGGGGGTGATCACGCCGTCGCCGTAGAGCAGCGCCGCGCCGAAAAGTCCAAGGGCGATGAGCACGACGCGACGCTTCTTGTCCTCGTCCCGGCGCTTCTGCTGGAGCAACAACGCCAGGAGCGCGAGAATGCCACCCTCGCCGCGATTGTCTGCGCGCAGGATGAACACGATGTACTTCACGCTGACGACGAGAATCAGCGACCAGAGGATGAGGGAGAGCACGCCGAGAATGTTCGGCGGCGTGGGCGTGATGCCGTATTCCTTCTTGAAGCATTCACGCAGTGCGTACAGCGGACTCGTGCCGATGTCGCCATAGACGACGCCGAGGGCGGTGAGCGACAACACGGCAAGCCGCTTTCCTGTCGGCGCGACGCGAGCCGGGACTTCATGTACTGAGGTGTATGCGGACGTTTCGGCCGACATCGAAGTTGGGAGAGCAGCGGTTCAGGCGCCTACGTGAACGGCACAGGCCGGAGGCGCATGCGCCCCCGGCCTTCCTCAACATACGCGCCTGTCACCCTTCTGGCAGTCGTTCAGGGAGACACACTGCTACGTCGTGGTCGCAAGCGCCTCGATTTCCGCGGCTGCGCGGTCGAGAATCCCGACGATCTGCTTCAGGCGCGCCGGGTCGTGCACGGCATCCGTTGCTCGGCCGTACGTCGCCTTGCCCACCTTGCGAAAGGCACCGTGGACCTCCGCCATCGGCTCGTCCAGAAAATGTCCGACCAGTTTCGCGATGCGATCAAAGATGTTGTCCACGGTCTCGCGATTCTCGGCGAGATGTGCACGTCCCTCGTCGGTGATCTCGTAGACCTTCTTTCCTTCGGGACCCGGGATAATCCTGGCGTACCCGAGGTCTTCGAGGAGCTGGAGGGTAGGGTAGACCGTGCCCGGGCTCGGCGCGTATGCGCCGCCGAATTTCTCCTCGAGCGCCTTGATGATCTCGTAGCCGTGCCGCGGTTTCTCCTCCAGCAGGCGCAGGACGACGTAGCGCAGGTCGCCCTGCTCGAACATGCGTCCCCCGCGCCAGCGTCCGCGCGGGCGACCCTCCGCCCCGAAAAAGCCGTTCATGAAGCTTGCGTCCCAGCCCCACTTCCCCCGGGCGTGGTGGGATGATTCCGGGCGGGCATCCCAGTTCCAGAAACAGTCGCGCATCGTGTCCTCCGCTCGATCGAGCGATATATCGTTAACGCAAAGATATATCGGCCGATATATCGGAGTCAAGCCAATGGTGAGTTGGACGGACCCATCACGCAGTCCAATTCGCCCCTTACCTCGCCGTCATTCTCGTCTCGCCTCGGCAACGCTGTTCACGCGCGCTCGGTGCATGCGAGGCATCGGCTGCTGTCTCTGCCAGCGCACGCGCGCACCAATCGCCACCACCACGATGAGCACGCACAGCTCAACGTAGACCTTCTCGCCATCGAGATAGTCGATGCTGCGATCCTTGAGGGCGGGATCCGTGAGAATGGCATGAACGGCATACAGCGGAAAGAGCGCGTACGTCGCGAAGTGAATGCGCTTCCACCAGGGGCGGCCGATCCGGAATCGGAAGTACGATGTCACCACCACGAGCGCGAGCAGGTACGCGGCCGCGGCTCCCGTGGAATTGATCCACGGCTGCTTCGGCGCGTTCATCGGGTAGAAGAGGTCGATGACGTGGAAGTCCACGCGATTCGGCAGCAGCAGCAACGCGGGATGCACAAGTACCATCGCAAGGGCGGCATACCCGGTGTAGTTGTGGATCAAGACTGTATCGATGCGACGGTGTGGCCAACGCCGCACGGGGTTGTATTTCGTCGTGAGCAGCAGGCCAATGAGGATGTTCGCCGTAAGCAGGCCGATCGCGCCCAGGCCGGCGTAATTCGAGAGCTCGATTGGGTCAAACACGGTTTCAGGGGAGGGTGGGATGCGTGGCACGGTTTTCCGAAATTTTACCGCCGATGGGTGCTCGCTGCATACGCAATCGCAGCTAAGCTCGCTGACGGATTGTTGGGCACGCGGGTTGCCTATGAGAGGGTCATCGGAAAGACGACCACTCAATTCTCACGTGCGAGGATACGACCATGGCAGACGATCTCGGAACGGATGGACTGAAGAACCAGGTCAAGGGCGCCGCGAAGGAAGTGGCGGGCAAGATTCGCAAGAATGTCGGCGACATCACCGACAATCACAGCGAGGAAATGAAGGGCAAGGCGAAGGAGCTCGAGGGCAAGGCCCAGCGCAAGGTCGGCGAGGCCGAGTCGAAGATCGACCGCAACATCTGATCTCCGCCACGCTCATGAAGAGGGGGCCGCCGAGTTCGGCGTCCCCCTCTTCATCGTTTCAGCTTCACGCTGAGGTGAGCATCGAGTCGTCTCGTTTCGGTCAACAGCGACGACACTTGGCGGAAAGATCGGACAAAACGGAAATCGGACCTGGGATATCGGAATGTCCGACGTCAACGTCCGCATTTCCGTTGGGTCCGCCAACCGTCGTCGCAGTTCCAGCGCAGGCACCAAACGCTACTCGTATCTGAGTGCGACAATCGGGTCCAGGTTGGCCGCCCGCCGTGCCGGCCACACGCCGAATAGCACTCCGACCACTGCCGAAAACACGAACGCCATGACGATGGAGGAGGGGGAGATCTGCGTGTTCCACTGCGCGAACCTGCTCATCGCCAGCGCGCCGCCGCTACCAACCGCCGCGCCAACAAGACCGCCAAGCAGACAGAGGACGACCGCCTCGATGAGGAACTGCAGCAGGATGTTCGCGCTCGTGGCGCCGAGTGCCTTGCGAATGCCGATTTCGCGCGTGCGCTCCGTGACCGACACGAGCATGATGTTCATGATGCCGATGCCGCCGACGAGCAGCGAAACGGCGGCAATACCGCTCAGCAGGTACGTGAAGACCGCCGTCGTCTCGCCGAGGGTGTTGAGGAAGTCGGCCTGGCTGCGGATCTGAAAGTCGTCGGGCTTGGCGGACGTGAGGCGATGCTGGCGACGCAGCACCTTCTGCACGTCGGCCATGGCGTCAGGAATCTTCTCCTCGCTCTGCGCGAGCACGCTGATGGAACGGAGCCGATCGGTGCCGAACACGCGGAAGCGGCCCGTGGTGATCGGAATCAGAACCTGGTCGTCGGGATCACCGAACGGTGACGACTGACCCTTCGGCTTCAGGATGCCGATCACCTGGAACTGCAATCCCTTGATGCGGACGTTCTCACCGATGATCGCATCGGGTGAACGTATGCCGAGGTTCGTCACGACCGTCTGGCCGAGGACGACGACGCGCTGGCGGCCTTCGTCCTCCTGCGACGTGAACATCCGACCACCCCCGAGCTCGTACTTGCGCACCGTGAGGTAGTTCGCCGTCGTACCGACGGCGGACGTGCTCGCGTTCTGGTTGAGGTACTGCACCTGCACGCGGGAATTGATCTCGGGCTGCACCGCGTTGAGGTTGGTCGACTTTTCCTCGAGTGCCCTCGCGTCGGCGATGGTGAGCTTCACGCTCTGGTCGAACGCCACGCCACCACCCCCGCGCTGCTGACCCGGCATCACCGTGAGGAGCGTGGTGCCGAGGGAGCTGATACGAGCCTTGACGGCGCTCTGTGCGCCGGCGCCGAGTGCCACGACGGCAATGACCGCGGCGACGCCAATCACGATGCCGAGCATCGTGAGCAGGGAACGGAGCTTGTTCGCGCGCAGCGCTCCGAGCGCGACGGTGAGGATCTCTCCGATGAGCATGGGTCAGGGTCCCCGTCCGCCACCACCGCCGCCACCACCGCCACCTCGTGCACCACCAGCGCCGGCCGCAGGCGTCTGCGTCATTCCCGGCACGCCGGTGACCGCCTTCATGCGGTCATTCTGCTGCTGCCGCTGCGCCTGGAGGGCAGCGGCTGCGAGCAGCGCAACCTCTTCGCCTTCCTTCACGCCGCTCACCACTTCGGTATAGTCGAAGTTCGACGCGCCGAGCTGCACGAGACGCGGCTCGAAGCTCGTCCCCTTCTTCACGAACACAAGACCGGGACGCGTGCGACGGAATCCCGTCGGCGCACCCTCGCCGCCGCCGCCGATGTTCAGTCCCGGAGCGCCGGCACCACCACCTGCCATGCGACCCGCACCGCCGTTGCCGCGTGCACCCGCCTGACCGGCGGCTCCCGGTGCGTTGCCAGCGCGAGCGCCGCCCGGTGCAGCGCCGGGCGCACCGCCCTGACCGCCGCCGTTCGCCTGCATCTCCTTGCGACGGCAGGCGCCAGCGACGCGCGAGTCGACGCCAACGGCCAAGTAGATCTTCTCCGACTCGCCGCGCATGGCCTGACGGTCCATCGTCCCGGCCAGCATCTGCGCGCGCAGGTCGTCGAGCTTTTTCAGCTCCGCCGGCTTCTTCGCGAACGCCGCCGTCACGGCCTTGCATTGCGCGTCCGTCACGTCGACCTGCTGGAAGCCGCCCTGACCACCCGGTCCCTGACCGCCGCCCTGCTGCTGCGGATCGAGCGCCACTTCGCCGTGCGAATTACCCGCTTGTCCTCCGCGCTGGCCGCCCGGGGCGCCACCACTGCCACCGTTGCCGCCCCCTGGACGTCCGCCGCCGAGTGCGGACATCTGGGCGGCGAGTTGCGAGCGCACGCTGTCAGGATTGAGGCCGAGGATCGGAGCGGTCGCCGCCGCTTCACGCGGATTGCGCACCGCATCATTCGGCACGGACAACACGGCCGACCGTTGCTCCACCATCACGTTGGTCTCGCCGTTCATGCCCGGCTTCAATAGGCCTTCGCTATTCTCGAGCGTCACGAGCACCGGGAACATCGTCACGTTCTGCTGGATGACGGCCTGTGGCTCGATCTTCTCCACGATGCCCACGAAGCGGCGCTCGGGATACGCATCCACCGTGACAGTCGCTGTCTGTCCGGGCCGCACCTGGCCGATGTCCGTCTCATTGAACAGCGCACGAATGCGCACCTTGCTGAGGTCGGCCATCTTGAGGAGCGTCGTCCCACCACCGAATGCGCCGGTCGCCGACGTGATGACCGTACCCAGTGCGACGGTGCGTTCGATCACCGTGCCCGCCACCGGTGCGCGTACCGTTGCATCCTCGAGGCTCTGCTTGCGCAAGTCGAGGCTCGTGCGGGCCGACACCAGCTGCGACTGCGCGTTCGCGAAGTCGATCTGGGCCGCTTCGTGTTCGGTCGCCGTGATGATGCGGTTCTTGAAGAGCTCATCGGCGCGCTTCTTCTGGGCGGTCGAGACATCGAGCTTCGACCGGGCCGCGTCGAGCTGCGCCGCGACCTGGTCATACTGGTTCTGCACGTCGCGCGTCTCGATCTGCACGAGGAGGTCGCCCGGCTTCACGATCGAGCCCGTCTCGACAGGCAGCTTGACGATCTGGCCGCCCGCCTTCGACTTCACTTCCACGACGAAGATCGGCTCGACGACACCCGTGGCCTGCGCATCGATGACGATGTCGCGTCGCGTGACGGGAACGGTAGAAACCGGAATGGCCTTCTGATCCTTGGACGCGCAGGCAGACCCGAGGGCGAGCGTGGCGACGGCGATGAGCTTGCGCACGGAGAGCGAGTTGGAGTGAATCAAGGGAGGTCGCGTCCTACGAGCGCTTCCAGCTGCGCTCGTGCAAGGCGAACATCCTGTCGTGCCTGGATGAGTGCGGAGCGCGCCGCATCCAGCGTGGTCTGGGAGGTCAGGACATCGAGCAGCGTCGAGGCGCCGAGCGCATACCGCTGCTGCTGCACGCGCAGGTCTTCCCTGGCGGCGTCGAGCGACGCCTGCTGGATGACGATGCGCTGCTGCGCCGAACCCAGTGCCGCGAGCTGTTGGACGAGTGTCTGCCGCGCGGCGAGTCGCACGTCACGCAGGGAGGCTTCGGACAGCTCGGCGCTGACGGTGGCGCGGGTGAGCGCATCCTCGCGCGTGAAGTTGTTGAAGAGGTTGTACGAGAGCCGCAGGCCGAACGTGTTCGAGAACGCGAGCGGGTCGCCGTTCAGGCCGTAATACTGATTGTTTGCCGTTCCGCCGCGCGAGAACGTGAGGTCGACCGACGGCAGGTATGGCGTCCTGGCCGACTTGACCGCGGATTTCGCGGACTCGAGCTGCGCTTCGGATGCCCGCACCTGCGGTCCGTCGTCGAGCAGCCCGGCCAGCACCGAACTGTCCACTGGCGCGAGACCCGTGTCGAGCGTGTCGCTCGCCTGGGCGGTCACGAGCGTCTCGAAGCCGATGAGGCGCGTGAGCGCCGCACTGGCGACACGCACGTTGTTGCGGGCGTTGATGAGGGCGAGCTGCCCGTTGCCAACCGTGATGACCGAACGCAGCGAGTCGGAGAGCGTGACGACGCCGGCGCGTGTGCGGAGGATGGACGTCTTCAGCTGCTCCTGCGCCTGCTGCAATTGCGCTTGCGCCGCCGATTCGGCTTCACGCGCGGCGAGGATCGCGTAATACTGCGTCTTCACCTGGAGCGCGATGTTGTACTTCTGGTTCACCTCGCTCGCTTCGGCAGCGCTCAGGTCATAGCGCGCGCGCTTCACCTCGTTCAGGCGCCGCCCGCCGTCGAACAGGTTGAGGCTGGAGTTGAGCCCGGTGCTGTAGTTCCAGGGCTTGGTCGAGACGCGCTTCGTGATGACGCCGGTATAGGGATTGAGTTGGTCACCGGACGTGTTGTTCTGGCTCAACGAAACGCTGAGGCTGGGCAGCAGTGCGCCGCGCGCGGTGCGAACCGCCGACTGGGCACTCCGCACAGAACCGCGCGACTGGACGGCTGCGAGGCCATTCTGCTCACCGAGTGCCACGGCGTCGCGGAGGGCGATGGGCCGAGCCACGAGGCTGTCGGTCATGCCCTGCGCGCCGAGGGCGACGGGAAGCGAGAGAAAAGCCAGCGTCAGGCGCACTGACCTGCGAGACGAGATGATCACTTGTGGCATACCGCTTTTATGCGCTTTCGCTCGGCATCACGACGGACGTCGTCGTCCTTGCGGCGCGTCTCGAGGCGCGTGCGCTGTTCTGGAGTGAGGATGGCGTTCATCTGGGACCGGCGCGCCGCCTTGATGGAGTCGTACGACGGCTGGAGTGGAGAGTAGAGCTGGTCGAGCTGGCAGTTGGAGGCGTCGAACACGGAGTCGAGCGCGAGGCGTTGCCCCTGCGCGAGGCCGAGGTCGTCGTACATGCGCTCGCGGCGCGCCTCGAGGGTCAGGTCGGTCTGCCGGAACATGCGGTCGGCGGAGAAGCCGACCACACCGCCGACGAGCACCGCGCCGAGGAGAAATGCGAGCGCCTGCTGCTTGGGGCGTTCCATGGCGATCTCTAGCGCGAAATGAGGAGGTGGAGCGCGGCATCCCCGTCACCAACTGACGCCGCGCGCGTGGCGGGCTCGATGGTGGACGGTGCGGGCGAGATCACGCTGGCGTAGGCATTGGTGACTTCCACCTGTCGCGAATGCGCGAGCGCGAGGCTCGCCGCGAAGATGAGTGCCGCCGCGGCCGCGAGACCCGGACGGGCCATCTCGGCCAGCTCGGACCAGAAGGATCGCGTTTCGCCGCCCTGTGCGACGTGGGCGAGAATGCGGGCCTCGAGAGAGTCCCAGTAGGCCTCGTCGACCGGGGCGGCATAGAGCGCACGTAGCGCGTTCGTCAGCTGTGCGTCGCCGGATATCCAGCGTTCGTTGCTCATGGTGTACTCCGAAGATTCTGCAAGAGCTTGCGCAAGGCTGCGCGAGCGTGATGGAGGTCTGATCGAGCCGTGCCTTCGGGGATGCCGAGTGTTCGCCCGATCTCCCCGTGGGTAAATCCTTCCACGTCGTGCATGACGATGACCGCGCGCTGGCGGTTGGTCAGGTGCGTGAGCGCGTCCTGCAGCCGTTGCCGAAGCTCACCCGACTCCGCGGGATCGCGGAACGGCATGGCAATCGTTTCCGGCAACTCCTCCGCCGCCCGAACCTTTCGACGCCGAACGAGGTCGAGTGCGGCATTCGCCATGATCCGGTAGAGCCACGCCCCGAATGGCTGGTCGGGTCGAAACCGGTCGAGCGCGCGATGCGCGTGAAGAAATCCTTCCTGCACCGCGTCTTCCGCGTCTTCATGCGAAAGGACGATTGCGCGCACGATGGCGTACGCACGCCGCTGATGGATGCGGACCAGTGCCGAGAAGGCATCGTTCGAACCACGCTGCGCAGCGATGACGATCGAGCGCTCCGACGGCGGGAGGTCAGCCGGCGCAGACATGGTGTACGGCAGGCACGTCGCGTGGGAAGCAATCATCCGTCTGGCGGTAGGGTAACGTCATCTCTTCTACGGACAGGCGGCGTGTAGCGTTGCGTGGCCGGTCACGATGCGGGGGGCACTCCCTCGAGGCCCAGGGCAACGGCAGCACGTTGCATTGCCCCGATCACGAAGGCGATATGCTCGTCGAGATCGACGCCGAGTGCCTCGGCGCCCTGCATCACGTCATCGCGGCTGACGCCCCGCGCGAAGGCCTTGTCCTTCATCTTCTTGCGCACCGAGCGCGCCTCTACCTCGTGCACGCTCCGTGACGGCCGCACGAGCGCCGTCGCCGTAATGAGTCCCGTTAGCTCGTCGACCGCGAACAGCGTCTTCGACATCGCGCTCACGCGGGGCACGCCGGAGTATTGCGCGTGTCCGAGAATCGCGTCGAGAATATCCTCGGGCCATCCCCGCGCGCGCAGGATGCGCACGCCTTCCGCGGGATGCTCCTCGGTGGGCGAATGCGCGGCGTTGGGATAGCGTTCGTAGTCGAAGTCGTGAATGAGTCCGGCGAGCCCCCAGCGTTCGACGTCCTCGTTACCGCGCTCCGCGTACGCGCGCATCGCCGCCTCGACGGCGAGCATGTGCTTGCGAAGCGAGTCGCTGGCGGTGTACTCGTGGACGAGAGTAAGGGCGTCGTCGCGGGTGGGGAGCATTTTGGGTGCGTGGGCACGTGAGGAATTGCGGGACGGGCGCGCCGGCGTGCAGCATTCACGATGCCGAGACGCAACCATCCATGAAGACTACCCCGGACGGGGCCAAACCGCTTGGTGGAGGGCTATTCCTGCGTGCGGAAAACCGGAAGAGCGTACCTGGTACTGCGTACCTGGAACCTTGACTGGCATAACGGCCACGGGGAACAGTGGAAAGATCACTCGGCACTAAAGCCGAGACTGACCGTCCACTGTTCCCCGTGGGTCATATGCCATTCCAGGTACATGGTACGCCGTACCCGGTACGTCTTTCCGTTTGGCCTACTTAGTGGCCTCTGCAGCCACCGGCTCTTTCGCCTCGGATGCGTAGTGTGCGTTCGTGAGACGAACGATCGCGAACAGGATGACGAAGATGGTGATGGCGCCGAGTATCAGCCCCGTGAACCCTGCGGACTTGTCCGTCTGCTGGGACGCACTCATGCGACCCGCACCTGCGTCATGACGTCGTTCTTCTTGATCTGCTTCATGGCGTCGAGGCCCCCCGTGATCTTGCCGAACACCGTGTGCACGCCGTTCAGGTGCTTGGTATTCTCTGCGGACAGCACCATGAAGAACTGGCTGCCGCCCGTGTCCTTGCCCGCATGCGCCATGGACAGTGAGCCAACCTCGTGCTTGCGCGGATTGCCGACCGTCTCGCACTTGATCTTCCAGCCGGGGCCGCCACTACCGATCCGTGGATCGCCGTCGGGGAGGTCGCGGGAGTGGGGGTCACCGCCCTGCACGACGAAGTCGGCAATGACGCGGTGAAACTTCACCCCATCGTAGAAGCCCTCGTTCGCGAGCTTCTCGAAGTTCTCGACGGTCTTCGGGGCGTCCGTGTCGTATAGCTCCGCGGTGATGGTGCCGCGATTGGTCTCGAAAGTTGCTGTCTTCAACAGGCTCTCCGTACTGGGTGATTCGGGAAAGATAGTCGGCCTCTCCGCGCATGCCATGGCAGGGTACGATGGGGGGGACTTATGCACCGGCGGGGTCATGTACAGGTGGCGGTCCGTCATCGAAGTTTCAGAGCATCTCACGCCGCCTCATCCAAAAGAGCCATGCGCCTTCGCCATCTGTTCACCTTTTCTGGCCTTGCGGCTGCTGCCTTGGTCATTGGCTGCGGCAGCAGTGAACCGACAAAACCCACCGTCACGGTGACCACGGTGAGCGTGTCGGTCGGGAACAGCCAGCTCGAGGTGGCGGGCACCCAGCCGGCGAGCGCGGAGGTGCGCGACCAGAACAATGTCGTCGTGACGGGCAAGTCCGTTACGTGGGCGTCGTCCAGCCCTGCGGTCGCCACGGTATCCACAGACGGCCTCATCACGGCGGTTGCCCCCGGGACGACGAGCATCTCTGCGACGGTCGACGGCAAGAGTGGCAATGCGAGCATTCTCGTCGTGGCACCCAAGGTGGTGACGCTGACGCTGACGCCACCAGCGGGTCAGGTCTTTCCCGGTGAAACGGTGGTGCTCGTTGCGACGCCCAAGGACAAGAACGGCGCGGTCCTCCCAGGGCGCACCATTGCCTGGATCTCCGGGAAGCCGCGCATCGCAACGATCGATGGGACGGGATCACTCAAGGCGCTCGCCGGCGGAAGCGTGATCATCACGGCGACGACCGACGACGTCACAGCGCAGATCACGGTGGTCGTCTCGCCCCCGCCCGGCACAAGCGTGCCGACGGTGACGGCGATCGCTCCCGCGACGCTTACGCCGGGCATGACCGCGACGATCACCGGCACGGGCTTCGACGCCGCGGCAGCGGGGAATACGGTCGAGATCGCGGGCGTGGCCGTACTCGTCACGGCAGCGACGACGACGCAACTCACCGTGCAGCTGCCCGCCGCGGGATTGCCGTGCGTGAGTACGCAGCCCGTCAACGTCGACGTCTCCACCATTGCCGGCACCGGTACGAAACAGCAGCCACTCACGGTGGCCACATCACGCACTCTCGCGGTCGGCGCGTCCTTCATGGCGACGGCGGCCGGTAGCGCGGCGTGCAACGAGCTCTCCGCCTCAGGCACTTACATCGTGAGTGTATTCAACGCGACCGAGGCACTGCCGAACTCGGCTGGGGTCGTGCTGCGCGGCGCGCCGCCAGGCGTACTGGCGTCCGTTTCGGCCCAGGCCGATGCGCTGCGCTCGCTCGCGCTGGCCGCGCCGAATGTCGTGTGGCATGTGCCCATCGATCCGGCGGTCGATGCGGCAAGAAAGGAGCATCTGCAGCACCTCGAGCAGGGCGCCGCGCTCTTCAACCGATTGCGCAGGTCACGGGGCGGCTCGCTTGCCTCGCGCACCGCCGCTGGTGGCGGCGCCTCGACGTCGAACTTTGCGCCGGTGCCGCTCAATGTCGGGGACAACACCACAATCAACTTCAACTACAACTTCTGCGAGGTCGGCAAGTCGCCCGTGATCACGGCACGGGTGGCGTACGTCGGGCCAAAGACGATCGTGCTGGAGGACAACGCCTCGCCGCTCGCGGGCAAGATCGACGCGGACATGATCGCGCTCGCCCAGGAGTTCGAGAGCGTCTCCTTTCCGCTCCTGCTGAACTTCGGCAATCCCCTGGCCTTTGACGATTCGACCGACGGCAACGGCCGCATCATCATGATGTTCACCCCGCAGGTGAATGCGGCGGGCGCCGGCATCCTCGGCTTCGTGCAATTGTGCGATCTCTTCGACCCGAAACGCGATCTCCGCGTGAACGCGAGCAACAAGGCGGAAATTTTCTATGCGCGCGCGGTCACCGATACCTCACCCACGAGTACGACGCTGAATGGGCGTCCCCAGTGGAAGCGGCAGATGCCGGCCACGTTGATCCACGAGTCGAAGCACATCACCTCGAATGCCGAACGGTTTGCCGATCCTCGACCCGCGATTGATGAGGAAGTATGGCTCGAGGAAGCAACAGCGCAGGTGGCGAGTGAGCTGTATGGGCGGGCGATCCACGGCAACGGGTGGCGGACGAATTCGACATACACCGGCACACTCGACTGCGAGATACGACCCGGCACGCCACGATGCGGGGCGGGCACGTTCGTCATGGGGAATCATTTCCTCTACCTCGCCGACTTCCTCCAGAAGATCGAGGCGAAGACCATCCTGAGCGGAACGGACGACAACGACATCTACGGAAGTTCGTGGATGTTCGTGCGCTGGTTGACGGATACGTACGGGGGAAGCGATGAGGGAGCGTTCCTGCGGTCGATCGTGAAGAGCGTCACGACAAGGGGCGTGATCAACGTCACGACGCCGTCGGGAAAGAGCTGGGCGGAACTGCTGTCCCAATTCACGCTCATGCTCGCGGCGGACGAGTTGGCGGGCGTGTCGTCGCCATATCAGGAAGGCAGTTGGAACCTTCCTGGCGTGTTCGCAGGGTACAACCAGGACCTCCAGAATCCCCCGCCCGCCGCGCCGCTCGCGATACGCCAGGCCGCGTTTGGGAGCTCGTTCCAGGCGACGGCGACGCTCAAGGGTGGTGGCGCGCTACTGGTGCGGGTGTCTGGAACGCCCGGCGCCGCCGGCACGCAGCTACTGGACCTGCACGCGATCAACGGGGGCGCGCTGCCGGCAGGCTCGAAGATCGGCATCGCGGTGTTGCGCATACAATAGCTCGCTCGCTGCCGCTCGCTCTTCAGCGCGCCTGCCCGCTTCGCGTGCGGCTTTTCAGCGCGCCTGCCCGCTTCGCGTGCGGCTTTTCCGCTCCAGCGCGAGAGTACCGTCACGCCACGAGCCGAAAAGCGAGCGGAGCGAAGCGCGCTGAAAAGCGAGCGGAGCGAAGCGGGCTGAAAAGCGTAGTACCTGTCAGCGCGCGGGCGGCTTGCCCGACGTGATCGCGCCGAGCCACAGCCGCGGTATCTTGCAGCCCGCGAGCTGCGCCGGCTCGAACGTCCACTTCGCGACGGCCGTCTTGAAGCTGCTCGCGAGCCACGGATGCGTCGTCTTGATGACCGTGAACGTCTTCATGTTCGCCTTGCCGAGCGTATCGACGATCACCGTGATGCGCACCTCGTTGTACTTCGCGCGCTTGACGGCGGTCGGCATCGACTTTCCACTCACGGCCGACGGCACGCTTGCGCGCGGCGCCGCAAGGCGATCCACATCGAGGTCCGGATTGGCCAGCGCCCGTCGCACCGCTTCCGGGCAGTCGCCTGGCTTCACGGCGCCGAGTAGCGGCGCGACACGCGCCGGCGTCTCCGTCATCTCGGGCTCCGTGTCCGGATCCGGGTTGCGCGCACACGCTCCGACCCATGCGAGCGAAAGTACGGCGAGGCTGGCAATACTGCCGAAGGAACGAGGAGGCATTCGTCGAAGATTGAGGTGAGGCTAGACGAGCGAGGAAGGACAGATGTCGCACAACACGCAGTCACCGCATTTCGGTGCGCGCGCAATGCAGATCTGCCGTCCGTGCTCGATGAACAGATGCGACAGCATGGTCCAGTACTCCTGCGGAAACAGTGGAATGAGCTGCTGCTCAATCTTCACCGCGTCGGTGCCGGACGCGAGGCCGAGCCGATTGCTCACCCGAGTGACGTGTGTGTCGACCACAATGCCGTCGTTGCGATCGAAGGCATTGCCGAGGATGACGTTCGCCGTCTTTCGTCCTACCCCGGGCAGCTTCACAAGTGCATCCATTTCTGCGGGAACTTGTCCCGCATGCGACTGCATCAGCCCGTTCGCCATGCCGATCAGGCTTTTCGCCTTGTTGCGGAAGAAGCCCGTCGTCCGGATGATCTCTTCCACGTCTGGTTGGTCGGCCGTCGCAAGTGCCCCTGGCTCAGGATAGCGCGCGAAGAGTGCGGGCGTCACGAGGTTGACGCGCTTGTCCGTGCACTGCGCGCTGAGGATGGTTGCCGACAGCAGTTGGTACGCATTGGTGAAGTCCAGCGCACAGTGCGCGTCGGGGTAGCGCGCGAGGAGGCGGTCGAGCACGACGCGCGCATGGTTCTTGAGCGCCGCTCCACGGAGCGCCTTCCGTCGTGCAATCTTCCTGGGCGCCACGGTCTTGCGCGCCGCCATCAGCGCTTGCCCTCGCGGCGCGCGCGCGCGAACGCGAGGACGTCGTCGACATCCCATGCGTTCAATACATCGTCCGCTTCCGTGCCCGCCTTTCGTGCAATGCCGACGCCGATGTGCATCGTCTCCAGTCCGCGGGTGGAATGCGCATCGGGACCAATGGCAATGGTCGCGCCGAGCGCCTTCGCGCGCCGGAGGATGCGCCAGTCGAGGTCGAGGCGCTTCGGATCCGCATTGAGCTCGACGGCGACACCGTGTGCGACGGCCTTCTCCAGCACGGCGTCGATGTCGATCGGATAGGGGTCGCGCGCGAGCAGCAGCCGACCCGTGGGGTGCCCGAGGATGGTGAGATGCGGGTCGTCGAGCGCGCGGAGCACACGTTCGGTCATGCGTGCCCTGTCCATGGAGAAGCGGGAGTGAATCGACCCGACGACGAAGTCGAAGCGATCGAGCACACCTGCATCGTAGTCGATGGCGCCGTCCGCAAGAATGTCGGCCTCGATTCCCTTGAGGATCCGGAAGTCGGGTGAGGCCGCATTGAGTCGATCGATCTCGTCGTGCTGCGCAAGCACCTTGTCGGTGGCCATTCCGCCCGCATAGAACGCGGCCTGCGAGTGATCGGTAATTCCGATGTAGCGCCAGCCGAGTGCGCGCGCGGCGTCCGCCATTTCAGCGATGCTCGCCTTTCCATCGGAGTAGTCGGAATGGCAGTGCAGGGCGCCGCGAATGTCGGAAGGTTCGATGAGCACCGGCATCGCGCCGCGCACCGCCTGAAGCAGCTCCTGCCCATCCTCGCGCATCTCGGCGGGAATGAACGGGAGGTCGATCAGCGCATAGATGTCCGCTTCGGAATCGACCGGTAGGGGTGTGCCGCCCGCAGTGACCAGCGTATCGCCACGAAGCGTGATGCCCTTGCGTGCGAGCAACTGCACCACCGTGTCGACATGATCGCTGGATCCGGTAGCGCGCCAGCGGGCGACGGTGAACTCCTCGTCGCGCGTGCAGAACAGGTCCAGATGCGCTCCGTCGACGTACGTGATGCCGGGTGAGGCGGTGCCCTGACGCGCGACTGAGCGGACGCCCGGCGCATTCGCGAATGATGCGGCCATCTCGAGCGGATCGCGGCGACAGGCGGCGACGATGTCCACGTCGCCGATCACCTCGTTGTGCCTGCGCACCGATCCGGCAACCTCGGCGCGCAGGACATCGGGATGCGACCGAACGGAGTCGAGCAGCGCGCGCGCCCGCATGGCTCCGCGATGGTAGAGTGACAGCGATCCCGCCGTGCGGGAGATCTCGATGCCACGCAGCAGCTTGGCGGAGGTCTTCGGGCCGAATCCCTTTATGGTCGCGACACGTCCATCGTGGATGGCCGCCTCGAGGACATCAACAGAATCGATGCCGAGCGATTCATGGAGCAGGTGAATCTTCGCGGTGGCGAGACCCGGGATGCGCAACAGGTCGACGAGTCCCGGGGGAAGTTCGGCGCGAAGTTCCTCGAGATAGCGCGATTCGCCGGTCGCGTTCAGATCACGTACGACCGCGAGGGTTGCCGGGCCGATACCGGGTGTGGCCGCGAGGGTTCCGGAGCGGTCGAGATCCGCGAGGTCGTCGGTGTCGAGTGCGGCAACGGCGCGACCAGCCTGCTCGTATGCGCGGATCTTGAACTTGCTGGCACCCCGAAGCTCCAGGAACGCGGCGATCTGCGCGAGAATGTGGGCGGCGGAGCGGGGGTCCATGGACGAAAGGTAAGACGCCCGCTTCGCTACGCTCGCTCTTCGGCGCGCTTCGCTACGCTCGCTTTTCAGGGTGGAGCCCGCTTCGCTGTGCTCGCTCTTCAGCTCGATGTGTACACATTCTCTTCGCCACGGCCGAAGAAGAGCCGCACGCGGAGCGTGCAGACGCGCTGAAGAGCCGCGCGCGAGCGCGGCGGGCAGCCTGAAGCCTTCAGGCTTCAGGCTTCAATTCCCGCGAATGACCTGAGCCGTTCGATGATCTCGTGCAGTTGCCGCTCCGTGAGGGCGATCTCGGCGGCCGCGCCCTCCGCATCGAGCAGCCCCGCGCGCATGCTGATCGCCACCTGGTTCAGGTAGCGGATCTTTCCGAGGATCTCGTCAGTCGCCTTGCGGAGCCCGACGAAACGGCGCTTCTCGGCGAGTGCGCGGCGGTAGCGCAGCAGGATTTCCTGCTGCGTGAGCCGGCGCGCGAGCGCCAGGGACTCCTCTCGCGTGCGCCCGGGCAGCGCCCCGCGGTCCGGGAGGCCCGCGTCGTCCCAGGCCTCGTCGGTGAACCAGAGGCGTCCCACGTACTCGATTCCGTCGAACACGATGCGACAGGTGACGTTGAAGCGCCGACCGTCGTAGTCGAGCGTCGCGATGTGAGGCTGTACGGTCTCGTCGGCCAAGGCGCGTCTACCGGACGTCTGGGGGTTTTGCGGGCTCGCGCAGATAGGCGAGGAGGGGAGGGAACAGTGCTGCAGCCTGCTCAACATAGGGCACGTGCCCACAGTCATCCAGCACCAGCAGACGCGCGCCGAGTGCCTCAGCCACGCCGTGCGAAGAGGCCAGGGGAATCGGGTCCTGTCGGCCATGCACGACGAACGCTGGCATCTTCACGTCACGCAATGCAGGCAGCAGGTCGAAGTCGCCGAGCGAGCGCCAGATGGATTGCTGGACGCGGCCGGTGACACGGAACGGGGTGAGGTTCTGCGCGCGCCGAGGGTCGGCGAAGTAGCCGGCGACGCTCAGCTCGAACATGCGCTGCCGGTATGCGTCGGGGTCGGTTTCCCTGAGGCCAGTGCGCGCCAGCTCATCGCGCAGTGCGGCGACTTCCGGCCCAGCCTGGCGTCTCGCGAACTCCAGCTCGAACGCCTCGCGGTACTGGCGTGTGACCGGAGCGGGGTCGATCAACGCGAGCCTCGCGGGCATTGGCAAAACGCGATTGGCTCGCGCCTCGATCGTGTAGAGCAATGCCAGCAGCGCACCCCACGAGTAGCCGACGAGGTCGAGCGGCGAAACGGCCCGCTCCGCCGCCACGCGCGCGACGTCGGCAACCTGGCCCTGCCACGTGATGGGCTCGCGATCGGCGTCATGGCGCGAGCGCCCTCCGCCACGCTGGTCATAGACAACCAGCCGGTGCTCATTCGCGAGCTCCAGCATCTGCGGAAGGAGGTAGTCGTGACTGGCGCCGGGCCCGCCATGCAGGAGAACCAGAGGTGGTGCGTCGACGTCGCCATACTCCGCCCAATAGAGCGGCACGGGCGTTGTCGTGGTGAATCCGTCTCTGGCGGGCTTGGGAATCGGCGGCATGCTTTGGAAATAGGATGATAGGAAGATAGGATGATAGGACGATAGCGACTCCTATCCTCCTATCCTCCTATCCTCCTAGTTGGAGGGCTGTCGTTGTTCGTTGGCAGCGCGAATCAGGCGAATCTCAAAGGCCATCTTCGCGAATTGCTCCGTGTGGCGTAGCGCCCGCCTCCCACCGATGCTGTGCAAGAGCGTCGTCGCATGAGTTCTGTTCAGTGCAATGACAATCGGGGTGCGGGTCAAAATCAGTTCCAACCATCTCTACAACGATCTCGACCACTAAAGGATGGATGTTCGGATGCCGCATGCAGCCTGGCGAGGCGCTGGGAGGGCGACGTGCGCGGGGAGCGATTCGCTGGATGTTGGAGCAGTTGATCAGTTGTGGTCTTCGGCAGTTCCGCTGTTGCGTGGTACCATCGTAGATCCTGCCAAGAGGTTTCATGCCCCTGCTATCGCTTAAGACTGGCGTCACACGCGTATCGCTTCTGCTCGTCGGTTGTCTTTGCGCATCGGCAACGGCGTTTGGACAGCGGCCGACGACCACCGGCAAGCCGGCCGACCCCATGGCCACGGTGCCAAAGCTCGCCACCCTCGTCGCGCGGGCCTCGAGCGATCTGGCCCCGGTGGTCGAACGCTTCTCCGCCGACCAGCAGGCGCTCAGCCGACGCTACGACGCCAACGACTCGCCCGACCAACGACGACGCATGCGCAGCTTCGCCGTGGCATGGCGCGCACGCCTGCGCGAGCTTGACTTCGAACGCCTGAACCACGAGGGGCGTGCCGACTACGTGCTTCTCGACAACCTGCTGAAGCACCAGATCGCCGTGCTCGATCGCGGCGATCGCAAGCGGGGCGAAACGGCGCCGCTGCTTCCCTTCAGCGACCGACTCCTCGCCCTTCAGGACACCAGGCGCGATCTCGTTCCCGTCGACCCGGCTGCCGCGGCGCGCACCATAGCGCAGGTGACCCGTGTGGTCGACAGCATGCGCGTGCTGTTCGAGCCCGCGCCCGCGGCGCGCGGCGCAGCACCCGACTCCACTGCAAAGCCGCGCGTCGCTCCTCCGAAGGTCTCGCGCACGGTCGCCAATCGGACTGCCGAGAACATCGACCAGGTGCGCGGGATCGTGACGAACTGGTATCACTACTACGATGGCTACGATCCCCAGTTCACATGGTGGGTGAAGTCACCATACGCTCGGCTCGATTCTGCCCTCACACGCTACGCGCGCACGCTGCGCGAGCGCGTGGTCGGTATTCCCGCCGCCGTTCTCGCGACGAATGCGGGTCGTGCCGCTGGAGCCGGAGTGCCCGGCGCGGGGGCGGGTCCGTCGAATGATGGACCGATCATCGGCGATCCGATCGGCGTGGAGGGACTGCGGGAGGATCTCGAGTACGAGATGATTCCCTACACTCCCCAGGAATTGATCACGATCGCCGAACGTGAGTACGCCTTCTCCCTCAGCGAGGTGAAGAAGGCCGCGCGCGACATGGGACTCGGCGACGACTGGAAGGCCGCGATGGAGAAGGTGAAGGACACGTATGTCGAGCCCGGCAAGCAGCCCGAGATGATCCGCGCGCTCGCACGTCAGGCCGAGGACTACTTCGACGCGCACGATTGGGTGACGATTCCCCCGCTCGCGCGCGAAGACTGGCGCATGGAGATGCTCAGTCCCGAACGTCAGAAGGTCAGCCCGTTCTTCCTGGGTGGCGAGTCGATCCTCGTGTCGTACCCGACAGCCGACATGTCGGACGAGGACAAGCTCATGAGCCTCCGCGGCAACAATCCGCATTTCTCCCATGCGACGGTGTTCCACGAGCTGAATCCTGGACACCACCTCCAGGGCTTCATGCAGGCGCGCTACAACGCGCACCGGCGGATCTTCAGCACCCCGTTCTGGAACGAGGGGCAATCACTCTACTGGGAGATGTTCCTCTGGGATCACGGCTTTCATTCGTCTGCCGAGGATCGCGTGGGCGCGCTGTTCTGGCGCATGCACCGCAGCGCCCGCATCATCTTTTCGCTGAACTTCCACCTCGGCAAGATGACCCCGGATCAGGCGGTGCAATTCCTCGTCGACACGGTCGGCTTCGAGCGTGCGAATGCCGAAGGCGAAGTCCGGCGTTCGTTCAATGGCACGTATTCACCGCTCTATCAGGCGGGCTACATGCTCGGGGGACTTCAGCTCCGCGCGCTGCATCACGAACTCGTGGACAGCGGGAAGATGACGGAGCGTGCGTATCACGATGCGGTGCTCGAAGGTGGCGCGATGCCGATCGCCATGGTGCGTGCGCGTCTCGAGAATCTTCCGATCACGCGCGATGGCATTGCCGCGTGGCGCTTCGCGGAGCAGCTGCCGTTGCCAGTACCGTGGCGAGCGCGCTGACGAGGATGATAGGACAGCTTTCCTATCCTCGTATCATCCTATCATTCCCAAGAAGCTTCTTGCGACGCGCGCCGTGTTCACGTGCACCGTTACAGTGTCGTCGATGTTGCGACCATAGCCGCCGCCAATGACGATCGCCACCGGAATGCCCACTTCGCGGCACTGCGAGAGCACGTAACGGTCGCGCTCGACCAGCCCGTCGAACGTGAGTGACAGTCGCCCCAACACATCACCTTCGTGTGAGTCGGCGCCGGCGATGTAGAACACGACGTCTGGCGCAGCGTCGGCGAGGACGCGCGGAAGCGCCGACATCAGCGCTTCGAGGTAGGCTTCGTCACCGGTACGGTCCGCGAGCTCGATGTCGAGCGTACCGGGCACCTTGTGGAATGGATAGTTCTTCCCGCCGTGCATGCTGAAGGTGTAGACGTTCGGGTCGGCGCCGAGGATTGCGTGCGTACCATTGCCCTGGTGGACGTCGAGATCGACGACGGCGGCGCGCCTGATGACCTGGTCGCGCTGCAGTGAGCGGATCGCGATCGCCACGTCATTGTACACGCAGAACCCTTCGCCGTGATCGGCGAATGCGTGATGGGTCCCGCCGGCGAGGTTCATTGCGACGCCGTGACGGAGGGCATGGCGAGACGCTTCGAGCGTTCCTCCAACGGCACGCCGCGAGCGCTCCACCAGTTCGGGCGACCAAGGAAATCCGATGCGGCGAATTTCACTCGCATCCAGGAGACCTTCATTGAATCGATGGACGTACTCCGCTGTGTGCACCAGCAGCAGCTCGTCATCCGTTGCCGCAGCGGGATCGAACACATGGTCCGCGCCGATGATGCCCTCGGCGATGACACGATCGCGGAGCATCGCATATTTCGCTACCGGAAAGCGATGTCCTACCGGCAGCGGAAAGGTGTAGCGCGCGGACGACCAGACTGTGAGGGACGTGGAGGATGAGGAGGAAAGAGGGATGGGACGATAGGATGATAGGATGAGAGGACATCAGGAGGATAGCAGTTTCTATCGTCCTAACTTCCTATCCTATCATCCCCAATCAACCTCTCTTCCCCAGCGTCACCGTAGTAGTAAGTCGCTGCCCGCCACGCAGGAACACCACTGCCACCACGTCGCCCGGCTTGTGTGCGTAAAGGGCAGCCGAGTAGCTGTTGAGGTCCGTCACGGCTGCGCCGCCGAATTCGACAATGATATCCCCCGCCGCAAGGCCGCCGAGCTCCGCGGGACTGGCGGCTCGCACGCCCGTGAGCTTCAGCCCCGGCACCTCGCCCGCACTCATGTCGGGAATTGAGCCCAAATAGGTATTCGAGCCTTGACCTCCGGATGACGGAGGTGGCGCGGCCACGCGCACTGCTGTCAGCCGTGACGGCCGGTCGGCGATCGCTCGCACCGCGCGCTCCGCGAGTGCCACCACGCGAGCCTCACCCGGCGCGTTGATCCGCTCGACATCATCCGTCGCGCGATGGTAGTCGTCGTGCAGGTCCGTGAAGAAATGCAGCACCGGAATACCCTTCGCATAGAAGGAGCTGTGGTCGCTCGGTCCAAACCCGTCGCCGACAGCGCTGATCGTCAACTTCGGCGCGACGTTCGCCGCGTCCAGCACCTCCGGCAGTTCCTTCGCCGTCGCGACACCGTAGATGATGAGCTTGTCGTTCCGCAGTCGCCCCACCATGTCGAAGTTCACCATCGCGACGACGCTGTCGATGGGAACGGGCGCGTGCTCCACGAACCACTGCGATCCCAGCAGGCCAAGTTCCTCGCCCGTAAAACTCGCGACGATGATCGAGCGCCGCGTCGGACGCGCCGCGAACATCCGCGCAAGCTCCATGACCGCCGCGGTACCGGAGGCGTTGTCGTCCGCGCCGTTGCGAATGGCGTCGCCCGCCTGAGGATCGAGCGCCCCGAAGGTCGATCGGCCGAGGTGGTCGAAGTGTGCCCCGATGACCACATATTCCCCACGCAGCGCCACATCCGAGCCGCGCACCATCGCCACCACGTTCTGCGACGGCAGCCCCTCGGGATGGCCATTGTGCGCCACCTCGGCACCGCGGGCGCTGAACCGCTGCAGAAAGCCGAGGCAGCTCGCCGCCGCCTTTTCGACGCGGCACTCGGCGCGCGTGGTGTCGGCCATCAGCGGCCGCAGTCCGACCAGCGCATGGCTGCGCGCGATGTACGCGGCGGCGCTATCATTTCCCGCCGTGCCCGTGCCGCGACCCTCGAGCCGATCGTCCGAGAGGTATGCGATGTCGCGATAGAGCCGCTCCGCGTTGGCTGCCGGCACTGGAGTCGAGCCGCTTTCCGCCGTTCGGCAGCCCGCCAGCATCAGGGTCGCGCCAGCTACGATGGGCAGGGCGCGGCGCGAAAGGGCGAGAATGGACTCGCCAAGCGATGTGTGAAGGGACACTGTTGGTCTGCGCATGGTGCTGGGGAGGCGGATCGGTTCACGCGTGATTACTATCCGCGTGCTTCGGTCTTACGCGATACCAATGGATAATACCGTCACTCTCGCGCGGCAGTTTGCGCAACTAACCTGGCTCCTGTTGCACGAGCCCGCCAACACGGAGGAGCAGAAGAACGCTCTCCGCGCGCTGCACAATAGCGCGAAGCTCGGCACGGTCAGTCTCGCGGCCAGCGACGGGGATCTGGAGGCAAATGGACAGACGGTGCCGCGCCATCTCACGGGCGTCGAGGCACTCGTGACTCAGCTGGCCCACCATGGCCTGGCGATGGTGACAGTGGACGCGAACGCGAAGCCGGCCGACCTGCTGGCCGCCGCGCGTATCCTCGCTGGCATGCCGGTGATCGGCGACGCCGGCGTCGCGGCCGAGGCGCAGCGAGTGGCTGCGGGAGCGACCACCGTTCGCTTTGCCGCGCGCCCCCATAACCCGCTTGAGCCGGCAACCCGGCAGACGCCCGCCACCCCGTTGCCGAGTCTCGAGGGAATGGAATTCGGGGAGGTGTACGATGATCCGCTCGCGCAGGCGAGGTCGCGCGCGACGCCACGCGCCACTCAAGCGATCACGAACGCCGCAGCGCAACGCGGTGGCGGTGGACTCTTCGAACAGTTTGCCGCGGTCCGCATTCCGACGGAGTCGTATGACGTCGTGCTTGCCCGCATCGAGGGCACGCTGGATCCGGGTGTCATCGCGCGTGGGCTGGAGGACCTCGCAATACTCGCCGAGGAGGCCGCCCGGGAAGGTAAGGCGCCAGTGGTGGTGGAGATCCTTTCGCGACTGGGCCGGCGTGAGCCCAGCCTGCAACACTTCGAGTCGAAGCGTGCCTTTTCGCTGACGCTGCAAAAGCTCGCGAAGCCGGAATTATTGAAGTACGTGGCGGGTCAGCTGCCGTTTGACGATGCCCGACGCGACGAGAATGTCGCTCTGCTGATCCGGGCGGGTGAGGCCGGCGCGGACGCGCTCATCGAGCACATCGCAGGGGGTACGCACCAGCGCGACCGGAGCATCTACGTGCAGGCGCTCTCGCGCCTGGAGCCTGGCGTGCCGTCGCTCCTCAGGATGCTCGGTGATCAGCGGTGGTTCGTCGTCCGGAATGCGGCCGACCTGCTCGGCGAGCTCCAGGTGGCCGAGGCCGAACGGCCGTTGAATGCGCTGCTTCAGCATGGGGACGAGCGGGTGCGGAAGGCAGCGACGTCGGCGCTCATGCGACTGGGAACGCCCAAGGCGTTCGAGATGATTCAGCGTGCGCTCACGGACCATGTGGCGCAGACCCGCATCCACGCGGCCGCGGCCCTCGCGGCGCGGAAGGACGTGCGCGCGAGTGCACCGTACGTCCTGCGCGCGCTCGACGGGGAGAAAGATGAGGAGGTGCAGGCTGCGTTTCTCATGGCGCTCGGTCGCCTGTCGACGCCGGACGCCGTGCAGCGACTCATCAGCGAAGCGGCGCCGAAGAAGGGACTCTTCGTCCGGAAGACGCCTGGCCATCGGATAGCGGCGGTCAGTGCGCTGGGCGAGGCGCGCACCAGCGAAGCCCTCGCGGCGCTCCGGAACCTGACCCAGGACAAGGATGAGGACGTGCGGATCGCGTCGACGTTCGCGATCGGCCGGCATGAGCGCTCGCAGCGTCAATCATCCACGGTGACGGACGGGGACCGCGACGGCTGAGAACGCATGGCCGGGATGTGGGAAAGGCATCCAGACGCAAAGTCAGTCGGGATGCCCCTGTTCGTTCAGGTAGCGCCACGCGCCCCGTCCGAACGAAACATATGAGTAGCAAAGCTTGGGCCTATGCCGTTCGTGTTCTCGATCGGACGGTAACCCGTTTAATGGCAGGAAGTTAACCTTTCATGCGGGCGGCAATGAAGAGTTCGCCGAGGATACAGAACCGTAGCAGGCTGGCAACAACCCGTGTGCGTGAGCGCTACAGTCGGAGCGAGCGATGCCTAGCGCGCCGTGAAGTCTGTGTCGTGTGTCACCGAACGGCAAAACTCGGCCAGCAGTGTTGCCGCATTGTCGACGTCCGCGAGCGAGACCATCTCGTTCGGCGAGTGCATGTAGCGATTCGGGATTGAGACGAGACCGGTTGCTACGCCCTCGTGCGCAATGTGGATGGCATCCGCGTTCGTGGATGTATCGCGTCCGACAGCGTGTACCGCATGCGCGATTTCGTGCGTCCTCGCCGTTTCACGAAGCATGCGGTGGACGACCGGCGACAGCAACGCACCGCGACTGATGATCGGACCGCCACCCATCTTGTGCTCGCCGATCTCCTTCTTCTCGATGTTCGGGTGATCGGTGGCGAAGGTGACGTCGACGACGAGCGCGACCGTCGGCTTGATGGAGTGCGCACAAACGAGCGCTCCACCGCCATGCCAGGCGATTTCCTCCTGCGTGGTCGCCGCCGCCACCACGCGTGCCGCACCAGGCTTTTCGGCGTACCGCCGTAACGCTTCCAGCACGATGAACGCGCCGATACGATCGTCGATGGAGCGTGAGACAATGCGGTCATTCGGGAAATCAAGCGTCCGCGAATCGATCACCCCCGGATCACCGATGCTCAGCCGGGCCTCGGCCTCGTCGCGCTTCGCGGCGCCGATGTCCACCCACAGGTCGCTGAACTTGCTGGCGTGGTCGCGGTCTTCGGCCTTCATCAGGTGAATGGGCTTCTTGCCCACCACGCCGAGCACGTCGCCATCGTTGCCGAGGAACCGGATGCGCTGGCCGACGAGCACTTGCGGATCCCATCCGCCGATGGGCGCGATGTAGATGTAGCCGTCATCATCGATGTACTGGACGATGACGCCGATCTCGTCGATATGCCCGTCGAGCATGATCGTCACCGAACCGCCCGGATTCACCTCGGCCATGCTGTTGCCGGCGACGTCGATTGTCACCTTCGCGAAGGTCTCGGCTTCAGTGCGCCAGGCGCGCGCCGCGGCGGTTTCGAACCCTGAGGGCGCGGGTGCATCGAGCAGACGCTTGAGGAACGCGAGCGAGGTGGGACTGATCATCATTCAGGCTGGGTCGGGGTTCGCTGGAATGCTAGTCCACGCCCGTAAGCCAAGGAAGGTCCAAAACACCGGCAGGCGAACCAATCTCATGGCGGGTCCGCGCCCGTCACGTACCTTTCGCGGGCCGACGCCGGCAGGCACCAGAGAAGCCGACCGGACGGCACACGGAAAGGCGATTCCCTCCAGCCTGACACTCGATGCAACTGATCTTTGTGGCGATAGGCCTCGCGGCGGGACTTCTCTCCGGCCTGTTCGGGATTGGCGGGGGGATCATCATCGTGCCCCTCCTCCTGCTTCTGACGAAGATGGAGCCGACGACCGCGACGGGGACATCGCTGATGGCGCTGCTGCTGCCGGTGGGGGCGCTCGCAGTCTGGGAGTACAACAAGACCGGCCACGTGAACGTGGCGGGCGGGCTGATGATTGCGCTCGGACTGTTCGTGGGGGCGTACTTCGGGGCGCGGGTGGGATTGTCGCTCAACCCGACCACGACAAAGCGCGTGTTTGCGGTGTTTCTCGTGCTCATTTCCGCGCGGATCTGGTTTACGGCGTAACTGCGTTTGACGCCCATACTCCAGGACTGAGTACCGAAGCACCCGGTACCGAAGTACGAACTATTTCATCTGGAAGTTGCGGATACCGGGCGGCAATTGCCCGCCAGGAGTCGTACTTAGTACACGAGTACTGAGATACTGACTACTTAGTCCTGTAGTATGGACTTTCAGGCTCGCTCTCCCGTCAACCGTATTCCGGATGCGGTTGTCCACAGGAGGCAATGCAAATGGCCACCTCCCCCCACCTGGCGGCACCGAGCCAACCCGACGGCGACCGCACGCTCGTCGAGCGGGCGCGCGGGGGCGACCCATCTGCACAGCGCGCGCTGTACGACGGACACGTCGACCGGATTTACCGACTCGCGTTTCGCATGACAGGGCAGGATCACCTCGCTCGTGAGCTCACGCAGGACGCGTTCGTTCGCGCCTTTGCTGGGCTGCAGGGATTTCGCGGCGACGCCGCATTCGGGACCTGGCTTCACTCGATCGCGGTGTCGGTGACGCTCAACGAGATCAAGCGCCGAAAGCGGGCGTTGGCACGCGAAGCACCACTCGAAGAGGCGCTGACCATGAGCCACTCAGGTTCGATGTCCGACCCCGTACTCCGCGAGAAGCTGATGCAGGCAGTGAACGCCCTGCCCGAGGGCTGTCGCGCCGTCTTCATGATGCACGACGCAGAGGGATTCACGCACGAAGAGATCGCGTCCGCACTGGGCGTGACGGCTGGTACGTCGAAGGCACAGCTCTCCCGCGGGCGCGCGAAGCTGCGCATCGCATTGGCGGAGTTTGCCGAGGAGTGGAAATCATGAGCGACTTGAACAAGAACGACATCCCCGAAGCGACGTACGACTTCGGCGACGACAACGACATTCCGCTGCCAGGCGATCCGGCGTTCGATGCGTGGGTCGAGAAGATGGCGCCCACGCTGAATAGGCCACCCGCGACACCTGCTCTGGAGATGTGGGATGCAATTTGCGCTGCGCGGGCGGCAAGGGCCGAGTCGCCCGTGGTGAGCATGGCATCCCGCCGAAGAGGCGTCTGGATGTGGCCGGCCGCACTTGCCGCCGCGCTGCTCGTTGGCGTCGGCATCGATCGCCTCATGCTGACGTCGCCATCGCGATCGAGTCAGGTCGAATCTGCTCCCCAGCGAAACGCCGCGTTGCTCGGCACCGGCGATAGCGCCACCGACGCCCCGTCGCGCCTGTATCGCGTGGCCGCTGTGCAGACCCTCACGCAAGCCGAGGCACTGCTTACGGCGTACCGCACGACGGACATGGCCACCCGCAACCCCGCCGCGGCCAGGCAACTCGGAGCATGGGGACGTGAAGTGCTCAGCAGCACCAGGCTCCTGCTCGATTCTCCCGCGGGAGACGATCCGCAACTGAAGGCCCTGCTCAACGACATCGAACTCGTGCTCGTGCAGGTCATCCGGCGTTCGGGTGCGCCGCCCGACAGTACCGAGCGCGCGCTCATTGACGGTGCCATGCGCGAACACGACCTGCTTCCGCGCATTCGAACCGCTGTTCCCGCCGGCAACGTCGGCGCCACTGACTGAATAGAGGATTGCCCGCATGCTGAAGCACAAACTGTCGAGCGCACGCGCGCTGACGTTGTCCGCGCTGATTGCACTGATGTCTCACCCTGGTGTCGCGCATACGAGGGGTGTCGCCGTAACGCCGCGTATCGCCGAGCACGCGATCTCGACGACGGCGCCTGCGCCATGGGCGGAGGACGATCCCGCCGACTCGCTCTACAAGGCTGCGCGAGAGGCACTCAACCGCAACGACTATCGTCGCGCGGCCACCCTGTTCGAGCAGATCACCAGCCGTTACCCGAAGTCCGCCTATTCGGGCGACGCCTACTACTACCGCGCGTTCGCACTCTATCGCGCCGGTGGTGAGACGAACCTTCGCTCCGCGCTCGGTGCTCTCTCAGAGCAGCACAGCCGCTTTCCCAAGGCGAATACCGTCCCGGATGCCAACGCGCTGCGGGTGCGCATTCGCGGCGAGCTGGCCAGGCGCGGGGATGCGACCGCCGCCGAGCAGGTGACGTCGACCGCACAGGAAGTGGCGGCGTGCCCGAAGGGAAGCGGCGAGCGTGACGACAGTGAGAGCGACATCCGCACCGCGGCACTCAACGCGTTGCTCCAGATGGATTCCGAGAGCGCGCTGCCGATCATCAGGCAGGTGCTCCAGAAGCGCGACGCGTGCTCCGCGGCGATGCGCAAGAAGGCGGTGTTCCTCCTGTCGCAGAAGCAGTCGTCGGAAACGGAAGCCACCCTCATCGACGTCGTACGGAACGATCCAAGTCACGAGGTGCGCGAAGCCGCGGTGTTCTGGCTCGGGCAGGTGCAGACGGACAAGGCGGCCAGCCTGCTCGAGGAGATCGCGACGTCCTCCGGCGACGTGGACCTGCGTGACAAGGCGATCTTCGCGCTGAGCCAGAGCAACTCGCCGCGTGCCACCGCATTCGTGCGACGCATCGCTGAAAATGCCGATGTGCCGGCGTCGGTGCGCCAGAAGGCGATCTTCCAGCTCGGCCAGCATCCGTCGGCGGAAAATGCGGAATACCTGCGCACGTTGTTCGGTCGACTGGGCAAGGATTCGCGCGGTGAGGACCTGCGCAGGAATCTGCTTTTCTCGCTGTCGCAGATGCGTGGCTACGGTAACGACAAATGGCTGCTCAGCGTGGCGAGCGACAACGCGCAGAGCGAAGAGGTACGCAAGCAGGCGCTGTTCGCCGCCGGCCAGGCTGGAGTGACGGGGGCCGATATGGCAGCACTCTACGAGAAGCTCTCCGACCGCCAGCTCAAGTATCAGCTGATCTGGGTGCTGTCCGACACGCACGACCGCGCGGGCGCCGACAAGCTCGTGGAGATTGCGCAGAAGGATCGCGATCCGGAAATGCGCAAGAAGGCGATCTTCTGGCTCGGGCAGAAGAACGACCCGCGCATCCGCCAGATCCTGCTCGACATCATCACGAAGCCGTGACCGTCATGTGCAAACTCCTATTCGAGGACATGAAGGAGGACGACCGGGTTCGGAAACACGCGATCTTCTCCCTCGGGAACAGTGATGAAGTGCCGGCATCCGAGCAGAGCTACCTGCGGTCGATGTTCGGGCGGCTCGGCAGCGACGGCCTGAAGGAAGCGGTGTTGCAGGCGAATGCGAACGACCACGCCGATGGCGGTGCGTGGCTGCTGGCTCGCGCCAGGGATTCGCACGAGTCGCTGAAGGTTCGAAAGAGCGCGCTGTTCTGGGCCGGTCAGCGTGATGCGACGTCGACATCCGATCTTGTCGCCGCGTATCACGGCTTGGACGAGCGCAGCCTGCAGGAGCATGCGATCTTCGTGATCTCCCAGCGCGACGAGGATGCAGCCGTGAACGCGCTGATGAAGATCGCGCGCGACGATCCCGATACGAAGATGAGGAGCAAGGCGCTCTTCTGCCTCGCGCAGAAGCATGATCCGCGCGTGGCGAAGATGATAGGCGACCTGGTGCTGAAGTGAAGGCCGGCCTACGTTCGCTGCTGCGGCGGAGTGTGCTCGGCGTGACCGCGCTCTCGTCGACAATGGGCGCGCAGGCGCTGGAATCGCGCGTTGCGGCGATGGGCAACGGACAGGTCAACTTCCACTTCGCGGGTCGCCAGGGCGTCTGCGGCGACGGCTTGCGATTCATGCGCATCGGGACGTCGTATCACGGCAGCTACTTTAGCGACACGCGCTCCGAGCCCTGTGTCACCGGGCCGGTGCAAGTTCGGTTGACCCTGGATCAGGGGGGCGTGTCGAGAGTGGAAACGTGGGTTGGCTCGGTGCGACAGCGGGAAGGCCGGGACCTCGGTGAAGTGCCGGCGCGGGAGTCGGCGCAGTATCTGCTTGGTCTCGCAGCACATGGGAATTCATTGGCAGGCACGAAGGCGATACTGCCTGCCGTCCTCGCCGAGAGTACGATCGTGTGGCCGACGCTGCTCGTGATTGCGCGCGATTCCTCTCGATCGCGCGGCACTCGGCGGGAGACGTCGTTCTGGCTTTCGCGCTTTGCGGCCGGCGCGATCGCGGGGAGGAAGAATGATCCGCTCAGCGAGAACGATGGCGACGACGACGACCTCGGGCTCAGGAAGCAAGCGGTGTTCGTCCTGTCGCAATTACCACGAGGCGAAGGCATTCCCGAGCTGGTCCAGGTGGTGCGTTCCAACGCCGACCAGCGCGTGCGGTCGCAGGCATTGTTCTGGTTGGGACAGTCGGGTGATGCGAGGGCGCTGAGCGTTTTTGAGGCAATACTGCGCGAGTGATGCGGGAGCAGCGCCCGTTGCGTGAAGAGCGCGAGGCATTGCCACGGTTCCGCCGGGCACAATTGGGTCGCTCGCGGGATTCTGGTGGTGCACTCGGACACTGTCAGTCGCAGTTACTTATCGCGCAGACACGGAACGAAGCGGCGCTTCGCCGCCCTCGGAATCGGTTCCGACGAATCCGCGCTCGCGAAGACCCGGATGATCGCCGGCGTAACGTGCGCGCCGTCCGCACTCGGTGTCACAGTCCGCGAATAGAGCAGTGCACCACTGCGAGAGCCACGCTGAGACACAACCGCCGCCGTGACTGGGGTGCGACCGCGCGCGAACTGAAAGCATGACGGCTTCCCTGGACAAACGGAAAGGTGAGTTAATGGACGTGCCCGTGGCTATCGGCCAGCAGGCAACACGCGACGTGCGAGGTAATCGGCGGAAGCGCTGAAGAGCGAGGGAGCGAAGATAGAAGCCATCACCTCGATCGCGTCCACGAGCCGCGGGCCCGGCCGGGACGTGAGGGCGTTGCCATCGAGGGCCCACACATCTCGCTCGCGCGCCCACGCCCATGTCTCGCGTGCGAGCAACGCGCGTGATTCGCGCTCGGAGCGCTCCACGTCAAAGCCACACGGTGCAAACAGCAGGACGTCCGGATCCGCGTCGCGCACCTGCTCCATCGTGATCTGCACCGAATGCGCGCCAGGTTCGGCAACGACGTCCACTCCGCCCGCCCGGCACACCAGCTCGGGCGTCCAGTGCCCCGCAATGAACAGCGGGTCGAGCCATTCGATCACGGCGACCCGCGGCCGAGGGGCGCGGGCGGACTTCAGCGTCTCGTGGACGACACGCGTGCGTTCCGCGAGCGACGTCAGCACCTCTGCCGCTGCGTCAGGGCGCCCGAGCGCAGCGCCGATGGCAGCAATGTCCGCCCACACGCCATCGAGGGTCGTCCCCGACATGGGAAGAATCACAGGCGAGGGCGTGACGAGATGCGCAATGTCTCGGACGTCGCCGTCACTGACCGCACAGACCTCGCAGAGCGATTGGGTGATGATCAGCGTGGGCGCAATGCGAACGATGTCCTCGGCATCGAGCGCGAACAGCGGAAGCCCGCTCTCGCCGACTCGCCGCACGGCGGCGTCGATCTCGCGCGAGCTCGCTGTCGAATCAATGGCGCTGGCGCTGACCCGCGGCAGGTGCGTGATCTCCGCTGGGTAGTCGCACTCATGCGAGATGCCCACGAGCGCAGCAGCGGCGCCAAGCGCGCAGACAATCTCGGTGCCGCCGGGGAGCAGCGAGATGACGCGATGCTCACCGGGCGCGGTGGACCGAGCGTTCAGGTTCGCTCGCTCCGCACCGGGAACACCACGAAGGTCACCACGAGGACGACGAGACCGGCGAGGAACCAGCGGACGTCTTCCGTGAATGCGTAGTAGATGATCCCGAACCAGGCGAGCATCTGGCCGAAGAGCCACGCGATGAGGCTGTCGGGAATGCCCATCGACTCACGACGCTTCCGTGCGGTGGCGCTGCGCCAGAAGCGGATGTCGAGCAGCTGGACCAGCGCGTAGAGCCACGTCATGATCCCGACGACGCGCAGCTTTCGCACGAGGGCGCCGGGATTGGGCGCGGAAGCGCCGAACGAGTGCCAGATCCAGACGGTGAGCCCGAAGAACAGCGTGAGCCCCAGCAGAACGCCACGCACCTGCGTCTGGCGATCGGGGGTCAGCCATCCATAGCGCTCCGTCGTGGTCGCGGAGCGCGCCTCACCATCAGCGGGACGATCGAACAGCATGCGCACCTCGCCACAGACGTTGGGCGGCTGCACGCAGGCTCACGGCAGCGCCGCCCGCTCGTACACCGGCTTCCCTCCAATATACGTCGCAACGACCGCCGTGCCGAGGATGTCCCGCTCCGCCACGGTCATGATGTCGCGGTCGAGGATGACAAAATCGGCGAGCTTGCCCGGGGTGAGCGACCCCATCGTCGACTCCTGGAAAGCCGCGAAGGCCGGCCAGATCGTCATGCTCTTGAGCGCCTCTTCGCGCGTCATCCGCTGTTCATTCATCCACCCGCCCGCCGGCCAGTTCTCGGCGTCCTGTCGCGCGATGGCGCTATGAAAGCTGAGCAGCGGATTGATCGCTTCGACGGGCGCATCGCTGCCGTTGGGAATCACGATGCCGGTATTGAGCAGCGACCGCCACGCATAGGCGCCGAGCAGGCGGCCCTGACCGAGCCGGCTGCCGGCCCAGTACATGTCGCTCGTCTGGTGGACGGCCTGCATCGACGGAATGACGCCGAGCTCGGCGAAGCGAGGAATGTCGTCGTGGTTGATGATCTGAGCGTGCTCGATGCGGAAGCGGTGATCGGCGGTCGGGACCTGCGCGAACGCAGCGGCGTATGCGTCGAGCACGAGGCGGTTGCCGCGGTCACCGATGGCGTGCGTGGCCACCTGGAAGCCCGCGCGCAGTGCGCGCGTCGCGACGTCCTGGATGTGCGTCGGTGCGGAGATCAGCAGGCCGTTGTTCTTCGGATCGTCGGTGTACGGCTCGAGCAACGCCGCGCCGCGTGAGCCGAGTGCGCCGTCGGCGTAGAGCTTGATGGAGCTGATCCAGAGGTGGTTGTCGTACAGTCCGCGCTGCGGACCCCGCGCGAGATAGTGGGCGACGGCAGCGGAGTCGTCGCCGATCATGACGTTGAGGCGGAAGGGGATTTCGCCAGCCTTCGCCATCTCCTCCATGAGGTCGATGACACCGCGCGATTCGCCGGCGTCGTGCAGCCCGACGAGACCGTAGCGCTGTGATTCCGCGATGCCCGCGCGGATCTCGCCGCGCATTTCCTCGCGCGTCTCGCGCGGGATGGCGCGCTCGACGAGCCCCTGCGCGTTGTCCACGAAGACGCCCGTCGGTTCGCCGGATGCGATGCGCTCGACGCGACCGCCGCTGGGGTCCTTCGAGGCGGCGGTGACGCCCGCCGCGCGCATGGCGGCCGCGTTCGCGAGACCGGCGTGTCCGTCGACGCGCGTGAGGTAGACGGGATTGTTCGGTAGCGCGCGGGAGAGCGCATCGTGCGTGGGGAAGCGGGTGTCGCCCCATTGGTTCTGGTCCCAGCCGCGCCCTATGACCCACTGGCCGGCCGGAACGCCCTTCGCGCGGGCGACGACGCGCGCGATGACCTCGTCGTACGACTTCGCGCCATAGAGTGCGACGGTGCGGAGCGACTGGCCGAGTCCGAGCAGGTGCGCGTGGGCGTCGACCATGCCGGGGATGACGGTGCGTCCTGCGGCGTCGACGACCTTGGTGTTCGCGCCCTTGAGTGCCATCGCTTCGCGCGCGGAACCGGTGAAGGCGATGCGGCCGTCGCGGATGGCCATCGCGGCGACGACGGGGCGCGAGTCGTCGACCGTATAGATGCGGGCGTTGGTGACGATGAGGTCGGCGGGCCTGTTCGACTGGGCGGCCGCGGGGAGGGCGAGTATGAGACTGGCGAATGCGGTATAGCGCATTTGGCGGGGCGGGTGGAGGACCCGGGGATAGTAGTCGCTGAAGGGCGGAACCGCGACGACAGTTGGCGGACCTACGGAAAACTCGGACATCGGACCCGGACGTCGGACCGGACGTCGGACACTCCAGCACATCCGATATCAGGTCCGACCTCCGTTCATTCGGGTCTTTCCGCCAACTGTCGTCGCGGTTATCCGAACCGTGCAAAACGACACTTGACAGTCCGTCGCAATCTATTATGTATTACAAACCTAATAGGAGCTACGACGAATGACCGTTCGCTTCACCCCCCGCGAGCTCGACGTGATGGCCGTCCTCTGGCAGCACGGCTCGGCCACCGTCTCCGATGTGCACGCCGGTATCACGGATGATCTCGCGTACGTCACCGTCCTCACCGTCCTCCGAACGCTCGAGTCCAAGGGGCACGTGCGACACACCCTCGAGGGAAAGGCCTTTCGTTACTTCCCGCGCACGAAGAGTGGGTCGGCGGGAAGCGGCGCGCTCGCCCGCGTGCTCGACAAGATGTACCGCGGCTCCCGCGAGTTGCTCGTGGCGAGCCTGCTCGAGAATGAGGACGTCAGCGATGCTGAGCTCGAGCGGCTGCGCGCGCTGATCGATCAGCGGATGCAGGAGCGCCGCAAGTGAACGCTGCGTGGATGCTCTCGTCGGCCACGATGGCGATGCTGTTCGCGGCCACGGCGTTCGTCGTTGCACGCGTGGCGGCGCTCTATCGCGGCGTGCCGCTTCGATGGATCTGGACGTTGGCGACGCTTGCGTCGATCGCGATCGCACTGCTGTGGTTGCGGCCGGCCGCGCCGCAGGCGGTGCGCATGATCTCATACGCGGCGGGGTCCCCTGGCGACGGAATCCCGCGCGTCGGTGCATCGGACGCAGCGACACCGTCGATAGCGATCATAACGCCGACGTCGAAGGGATGGGCGCCGCTGAGCACCTTCCACGTGCGGCTCCCCACGATCCCGGAGCCTGTCGGTCGCGTGCTGCGATATGCATGGGTCGCGATGTCTCTATCATTTGTCATCGTTGTCACATTCGCGTCGCACAGAATCCGGCGCGAGCGATCACGCTGGAAGGCTCGCGAGATCGCAGAGGTACCCGTGCTGATTTCGCCGAGCTTCGGCCCAGCGCTCGTGGGCGTGGTGAAGCCGAGCATCGTGCTGCCAGAGTGGGTGCTCTCGCTCGACGCGACCGCGCAGCGCGCCATCGTCGCGCACGAGAATGAGCACCGCGCCGCGCACGATCCTGCGCTGATTCTCCTGGGCCTGATCGCGGTCGTGCTGATGCCGTGGAATCCCGGACTGTGGATGTCGTGGCGTGGGCTGCGCCGAGCGATCGAGCTGGATTGCGACGAGCGCGTGGTGCGACGTGGAATCGAAGGCGGCGAGTATGCGCGCGTGCTGCTCCACGCGTGGAAGACGGCGCGTGGAAGCTGGCTGCCGTCGACGGCATTTGCTGAGCGAGCGTCGGGGCTGGGTGCGCGCGTAGAACACTTGATGCGGCCGGAGCCGCGGGGGCGAGCAATGCGAACACTTCTGGGAACGGCGGTTGCGGCGGGTTTTGTTTTTGTTGCGTGCTCGACGCCAGCGCCGCAGCTTGCGTCGAGTGCGAGAGCGGGAAGTGACCCGTACCCGCTGGTCGTTATCGACGGTGTGGCGCGTCCTGAGCTACCTCCGCTCATGCGCTTTACGGGGGCGATCTCCGTCGACACCGTGACGACGCCAACCTACCGCATCGTTTACCATGGACCGCAGCAGATGGATACGGCAGTGCGGAAGCTCTATCCGTCGCCGGACGATCTCTCCTCGATGCAGGAGATAAACGCACCGGCGTCCGTCGCACACTTCGGCGACGCGGCGAAATATGGGGTCGTGCTCTACTACACGAAGAAATACCGGGACGCGGGCGGTGCGATCATCGCACCGGGAGAGGGCTTTTCGGCGTCACGGGAGGCGGATCTGCCGCCGTCTGCCCTGGACATGAAGAACCGAATCCTGGCCATCCTTTTTAACGGCATTACTCTCTCGCCCGACCAGGCTTCGCAGGCGCGTACGATCATCGCAGCCGAGATGGTAGATCAGGGGGCGCTACATGGGCCCGTGCAGGTGATTTTCCCGCAGCGTATCGCTCTCAATGCGACGCGCGATGCCCAGCTTCGCGCGCTCCTTACGTCTGATGTCGACCGCGCGCGCTTCGATCAACGGTCGCGCGAGATGCGGCCATGCTGCACGCCATCGATCGAGGACGAGGTGAAGAGCGAGTATTCCAACATATTCGGCTACCCGGATGAGCCGGCAAGACAGACCGCGAATCGCGTCCCACTCGCTGCCGAGAAGAAGGAGGCGGCACGTGCCATCATCCGGAACCACATCAACGCCGAGCTCGCGCTCTACGCGCGTGCGCCGGGCGCATGGACGAGCAACTTCGACGAGCGACTCGCCATGCGGATCAAGCGCGATGCCGACATACGCGCCTTCCTCGCGACAGACGCCGACCGCGAGAAGTACGACAAGATCGCGGCGCGGCTGAGGGACGCGGTGTTCAAAAGGGGCTGAATGTCTGACAGCTTGTGAGAGCGGAACCGCGACGACAGTTGGCGGACTCACGGAAAGAACGGACGACGCACCGGACGTCGGATGCGCACTGGATTTCCGACGTCCGGATCCGATGTCCGTTCTTTCCGTTCACTCCGCCAACTGTCGTCGCGGTTATCCGGTCCCAACGAGTCCTCTACCCGCCCACCTCCTTGAAATCTTGCAATGCTTGTGTAGCTTCCTACACATGACGACGAACCTTGCGATTGACGATCAACTGCTCGACGAAGCGCTCCGCATCGGTGGCCACCGTACCAAAAAGGCCACCGTGAATGAGGCGCTGGCGGAGTACATTCTCCATCGCAAGCAGACGAAGATGATCGACTTGTTCGGCACGCTCGACTTCGAACGAGGTTACGATTTCAAGAAACAGCGCCGCCGCGCGTGAAGGTGCTGGTCGACACGTCCGTCTGGGCACTGGCGCTTCGGCGTAAGCGCCAGGCGCCCTCTCCGGTCGTTCGGGAGATGGCCGAGGTCGTCCGCGAAGGCCGCGTGGTGATGATCGGACCGATTCGACAGGAACTCCTCTCCGGGCTCAAAGAATCGCTGCAGTTCGATCTGCTGCGAGGCCATCTCCGCGCCTTCCCCGATCTCGCGCTCGAGAGTGCTGACTTCGAAGAGGCGGCTCAGTGCTTCAACCGATGCCGAGCCATGGGCGTTCAGGGATCGAATACTGACTTTCTCATTTGCGCAGTCGCCGTCCGTCGCGACTGGGCCATTTTCACGACAGACGGCGATTTTCCCGCTTACGCTCGGGTGCTTCCGCTCCACCTGCATCAACCGAGAGCCTGACATCGACTGGTGCTCCTGACATCCGACGCCGATCACCAGAGCGGAACAGCGACGACAGTTGGCGGACACGCGGAAAGAACGGACAACGGAGCTGCACGTCGGGAGCACATTGGGCATCCGATATCCGGGTCCGATGTCCGTTCTTTCGGTTCTTTCCGCCAACTGTCGTCGCTGCTATCCGCCCAGGCGTACCACAGTTCAGGTCCCCGGCAATCGTGACCAAATGACGATCGCGCCACAGGTCTTCGGCCCGAACGACACCACCCGCGGCGAGAACTGCGGCGGGATCGTCGCGATGCCGTTGTAGAGCTCCACTCCCTCCAAATCACTGGGCTGGAACTCGTCCGGACCCGCGTTGTCGAGGCGGATGCCATCGATAAAGTACTGCGGTGGGCAATCGCCTCGTCCGCCACTATTGCGGAAACGAATTGACTGCCGACCACCGATGGTGATCACGCTGAGGCCGGGCGTCATCCGAACCAGGTCGGCGAAGTTGTGCGCGTCCTTTTGGTCGATCTGGTCTCTCGTCACGAAGTGCCCGAACCCACTGGCGCGACGATCCCAGAATCCCTTGAGCAGACGCCTCGAGCGGGTCGCGCGCTCCTCCTCGACGGTGACACCCTCGATCGATGCCGCCACCATCGACAGCGTGATCACGACGGTATCGCGCACACCGGGAGACAGCTTGATGTCGACGGTCAGTGGCTCGAAGCCGAGTCGGCGCACGGCGAGCCGCGCGGCGCCCGGCGCGATGTCGAGCAGGCGAAAGCCGCCGTTGTCGGCGGTGTGGGTATAAAGGTCAGACCCGCGGAGCCACACTTCCACTTCCGGTACCGGCGCACCGGTCGAATCCCGCACGACACCGACGAGCGACGCGGTCCGAACCTGGGCCGACGCCTGTCGAGCTCCCGCGGCCGCGGCAAAGGCGAGCGCCATGAGAACAGCACGATTCACGAAGCGTTGGGGCATCTGTCCTCCCTTCCGGCGGGCGATGGGCCGGCGGGTGCGTCGTTAGTCCTCGCTGGAGCGTAGGCGCCTTCCAACGAGATACAGCGGAACGGCCAGGAGCGCCACGTAGAAGACCAGCGACACCACATTGTTCGTCGCCAGCGAGCCAAGGGCCTTGCTGACGTCGAATGTCTCGTCGAGGTGACGCGCGGCAAGACCCGCCAGTACCACCCCCATGATGGCACCGCCGGCGATCAGCCCCGACGAGAACAGGACTCCCGGACCCGAATCCGCGTCAACTCCTGCCCGCTGCTCGGCCGACATCCGGCGATCGACCAGCCAACGGATCACGCCGCCGAGGAACATGGCGGCCGACGTCGAGATGGGGAGGTAGACGCCGACCGCAACGGGAAGGGATGGAATGCCAAGCACCTCGATGGCGATGGCGAGGAACGCACCGACGAGGATCAATCCCCACGGCAGCTTCTGCGTGAGGATGCCGTCAACGACGAGCGCCATGATTTGCGCCTTCGGCGAGTCGAGTTTTTCAACCTCGCGGCCGTCGTAGTTCACGCGCTCGCGGCCGCCCACACCCGGATCGACGACGTACTTGATCGCGCCGGCGTCGTCCACGAGGTACTTGCCGGCAATGGCATTGCCGGTGGCCTCATAGAGCCGCCCCACACGATAGCTCGGCGCCGTCGGCGCTTCGGATGCCGCCACCAGTCGACCGTTCGCCAGTGCGAAGCGATTGGCCTGTTCGATCACGGAGACCTGTATGCCGGGGAAGTCCTTCGCGACGATCGTGGTCTTGGCGTCGTTGAGGAACTGGATGATGCCGCCAACGAGCAGCGCACTCGCCGTCACGCCGATGAGCAGGCCGATCTGCTGATACCGTGGCGTCGCACCCACGAGATAGCCGGTCTTGAGATCCTGCGAGGTGGCGCCGGCCGTCGACGCGGCAACGCAAACAACACCACCGATGGAAAGCGCCAGCACCCGGTACTCGATGCCCACCCACCCCGCGGCGAGAAACATGAGCGACGTGAGCAGCAGCGTCGCCACCGTCATGCCCGACACAGGATTCGCCGAGCTGCCGATCTGCCCGGTGATGCGGCTCGATACCGTAACGAAGAGAAACGCGAAGAACAGCGCGAGGATGCCGCCGAAAACATTGATGCCGATCTGCGGCAGCACGACCATCGCGACGAGGCAGAGCAGCGTGCCGACGATCACGACGCCCATCGGCAGGTCGCGATCCGTGCGCGCGACATCGTCGCCCGACTTCACGCCGCGGAAGTCACCCAGTCCGGCGACGAGCGAGCTCCAGATGGTGGGCAGCGTCCGCGCGAGGCTGATGAGACCCGCGGCCGTCACGGCGCCAGCGCCGATGTAGTAGACGTACTTGCCGCGCACGTCCATGGCGTTCATGTCGCGAATGAGCTGCGTCGCGGGAAAGATCGGCGAGGTGAGCCCTGCGCCGAACAACTTGATCGCCGGGATGAGGCAGAAGAACGACAGCAAGCCGCCGGCAAAGAGATAGCCGGCAATGCGCGGACCGATGATGTAGCCAACGCCGGTGAGCTCAGGGCTTATCTCGCTCTGGATCTCGCCGAAGAGCTGCACCTGCCCGTTCGCCATCACCTTGGTGAATGCGTACTTCGGCACTTCGAGAAACGCATGCAGCCCCGCATTGAGGAACTTGTACGCGGCGCCGAGTCCGAAGCCCATGAACACGGTCTTCGCCTGCTCCCCGCCGCGCTCACCGACGATGAGCACCTGGGCGCACGCCGTGCCTTCAGGGTACTTGAGGTTCGCGTGCTCCTTGACGATCAGGCTGCGCCGAAGGGGAACGAGGAAGAGGACGCCGAGCACACCGCCGACCACACCGATTGCGATGACCTTGATCCACGGCAATTCATAGCCGAGCAGCAACAGCGCCGGCAACGTGAACGCGATGCCTGCGGCGATCGACTCACCAGCGGACCCGGTGGTCTGCACCAGGTTGTTCTGGAGGATCGTCGCGGGCTCGGAGCGCATGGCGCGCGAGATGTAGCGGAAGATCGTGATGGAGAGGACGGCGATCGGAATCGACGCGCTCACGGTGAGGCTGACCTTCAGCGCGAGATAGATGCTCGATGCCGCGAAGACGAGGCCGAGGACGACGCCGAGGAGAATGGCGCCGATGCTGAATTCCTTCGGCGATTCGGTCGGCGATATGTAGGGGGAGAACGTCGTCTCGGGTGCCGCGCTGGGGCGGGTGGTCGGCGTCGTCAAAGTGTCGTGTGCCCTGCGGATTGGGAGGAGGGAAAGTATGGTGGGGTGTCCTGAGGGGGCGCCAGCATCCCGAGAGCGCGCGTCGTCGGTTGTCAAAGACGCTGATCGTGGGCAGCGCGGATCCTCACGGATTCTCCCGGATCGCCGCCGATTGCTCCGCTCGGTTCACAGAAGTCTTCACCGAGCACTCGGTGAAAACCACTTTGAAGTGAGCGGAGCAATCCGCGGAAATCGCCTTGGAGATCAGTGGTGATCCGCGATGACGACGAGCAACTTCAGTTGACCGCGTTCGCGGGAATGGCGATCCCTACGCTGCCGTCGACGCCTCACCACCCCTTGCGCGGCGAAGTCGGCGTACAATCACGACCGCCCCACAGATCACCACCCCAACCGGCACGAGCACACCCAGCGCCGCAATGAACCAAGCGATGACGCCGAGCAGCCGTCGCCATGCTTCAGCAAATGCTTCGGCGATCGGACCGTTCGTCGTCCGGTCCACCAGCGCGAGCGGCTCGTGGAGGGTGACGTTGAACGAGCTGAGCGACGCGCGTCGCTCGAGCCACCGCAGGCGTGCATCATGGCGTTCGATTTCCTGGCGGACACGCGCGAGCTCCTGCTCCACCGTGAGCACATCGGACAGCTTGCCGGTCCGGCTCGCGAGCATCTCGACCAGGCGCGCCTCCACGCGCCGCGCATTGGCCGCGCGGGCGCCAAGGTCGACATACTCCTCGCCGACGTCCTCGGCGTTTGCGTTTACCGACTCGACCTTCCCGAATGCCTTCAGTCCGCTGATCAACTCGTCGAACTGAGCGGTGGGCACACGCAGCTCCAGTGATGCCGAGGGTTGCTCGTCCCTGCCGTTGCGGAGCGCGGTATTGGCGACGAACCCCCCGAGTTGCTGCGCGGCCTGTCGGATACGGAGCACCGCATCATCGACTCTGCGCACTTCAATGGACGCTTGACCGTGCCGTACCAGCATCGCCCCAGCGGGATCCGAGGCGGGCGGCAGCGGAGCACCGGTCACGCGGGAGGCGTCGTTCATCGGCGCCAAAGGCGCGGGCGCAGGTGCGGCTGCATCGTTCGCCATCACGAGCGCTTCGCGCGAGGGCGGCGCGTCGAGTGCCGCGATGGCGCCACGCATCGGCATGGATGAAACGGAACTCGTCGCCTCGACCTTGCTGGACGAGGCCGCGTTGGCATTGCGGTCGGCTCGGTCACACGCGGCGACGGAAAGTGCGGCAAGTGCGCCGAGTACGATCGGAAGACGGGAGGGTCGTGAACGGTGCTTTCGCATGCTAGCTCCTGTGCGTAATCATTGAGGACGGACCGGCGGGATCGTGCGATCTACACAGGAGACGCCGGCCGACTCGGAACTCACACACCGTGGTGGGCATGACCGCAAAAATGTTCGTCGTTTTCACACTGCTGATCGCCGCGCCACCGGCACTGGTCGCGCAGGGCACGTCGGCCACCTCCGCGCCGGTGAGCGATGTCCGATACGAGGTGACCGCCGACCGAGCCGCGCTGGAGAATCGTCGCCTGGGCGTCACGATGAGCTTCGACGTCGCCGACAACGCTGCCGTGTTGCTCTCACTGCCGGCGTGGACGCCCGGCGCGTACGAGATCAGCAATTTCGCGCGCTGGGTGAGCGGCTTTCGTCCCGAGCAGAACGGGGCGGAACTGCGCTGGGAGAAGGCGGACTACGACACGTGGCGCCTGCATCCGGCCCGCGCCGGCCGTGTGACGGTCCACTTCGCCTATGAGGCCGATACGCTCGACAACGCAATGGCGTGGACGCGCCCGGATTTCGCGCTCTTCAACGGCACCAACGTCTTCATGTATCCCGAGGGTCGGTCGCCCGAATTTGAGTCGACAGTTGCGATCAAGACCGATCCCGACTTCATCATCTCGACAGGCCTCGCGTACGCGGGCAGCAAGGGTACATACCGCGCGACGAACTATCACGAGCTCGTGGACATGCCGGTGTTCGTCGGACACTTCGACCTGGACAGCGCCGTCATCTCCGGGAAGATCGTGCGCTACGCGACGTATCCCGCCGGAAGTGTCGCCGGGGCCATGCGCGCCACCGCGTGGGAACAGCTCAAGCGTGTCATTCCGGTCGAGGTCAACGTGTTTGGCGAGGCGCCGTGGAGCAACTACACGGTGATGCAGATCGCCGACTCGGGCACGCGGGGCTTTTCGGGCCTCGAGCATTCCAACTCCCACGTCGACATTGTCACCACACAGGGACTCGGCGCCGATATCCTGCCGTCGCTCTATGCCCACGAGATCTTTCATTCGTGGAACGTGAAGCGGCTTCGCCCTGCGGACCTGATGCCGTACCGCTATGATCGCGCGCAGCCGACGTCGTGGCTCTGGGTGAGCGAAGGGATCACCGACTATTACGCCGACCTCGCAGTGGTGCGCGGTGGCGTGGTGGACGCGCCGGCGTTCTACGCGCTCACGTCGGCCAAGATGGATGAGATCGCCCACACGGTGCCGTTCTCCCTCGAGGATGCGTCGTTGAACACGTGGATCCATCCGCAGGACGGCACGGGGTACAGCTACTACCCGAAAGGGTCCCTCGCCGGTCTGATGCTTGACATCATCGTCCGCGACGGCAGCGGTAACAAGCGTTCCTTGGACACTGTGATGCGGGAGCTCTACGAGTCGACGTACAAGAAGGGATCGGGCTTTTCGCATGATGATTTCTGGGGGTCCGTGAGCCGAGCCGCGGGTGGTCGAAGCATGGCCGATTTCGAACGGCAGTACATCGCGGGTCGAGAGCCGTATCCGTGGCGGGCGATGTTGAAGATCGCCGGCATGCGAATGGTGCCGGACAGCGCGCCGCGTATTGGGGTCTCGACCGGCGTTGATCCAGTCGGCACGGTTCGGGTGCTCGATCTGGAGGCGGGCGGCGCCGCGGCGCTTTCGGGTGTGAAGGTCGGTGACGAGATCGTCAGTGTTGGGTCCACACCCGTGAACGACGCAAACTTCGGTGCGAAGTTCAGGCTCGAGTATGCGGGTCGAGCGGCGGGTTCTCCGCTGCCGCTCGTGGTGAAGCGTGGCTCCGAGACGCTCACGCTGCGCGGGGCGCTCGCGTACGCCTCCGTGGCGGCGAAGCTGAGTGATGACCCCGCAGCGTCTGCGAAGGCGGTGCGCATCAGGAATGGAATCCTGCGTGGCCTTGTGGATCGGTAGAGGTCGTCTCAACTTGGCCCAACACAGCCTGGGATGATTGAACTGCCTCAGGTCGGCCCCACAGACATTGGGGCTACGCGGATGACGCGGATTGTGCGGATTACCGCGGATTTTTTCTTCTGGTCGAAACGGCTGGCGGGTGGAGTTACCAAAAAATAGATCGGTCCGGTGCAGGCTTTAGTACGTGCGCCCGAACGATCCGTAGAATCCGCCGCATCCGCATCATCCGCGTAGCTCACTTGTGTCTGTGGGGGTTGCTACGTCCCCGCTGTTGCATCCGGTTGAGGAGCACGCCAGCGCCTTGTGAAGGTACGACGCACCTCCACTAGCTTTCGCACACGGCACCACCCGCCACCCACTGCACTGTCACCATGCGAATCGCGAAGCTCGGCGTCGTCGGCGCCGGCACCATGGGGAGCGGCATCGCCGCCCTCGCCGCGTCGGCCGGTATTCCGGTCGTCCTGCTGGACATCGCCGCGAAAGAAGGCGACCGCAACTTCCCCGCGAAGTCGGGACTCGAGCGGGCAAAGAAGGCGCGTCCCGCGGCCTTCATGGATGTTGGACGCGCCTCGCTCATCACGCTCGGTAATATCGAGGACGACCTCGGATTGCTCGCGGACTGCGACCTCATCCTCGAGGCGATTATCGAATTGCCTGCGCCGAAGCAGGCGCTGTACGCGCGGCTCGAGCCACTGCGGAAGCCGAATGCGATCATCGCGTCGAACACCTCGGGCATCCCGATGAAAGTGCTCACCGAGGGACGCAACGCCGCGTTCAAGGCGCACTTCCTCGGCATGCATTTCTTCAATCCGCCACGCTACCTGCACCTGCTCGAGATCATTCCGACGCCTGACACCTCGCCCGAAACGCTCGAGGCGACGCGCCGGTTCAGCGAGGTCGTACTGGGCAAAGGCATCGTCATCGCGAAGGACGTCCCCGGTTTTGTGGCCAATCGCCTCGGCGTCTACGGGATGGTCGCTGCGATGAAGGGATTGATGGAGTCGGACCTGACGATTGATGAGGTGGACGCGCTCACCGGACCGCTGCTCGGCCGCGCGAAGAGCGCGACGTTCCGCACGGCAGACATCACAGGGCTCGACGTGTTGCTGCATGTGTCCAAGGGACTCAGTGCGAGCACGGGTGAGGACTTCAGCATGCCCGACTGGGTCGTGAAGCTCGCCGAGAGCGGCCGGCTCGGCGACAAGACCGGCGGTGGGTTCTACAAGAAGGTCGGCAAGGACATCACGACGCTGGACTGGAAGACGCTCGAGTACGGGCCGCAGCAGAAGGTCGAGGATCCCGCGATCGCGGCGCTCATGAAGGAGCCGCTTGAGAAGCGACTTGCAATGGCGACGAAGCTGCCGGGCAAGTACGGCGAGTTCGTGCGGAACTACCTCACGCGCATGTCGCACTACGTGCTCCAGACCACGCCTTCCATTGCGCACGACCTGGTATCGGTCGACCGCGCCATCGAATGGGGCTACGCGTGGGACGCGGGCCCGTTCCAGCAGATGGATGCCATTGGCGACGAGTTCCTGTCGGAAGGCTTCAAGCGGTTGAACCTGACCGCGCCGCC
>JBKJUW010000025.1:0-16940 GCA_046589725.1 Gemmatimonadaceae bacterium
GAGAACTGCTGCTGGCGCTCGCGATTGGTGTTGCCATTCGCGCTCGCGCTGTAGACCCAGTAGTTCCAGGGGTCATGCGTCGGCGCGGGGGCCGGCGCGCCAGCGGCAGGTGTTGCGAACGTGACACCCAGCTTGGAGGCATCCTCCGTCTGGATCGCGTATCGCACCAGCGCCAGCTTCAGGATGCCAGCGAATCCGCGCCGCGTGGCGTCCTGGCTGTTCTCGCGTGACGCGTTGTACAGCAGCGTATCCTGGCTACCGGCAAAACGGCGCTGCCCAACGAGGTTGATCGCGTATTCGGTGCCACCACCTCCCGTGCCCTGGGTCGTCACCAATACGTGGACGTCGGCGGCGGTCCGCTCGCGCACGTAGTCGACGAACGTGATCTCGGTGCGGAGGAAGTCGAAATCGCAGAGGTAGGTGGGACAGTCGAGGAAGACCTGGACTCGTCCCATGGCCTTGCTGGGGGACTGCGCCTGCGATGCGCGCGGCGATGCCGCTACGAGGCAAATGAACAGCACCGCTGAAAGCCGTGACGTGAAGCGAGTCAAGCAAACCTCCGATCCGATGAGTGAGTGACGCACTGGCGGGTATGGGTGGCCTCGGTGTGAGACACGCGCTCGCCCATAAGGGTTGGCACCGACAATACGTCGTCTGCAACCACTTTGCGTGTAAATCCGATTGGAGTTGGATTACGAATTGATTACACGTGCGTTGACACACGGCTCGGTCCGCGGACTAGTGCGGATCGAGCCGGCGCTCACGTGAACAACCGTTCTCTCGGTGTTGCGATCGACCGCGCGGACGAATGCCTGCGCAGCTGTCGTTACTAGACGGTCGTCCGCGCCCAGGGAATGATGTCGAGTCGCTCGAAGGGGATGCCCTCACCGGAATTCTCGTCGATACCGTAGCTGTCCGGGTCATCGACCATTCGCGCAATCGCCGCGTCGATTTGCGCGAGCTCCTCGGAGATGCGCGTGGCATTCGAGCGGTCGAGCTCCTGGTTCATCGTGGTGCTGTCGAGGTCCGCGATGTCGAGGGGAGCCCTGGACGGGTCGCCCGACTGATCGAGGTCACTCGCTTCCGTACCGGCACGGGTGAGCTTGCCCAGCAGCTTTGCGAGTCTTGCTCGCTCGTCCTGCAGCCGCTTCTCGAGGTGCGTGCGCTGTGCCTTGGTCAGTGCCATGCGTGTCCGTGGTTGAATCGTAGGTCATCCTCCCATGCAGGATTCGGGCGCACCGCTCGCCACGGCCGCGCCACGCACCCCGATCAATGAGCGCCGCGACGAGGCTTGCATCCGGCCGACGCCCAAGGTAGATGGATGCATGATCCCACACATCACTCGCGCCGCGCTGGCGCTGATACTTTCCGCCTCGGCCCTCTCCGCGCAGCAGCGTACCGGAGCGCGGGCCCCATTCGACGTCACCGAGACGACCATCGCAAGCATCCACTCGGCCATGCGTGCCCGAAGACTGACGTGCCACGCCCTCGTGAGCGCCTATCTCCGGCGTATCGACGCCTACGACAAGAAGGGTCCGGCGGTCAACGCGCTGATTGTGGTGAATCCCTCCGCGCTTGCCGTCGCGGACTCGCTTGACCTTCGCTTCGCGAGCGGCGGCCTCACTGGGCCGTTGCACTGCATTCCCATCATCGTAAAGGACAACTTCGCGACGCGCGATCTCCCCACGACCGTGGGCTCCTTGTCACTCCAGGGCCTGCAGCCGCGGGAAGACGCGTTCATGGTGCGCCGCATTCGTGAGGCGGGCGCGATCGTGCTCGCGAAGTCGAACATGGCGGAATTCGCGTTCACGCCATACGAAACGGTGAGTTCGATCCTTCCGGGTTACACGAAGAACCCGTACGCACTCGATCGCGTGACCGCCGGTTCGAGCGGTGGAACCGCCGCCGCCGTCGCGGCCAACCTCGGCGAGATTGGACTCGGGACGGACACGGGCAACTCCATTCGCGGACCGGCCGCGCACCAGGCGCTCGTCGGCATCCGCTCGACCATGGGGCTCACGAGCCGAGACGGCGTGGCGCCATTGAATCTGGCGTCCGACATCGCGGGGCCGATGGCACGGACCGTTGCCGACGCGGTCGCACTGTTTCAGGTCGTCGCGGGCGAGGACGCGGCCGACAGCATAACGGCGCGAGCGCGTGGCCACGAAGTCGCGAACTACGCGGCGTCACTAGACCGCAATGCTCTCAGGGGAAAGCGGATCGGCGTCCTGCGTCAGGCCTACGAGCGCGCGACGACGGACACCGAAGTCGTGCGCGTGTTCACGAACGCGCTGAACGACATGCGGCGACAGGGCGCGATCATCGTCGATCCGGCAACAGTGGCTGGTCTCGAGACGCGACTGCGCACCGCGGGCGGCTGCAACCAGTTCAAGTGGGACATCAACGCCTGGCTCGCTCGGCAGGGGGATCGCGCTCCGGTGAAGTCGCTCGCCGAGGTGATTGCGTCGCGCCGCTTTCATCCCAGCATTCAACAGCGTTTGGAGTCGTCGGAGGCGGACTCCCTTCCGCCGGCACAAAATCCCGGATGCGCGAGCCGAGATGTGTTTCGTTCGTGGCTGCGCGTTGGAGTGACCGCGCTCATGGACTCGCTGCAGCTCGACGCACTCGTCTACCCGACGTGGAGCAATCCCCCACGCTTGATTGGCGATCTCAACACGCCGCACGGCGACAACAGCCAACTCTTCTCGCCGAGTACTGGTTTTCCGGCGGTCACGGTGCCGATGGGGTACACACGGAATGGACTACCAGCGGGGTTGCAGCTGCTCGGTCGCGCGTGGGCGGAGCCCGCACTCTTCGGGTTGGCGTATGCGTACGAGCAGGCGACCAGGCATCGGCATGCGCCGCTGTTGTTCCCGCCGTTGAAGTAATTCTGCGGAGGAGCGCTCGCTCGATCCAAACGTCACCCGTCGAGCGTTTGCCGGACCACGCGCACGGCGGCGCAGCGGAGGTCTGGTGCAATCGGGCTGCGCCGCGAGGCCAGCGCAACACGGGCTTACTGCGCGGGGCCACCCCACGCGGCGCGCGCGAGCGCCAGCTTGGCGCGATCCGACACCACCGCGCGCCGCCGAATGGAATCGTACCCGTTCTCGCGGATCGCGTCGTGAATCCCACGATAGACGTTCGAGGCGACCGCCACCGCCGACCGAAAGAACGGAGGCAGACTTCCCAGGGCCTCCTGCGCGAAGGCATAGTCCCGCTCCGCGACCGTCAGCAATTCCTCGAGCAAGTCCGCGTAGCTCGACGGAATGGGCGCATCGCCATGACGCAACTCGCCGATCATCCGATCGGTGACGCCGTGCGCGTCGAGCATCGTCTGCGGCAGGTACATTCGGCCACGCTCCCAATCCTCGCCCACGTCGCGCGCGATGTTCGTGAGCTGCATCGCGACGCCCAGGCGGCCCGCCCGCTCGAGGGCCCAGGGATCGCGCACGCCGAAGAGCTCCGTAAGCCACAAGCCAACGTCCGAGGCGACGTCGTGGCAATAGCCCTCCAGCTGAAGCAGATTCTCGAACCGGTCGCCCTTCACGTCCGCGCGCATGGCGCGCATCATTCCTTCGACATACGCGAACGGTACCTCCTGGCGCGCCATCTGCCCGATGACGACATCGAGCAACTCGACGCCCGTCTGGCCTCCCCGATACGCCTCGCGCGACAACGCCTCCCAGCGATCAAGTATGCGCAGCAGATCCCCGCGCTCGCACGTCGCGTGATCGACGAGGTCATCGGTGTAACGGCAGTAGGCGTACACGCCGGCGAGTTGCGCGCGGTGCGGTTGGGGAATCAACTGCGCTGCCATCCAGAACGATCGACCATGCCGCGAGAGATACGCATCCCACCCGGTCTGACCTGGTGGCGGCGCGACGGTGGGCGCGAAAGGAAACAGCGCTTCGCCTGGTGGCGCCTCGCGCATCCCGAGCTTCATGCCGTCCTCCGTGATCGCGCCAGCGCGACCGACCCCGCAAGCGCGACGGGCACAACGGCGAGCACGGCCGCCGGCCACAGCCCCGCCGCACCCGCCATGACGACCGGGAGCGCGAGGTTGGCGCCGTAGATGCCAAGCAGCGGCGCCGTCGGCACATCAACCAACCATCGGTCGGCCCGGAGCCACGCGAGCACCACCATCAGCGCGACTCCCGTCGCGTACCACCCGGCGAGATTGAGCATCGGCATCCCGTAGTAGGGTCCGGGCGTGCCCCAGACCCAATACGGCATCAGGCGGCTCATCGCGGGATCGAGCGCAAGGTCCCAGCTCACCAGCAGGCCGGCGGCGATCAGGACGCGTCCGACGCGATGGGTGGTGACCCAGCGCGTGGCGAGTGCAAACGATGGCAGCGCCATCATGAACCAGCTCGCCGGAATCAGGATGGGGACGTGGTCGAACCACTTGATCCCCAGCCCGTCGGAGTAGCGGTATGGGCCGAATGGTATTCCCAGCGTGGTGCCCAGCAGTTCGCTGCCGAGGCTGACGACGTAGAGCGCGATCGCGGCTCGGATCCAGGCGCCTCCGACGCGCCCCGTCAGGATGGCGCCCAGCACGACCACGCCGAAGATGATGTGCGCCGGCGGGAACAGGCGAAGGGCATGGCCATAGACCACCATGCCGCCGGGAACGCCGGCAAGGCGTTCGGGGTGCAGTGCGTAGATGGCGTAGCCCGCCGCCGCCATTCCCGTCAGCACGAAGAGCGCGAGCAGGAGCGCGCGCTCGAGCAGAGGCCGGCCGGCGGGAGGGGAGAGGTGAGAGGCAGTCATCGATTTTGAGTGTTCAAGCTAGTACAATTGTTGTCAAGTATATAGTGACGTACTTATACTGTAATTAGACAGTGCTACCATGACCGCGTTGCCCGCCCCCATGCCGTCGACCGCGCCGCGATACCCGATTCGTGTCGTCGCGCGCCGCGTGGGCGTGAGTGAGATGACGCTGCGGGCATGGGAGCGCCGGTACGGGGCGGTTGCACCGGCGCGCTCGGACGGCGGCCACCGCCTGTTCTCCGAAGCCGACGTCGAGCGGCTGACGCTGCTGCGCGAACTGACGGTTCAAGGCATCGCCATCTCGACGCTTGCCACGCTCACCATGTCCGCCTTGCGGCGACTGGCGCCCGTCGGGGCTGCCGAAGCCGCCGCTCCCGCACCCGGACGCGCGCGTAGCTCCCCCCCGCGCGACCAGGAGCTGGCGAACTGCGGCCGCGCCGTGGTCGCGCTCGACGGCGATCGTCTTCATCAGATTCTGATGCGGTTGGTGCTCGAACGCGGACCGCTGTCGTTCATCGAGGACGTCGCGTCACCGCTTTGCGCCTGGATAGGGGACGAATGGAGCCAGGGGCGGCTGACGGAAGCCCAGGAGCACGCCGCGTCCGACGTGCTGCGACGCGTATTCGACTTCATCCTGCATACGCTGCGGCGCGACCGGCGCGCGCGTCACGTCGTCCTGACCACGCTCGCCGGCGAGCGCCACGAGTTCGGATCCATGATGGCCGGCATCGTCGCCGCGTTCGACGGATGGAGTTGCAGCTATCTCAGTCCCGATTTGCCGGCGGCTGCGATCGGCGATGCCGTCAAGCGACTGAAGGCACGGCTCGTCGCCGTGAGTATCGTCGCCTCGCCCGCGGCGGCGCGATCGGCGCACGAGTTGCTTGCGCTCCGGCGCGTGGTCGGACGAAACGTCGCCATCGTGGTCGGAGGACCGTGCGCCGCCGCGGCCGACCACGTGCTGGACGAGGCCCGCGCAACCCGCATCGGGTCACTGCGCGAATGGCGAGCATTCCTCGCCCAGCGATAGCCGGCGCACCGCGATGAACTCGGGGAAGGGACGCGCCGTCGTGATCGGCGCCGGCTTTGGCGGTATCGCCGCCGCGCTCCGCCTGCGCGCCCGCGGCTACCAGGTCACGCTGTGCGAAGCGCTCGACCAGGTGGGCGGCCGAGCGCGGGTGTTCCGTCAGGATGGCTTCACGTTTGACGCGGGTCCGACCGTCATCACCGCCCCATATCTCTTCGAGGAGTTGTTCGCCCTGTTCGGAGAGCGCTTGGCGGAGCACGTCGACCTCATGCCGATCGACCCGTTCTACCGTATCCAGTTTCACACGGGCGAGGAGTTCAACTTCGTCGGGGACGAGGACCGGCTGCTCGAGGAGATCCGGCGCTTCAACCCCGCCGATGTCGACGGGTATCGCACGCTCGTTGCCAAGGCGCGCGAGATCTTTGCGGTCGGATACGAGCAACTCGCCGACCAGCCCTTCGATCGCGCGGCCACGATGCTGCGCGTGTTGCCGGCGATGGTCCGGCTCGAGAGCTACCGGAGCGTGTACGGGCTCGTCGCGCGACACATCAAGGATGAGCGCCTGCGGCAGGTCTTCAGCTTCGAACCGCTGCTCGTTGGCGGGAACCCCTTTCGGACCACCTCCATCTATCTGCTGATCCACTGGCTGGAGCGTAAATGGGGGGTGCACTACGCGCGTGGCGGCACCGGCGCGCTCATTCAGGCGCTCGTGCGACTGATGGAGTCGCAGGGGATCGACATCCGGCTGAACGCGCCGATCGATCGCATCGTGGTCGAGCACGGCGTGGCGAAAGGTGTCGTCGTCAGCGAAGCATCCGGATCGACGACCATCACTGCCGACGTCGTCGTGGCGAATGCCGATCCGACGACCGTCTACCGCACCATGATTCCCCGGGGCGAGCGTCCCCTCGCGACACGGAGGCCGGTGCGCCAGTCGATGGGTCTGTTCGTCGGCTATTTCGGGACGTCCCGCCAATACCCGGACACGGCGCATCACACGATTCTCCTCGGCCCGCGCTATCGTGGACTGCTCGACGATGTCTTCCAGCGCCGCGTGCTGGCCGACGACTTCTCGTTGTATCTCCACGCGCCAACGCGGAGCGATGCGTCGATGGCGCCCGCCGGCAACGATGCCTTCTACGTGCTGTCGCCGGTGCCGAACCTCAAGAGCGGTACCAACTGGGACGAGGCCGCCGCGCCGTACTTTGACCGAATCCTTGCGTCCATCGAGCAGCGGCTGCTGCCGGGCGTGCGTGCCAACGTGATCTCGTCGCGCATGCTGCACCCGGGAGATTTCCAGTCGACGCTGCGCAGCACCGATGGGGCAGCCTTCGGTCCGGAGCCGACGATGGCCCAGTCTGCGTACTTCCGATACCACAATCGCTCCAGCATCAACGGCCTCTATTTCGTCGGCGCCGGAACGCATCCGGGCGCCGGCGTTCCCGGCGTGCTGTCGTCCGCCAAGTTGCTTGATCGCATCGTTCCTGCGCCCTGACGATGGTGATCGTCGCGCTCCTCATCGGGCAAGCAGTGGCGTTGGCCGTGCTCGTTCTGCGGTTGTTGCCGGGCCGAACGCGAAAGCCTCCGGTCGAGCCGCTCAGCCAGTTGCGCGACACGACGGTGAGCGTGATAATCGCCACCCTGAACGAAGCCGCGCGTATCGGGCCGTGTCTCGCCGGCCTGCGCGTGCAGGGCGATCCGCTGCTCGAAGTCCTCGTCGTCGACAGTCGATCGACGGATGGCACGCGACAGCTTGTCGAAGCCGCGGCTGCGCTCGATCCTCGCGTGCGCCTGCTCACCGACGATCCGCTTCCGGAGGGCTGGGTCGGCAAGGTGTGGGCGCTGGAGCACGGCGTGCGCGCTGCGCGCGGTGAGTGGGTGCTCGGTATAGATGCGGACACCGAGCCTAACCCGGGAATGGTCGCCGGTGCGGTGGCTGCTGCGCGCGCCTCGCGCTACTCCATCGTCTCGTTCGCCCCCAGCTTCAGCGCGCAAAGTGCGGGCGAACAGTTCCTTCAACCCGCGCTCTTGCTCACGCTCGTGTATCGAGGCGGCGTGGTCGGCACGGATGTCGCCCCGAAGCGAGTGCTCGCCAACGGCCAGTGCTTCCTCGCGCGCCGCGACGCGCTGATCCGTCACGGCGGTTATCGCTCGGCACGTGCCTCATTCGCCGACGACGTGACGCTGGCCCGGCATCTCGTGCGCCAGGGCGAGCGCGTCGGCTTTCTCGACGGCTCGCGACTCTACCGGGTGCGGTCGTACCGCTCGGCCGGCGAGATGTGGCGTGAATGGGGCAGATCGATTGACCTCAAGCACGCCACGAACCCATGGCAACAGTGGCTCGACATTCTCTTTCTCACCGCCGTGCAGGGACTGCCGCTCCTGGTGTTGCTCGCACTGAGCGTCGCTGACCTTCCGTCAGCGCCCCCGCACGCGCGCCAACTGCTGGCACTCGTGAACGCGATCCTGCTCGGCATTCGCGTCGTGTTGTTGCGGCCCTTGTCGCGATCATATGAGCGGGCAGGCTTGCCCTTCTGGTTTTCCTGGTTGGCCGATCCGCTGGCCGTCGCGCGCATCGCGTGGTCGACCGTTCAGCGCAGACGCAGCTGGCGTGGTCGGGCGTATCCCTCGGGCGTCACGTCGCAACGAGAAAGCGCGACAGTCCGCACCGCCATGGAGCCGTCCAGGTGCGATCCACCACGTCACCGTTAGCGTGATCTCGCGATGCGGAGCTCGCCAGTTCCTGACCGTCGTGCCGAAACCACGCAGTGCATGCCGAAAAGAGGCGGATACGGAAAGAACCAAATCGCACCTCTTGTTCCCAGGCTTGTAAGACACTCAATTGGTCGCGCACAGTCGTGCTCCCACCATCAGCAGGAGCTGCATCATGCGCATCAGTCTTCGCCCCGCGGCGGCGGTGTCCCTTCTGGCACTCGTCCCTTCCATGCTGTTCGCGCTGCCCAGCGTGAGTCCAGCACCCCCTCGACACGCGGCACCCCACTCGCTCGCCGCGGCGGCACGCGCCGGAGAGGTGCGGGGCCGCATCGTCACTGCCGGCACCGGCGCGGGCATCGCCAACGCGCAGGTGCAGCTCGGCGCCCGCGGGGCGCAGACCAACGATGCTGGCGTCTTCTCGTTCGCGAACGTGGTTGCCGGCACGTACACCCTGCAGGTCCGCATGATCGGATTCGAGCGCTACTCGAAATCCGTCACCGTGGTAGACGGGCCATCGATCGATCTCACCATCGAGCTGAAACATCAGCCGCTCAGCCTCGACCAGATCGTCGTCACGGGCACCGCCGGCGCCGCGCGCCGCCGCGAGATTGGCAATGCCATTTCGCAGATCGACGTGAGCGCCCTGCCCGAGGTGCCCGCCTCCGTCGACAACCTGCTGCAGGGCAAGGCGACCGGGCTGACCGTCACCGGGAATAGTGGGGGCGTCGGCGGCGGCGCGTCCATTCGACTGCGCGGGAACGTCTCCGCCACTCAGAGCAACCAGCCGTTGCTGTATGTGGACGGCGTACGCGTGAAGAGCGACGGCTTCCCGAAAAACTCATTTCCCACCGGATACCAGGGCAACAGCGACAACACGGTCTACAGTCCGCTCAACGATATCGATCCGGCCGACATCGAACGCATCGAGGTGATCAAGGGACCGGCAGCGACGACGCTGTACGGCACCGAGGCTGCGTCCGGCGTCATCCAGATCTTCACCAAACATGGGCAGGTGGGGAACGCGCGATGGACGCTGCAGACGGACCAGTCGGCAAGCAAGACGCCGCGCTTCGGTCCCACGAAGGGCTTCGAGGGAAGCCCGCTCGTCGTCCCTGACAAGGAAGTGAATCCGTACGGCACGGTCGACTACCTGTATCTCGACCCGTGGCTCCGCACGGGATACCGGCACAAGTACGCACTGAGCCTCGACGGTGGACGCGATGATGTGAAGTACTTCGTCTCCGGATCGAGCTCCACCGAGACGGGCGTGCTTCCACTCGACAAGGCCACGCAGCTCAACATTCGCGGAAACCTGAGCACGAGTCCACGCAAGGATGTCACGGTGCAGTGGAATACGGCGTTCAGCACCAACGACCTGACGAAGACGCCGGCCGGCGGTACGGCGGCCGGACTGACGCTGAACGCGTCGCGACGCGACCGCAATTACTTTGGCTCCGCCGACCCCGCGCGGATCGGCCGCGTGCTCGACTTTCAGCTCACGAGCAAGATCGATCACATCGTCACGGGCGGCACGGTGCAGTACCAGCCCAGCGAAGCGTTCACTTCGCGCCTCGTCCTTGGCTACGACCTGGCGGCGCAGGAAGCCCGCAACTACATGCCGTACGGCTTCGCCACGGTGCCCAAGGGCCAGATCAGCGACGGCCGCTACTCGAGCCGCACCACGACCGCCGACTTTGCGGCCACGTGGTCGCGCCGGGTGTTCGGCGAGCTGCGCTCCAGTCTGTCGGGTGGAGCGCAGGCTATCGCGGTTGACCAGGTGAACGTCGCTGCCGGATCGCGCGACTTTCCCGGACCTGGCGAGCAGACGGTGTCCAACGGCGCCCTCTCGATCGGCACCGAGGATCGCAGCCGCGTCATCAACGCAGGCCTGTTCGCGCAGGACGTGTTCGACTTCCGTAACCGGTACTTCCTCACGCTTGGCGCGCGCTTCGATGGCAACAGCGCTTTCGGTGAGAGTCTCGGACTACAGGTATATCCGAAGGTGAGCGGGTCGTACGTGGTGTCCGACGAATCCTTCTGGCCGCAATCGATCGGCACGATGAAGCTGCGCGCCGCCTACGGGCAGAGTGGCCGGGCACCGGGCGCGTTCGACGCGGTGCGCACGTGGACGTCGTACAGCTGGGGCGGGGCGTCTGCGTTCGTCCCGCGCAACCTGGGCAACTCGCTGCTCGGGCCGGAGCGTACCTCCGAGGTAGAGGCCGGTTTCGAGAACTCGACGCTGGGTGGTCGGCTCAGCCTCGATTTCACCTGGTACAAGCGCACCACGAAGGACGCCTTGTTCGCCGTGAGTCAGGCGCCCTCGCTGGGACTGTGGGGCAGCCAGCTCGAGAATGTGGGCAAGCTCCAGAGCAACGGCATCGAGCTGGGTGTGAACGCGAACCTCATCCAGCGCCCGCATTTCGGGTGGGATGCCGGACTCACCTACTCCACGAACTACACGAAGGTGCTGAGTCTCGGTGGGGCCTCGAAGTTCAGCATTGGCAACAACGGATGGATCAAGGAAGGGTCGCCCGTGCCCGACATTCGCGGCTTCTGCGTGGCGAACCCCGACGAATTCGCCGCGCCGGTTCGCACGCCCGACTGCGATTACGGCCCGAATACGCCAACGCGCACGATCGGCGGGACGACGAGCTTCCTCCTGCCGGGCGACGTCAATATCTCCACGCGCGGCGAATATCAGGGCGGCGCGTTCGGGTATAGCCTGCTCGACGGCGAGGCGATCGTACGTGGCATCCGCTGGCCGTCGTGCTTCAACGCCTATCCGGCCATCGATGCCAACAATCTGGCCACTGTGCCGGCGGGCATTCGTGCGCGCTGCATGTCCGCTCTGGCGAACCGTGATTACGCCATCTTCCCGCTCGACTTCTTCCGCCTGCGCGACCTGACCGTCCGTCGTTCGTTCGCGCTGCATTACGGCGGCGCGTCGAGCGCGCAGGTGTCGTTGTCCGGCCAGAATCTCTTCTGGTGGAAGAAGGCGCAGGACTCGTTGCTCGACCCGGAGACCTCTGGTGGTTTCAACAGCCAGTCCGGCCTCTCCCAGCAGGTCCGGAGCGTGGGGGGCAGCATCCCCATTCCGCGCACCTTCCTGATGTCCATCCGGCTGACGTACTAACGGAGATTCCCATGCAGACATACAACGACTCCATGGCGCGCCGCGGATTGCGCAGCCTCATCTTGATCGGTGCACTCCTCGGGCTTGCGGCCTGCGATTTCAAGGTCACCAATCCCGGCCCCACCGGAGACAAGTTTCTTGCCGACACCCTGTCCCTCGCCGCCCAGGTGAGCGGCGTGGCGTACACGCTCGGCGACGGCATGAACTACCAGGTCCTCCACAGCGCCGTCACTTCGCGCGAGCTGTTCCCCACAGGGCAGAGCGGCCAGTTCGGCATCGAGCCGCGCAATTGGGTAGGGCTCCTTGTCACGGAGGAGCAGGCGACACCGTGGAATACGCTGTCGCGCGCGCGCTGGCTGTCGGACCAGTCCCTCGTGCGTCTCAAGGCGGCCCTGGGCGATGCCGGTTTCGCGAAGCATCCTATAGCGGCGCAGGCACTGATCTGGCGCGGGTTCACCTATCGCGTACTCGGCGAGGCCATGTGCGTGAGCGTCATCGACAAGGGTCCGTCTACGCCATCCCGGGACAACCTCGTGCGCGCCGAGTCGGCGTTCACGGCCGCGATCGCGGTGGCGCAGGCGGCGAACAATGCGACGCTCGTGAATGCCGCCTACATCGGGCGCGCGCAGGTGCGTGTCGACCTGGGCAACTGGCCCGGCGCGGTGGCCGACGCCGCGCTGGTCCCCACGGCGTTCAAGTACCAGATGCCCTACTACACCAACGTGGACGAGTACGGGTACAACCGCACCATGTGGTCCTCCACGTCGCAGTCGTTCTACAAGGCGACCTCGGTCTGGGGCACGTGGTACGCGAAGTACTACGACAACACGAAGGATCCGCGGGTGTCCTACACGCAGACTGCCCTCACGGGCGCCGGCGCGTTCCCCCCGGTGGGCAAGGTGCCGTGGTGGCCACAGGCCAAGTACGTCACACAGACCGCTGGCATCAATCTCGGCACCGGCCGCGAGGCGCGCCTCATCGAAGCCGAGGCTGCGTTGCGCAATGGCGACATCGGCACCGCGATGGTGAAGATCGACGCCAACCGCGCGAGTGCGGGCGCACCGGTAGCCGCGCGTCCACTGTCGTCTGACGAAGCGTGGGCGCTCCTCAAGCAGGAGCGCGGCGTGGAGCTGTGGCTGGAAGGACGGCGCTTGCCCGACATGCGGCGCTGGGCGGCCACCAATACGCCGGGCGCGCTCAATCCGCTGGAGGTGACCGGTGCCGGATCGTACCTCGAGGGCCAGGCCACCTGCTTCCCGGTATCGCAGGACGAGATCAACACCAACCCGAACCTGAAACCATGAGCATGCGACGACTGCCCTGTCGCCGGCTTTTCATCGGAAGTGCGCTGGCCGTTACGGCCAGTGCACTCCCGGTGGGAGCACAGACAAGTGACACGACGACGATCATCGTTCGCGCCGCGACGGTGATCGACGGGCTCGGCGCAGTCCGGCGCAACACCGATGTCGTGGTGCGGGCGGGACGCATCGTTGCACTGCGCGCGGCGCGCGGGAAGGCGGACGTCGACCTCGGCGATCGCGTACTCGCCCCAGGGCTCATCGACACGCACGTGCATCTCGGCTGGTACATCACCGCGGCGCAGCGGCTGCACCAGCGCGGCGACGCGGACGATGAGCGCACGGCCATCCTCAATGCCGCGGGCAACGCGCAGCGTATGCTCCAGGCGGGGTTCACCACCGTGCAGAGCGTGGGTGGCATGGAAGACAAGCCTGTGCGCGACGCGATCACACGCGGTGTGCTCGTGGGTCCGCGCATCCTCACTTCACTCGGCTCGCTCAACGAGAACACCGGTACACCCGATTCCATCCGCGCGGTGGTACGGCGTTTCAAGGCGGACGGCGCCGACGTCATCAAGATCTTCGCGTCGAAGAGCATTCGCGACGGCGGGGTCCAGACCATGACGCAGGACCAGCTCGACGCCGCGTGTGGTGAGGCGAAGGCACTCGGGTTGCGCTCCATCGTGCACGCGCATGCGGCGTCCGCGGCGAAGGCCGCGGTCCGGGCGGGATGCACACAGGTGGATCATGGTGTCCTCGTCGACACCGAAGCGCTGGAGATGATGGCCAGGGCAGGTACCTACTTCGAGCCCCAGTGCGAGCTCGTGTCGCGGAACTACCTCGATCACAAGGAGTGGTTCCGCGGCATCGGTAACTACAATGACGAGGGCTTCGCGGCCACCGAACGCTCCATCGCGCTGCGCAAGGCGTTGGTGGTCCGATACCGCGCGGTGAAGGGACTCAAGGTGGTGTACGGCACCGATGCCGTGGCGGGCGCGCACGGCTCGAACGCGCGCGACATGGCCTGCCGCGTGCGCGAGAACAAGGAATCCGCCCTCGACGTGATTACGTCGGCTACGTCGCTGTCGGCGGAGTCCGTGGGGCTCGGCGCGTCGATCGGCCGGGTGGCGCCGGGCTACGTGGCGGATCTCGTGGCTTTTGACGGCGACCCCCGCAGCGATCCGCAGTCGTTCATGCGCGTGGCGTTCGTGATGAAGGGCGGCGTGGTCTACCGCCAGCCGCCGATGTTTGCGGGACCTTCGCGGAGCTATCCGTGACCGCGCGCCGTCTTGCGTGCGCCCTCGTACTCGTCGCCACCTGCGCGGCGGCGGCGCGCGGGCAGCGCGTGGATTGGCCGACCCCCAGCGGAGATCCCGGCGCCATGCGCTGGTCGCCGGCGAGCGACGTCAACCGCGACAACGTGAAGGACCTGCGGCTGGCGTGGTCGTGGAAGACGGGAGAGCACGCCATTCCCGCCGGACCCGATCAGAAGCCCGCGCGGCCCGGCCTGTTTCAGGCGTCGCCGGTGGTGATACACGACACCATGTACGTCTCCACCCCGTACGCCGCCGTCGCCGCCCTGGACGCGCGCACGGGCAGGGAGCTCTGGAAGTACGATCCCGAAGTGTGGCGCGGTGGGCAGCCGTCGAACGGCACGGGGTTCGTACACCGCGGCGTGGCGACGTGGACCGACGGACACACGCGGCGCGTGTTCATCAATGCGCGATGGAAGCTCGTCGCGCTCGACGCCGCCACGGGCAAGCCCATTCCGTCGTTCGGCGACGGCGGCGAAGTGGATCTCGTGAAGCAGTTACGGCGACCGGTCAACAAGCTGCACTACACCAACACCTCGCCGCCGATGGTTGCGGGCAACATCGTGATCGTGGGCAACGGCGTGGGCGATCGCCTGCGCTATCCCAAGGATCCGCCGGGCGACGTGCAGGCGTTCGATGTGCGCACGGGCCGCCGCGTGTGGAGCTTCAAGACCATTCCTGATTCCGGCGAGTATGGCTGGAAGACCTGGGAAAACGGCTCCTACGCGTACATGGGACACACCAACGTGTGGGCACCCATGAGCCTCGATGCCAGGCGCGGGTTGCTCTTCCTCCCGGTCAGCACGCCTACCAATGACTGGTACGGCGGTGAACGAAAAGGCGACAACCTGTTCGCGGAATCGGTTGTGGCGCTTGATGTCCGCACGGGCCGCCGCGTGTGGCATTACCAGATCGTGCATCACGGGCTGTGGGACTATGATCCCCCTGCGCCTCCGGTGCTGGCAACGATCACCTGGAAGGGCAAGCCGCGCGACGTCGTGGCCGTGCCCTCGAAGACGGCATGGATCTACGTATTCGACCGCGTCACGGGCAAGCCCATCTGGCCCATCGTGGAGCGCCCGGTGCCGCAGAGCGACGTACCCGGCGAGCGCACGTCTGCGACGCAGCCGATGCCCACACGTCCTGCTCCGTTCGCGCGGCAACAGGTGACGGAGAGCGACCTGCTCGATTTCACGCCGGAGCTGAAACGCCGCGCTCTGTCGATCTTCAACACGTACCGCAGCGGCCCGATCTTCACGCCGCCATCCATGCAGGGCACCATCACCATGCCGGGATCGATCGGTGGAGCAGGGTGGGGCAGCACCTCGTATGATCCGGACTCGCACACGCTCTTCGTGAAGGGCACCGACAGTCCGGTCATGTACCAGATCAAGAAGGGCGTGCCGAACGATACCATCGGCTTCGACTATACCGCTGACCTCGTGCGCAGCGGCCTTGGCGTCACCGCCGATCCGGATTCCGGCAGGTCGGATCACGCGCCGCCGGAGCAATTGCCGCTGATCAAGCCGCCGTACGGTACCATGACGGCCATCGACCTGAACACGGGCGCTCGCAAGTGGCAGGTGACGCTCGGCGATACGCCGGCGATCAGGGCCCATCCACTCCTCAAGGGCGTGACGTTGCCCCCGCTCGGCGTGGCAGGAGCGGTTGGCGGCACGGTGACGAAGGGCGGCCTCCTCTTCGCCACCGGCGGCGGTGACGTGCTGTATGCGCTCGATACGCGTGACGGGCGTGTGCTGTGGCAGCATCCCCTGCCGGCGGGTCGTGGGTATGCCAACCCGATTGTCTATCGCACCGCCGCTGGCCGGGAGTACGTCGTGATCGCGAGCGGTGGGGGAGACACGGCCGAACTCGTGGCCTTTTCGATTGGGGGTAAGTAGGCGTCTCCCCGTGTAGCCGAGCCTCTGCATTGGTGGCAGCTTTCGTCACCTCATCCAGGAGCTGTGCATGCGTGACGACGTTCCCGCGACTTCCCGGCGCGACCTGCTGCGCTCCGCGGCGGGCGCGCTGTCGGCGGCCGCGCTCGTGTCTCCCGCACTGCATGCGCAGGCGCCGATGCGTGCCTTCGATGCACTGCAGCGCGGGTCGACTTCATCGGCCCCCGACCCCATCGCCAGCCTCGACGACTTCGAGACGATCGCGCGCACGCGCATGACGCCGATGGCCTACGAATACGTCGCCGGTGGAGCGGGAGACGAGCAGACGCTCGGCTGGAACAGGGATGCCTATCGTCAGATCCAGCTTCGAACACGCGTGCTGGTGGACGTATCGCACATCGATACGCGGCTCACGCTCTTCGGCCACACGCTTCCCTTTCCGATCATCCTGTCCCCGACGGCGTACCACAAGCTGGCGCATCCGGAGGGCGAGCTTGCCACGGCGCGCGGCGCGGGGCAGGCCGGTGCGACGATGATCGTCAGCTCCTTCGCCACCACCGGCATTGAGGACGTGGCGCGGGCCGCTACACGGCCGCTCTGGTTCCAGATCTATGCGCAACCCGATCGCGGATTCACGCGTGCTCTTGTCGAGCGCGCCGAAGCCGCGGGGTGCCAGGCGCTCTGCCTTACCGTCGATACGCCCGTCCTCGGCGCCCGCAACCGCGAGGCGCGTGCGGGCTTCACGTTACCGGCCGGTATGTCGCGGGTGAACCTCGAGGGGCTCGCGGG
>JBKJUW010000083.1:0-9669 GCA_046589725.1 Gemmatimonadaceae bacterium
CGCGTGCCCGGACACAACACGACAAGTTGCGTAGCGTCCGGCAGTTGGTCCGCGGTGATGCAGAGATCGAATGTGAAACCACGCTCCCCCGCCTCCTGCACGCCCCGCACGAAAGACGGATTGAGACAGTAGCCGCGCGGATGACCCTGGATGTTGTGCCGCACACCAACCACACGGCCGCGCTCCGCAAGTGCGTCCAGCGCGAGGGTACGGCTGGCGTCATCGAGCATATCCACAAAGGCCACAATGCCCACGATGCGATCTTCGAGACACACGAGCTGCTCGACGTACGTTATTTCACCGCGACTCTCCGACGCAGCGCAATTCGCCTCGACGAACACCACGCCGTCCACGTCGCCTCGGGTGAGCGAGTCCAGGTCTCGCGGACCGAACGCGCGGTTCAGCGCCGGTTCGGCGGCGATCCACGGATAGTGCAGCACCGCCGGATCCCAGAAGTGCACGTGCGCGTCCACGACACGCATCCGCTCAGCCATCCGCCGCCTGGCTCAGCGCGGCACTGCGCTCCGACCACTGCGCACGAACGCGATCGAGCGCGACCGCGAGCACGATGATCGTACCGATGATGATTTCCTGGATGTAGTTCGGCCATCCCATCTGCTGACAGCCGTTCCGCAGGAAGGCCATGATGAGCGCACCGATCAGCGCGCCGACGATACTTCCTTCCCCTCCCGCGAGACTGCCACCGCCAATCACCACGGCAGCGATGATGTCGAGCTCCGCACCGTTCGCCACCGTGGGATCGCCGAGGCGGAGGCGGGACATCTGCATCACGCCAGCGAGCCCGAAGAGCAGCCCCGCCGATCCGTAGATCGCAATCCGCAGCCGGCTGGTGTCGATGCCGCAGGCACGCGCCGCGGCTTCGTTGGAGCCGAGCGCGAAGATGCGCCGACCGAATACCGTCCGCGACAATACGAGCGCAGCGAACAGCGCAAGCACGAGCGCGATCCACACGCCGGGCGCGAACACGAGCCACGCCGGTTTCGGAAAGCTCACCAGCAGGTCGTTGATCCAGGTCGAAGGCACGATGACCGTCTGCTCGTGCGCCACCCATTTCGCGACACCGCGCGCGACACCGAGCATGCCGAGCGTGACGATGAAGGGGACGACGCGCAGGGTGGCGATGAGCGTGCCGTTCACCAGGCCAACCACGCCGCCCACGAGCACCGCGGCCAGCATCGCGAGCAGTGGCGACCAGCCATCCCGCAGGCCGATCGCCGTGATCACTCCCGTCAGCGCGATGGTGGCGCCAACGGACAGATCGATGCCGCCGCTGACGATGATCATCGTCATGCCGATGGCGCCGATTGCCACGATGACGGTTTGCGACAACACGATGCGCAGGTTGTACGCCGACAGGTACCGCCCCGGCGCGTCCGTGATCACGGCGAAGATGAGGATCACGAGCACCAATCCGAAAGCCGGCGCCAGCCGTCCAACGCCCGCGCGAAGGATCGCCCGGATTGCCGACGGCTCACGGCGGGGCATCGCCGCCGCGGTCAATGGCGCACTTGCCACAGCGCCATCCCGCGCGCCCACATCACCGCTTTCCGCTGGTTGGCGCGCTCGGAACCGGCACGGGGGCGCGCCCCACGCTGGCGCTGTCCGGTGGCAGGTCGTGTGGATCGAACCGCACCACGAGATACGACGCCGTGCCGGAGCCGATGTTCCTGATGCCGTGCCACTCGTTCGACGCCATGAAAACAACGCTGCCCGGGCCCGCCATGCGAGTGACCGTGTCCTGAAGGACCGCGATCGTCCCTGTCTTGATGATGAGGAATTCTTCGTGCGCGTGGCGGTGCGCCGCATGCGGAGAAGCGCCGGGCGCCAGCGTCGTCTCGTGCATCTCGAGCTTTGCGAGCGTCTTCGTCAGCGTATCGGCGAGCGAGCGCACCGAGCTGGTCTCGCCAGTCTTTCGCGAGCGGGCGCTGTCAGGGGAAAACACCCACGAATGCAGAGGCGCCTGAGCGCCGGCGCGCTCGCCCGCGCCCAAACCGAAGAGCAGCGTGCTCAATACAACCATGATCATGCGCGAGGCCGCCCGCGTCTTCCGGCCACCGATCATTCCTGCAACTGTGAGCGACGTCATACACCGCCAAAAGTGGAATGGGACCGCGCGAAGAGCGAGCGACGAAGCTACGCCGCGTGCACTCCCCGCGCGACCCGTTCCGCGGCGCTACAACCCGTAGATCGCCCCACCCGGAAATTCCGCCGCGCTGCCCAGCTGCTGCTCGATGCGCAGGAGCTGGTTGTACTTCGCGACGCGGTCCGTCCGGGATGCCGAACCCGTCTTGATCTGGCCGGCGCCGGTGCCCACCGCGAGGTCGGCGATGAAGGTGTCCTCGGTCTCGCCCGAGCGGTGCGAGATGATCGACAGGTAGCCCGCCGACTTCGCCATCTCGATCGTCTCCAGCGTCTCGGTAAGGGTCCCGATCTGGTTGAGCTTGATCAGGATCGAGTTCGCCGTACCGGTCTCGATGCCGCGCGCGAGACGCTCGGTGTTGGTCACGAACAGGTCGTCGCCGACGAGTTGGCAGCGGTCGCCAATCGCATCCGTCAGCAGCTTCCAGCCGTCCCAGTCATCCTCGGCAAGTCCGTCCTCGATCGAGACGATCGGATAGGTGTCGATCCACTTGGTAAAGAGCTCCACCATGCCGGCGGCGTCGCGCGTGCCCTGCCCGCTCTTCTTGAACGTGTACTTGCCGTCCTTGAACAACTCGCTCGACGCCGTATCGAGCGCGATGGCGATATCCTTGCCTGGCGCGTAGCCGGCCGCCTCGATGGCCTCCATCACGACGGTGAGGGCCTCCTCGTCGCTCTTGAGGTCCGGGGCGAAGCCGCCCTCGTCGCCCACGCCCGTGCTGAGCTTCCGCTTCACGAGCACCTTCTTGAGCGCATGGAAGACCTCGGCGCCCATCCGCAACGCGTCGCTGAACGACTCGGCACCGACCGGCACGATCATGTACTCCTGGAAATCGACCGTGTTGGTGGAGTGCGCGCCGCCGTTCAGGATGTTCATCATGGGGACCGGCATCACGCGCGTGAGCGGGCCGCCGAGGTAGCGCCACAGGGGGACGCCCATTTCCGCGGCCGCCGCACGGGCGACCGCCATTGATACCGCGAGAATCGCATTCGCGCCGAGGTTGCTCTTGTTCGGCGTGCCATCCAGCTCGATCAGGGCAGCGTCGATCCCCATCTGGTCCATTGCGTCAGCGCCCGCGAGCGCCGGGGAGATGGTCTCCTCGATGTTCTGGACCGCCATGAGGACGCCCTTTCCGAGGTACCGCTTCTTATCGTTGTCGCGCAGCTCCATCGCCTCGTGCTCGCCGGTGCTCGCACCGCTCGGCACCGCCGCGCGGCCAATGACCCCGCTCTCGAGGAGGACGTCGGCTTCGACGGTGGGATTTCCGCGACTGTCGAGGATTTCGCGGGCTTGGATATCGGCAATAATTGCTGGCATGGGCTAATGGACGGGGAAGGTTGGGTCGAAACTGGCGAAATGTAGCTATTTCTGTTAACTACGCTCGCGCGATGCATTCGCTTAGAATATCTTAAGGCTTCCGCAGCGGTCCCGTTAGCCAACGGCGTTACTGTCGTCCGCTCGTACCGCAATGACCCTCACCTCCCTACGACTATGGCTCCCGTCGATCTGCGTCGCCTCGATTGCACCAACCCGGGCCGAGGACCGTGGCGGGTGGTGCCGGATCTCGGCAACCGCTCCATCAATCTTCAGCATCGCACCAGCAGTTACATCCACCGCATCTACTATGGCACCCGGACCGAGCGCACCCAGGACGACGCCGAGATCCAGGCGGTGGCAATGGCCGCGCTGCTCAACGCGCTGAAGGCCAAGCGGCCGTAGTTCCCCCGGCGCGGCGTGGCGCGTCGCCGCGCCGCCGGTCGTTCAGGACGTCGTTTCGGCGACAGACGCTACGCTGCGCCCGCTCTGCGGCACGCCGTACGCCAACCGCAAGGCATCGGCGCTCTGCTGCCACACCGCCTGCATCACGTCGTGGCGACGGTCGTAGTCGTAGCCCGTGGTTTCGATCACCGACAGGAAATGCACGTGCACGACACCCGACTGCACTCGCCAGGTGCCCTTGGGCATGATTTCGCGCGTCCCGTAAATGATCACCGGCACCACCGGCGCGCCCGCCGCAATGGCCAGGACGAACGGGCCCTTCTTGAACGAGCGGAGCGAGTAGGAATCGCCGCGCGTTCCCTCCGGGCAGACCACCACGCTGACGCCCGCTGACACCTTGACCGCGACGGTGTGGTAGGCATCGAACGCCGACGAACGGTTTTCGCGTTCGAGGAAAACGATACCGCACGCCTCGGCACCCCATCCGAAGATCGGAATCCGGCGTAGCTCGGCCTTTGCGACGAACGTGTAACGCGGCAGGATCGACGCGATTGCGAAGATGTCGAACCAGCTGACGTGGTTGCTGGCATAGACGGCACCGCGATCGCGGAGAATGTGCTCGCTCCCATGGACGACGATCCGCACGCCTGCCGCGCGGCAGATGGAGCGCGCCCAGGTCTTCATGCACCAGAGCGGCAGTTCCCGCTTGGTGTCATCCGAGCCGAAGACGCTCCCCATTGCCGCCGTGGGAGCGAGGAGGATCGTCATCACCGCGACCGTGAGGCCGGTGAAGATCGTACGCATCAAGCGGAAGCTGACAACAGGCGCATATCACTCAACAGATGGAAGGGCGACTTCGTGTACTCCGTACCTGGTACCAGGAATGGCATAACGGCCACGGGGAACAGTAATAACGCACCTTACCATGGTCCGTCTTGAACTTTCCACTGTTCCCCGTGGCTTCGGCCTGGTCAAGGTACATGGTACGAAGTACCTGGCACTTGCGTGCAGTTCCGTGCGCTTCCGAGCGTGTCGTCAACGCGCCAGATGATCGTGCCCGGCGACGAGCGCTGACGCGGTGGTCGTAAGTACGGCATTCTCCTGTCGCTCGACGACGACGCCGACGCGCGTGAGCGGAATGCCAAACGCGCGTTGGAACGCCGCCATTTCGAGGACGATGTCGGATGACACGCTCGCGAGTAATTCGTACTCCTCGCCGCTCGCGAGTGCCACAAGTGGATCCATTCCGCCCAGGAACGGAACGGCATCGACGTCGATCGACACGGAGACGCCTGACGCATTCGCGAGATGTCCCGCGTCGGCAAGCAGGCCATCCGAGATGTCGATGAGTGCCGTTGCGCCGTGAGCCGCGAGCCACCTCCCTTCCGCGATACGCGCGGACGGGGCGATGAATCGCGCGCGTGCGCTGCGCTCGGGATCGCGGCCATTCAGCAGGTCCGCGAGTGCGGCCCCCGGTCCACCGAGCACGCCTGTCACGAAGATGGAGTCGCCAACCTCGGCGCCGGCGCGGGTGAGTGGACGGGCGGCGCCGCCGAGGACGGTGACGGTGAGCGTGAGCTCGCTGCTGCGCGTGACGTTGCCGCCCACGATCGGACACGAGAGTGCAGACGCCGTCGCCCCAACGCCGTCCGCTATTGCCTCGGCGTCCGCTTGCCACCCTTCGGGGAGACCCAGGGCGAGCAGCAGGCCGAGTGGGCGCGCGCCCATCGCCGCGAGATCGCTGAGCGCTGCGGTCGCGGCACGCGCGCCGATCTCGCGTGGCGTCATCCAGCCGCGCTTGAAGTGCACGTTCTCGACGGACGCATCCGTGCTCGCGACGAGCTGCTCGCCCTGCGGCACGGCGAGCACCGCCGCGTCATCACCAATGCCGGACGCACGCGGTCCCCAGGTGTCGAGCAGACGGCGAATGAGGTCGAACTCCGCGCCGCCACCCATCGCGATGTGTGGCGAGTCGGTCATGTGCGAAGGACCTCACCGACGGCTGGCAACTCGCACAGGATCGGCGGACGCCGTTGCTCCGGCGCGAGCGCCCACACGGCGGGCAGCGCGGCCAGGACATCGTCGAGCGTGTAGCCGCGCACCTGGCGTGCGCTCACCATCCATGCCGCACGCCCATGCGCGAACGCGGCCAGCGCGCCTGCGCTCAGCGCATCGTTCGTCTGGCCGAGGAGCGTCGCGGCGATGCCGCCGAGTATGTCGCCGGCTCCGCCGGTCGCGAGGATGGGCGTGCCTTCCGCGATCGCGATGGTCTCACCCTGCGGAGAGGTGACGACGGTGGGGACGCCCTTCAGCAGCACGGTTGCGCCAGTGGCGCGTGCGACGGTCGCCGGCAGATCGAAGCGCCCGGCCAGCACGTCGTCCACGCTGTGTCCGGAGAGTCGCGCGAATTCCGCGGGATGCGGTGTGAGCAGCGCGGCGCGCGATTCGATCAGCACCTTCAGCGTGTCGAGATCGCCGGCGAATGCATTGAGCGCATCCGCATCGAGCACGACGGGACCATCGAACGCCCGGAGCACGCGCTCGACCAGCGTGCGCGCGTGCTCCTTGCCGAGTCCCGGGCCGATGAGGATGACGTCGGCCCACTGTGTGTGGTTCGCGAGCTCGTCCTCGGTGACGGGCCACGCCGACGAGAGCGCGGCCGGCTCCGCCTCCTGAACGGCCAGCAACGATTCAGGCGCCACGAGACATTTCACGATGCCTGCGCCGCTGCGCAGCGCGGCGCGCGCCGCGAGGATCGCTGCGCCCGCCATCCCCTGCGCGCCGCCGATGATCGCCACTTTCTTGCGCGTGCCCTTGTGCGCAACGGCGGTGATCGTGGGGAGCGTGTCGCGATACCAGTCGAGCGTCGCGAGCGAAGCGCGCGCGGCGTCTGAGGCGTGGTGACCAAGCCCGATGTCGACGACCACGATCGTGCCGCACACCTCCCGTGCCACGAGGTGACCGCGCTTCACGCTCCCGAACGTGATCGTCAGGGCGCACGGTGGTGCGCCGGTGTGGTCGCCCGTGTTCGCGTCGAGGTAGGTCGGCACATCGATCCCGACGACGGCGCAGCCTCGTTGCGCCAGGACGACGAGCTGCGCCACGGCGTCCGCGATATCCGGCGTCGGCGTGTTGTTGGAGGCGAAGCCGGTGCCGAGCAGCGCATCGACGGCAATCTGCTCACCACCGGTCAGCAGGTCCGGCGCACCCGTTGTGAACGGCACGCCATCCGCAAGCGCCAGCGCGCGCTCGACCTGCGCGTCGGACGTTCGCGCCTCGGCGCACTCGACCACGCGCACGCGGATGCCTGTCGCGTGCAGGGCGCGCGCGATGACCCATCCGTCGCCGCCGTTGTTGCCCTTCCCCGTTGCGACGACGACGCCGTGCTGAAGCCGCTCGGAGAATCGCGTCGCGATCTCCGCGGCGGCGGCCGCGCCCGCTCGTTGCATCAACGCGCGCGACGGCGTGCCAGCGGCGATTGCCGCAGCGTCGCCAGCGGATGCTTCAGCGGAGGTGGTGAGCGGGATCAGTGATGAGTGTCGCACGAGCGAAGAGTCAGCAGCGCGCGTGCGCTTGGCAATGCTTTGGCGAGGTCGGCGCGGCCGTTCACGTTGTCCTGGGGCAATACGTGTCGGCCTTGAGTGCCTCGGGCCGGCTCCTCAGACTCTGGGGCTACGCGGATGACGCGGATTTGGCGAATTGACGCGGATCGTTCATGGCGCACCCAGGCTGCATCTTCGTTCAAAACGAACAAACACCTCGTTGGTACTTCGACCGCAAGGCTAGCGTCGCCGAGACTGCCTGCATTCGCAGGGACAAATCCGCGCGCATCCGCTCGATTCGCGTCATCCGCGTGGCCCCAATGTCTGAGGAGCCAGCCCGAGCGGCCGTTTGCATCGAACCCACCGAGGCCAGCCCGAGCGGCCGTATGCAGAGAACCCATACGGCCCGCCGCGTAGCAAGCCTCGCTACGTCAGGCGAATTGCCCGCACCACGGATAGTCGCGCTCGAAGGCCTGGTCGAAATCGAACACGCCGGCGAATTCGTCTCGCGTATCGGTGGCCTGACTCATCAGCAGCTCGAGTTCGACCAGCGTGAAGACGATGTCGCCGATGTCGGACGATGTGCGCACGCCCCAGTGCGCGAGCACCAGCCCTGCCACCACGCCAAAGCGTTCGAGGGCGAGGTCGCGGACGGAGAGCGCCAGTTCGCGGCCGCTGATGTGGCGCCGCTCGGGAAGGCGCTGCTGGCAGAACTCGAGTGCGCCGAGCACGAACAGATAGGCACGCTCGTCGAATCGCTGCTCGCGCAGGCGGATTCGATCCATGATGCCATCGCGGAAGGCTAACTCGGGCACTGTGCTACGACTCCTCGGCGGTTCGGGCGCGTGGTGAATGTGACCGAAAAATGCAGGCAAGCACCGCGTGGCACAACGGCTTGCGTTCCGGTGGTTCTTCTTGTGCGCCGCAGGTTCCGTGTGGAGATTAGGCACCGCTCACCGTCGCACGAGAACGCCGTCGCCCAACCCGGAAGGATGCGAAAGATCAACACCCGCAGCTTCGTGCTGGCGACCCGCGGCACACCGCGCGAGATCAACCGACAGATCCTGCTGAACCTCGTGCGCGAGAACGAGCCGATCTGCCGCGCCGACCTGGCACGCCGCATGGAGATTGCGCGGGGCATGGTGACGTCGCTCGTGAACGAGCTGAAAAGCGAGGGCATGCTGTACGAGGGGGCGACCGTCGATTCGCCACGCGGTCGGCGTCCGCAGATGCTTTACGTCCACACGCATGGCCGTCTCGTCATCGCGGTAGACGTCCGCTTCGACCGCACGATCGTGATGCTCGCCGACAGTACCGGCGCGGCCCTGGAATCGATCGTGTACGATACGGTGGTCGATCCGGGGGCCTTCGTCGACGACCTGACGGTGCACGTTCACCGCTTGCTGGCAGAGCATGCGGATGCGGGCGTCGTGCTCGGACTGGGCCTGGTCGTCCCGGGGATCGTGGATTGCGAGACGGGACGGGTGCTGAACTCCCCTCACCTCGGGTGGCGCAACTTCGATGTCCGCGATGCGCTCTCGGCAGCGGTGGGCCTGCCGGTGTTCGTCGAGAATGCGCCGATCGCGTGCGCACTTGCTCACATGTGGCTCAGCCAGCGCGGCGGATCCGAGGCGAACGACTTCGTCTATGTCAGCGTTGCCGATGGTGTCGGCACCGGTGTCGTGTCCAATGGCCAGGTGATGCACGGGACGCGCAACTCCGCCGGTGAATTCGGACACGTCCCGCTCACCGCGGACGGTCCACGCTGCCATTGCGGGGGACGCGGGTGTCTCGAGGTATACGTCTCCGATCTGGCCACCGTGTTGCGCTATCTGGGTGAGGAGTTCTCACCCCAGACCGCGCACGACCTCGTACACGCGTCGGGTCTTACGGTGGGAGATGTCGTGCATCGCTGCAACGCCGGCGATCCACGCGCCATCGCCGCCGTGGAAGCGACGGGACGCTATCTCGGCGCCGGCCTCGCGGTCATCGTCAACGCGTTGAGTCCCGCAAAAATCTGCGTGGGTGGCGGCATCGTTGGCGCGTGGAGCGTCATCGAACCGTTCCTCACCCGGACGATCCGCGAACGGGCGCTCACCGATACCGCAGCGGCCACACCGGTCACGCGGGACGAAGGCGGCTCACAGGCCCGCCTGCGCGGGGCAACCGCGCTCGTCGCGGCGCCGCGTTTCGCGGCCCCCAGCATCGCCTGACTTCATGCTGCGCGGGACGTTACATCGTCGAAAA